>CAZNND010000015.1:27397-61560 GCA_964574365.1 uncultured Limnohabitans sp.
ATCAATGATCAAACTCAATTATCAATGACCAATGATCAAACTCAATTATCAATGACCAATGATCAAACTCAATTATCAATGATCAATGATCAAACTCAATTATCAATGACCAATGATCAAACTCAATTATCAATGACCAATGATCAAACTCAATGATCAATTATCAATTATCAAACTCAAGTGCCAGGCTCAATGATCAAGGATTTCAATGATCAAGTTCAATGATAAAACTCAATTTGATCAAAGGGTTTAAGAATCAAAAACCAACAAAACAGCCCGAGAAGAAATTTTCGGGCTGTTTTTTGCCTGGGTAAGTGAGCCCACACAGCGAACCAAGTTCGAAAAGTCAAGTGAGAGGAGACACTCACTTGGGTAGCAGTGGGAATATTTTGTTTTGAAAATTCTGTAGTCTGTGGGGACACAAACCACGGTGGAAGGCATTGAGCTCAAAATCTAATCATCGATTCGGATTGCCTTTGAAATCATTGCCCTGAATGAATCATTAACCCCAAACTCTTTTGCAAAGCCATCCCATTTTTCCAATGCGGTTCGGGTTTGATCCACAATCGAATTGACATGGCTTTTTGATAAACCTGCTTCCAAACCAAGTTTGGAAAGTAGGCTGACCCTGGGGTTTTTATCTTCTCCCAAGACCATCGTACTTTGTTGGCCTGCGGGGCCTGAAGAAAAGGTGAGGTCATACCCTGGAGCAAGTCTCCAAGTACCTGTGTTATCCATCAAAAAACTAAAATTCTTGGCATGGTCGTCGCGGTTATGCGCCAAAACATTAAAAACTGCCAATCGGAACATCTTCTCAACTTCCCGAACATCCTTTGTTAGGAAACCGG
Organism: uncultured Limnohabitans sp.; assembly: GCA_964574365.1. GTDB lineage: Bacteria > Bacteroidota > Bacteroidia > Cytophagales > Cyclobacteriaceae > Algoriphagus. The sequence goes on from CAZNND010000015.1 coordinate 28,246, forward strand.
TCAGATTCAATAAATCCTCATAATCAAGACTGGGTACTCTAAAATCAGCATGCAACAAACCTGCTGCGGTATGCATGTGTAGCCTTTTAGATCCGATTCTGTCAAAACGCTTCACAGCAAAATATCCAGGCCCTTTTCTAGATGGGAAAAGATGGGTTTCGGGCATGATAATTCCTGCTTCCTTGGCCAATAAAGAATAGCAATATTCTATGGCACCTGCATCGGTTCCATCCTGGGTGTTTGGGAACTTTACGATCCAGGGCTCAAACCCATGCTCCAATTCCTTTTCTCCATGAGTGATCAAATCTCTTGTTTCATTGAAGCCTATAAGTGCTTTGGGGCGAGCCCCCGCAGAGGATCCGTTGAGTGATAGCAGTTCATCCAATATACCGCTGGAGTTTCCACCTAGTACTTCTTCTGTCTGTCTTGCCAAAAAATCCAATTCAATCCTACCCGTTTCCTCGACTACCGATTGTTCGGGTTGATAGACCAATGCTCCCATTCCCCAAATCCCAACATAGGAAAGGCGGTCAAGGCTTGAAGCGCTTGATGGTAAAGTTCCATTTGCTCTTAATTTTCTGTCCATGAGCAATCGTCCCCAACCATCCGGTAAAGAATCGGCAAAAACTCCTGCAAGACCATCAAAAGGACGGGTAGGTAATTGCAATACTCCTTTTCGAAGTGGTAATTTCAAAGGGGAAATTTCAATACCCTTTTGGAAAAAATCGGCTTCATATTCGAAATAAATCAGCTGATCTCTACTAGCCAACCTTCCTACAGACTCAATGCCCGAGCCGAAGTCAATGCCCACGTTTAAGGATGAAATTCCTGTTTTCATTTCTTTTTCCCTCTTTTTCGATTTTTCTTCAATGGGTCATCCAATACCTCCTCAATTGATTTATACGCAGGAGTTGTAGGTTTTAAGGTGTTAATCATTTCCTCCAAACCTCCCAAAACCCACAACAGTTTAAGGAATGATTCCAAGGAAATAAGACCCTTTTGTTCAAACTTTCGAAGGGTAGCGAGCGGAACTCCGGATCGTTCGGCCAGGCCCGCTTGGGTTAATTCTTGAGCCAATCGCATTTCCCGGATGATTTGTGCAATTTTTAACTGTGCTTTAAAGGGAGATATAAGTGATATCATACTAGTAGTAAATATAAATAATTTAAGTTAACTAGTATCAGGGTGTTATTTAAATTAATTATAAGTAATGGATAAAAGGTGGGTGAAATATTATTTTGGAATTTTTATGTGCTGCACTATTGAAAGAAGAAAGTTGATCCCGCAGGGATCACCTGTTTATAGAAAGATGCCTCCATGATCCCGATCGACCCTGACAGGGAAATGCATTTCCCAAATTCTTATCTATCCACTCAACCCATCCTATTTTAAAAATTGGCAATCAAGGATTTGGTGGTGATTTCCAAGACTTCGAAGGCAATCTCTGCCATCGTGTTTTCCGTGTCCAGGGTGGGGTTGACCTCGACGATTTCCCAGCAACACACCCGCTTGTCCTTGATCAGTTCGGCATTGAGTTGGATCGCTTCTTCCACGCTCAGACCATTGGGTACCGGAGTGCCTGTTCCCACTGAAATCGAGCTGTCCAAACTGTCCACATCGAAGGAAATATAGAGCTGATCACAAGACTTCAACAACTGCAAGGTCTCTAGTGCAACTTTCGAAACGCCTAAAGATCGCACCTCTGCCGTAGTGAAGTTTTTGATCCCGAACTTTTCAATCAGGTAGTTCTCTGGTTCTTCCGTATCCCTTACAGAAATAAACACGATGTCTTTGGGCTCAATTTTTGGAAAGTCCCCCCCGATTTTTTTGATTTTTTCCCAAAATGAAAGGGTTTCTGAACTGGGGGAATTGACCTTGCATTCCAAATTGTCCAGTTGCGCTGCCATTGCCAAGGGCATGCCGTGCATGTTTCCTGATGGGGTGGTGTAGGGGGTGTGCAGATCCGCATGAGCGTCAATCCAAATGACCCCCAGTCGCTTCTCTGGATGTGCTGCCTTGATCCCCATGATCGTTCCCGCCGCAGTGCTGTGGTCTCCGGCGAGGACGATGGGAAATTTCTTTTCCAATCGCAGCGATTCGATGGTGGAATAGACATTTTTCAACACCTGATAGACTCCGTCTATGTACTTTGCATGCGGGTGTTTATTGCCCTTCCAAAGAAAATTGTTTGCATCTGGCACACTGATTGGATCAAACTGGGTGAAAAAATTTGACTTCTTATCCAAACTGGCAATTTTCAGCGCATCCACGCCTAAACTCGCTCCCCTCGTGCCGGCAGCGATCTCCGATCGGACTTCCACAAGCTTTATCTTTCTCATTTCAAGTAATATTTGGGTTTTCGAAAATTATATTCTTATACAAATTTAAACAATTGACAAACAGGTTTACTTCAATGAATACCTGCTTAAATTCTAGTACATTGGAGTAAGCAAAAAAAATAATCGTTTATCAAGAGCTACGATTTTCTGAAACCATTTTTAATTCTTTTACCGCAGAGTCGCAAAGGACGCAAAGGAAAAACAAAGTATTTTAACTAATTCTTGCAGACAACATTGATCGAGTCTTTTAAAAAGATTCAAACCATTCAAAACTAATTTCTAAAATTTCCTTTGCGGTCTTTGCACTACTGCGGTTAAATCGATTCATCAGTTGAATTTCATTGATTTTATGCCCTTCAGGTAAGTGTTATTTTTTTCTTAAATGTGGGTAGCTAACAATGTATTCTTTTATTATAAACCTATATATATTATAGGGAATATAGGTTTTTAAAAATATACGTTTTACATTTGAAACGTTTTCATCTTTAACTCCTTTGAAATGAGCGCAGCAGTACAACTCAGCAGTTTGGAATCGCCAACGGGATCTCTGATTCTGACAACCATTCAAGATTTGACCAGATTAGGTCACGGTAACCAGGAAATCCTGAAAATTTCTTCCCAGCAGATCGGGAACCGCATGCAGGGGATGTGCCGCTTCGAAAAAGGATTCGAAAAGCTTCTGCCACTTTTTAGGGGCTTGGTATTATTGGGAAAACCAACTTCTTTGAGTTTGATTTATGATTTTGAGAAGGCTCAAGTCTTCTTCACCTATTCAAAAGTGGAACAAGAGGACGTGGACAGATTTTTCGACCAGGTAATCAGCTTGCTGAAAAAGGAAATTCGCTTCAAGCAGCTTTTGCAAAAAGTCATCGAAAACAACAAAAGGCATCAGGCCGAACAAGCCTTGCTCCAAGCCACCCTCCAAGGGTCCTCCTGGGATTGAGTTTTTGGGAATTTTGACAGAGGGGACAAGTTCTTTTGGATTTGTCCCTTTTGCATTTGATATCCCCCGATAAAAGCGCAATTTTTGCAACCTGAATTTAAGTAGCTAAACCACTTGGTAAATGAACAGATACATTGACTTGATCCAGCAGACTTTTGACTTCCCGACCAAAGAGTTTCATGTAGAAAACAATGAACTTTTTTTCAATGGAGTCAACCTGATGGAAATCATCGAAACCTACGGTACGCCGCTCAAGCTGACCTACCTACCGAAGATTTCGGAGAGCATCCAAAATGCCAAGCAATACTTTGGAAATGCGATGAAAACGCATAATTACCAGGGTAATTACACATACTGCTACTGCACCAAGTCCTCTCATTTTAGCTTTGTCCTGGATGAAGCCCTGAAAAACGACATCCATATCGAGACTTCTTCGACCTTTGATATTCCCTTGGTTCGTAGCCTGTATGCCAAGGGTAAAATCACCAAGGATACATACATTGTTTGCAATGGCTTTAAGCGGGAGAAATACAAAGAGTATGTTTCTGAGCTGCTCAATGATGGGTTCAAAAACTGCATTCCGATCCTCGACAACCTGACGGAGATCGATTATTACCTGGAGCACGTAAAAGTGCCATTTCAGGTCGGCATTCGCATAGCAGCTGACGAGGAACCCAAGTTTGGCTTTTACACTTCCCGATTGGGTGTTCGCTACAACGACATCATCCGGCTTTACGAGGAAAAAATCAAGGATAATCCTCAGGTGAGCCTCAAAATGCTTCACTTTTTCATCAATTCAGGCATCAAAGACACGGCTTACTATTGGTCCGAATTGACCCGATTTATCCAGAAGTATGTGGATTTGAAAAAGGTTGCTCCAAGTCTGGATACCATGGACATCGGTGGAGGCTGGCCGATCAAGACCAATGTGTTTTTCGACTACGACTACCAGTACATGGCCGATCAGATCGTCAAAAATATCAAGTGGATGTGTGCCAAAAACAATACCACGGAACCGAATATTTTCACCGAGTTTGGAAGCTACACGGTAGGGGAGAGCGGGGCTGTGCTGTATTCAGTCTTGGAGGAAAAGCTCCAGAATGACAAAGAGCTGTGGTATATGATCGATGGTTCCTTTATCACGCAGTTGCCGGACAGCTGGGGCTTAAACCAAAAATACATCATGCTGGCAGTGAACCACTGGGATGAGGCCTATCAGGGCATTTCCCTGGGAGGCTTGACCTGCGACAGCATGGATTATTACAATTCCGAGGCCCATCAGTTCAATATCTACCTACCCAAAATCCAGGAGGGTAAGAAGCAATTCATCGGTTTCTTCCACACCGGAGCCTATCAGGAGTCCCTTGGAGGGTATGGGGGCATTCAGCATTGCCTGATTCCTGCACCAAAACACGTGCTGATTGACCGGGACGAAAACGGGGAGATCAAGCACTGGCTCTTTGCAAAAGACCAGACCGAGGAGAGTATGCTTAAGACCTTGGGGTATTGAATATTTTGGAGGAAAGGTTGGTGCTGTGAAGTAGGTTCTAAATAGTTTATTTATCCAAGTTTTTTATCAGGCAAATATTTCGTAAACATCGGTAATAGTTTATGGCTCTTGAATAATTTAAAAATGGATTCAGCTGTAGTTACTTGACTGAATACCAAAAAATAAAATAGAATCGATTTTAATTCATACCAGTCATATTCTTTTCTCCAGTCGAAATAGGCATCTATGTGTTTTTCAAAAATGGAGTAGCCTAGTATTCTTGAATCCTCATCTTTTACGCTTAGACTATAGTTTACTATTTTTATCTTAAACTTAATATTTAAAAACGAATTTTCAGAAAGCCCTTCTTTCAAAAGCAAATTTGTTTCTAGATTAAAATGGGATTCAAAATAGGGATAGTGCTCAGGGAATACCAACTTTTCCAATTCGCCTATAATTATTTTTTCTCCCATCACCCTTTTCTTGAATCTCCTTTTATCAGTTGTTAGGTACTAGAACCTTCTACAATAGCGATTTCTTCCTCCGTCAAGTTGTAAAGCTGGTAAACTAATTGGTCGATTTGGGATTCTAATTCAGTGGTGTCGGTTGAGGGGTTTTGTTTTTTTAGAAATATGACTTTATTTACTACTTCATTAATTTTAGACTCGATCATTACATCTCTTGCTACAGGAAAATCTTTAACATAAATATTAATCCAACGAGTAGTTCCAACACCACTTGTATTTGCAATTAATCTTAGGTAGTATTTAATTACCTTTGAATTAAGTAAGCCATTTAAAAATTTTATATTTAAATCTTTCGGAGGTATTAAAAAATATGCACTATTCAAAAGATATATTTCATTGTCAGAAATGGCAAATTTATTGGTATCAGTTAATTCAATCCAAATTATCTTCGGTTCTTTAAAATCATCAAAAAAAGAACAAGCCCTTAAATTTGTCCAATGATTTCCTTTGGCTCCTCTCTTTTTAAAATCATCACCAAATGAATCTAAATAATCATAAATTGCAGGGTATTCTTTCTTTACATCTATACCATTCTTTGTAAGCAATATGTATTTTTCCTGTTTAAAATGGTATCTATTTATATCTCTTCCTCTAAGTAATGGTTTAATTAATTCTATATTTTTTGAATCCAGTTCTATCAATTTATTTGCTGTAAATTCATCTATCACAAAAGCTTCATTAGAGCCAGTCGCAATACCCAACCGTATTTTGGCTCCTATTTCTTCTAAAGTTTTACCTTTTTTAGATATTTTCCTACCTAAATTTATTTGTTCAACTTTGGCAAGATTCCAATTATTAACTTTAAAATCATCAAAATGATAATAAAATGAATTTCTTTCAATAAAATCTAAGAAATTTTCATTGATATCATACTTTTGATTAACAATTTGGGATCGAATGTCAAATTTATTTTTTGTAAAATTCGCAATAACTGTATTTACTATTGCATCTTCAAATATTTGAGCATCTTCAATATTTATTAATTGGACAAATTGACCGTTGTTATTAAAATAATCTCTAAGAGGTTTACCATATTCAGCTTTTAAAAATGAATTTGAAGTTATAAAATTTAAATTACCTTTATTATTCAAAATTGAAATTCCTATTTCAAAAAAATAACAATATAAATCAGCAAATGCTTCAAAACACCTGAAATTCGATTTCAAAAACTGTCTAAATTCTATTTTATCGTGGCTTATATACGGCGGATTCCCAATCACCACATCAAAACCCACAAAATCCCCCTCCTCATTCAGTACCTCGGGAAATTCAAACCGCCATTCAAACGCGTTTTCAAAGATTTTATTGGCCTTGATCTCCTCGATTTCGGCCTCTAGCTTCGTAATGGCTTCTTCCAGTTTCTCGATTTTTTCCCGCCGTTCTTTCTGTTGCTTGGGGCTCTCCTCAAAAAGCCCCTGCTGCATGGACAGGTTATAGAGTTCCCCGGCAAGCTGTGCCTTGCGCTTGAGTTTTTGGTCGTTTTTGCTGATTTCAGAGCGAAAGTCCGACTTAATATCAGCAATCAGCCGCTCCATCTCCCGCTTTTGCTCCTTGTTTTCGGCATTGCGATAGGTGGCCACGGCCATTCGGTAGCTGTCTATCGTCCATTTGCTTTTTTTCAGGGCTTGCTTCAGGTCGGCATCTATCGCAAAACGGCTGACCAAGGAGTTGCCGCACTTGATGTTGATGTCTATATTCGGCAATGTTTCTAGTTCCGTACTGTTTTTGTAGTAGGCATTTTTCAACAGCTCAATCCACAAGCGCAAACGGCAGATCTTGACCGAGTTGGAATTGATGTCCACCCCGAAAAGACAGTTTTCGATGATCGTCTGCTTCTCGTGGAAGAGGGTTTCTTGTACCCGTTGGCTTTCCTTGTTTTTGGGATTGTATTGAAACAACACATCATCTTCATCCGTCACAATCAGCTCGTCATTGACCACTTCCACCGTGTAGTTGTTCAGGGGTTCGTGGTTGGAATCAATCAGTATCCGAAGCTCGCTCTTGATGGCGATCAGTTCATTGAGCACCGATACCAAAAAGTGGCCCGAACCCACGGCCGGGTCGATGATTTTTAGGCTGTTTATCAGTTGGTTGGCCTGCTTTCTGACTTCTTTGCGGTTTCCGGTTTTGATCTCCTCTTGCAGGTCTTCTTTCAGTTCTTCAAAGGACTTGCAGTTCCATCCTTTGGCCTCGTTGAATTTTTGGACCACGGCTCTGCGGATGGTTTCACGGGACATGTACATGGTGATGAAGCCCGGGGTGAAAATGGAGCCGTCCTTGTAGCCGTTGATTTTTTCAAAGATCAATCCGAGGACGGAGGCATTGATCAGGGTTTTGTTGTCCTCCTGAATTGCTTCGCTACCTTCCGCACCGAAATCATAGGCATCCAAAAACTCAAAGAAGTAATGGAGTGTGGGAATCTTCCCCGTCCGTTTTTTCCCTTGCTGGTCTTTCAGGACTGTTTGGGAAAAAATCGGGATGGTTTTGTTGTCCTGTAGGTTGGAAATAAACAGCGTGACCTGTTCGAGTTCGGTCGGCTCAAAAAGTGAGGAATTGAGGTAGGGGACTTTCTCAAAACTCTTTTTGACATACTCGTTACGTCCATCAGCCTGTCTCGCTAAGACTTGGAAAAACAGGCTGTTGAGGTCGTCGTAGTTTTTGATTTTGTCCAGGTTTAGGAAGGCAAAAGACTTATCTCCTTTGCCGGTAGTGAGCCTGTCGAATCTATGGTAGGTGATGAGCTGTGCTTCCAGAAGTTTCAAAAACAGGATACGGTTGATCCAGGTGATGGAGAGTTCCAAGGCAACATGGAAAAGCTGTTCCTCCGGGTTGGAGCCGAATTGGCCGGGTTTCTCCAGTCGGTTGAGTTTATCCAGGCTGTCCAGTTGGATGATGGCGTCTTCGAGGATAGATCCGGTGAGTCGGTCCTCTTCCTTGTTTCGCTGGATCAGTTTTTTGCCACCGTCCTTGATTTCAGTCAAGCCAATGATGTGAAGGAGCTCGCTGTAGAATTTTCTGTCGAGGCTGTTGCTGTCGTTGGTAAAGGGGAGTTTGAGGAGGTGCTCGGGCGAAAGCAATTTGAACAGTGCGATCAGGGAGCTGTCGTCGGTCTTATCGGCGTTCCGCAGGGTTTTTTGATAATCCTGGATGGCGAAGTAGGTGAATTCGATTTCGGAGGTGATACTGTCGATGTAGGGTTCGGCGATTTGTTTGTAGAAAAAATCCGTTTTGGTTTCAGCGAGTCGTCCTTCCTCGAAGTCTTGGAATTGCTTGAGCAGGTTTTTGTTTTGGGCAAAAAGCCGGTCGAAAAGTACGGCATCGAAAACAAACCATTCGTTGATATTGGTGATGACCAAATGCTTGACCTCCAAGTTTTTATGGCTGATTCGTTCTCTCAGGTAGTATAGCACCAATTCCTGGAAGGCTTTGGTGTTGAGTTTTTTGGAAGAGACCATTTCGGCCTTGTTGGTTGGTTTTTTCGTTTCGATGATGACGCCGACGGAAGAGCTTGCGTGGGTACCGTTGTGAATGACCAGGTCGTTTCGGCCTTTGGTGTTGATGAAATGCTGTTGTTTGTAATAGGTGTCTTTTAGAAAGTCAGAGACCAGATTTTTGTGAAATTCTTCCGATTCGGTGTCATTGGTTCTGTCCAATAAGGTGATCAGGTTTGCTTTAAAACTTTCAATTTCGGATCGGTTGGGTTTTACTTTTAAAAAAGCTTTGTTGAGTGCTTTTCTGGGCTTTAGTTCCTTTAAAATCATGGACAGGATTGTGTTTGTCTTCAGTCTTTGAAGATAGGGTTTTTTAGGTGAAGTGAATTTGCTGGTTGAAAAAATCCGCATTAAAAACCTGTCAGGTTTTTACCGGTAAATTTTCAATTTTAAACTGATAGCCAATAAACCTGTCAGGTTTTTACCGGTAACTAGTCAATTAAAAAGTGATAGCCAATAAACCTGACAGGTTTTTATCAGCAACTAGTCATTTGTACTATGGGTGAAGGAATGGATTGAATCAGGCGAAAAAGCTACTCGGTATCTGCGACATAGGTCAGTCTCATTTTGCCGTCAGGTGCTTCAAATTTCAACTGGTTACAATTTGTAACCGTTTCGTTTCCCTCCTTTATAAGCCGATGCTTCAATACTTTCCAATAATTTCTTGCCGCTTGATAGCTTGGCTGATTCGTCAATACAGTGACTACATCCACTATGGATACATACCATTTCTCTTTTTCAGCATCCCAAACAATAAACTAGGTATTAATCTATAAACATGCGATCCCGAAAGGGATCAGTTGTCCTGTTTATAAACCCATAGCACTTTAAAACGCAAAACCAATTTCAGATCGACAAGCCATTGGCAGTGCTTCTTTTATTGCAATTATTTGGTAATTAACCGTTTGAAACAGGGGAATTGCTTTTAAAACTTACCATTTTTCACTCCTAATTAAAAAACAATCCAGTTTCATGTAGTGACCACGAGGAAATTAAGAGCTACAGTTAAAGCGAATAAAAGTGGGATTTCTGCAAAAAAGACTCAGCTATCATTCTTAATTTCCTCAATGACCTTAATGGTTCAAATCTATAAGTTTTCAAAAGGAAGGTTTTCGATCCCTTCGCTCCATGTTTTAATTACCAAATGTTAAAAGCGATTTCCCTGCCGTTTGTGAATGGATTTTTTGGATCTTAAAAAAAAACTCACCTCACCGTCACATGGTAGCAACTCTGTCCCCGCTCTTTGATCACATAGATCTTCCCGCTTTGCTGGTAGTGATGGAGGACGGTTTCGAGATTTTTTTGGGCACGGTGATCCCAGCTTCTGATGCCGTTAAATCGAATGTAGGAGATGTCAAAGGAAATGCCGTACGAGTGCGAACTTTCTCCTTTGGTCGCATTTCGGTTTCTTCGTTTCAACTTTTTTTGCTGCTCCTCCGTGCGCGTGGCAGAGGAGACAATGAAAAAATTACCGGCACCGGCAAGTTTTTCATACGTCTGACCAAGTTCTTCCAACACTTTTTTGGAATCGAAAGTCAGAAATGGATAGCTGTAGGTAAGGGAGTCCACACGATAACCTTTACCGGAACCGATTTCTACTAAGCTGCCGTCACTTACTTTCAGGTATAGGAGGTAGTCATTTTTGATCAGTTCAAGTCCTAATAGCCCTGCTGTGGTCAGATGGGCTTTATAGCTGTCTTTTTTAAGCTTTCCGGAAAATGGAGCTATCTCCTCAGAACCGGATTTGGTATCGGTGACTTCGGAGTAAACTTGGTGTTGTTTAGCATCACCTTCAAAAACCGAGGCATAAATTGTCGATAGATACGCATTAAGGCCTGGATAATAAGCCTGTATCGTGGTCAATGCCAAGGTAAAAAGTAGAAAGAATGAGGCAAGGAATAGAAGTGTTGGATTCTTCATGAAGCAATTAACTGATAACACAAAAAAAATCCTTTCATTTTGGTTCCAGCGGTAAAATTCAACATACACCCAAACTTCCAATTTTGAATTTTAAACCCTAGAATTTAAGGCTTTAGCTTTTCCAGGTTGTGTCCTTAACCTATAATTTCTTGGAAAAACGATTAACCAACCTGATTTGGGTCAAAAAAAGGAAAAACGCTAAAAGAAAGGTTTTAAATTACTTCGTGACCATTGTGAACTTTGAGGTTCAAAATTTTATCAGTTTAAATTTCTACTTGCAAAAAAGCGTATATGAGTATCCGCATATCTACAAGTAGCCATTTTTTTCCTTTCTTTCGAAAAGGAATTATTTGATTGAAAAAGAGCTAAAAACTGGCATTCAAGAAGATTTTTAATAAAAAGTTAGAGACCCTTTGCGCCTAACCGACTTTGCGAGAGATGCCTTCGAGACTTTTAGATCGAATCTGATCTTGTAGGAATAATTTTTCTCGCAAAGACACATAAGGCGCAAAGAAAAATTAAAATTTTTCTTCTTTTTAGCTACTCAAAAATCTATTCTTTGGAGAGTTGGCTAGCTTATTCAAAGAAGAAATGTTTTTTAATCAGGTCAGGTGATTTAATCAAAAGAGCAGCTAAAAAGGACCTGGAACTGTCAAAATCCATTCATTTTCCCTTGTACAGAGGCGGATAATCATAAAAGCGTAAATGCATAAAAGAAAAAGACCGCTTTTAAACGGTCTTTTTTGATTTATTCACTCAGAATCGAGTCGAAATATGCTATGGTCTTGACCAAACCTTCCTTCAGTGCAATTTTCGGTTCCCAGCCGAGTTCCTGCTTGGCCAAGTCAATGACTGGTTTTCTTTGCATCGGATCATCCTGTGGCAGCGGCATAAAAACAAGTTTACTCTTACTGTTCGTCAGTTCTATAACATGTTCTGCCAATTCGATCATAGTGAATTCTCCAGGGTTTCCAATGTTTACAGGGCCGGTGAATCCATCTCTGGAGTTCATCAACTTAAACATGCCATCGATGTTGTCATCCACGTAACAGAAGGAACGGGTTTGTTTTCCATCTCCATAAATGGTGATATCCTCACCCTTTAGCGCCTGTACTATAAAATTGGAGACTACCCTTCCGTCATTGGGATGCATTCTTGGTCCATAGGTGTTGAAAATCCGCATCACTTTGATGGCTACTCCATGCTGTCGATTGTAGTCAAAAAATAGGGTTTCTGCACATCGTTTTCCTTCATCATAGCAAGCTCTGGGGCCAAGTGGATTCACATTGCCCCGATAGGATTCCGGCTGGGGGTGGATTTCAGGATCTCCATATACCTCGGATGTAGATGCCTGTAAGATCTTTATTTTCAATCTTTTGGCAAGTCCGAGCATGTTCATCGCACCAATCACTGAGGTTTTTGTCGTCTGAACCGGGTCAAATTGGTAGTGAATTGGAGAGGCGGGACATGCCAAATTGTAAATTTCATCCACCTCCACATACAAGGGATGGGTAATGTCATGTCTGAGCAATTCGAAATTTTTGTTGTCCAGCAGATGGTGGATATTTCTCCGGTTACCCGTGAAAAAGTTATCCACGCAAAGTACTTCGTTTCCTTCCTGAAGGAGTTTGTCGCAAAGATGACTGCCTAAAAAACCTCCACCGCCGCTCACTAAAATTCTTTTCATTAGTTAGTTTTTAGTTTAAAAATTGTCTTCAAAAATAATCAATCGACTGACATTTACCACTTGAATGTAGCGTTCATTTTTTGATTTATAGAGTTTTTTCCTTTGAAACCAATAAGGAGTTTGATTTACTGCTATCAAAACCAGTCATTTTCCATTGCTAGAGTAGGATAGGACTTGGAGTGAAAGCGTGAAGTAATCCCTTGGATTTTTACCAGTTCATATTCCATAAAATACCTGGCAGTTTCAATTTTCCCAAAATAGAAGGTTTGATCCATCGCTCCTTGAATCAAGGCTTTTTGAGCTGAAATGGCTTGCTGAAGCCACATCCACCCCATGCAAATGATTCCAGCAGCTTCCAGAAAAAGGCTTGCATCCGATAGGAAATATTCTGGCCCTAAGTTTCTTTTGAAAAGTAACTGGGCGGTAGAATGAAGGAACGTGGTGAAGTGTATTTCAAAATCCTCGACAAGATTTTTCAATTCCTCTATCGATTTTCCCTGCTCCAGGGTGTGATGAATTTCCTGTTGCAGTACTTTCCAGCCTAAACCTTCTTCAATCCATACTTTTCTGCCCAATAAATCCAAGCCATGTATACCCGTTGTTCCTTCATGGATCGGGTGAATCCTGGATTCCCGAAAATATTGTTCCACCGGAAAATCAGTGGTATATCCCGCTCCTCCAAGCACTTGAACTGCCATGGATGTGCTTTGAACGCCCATTTCAGAAGGATAAGTTTTTGCAATAGGGGTTAAAAGATCGAGTAACATTTCCATGGGTTTCTTTTTTTCCAAATCCTCTTCTTGAGAAATTTTATCGGAAAGGATTCCGCAATATATCAACAGAGCCAGGGAGCCCTCGGTGATGCTTTTTTGGAAAAGGAGCATTCGCTTGACATCCGGGTGTTCAATGATGGGCACCTGAGGTAGAGTTAGATTTTTCTCAGAAAGCTTTCTCCCCTGTGGACGTTCCTTTGCATAGGCCAAAGAAGCCCTGAATGCTGCCGTAGCAATGGCAGACGCATTCATTCCTACTCCCAACCTGGCTTCATTCATCATTTGAAACATGTATTTCAGTCCCTGGTGTGGTTCGCCGACAAGGTATCCCTCGCAGCCATCAGTACTGCCAATCATCAAATGCGCTATTGGAGCTCCTTTGTAACCCATTTTGTGGTAAATGCCCTGGGTAAGTACGTCATTGGGAGTTCCGTCCAGGCGGATTTTTGGTACGACAAACAAGGAAATGCCCTTTGTTCCCGCAGGGGCGCCGTCAATTCGGGCGAGCATCAGGTGAATCACATTTTCGCAGGCGTCATGATCTCCTGCGGAAATGTAAATTTTTTGTCCTTTGATCGTAAAAACTCCATCCCTCGGTGTCGGGAATGCAGTGGTGCTCAAATCCGAAAGGGAGCTTCCTGCATCGGGTTCGGTCAGCGCCATGGTTCCCTGCCATTCTCCCGAATACATCTTAGGAGTGAATTTTTGGAGCAATACTTCGGAACCAAAAGTTCGGATCAAATTGGCAGCACCCGTTGTCAAAAAAGGAAACACGCTGGCAGAATAGTTTGCGGCCTGAAAAATGAATCCTGCGGCTAGGTGAATTGTCCAGGGTAGTTGCTGTCCACCTTCTTCGTAGCTAAAAATAGCATTGATCCAGCCGTCCAGTCCGAATTTCCGGATGATGGGTTTCATGTCTGGATGAACCCGTATGGTTCCTTTTTCCAGTTGGGGTTCCTGACGGTCCATTTCTCTGAAAATCGGGTAGAGGGACTTCTCAGCAATTTGCTCAGCCGCCTCCAAGACCAGTTTGAACGTTTCTTCGCTATGGTCAGAAAAATAGGCGAGTTTGGTGAGTTCCAGGCAATTTTGGTTTTCAAACAATTGAAAATGAAGGTCTTTTTTGGAGTAGAAGGCAGTCATGGATAGTGGGGATTTTCGATTTCAGTACAATTTCCTGAGTTTTTCAGAAAAAAGGGTATGGTTGATGAAAAAGTTTATGGGCAATATTTGTGACTAGGAGTAGTTTGTAAAACTCCTTTATATCAAGTCAAAATAAGGATACTTGGGTGTAGTTGCAAACTACACCCAGCTGAACAAACTACACCTAGGAGTAAAAGCTACACCCAGAAAAAAGTTCTCAATTTTTCAAAACCTTATTATTTCCTTTTCATCCAAAGCAAGGCTTCTTCTACTCCCCGGATTTCGGCAAGACCCTTTAGTCTGCCGATAGCCGTATAGCCTGGATTAGCGGATTTTTTATTGAGGTCATCCAGCATCTGATGTCCATGATCCGGTCTCATCGGAAGGCTTTTGCCTCGTTTTTCCTGCCATTTTAAGATTTCATCAATGACTTCTACCATGGGTACATTGCCCTCCAGGTGATTGTCTTCGTAGAAATTGCCTGCAGCGTCTCGCTTTGTACTTCTTAAATGGATAAAATGAATTCGCTCTCCAAATTCCCGAACCATCTCCGGCAAATCATTATCCGATCTGACTCCATAGCTACCCGTACAAAACGTCAGTCCATTGTGTTTGCTAGGGGTTTGAGTCAATATCCTTCGTGCATCAGCCGCCGTGCTAACCACTCTGGGCAGCCCATACAATGAAAATGGAGGATCATCCGGATGAATGCAAAGGTACACTCCAACTTCTTCGGCTACTGGCGTAACAGCATCTAGAAACTGTCGAAGGTGATCCCCAAGTTTGGGAGCGTCAATGCCCTCGTAGGTTTTCAACATAGCCCGAAACTCATCCAACGTATAGCCAATTTCTGAACCGGGCAATCCTTTTAGAATATTGTCTAAGATCAGTTGCTTGGCTTCGGGAGAGAGGGCTTCGTAATAGGCTCTCGTCTCCTCTATTTCTGCTTGCGAATATTCATTAAAAGCCTCTGGACGTTGTAAAATGAATAAGTCGAACGCTACTACAGCCCTTTTTTCATACAGGAGTGCTTTTGCACCATTGGGTAATTCATATTCCAGATTGGTACGTGTCCAATCTAAAATGGGCATGAAATTATAGCAGACGGTATAAATTCCTTCCTCAGCTAGATTTCGCAGGGTTTGCTTGTAGTTTTCGATCAATTGCAGGTAATCACCGGTTCTGGTTTTGATCCGCTCATGAACAGGTACTGATTCTACCACAGACCAAGTAAGTCCAGCTTCTTCTATGATATTTTTCCTCAGCCTAATTTCTTCTTGGGACCATACTTCGCCATTGGGAATATGATGTAATGCATTGACTATTCCAGTAGCCCCTGATTGTAGTATATCACGGAGACTAACCGGGTCCTTGGGTCCATACCAGCGCATGGTTTGTTCCATTTTGTAGCTCATGGAATTGATTGGATTAGTTTATTGTTATAAAGTTTTAGGTAGAATGTCAATCGTAAATTGTAAAATGTTCAAGGTTATGGTCGTGGATTAAGGGCAAGTTAGCGCTAAAACTTGAACACAGAACTTCGAACGTTGGACCTCTACACTCCCGAGTAGGCGCTGAAACCTCCGTCCACGGCTACGATAGTGCCAGTAACAAAGGCAGAGGCATCACTGCAAAGCCAATGTAGTGCGCCTAGCAAATCTTCGGGCTTACCGAATCGGTTCATTGGGGTGTGAGTTATAATCTGATTACCTCGTTGAGTAAGGCTTCCATCTGATTCGGTAAGCAATGCACGGTTTTGTTCGGTCAGGAAAAAGCCCGGAGCAATGGCATTCACCCGGAAATTAGGCCCATGCTTATGAGCGAGTTCTACCGAAAGCCATTTGGTCAGATTATCGATTGCCGCTTTTGCAGAAGCATACCCCATCACGCGGGTCATAGGCCGGTTAGCCGCCATGGAACTGATATTGAGAATATTTCCTTTTCCGCTTTTTAGCATTAATGGAAGAAGGGCCTTGATCGGAAGTACAGTACCTAAATAGTTGAGATCCATTACCTTTTTTAAGGAGGAAGTATCTAGATCCAAGAAATTTTGATCAGGTCGAATAATGGCTCCAGGCATATTTCCCCCTGCAGAATTGATCAAAATATCGATTCTTCCATGCTGTGCACCGATGATTTCCGCCATTTTGATTAAGGATTCCTCATCGGTGACATCAGCAAAATAACCCGAGGCTTTTCCACCTTTGGAAGTGATTTCATTGACCAATTCGTTTACCTTCTCAGGAGTCCGGCCTACAATCAGAAGCTCTGCCCCTTCGTTTGCCAGATGTAGGGCCATGGTCTGCCCCAAAACACCCGTCGCACCCGAAAACGCAATTTTTTTACCTTCTAGGGAAAATAATTTAGATGTGCTCATGATTAGATTTTGTAATTGCCAGGGGAGAAATTGAAGTAGCTTTTGGCGTTGTGGTAACAGATATCCGATACGAGCTTGCCCAACCATTTTTCGTCCCAAGGCAATTCACCGTTTTCTACATCTTGACCGAAGAGATTGCAAAGGATTCTTCGAAAATATTCATGTCTTGGGAACGAGAGAAAGCTTCTTGAATCCGTGAGCATTCCGATAAAACAGCTGATCAGTCCCATATTGGACAAGGTATTCATTTGTTTTTCCATTCCATCTTTTTGATCCAGGTACCACCAGCCGGAGCCGAATTGGACTTTTCCCTTGACAGATCCATCGTTGAAATTGCCGATCATGGTTGCGAACACCTCATTATCTCTTGGATTCAGGTTGTAGATGACCGTTTGGCATAGCTGATCTGTGCTGTCCAGTTCATTTAGGAATTTGGATAGGGCCATAGCCTGAGAAAAATCCCCAATGGAATCGAAGCCTGTATCAGGGCCAAGTACAGTCAGCATCCTAGCATTAGTGTTTCTTAAAGCGCCAAGGTGGAACTGTTGTACCCAACGCTTTGCGTGATAAAGTTTGCAGAGTTTTTTGAGGACTTTAAACTTGAAATAGTCAATTTCTTCTAAATTGGGGATATTGCCTCGAAGCACTTTTTGTAAAATGACATCAGCAGAGAGTCTTGTGTCATTGGAAAAATACAGGTTTTCCAAGCCATGGTCAGATAACCTGCAACCACGGGAATGGAAGAACTCGATTCTTTTGGCCAAGGCCTCGATCAAGGTATCAAAAGAATTAATTTCCACCCCCGCAACTTGTCCTAGTTTTTCGAGATAGAACTTGTAGGCTTGAGGATTTTCGATTGCAAAAGACTTGTCTGGTCTGAATGCAGGATACATGGCCAAACGCTGATTTTGATGAAAATAGGCTTCATGATGTTCGAGGGTATCGACGGGATCGTCAGTGGTGCATACTACTTCGACATTCATCTGATCCAAAAGACCTCTGGCTCTGAACTTTTCTTCTTGGAGATCAGCGGAGGTTTTATGAAACATTTCAGCGGCGTTGGATGTGTTTAGCAATTCATCTATCCCAAAGTACCGACTAAGCTCCATTTGACTCCAGTGGTAGAGGGGATTTCGCATGGTGAAGGGAAGTGTATGTGCCCATTTTTCAAACTTTTCCTCATCAGAAGCTTTACCCGTAATGAATTGCTCATTTATCCCGAGCGTCCTCATCGCCCGCCACTTATAATGATCCCCGGCTAACCAGATTTTGCTAATGTTTTCAAACTTTCTGTTTTGGGAGATTTCAGCGGGAGGTAGGTGGTTATGGTAATCTATGATGGGAAGATGTTTGGCATAATCGTGATAGAGGATTTTTGCGAAATCATTTTTAAGCAAAAAGTCTTCTGAAAGAAATGTTTTTGTGAGGCGATCTGTAATCATGGTGCCAGTTTTAGAATCTCATAAAGTTCATTTATTCGAAATTAAATTTATTCTTTATCTAGCTGTTCTTTAGGATTAAGTACGGAAACGATTGCATTTAGCTTTTTATGGAATTTTTCTCTATTTTCAGCTGTCTAAAGAATTTTATTGATCCTTTTGGCAGATAAAACGCAGAAAACCATGAGTACCGGAGTCAATTTGAAAGAACTTGCCGCAGAACTAAAACTGTCACCTTCGACCGTTTCCCGAGCGTTGAATGACAGCTATGAAATTAGTGAAGCCACAAAGAAGAAAGTAATTAGTATGGCGGAGAAGCTGAACTATCAGCCCAATCCCTTCGCCAGGAGTTTGAGAGAGAATAAGAGCAAAACAATAGCTGTAGTTATTCCTGAGCGGATCAACAGTTATTTTGCCAAGGTTGTGGACGGGATCGAGGAGATTACCCAAGCGCATGGCTACCATTTATTGGTGTATTGCACGCAGGAGGATGTGGATCGGGAAAAGAAAATTGTGAATTTGCTGATGAATGGTAGGGCAGATGCTATTGTGATTTCCGTTTCCAGTCAAACCAGCGATATTTCCCATCTGAGTCTTCTTCACGAGAGAGGATTTCCATTAGTGTTTTTTGACAGGATTTGCTCGGATATCCCTACAACCAAATTCATAACCAATGACTATGAAGGAGGATTTGAAGGAACCAAGCATTTGATCCAGCAGGGTTGCCGAAAAATTGCCTTTCTCATGCTTTCTAAAGAGCTATCAATTACAAAAGAAAGACAAAGAGGCTATTTGGAGGCTTTAAGGCAAGCCGGTCTTTCTCCAGAACCCCAATTGAATCTTACTTTTTCACAGGATGAAGAGCAAAATATTGAGTCGATTCGAATGATGTTAACTTCTGATCATCGGCCTGATGGGATAGTTTCTTCGGTGGGAAAATTGGCCTTGGCTACTTACCATGCCGTCAAGCGAACCAATCTGAATATCCCTCGTGATTTGAAAATCATCAGCTTCTTTTCGGATCCCAGCATAGCGAGTCTATTGAGTCCTTCCCTGACAACAATTACGCCACCTGCTTTTAATATTGGTGAGGAATGTGCCAAGTTGTTGATTAAAAAACTGACAAAACCTAGGCAGCCGGATCTTCCCAATCAGACCATCACTATTCCTTCAAAAATTACCATTCGGTCTTCTACGATTGCTGGTTGATGAACTATTGTTTTTTATTTACAGAAAAAAGGCTCTTATTTTTTGGAGCCTTTTTTTGAAGCTACCTCTGCCAAATGGATAGTTTCACTGGATTATATGCTGTAGCTCACTATGTTGTAGGATTTCTTAGCTGTTACTGGGTAGGCAAACTAAGCACTCCCAAAATAAAAAAAGCCCTGATCGCTCAGGGCCTTTAAATGATTATTGTGAAAATTAATATCCAGGATTTTGAGGGAATCCGGAAGCACCACCTTCAGCTCTGTCAATTTGGTTTTGAGGAATCGGTCTCAAGGCGTGGAAATCCTTAATGTTGGGTGCCGCCTGAGGGTTATATTGCTTAACTCGCTCGATAAGGTTACCCCATCTCTTAAGATCTAACCAACGGGTTTGCTCACCTGTTAGTTCTCGGGCTCTCTCTTCCATCAAAAACTCAAAAGTCATTTTGTCAGGAGTGATTTCCATTGCGGCTTCCTTACCTGGCCAAGCTGCACGTCTTCTCACTACATTGATGGTTGCGGTAGCATCTGCAATTTTTCCCTGACGGAATTGAGCTTCTGCAAGTAAAAGGTATGTGTCTGCCAATCTCATGGCGATGTAATCACGTCCACCTTCAAATTGAGTACGGTCCACTCGTCCTGGATCGATGTGCTTGGTCAAGGCAGGGAAGAGTTTTTCATCATATCGGCTTGGAACCAGTACCTGATAAGGCTTGCTCGCTCGTTCTTCTACAGACATTTCATAGCCAGGAAGGAACATGGTGGTATCGCCAGTCGCAAAGGTTAATCTAGCTTTGCTGTTATCAAAAGTGGTATTATATGTACCGGGTCGATTAGATCTGTACGTGTCTTTGTATGATTTTTTGTATCTGCTGTCATTATCTCTGTTTTGGAAAACAGTTTCCATGGCATAAACAGTTGGTCTGTAGCGCTTGAATGGACGGCCATTTTCTGTGTCACGCTGCATGCCTGGCTGGGTATCGTATTCCATTAAGAAGAATACATGGGCATTATTACCACCACCGTTAGTCAATGGGCTTCTGGTATATTGAACAGACCAGATTACTTCATCGTTAATTTCATTTCCAAAGGCATGGACTTGACCAAAATCTGAAAGAAGTTTCAATCCTACACTATTGTTGACTACTGCTTTAAGTTCGGTTTCTGCTTTTGAGAAATCATCACCTGCTTTTGAGGAGGAAGTTCCCTTGGTCAAATACACTCTTCCCAAAAGGTGTTTTGCTGCATATTGCGTAGCTCTACCATAATTTGAAGATGCCTTTTTATCTTCCAGACCGGGGATAGCTTCAGTCAAATCCTGAATAATTGCTGCATAAATCTCAGATTCAGGATTACGCTTTACTTCTTTAGTTGGAACCTTAGTCTCTTCCAATCTCAGTTCTATTGGTCCGAATAATTGAACCATAAGAAAATAGTGGTGCGCACGAATGAATTTGGCCTCGGCAATTCGTTGCGTTTTTACTGCTTCCGATACACCGGCAATATCAGCAGCTCTTTCAATAACAGCGTTACAGGTATTTATTCCTTGATACAATTCGTCCCATAGTTCTCTTACATGACCATTGTTTGAATCAAACTGGTTGGTATAGGTGTTCATGAATTTCCATGAACCGTCGGCTCCATTGGTATAAATGTCGGTACCAAATTCTGTGAAATTGTTACCTCGCTCGGTACCATACCAGCTCCTTATGGTGCTATATGCAGCGCTTACTGCATCATCCAGACCTTTTGGCGTGTTGAGATAAGCTGACCCAATTTGGGATATAACATCTTCCTGAAGAGCATCCTGACAGGCTTGTCCAAATAATAGGGCAAGTACAAGGGCCGAAGATCGCGTCAGGCTTTTGAATTGATTTTTTATACTAAGTTTTTTCATTTTCTTCATGTTTGGGATTAAAATTTAGCATTAATACCAAAGGTGTATTGTACTACAGGAGGCGCAATATTTGCGTTGATCACACCACCTTCAACTCCTTGTTCACCATCAATAAATGTTTCAGGGTCGATTCCTTTATGCACTTTTCTGTATTCAGAGAAAATAAATGGATTTTGAATACTGGAGTAAACTCTTAGGCTTGTTAAACCAATTTTCTTGGCAATATCAGATCCAAAATTGTAGCCAAAATTGATGTTTCTAACCTTAATAAATGTTCCGTCAAACAGAGACATGGAAGAGTTATATTTTGGAAACTCTTGGTTTTGATTAGGTCTTGGATACGCATTGGTAGGATTGGTAGGCGTCCAATAGTCTACAGCCAGGTTATTGTATCGTCCAAAGAGTGAGTTAAAGCTCTGATGGAATTGGCTCCTGATTAATGATCCAAATCGACCAAATACAAAGAACGATACGTCAAAGCCTTTGTAGTTAAATCTATTGGTCATACCAATTGAAAATGCGGGTACTGCCGATCCAAGGATTTGTCTATCAAGGGAGTTTATTTTTCCATCACCATTGGCATCTTCAATCTTAATTTCACCTACTTTATCGCCAAAGGAGGCTGCCAGATCTTTTTCTGAGGTTTGCCAAATTCCTATTTTCTTCAGATCGTAGAATACAGTAAGTGGCTGACCAATAAATCTTCCAGCAGCGATATCGTCTCCATTAGGAAGGGAAACTATTTTTTCTCTGTTTCTAGTAAGAATCAAGTCAGTTGACCAGGTAAAATCGCCTTTTTCTACGTTTAGCGTGGAAAGTGACAATTCAATACCTCTGTTTTGCGTTTCCCCAATATTGGTAGTAAATCCTCCAAATCCTGTAGAATTAGGAAGTGGCTGCGGTGCCAACAAGTCTGAGGTATTGGTCACATAATATTCCACAGAACCAAAGATTTTGTTTTTTAGAATAGAGAAGTCAAATCCAGTATTAAACGTAGTGGAGGTCTCCCATCTTAGGTCCGGATTACCAATGGTATTTGGTCGGTAACCAAAGGCAGCAGTGTTATCCCAGGCATAGGAAGTTCGTCCCAATAGGGCCTGTGTTTGGTATGGAGTGATCGCCTGGTTACCGATCGAGCCGTAGCTCACTCTGAATTTCAACTGATCAACAAAAGAGGAATTTTTTAAAAATTCTTCCTGATGCAAGTTCCAACCAAAAGCAGCTGAAGGGAAGAAACCAAACTTGTTGTTCTCACCGAATCTTGAGCTACCGTCAGCCCTTGCGGAGGCTGTTAAAAGGAATTTTCCTTTGTAATCGTAATTCACACGACCCATGTACGACAACAAAGCCCACTCAACCAAGTTGGTATTGGCTCCGGTAATCTGGGAAGCATCACCCAATCTATGGTACAACTGAGAGGGTGCTGGGATACCCAATACACTGATGGTTGATTGTTGAAAACGATCTCTCTGGAAAGACTGTAGCGCAGTGAAATTCAAATTATGAACTGAATTAATAGTCTTCGTATAGGTAAGGATGTTTTCCAAGGTGTAGTTAAACTGGAATCTATCATCCACACTTCCAGTGGCATCACCGCCTCTACGAGAATTGGTTTGTGAGCCTGTGAATCGTCCATTTCTTCTTACCGTGTAATCTGGACCAAAATTCACTCTATAGGTCAAGCCTTTTGTGATTTCCCAATTCAAGTAAATACTGTTGAAGATTCTGGTTCTTGAAGTTTCGTCAACCTGAGCACCAGGTACCACTTCTGCAAATGGGTTGGTTCTCAATCCGTCAGAGGTAGGCAAGAAAATAAGGTTACCTTCATCATCATAAGGTTTACCAAGTGGGTTTTCCTGCAAAGCTCCTCCAAGCGGGTTGAAATTTTCTCCATTTCGATCACTCAAGGTGAACAAGGTAGAGGTACCGATGCTCACATTTTTGGTGATTTTGTGATCGAGGTTAATTCGGAACGTGTATCGGGTAAAGTCCTGATTGATAATTACTCCCGTGTCCTTAAAATAATTACCGGAAACAAAGAAGGTCGTTTTTGCATCACCGCCTGACACACCTATTTGATGGCTTTGGATATTTCCCTGTCTCATCAAACCGGCTAAATAATCGGTGCTTCTTCCCAAATTGATACTTTCTAATTCTACTGGCTCAAATAATTTCGCATCTGCTTCCGGAGTTGCTGGCCCTTCAGGATAAGCTCCTGTTGCCCTTCTTGATTCCCTTTTATATTCCGCAAATCCAGGTCCATCGAACACCTCTATTCGTCCCAATTCATTTGCTACGCCATAATAAGAGTCAAGAGATACTACTGTTTTTCCTGAGCCTCCACGCTTAGTTGTGATCAATACAACCCCATTTGAACCTCTGGAACCATAAATGGCAGTTGCAGAAGCATCCTTTAATACTTCCATGGAAGTAATGTCCTGTGGGTTGATATCTTCCAAACCACCAACAGTTGGGATACCGTCAATTACATAAAGAGGTTCGTTAGATGCGTTGAACGAACGGCGACCACGGATACGTACTTGAGGAGCAGCACCCGGCTTAGATCCTGGCTGAACAACATCCACACCAGCAGCACGACCTTGAAGGGCCTGACGAGCATCAGTGATAGGTAGTTCCTGGATTTCCTTGTTACCAACCGAGGAAATTGCTCCTGTTAATTGACTTTTCTTTTGGGTTCCGTAGCCGATTACGACAACTTCGTCCAAATTTGAAACATCAGGAACTAGGTTGATATCAATTTTGGTCCTGTTTCCTACAGTTTCTTCCTGATTATTGTAACCGATAAAGGAGAAAACCAAAACTCCTGAAGACGGAGCTGCAATGGAATATTTTCCATCTAAATCAGTGGTAGTGCCACGTGTGGTTCCTTTAAGAAGAATCGAGACACCCGGTAAGGGCATACCCGTCTCATCCAAAACGGTTCCACTCACCTGCACATCCTGAGCTTGCACAATATTTGAGCTAAGCATCAGCATCAACACTACCGATAGGTACGTGTAAAACTTTTTAAGCATAAGTAAAGGGATTATTGTTAAAGATAAACTGGTTAATAAATAATTGTTTCGTTTGTGACAAATGGACAAAAACATCAATTTTTGTATGCAAAAGGTAGATAGAAGGGAAGGCTTTGTCAAATTATCTGAAGACTGAATTACGGAAACGATTGCGAATACTTTCGGAATTCACTTTTTTTCCTGATCAAGTGAATCTGTTAGGTAGTTAATTTTCCCATAAAATCCTAGACACAGTTTAATGAACTATTCCTATTTCCCAAAAATTATACAGGTCTGTGTACTTAAAGACGAACAGCCACTAAAATCATTTTTCCATTCGACCCACTTTGGGGTCGTCACCCTTTACCTTCAGACCTTTTGCTATAAACATTCGACCCATTCTGGGTCAGAGTTGTAGCCTTATGCCGTCGTGGTCTGTGTCCCTCGTAGACTACCAACCTTAAATCACCAACAACCAACCACAAATCACCAAAAACCAGCATCCAAAATCATTTCTCTATTCGACCCACTTCGAGGTCGTCACTCTTTACCTCCGCCATTTTCTATAAACATGTGACCCATTCTGGGTCAGATTTATACCAAATCATTTAAAAATTGAAATTCCTTCTAGCTCATTTAAAGCAAAATTTTTAGAGTAGGTTGAACAATAAATTTGAGCCCTGTTTCAAAGATGCTCTCAACCGAACAAATAAAAAACACCTGACCTCGAATCGAGGTCAGGTGAGTCAATAATTAAGAATACCAATCAAATGAGAATTTTACTAATTAGTTTAAATTTTTGGGGGTTCCCAGCCTTTTTCATATTCCCTGGTCCAAAGCGCCATGGCTTTGGCAGAGTTAGTGATATGACCATTTTTTGGATCGCAAATCAGCGTCTCTCCTGTTCGACTACTAATATTTGCTAGATGGCATAGGAGAGTGGATACAGCTCCGTCTGTTATGTTGGAGTTTTGTTTTTCTATGCCTCTGACCGCATTGAAGAAGTTTACCACGTGTGTGGTACTCATGTCGCCACCTCCTCCCAAAACGGTGCCGCCTTCATTATTGCTAGCCAGGTTGGATTTTATTTCTTTTCCAGAACGGTCAAATTGCTTGTAACCGCCTCGGTCAACATATACTGATCCCTCTGTTCCGTAAATAATAGTTCCTCGGTCTGAACCATAGGTTTTGTAATTGTTGCGGCTTTTACCATCCCATTGAATCACAGTGCCGTTTGCAAATTTGAACGTGGCATCCATGCTATCATACATCGTCCAGCCATCTTCAGGGAAGTGCATTTTTCCCGAAACCACCATCACCTCACTTGGATAATCTACCTGCAAGGCCCAGCGTGCTACATCCAACTCATGTGTAGCATTGTTTCCTGTTTCCGCAGTGCCATAATCCCAGTCGTACCAATGCCAGTTGTAATCCCAAGTGTCGTGCATGTAGGGCTTTCTTGGTGCTGGTCCTTGAAATAGATCCCAGTCTAAACCGGTTGGAGGTGCTTGTGGAATTGGATTTGGTACGGCGCCACGATTATTGGAATAAAATGCCTTAGCCATGTACACCTTGCCGATTGCCCCGTTGTGAATTGCGGAAATGATTTCGCGACTTTCTGGGGCTGATCGCTGCTGATTGCCCATCTGCACCACTTTGTTGTATTTCTTTTGCAGTGCGATCAGCAATTCACCTTCCTGAGGATTGTGGGAACAAGGTTTTTCCACATACACATGTTTACCTCTATCCAAGGCAAGCCAGGTGCCTGGTGCGTGCCAATGGTCTGGAGTCGCATTGATTAATACATCTACCTCCTTATCATCCAGTACCTTGAAAATATTTTGCTCCTGCTTAGGCTTGTAGTCAATCCACTTCTCGAAGTTTTTGGCTGCCTTCGGCATTTGGGATTGCATCGCATCGCAGAGGTACAGCAGATTAACATTGCTGGTTTTTAGTCCAATGGGTTCATAAAAAGCACCAAGTCGTCTTCCCAAACCCGCAATGGCTACATTAAGCCGATCATTGGCTCCGATTATTCTAGCGTAGGACTTGGGTGAAAAGCCAACTGCACCCAAGGCTGAAATTCCTACCGCCGCAGCTGCACTTTTCTTGATAAATTCTCTTCTGTTGGATTTACTCATAGCTAAACAGGTTTGACCCTTAATTATTTCAAAGGCTTTATTTTAATGTTTTTATAGCTTACTTCATCACCGTGATCCTGAAGTAGAATTCGGCCCTCTTTTGCTTCTCCAAAGTTATTCCACACTTTATATTTACTTATAGCAACAAGATCCCTATACTCTTTGGAGCCTCTTTGGTATTCAATCACTTTTACTCCATTGATATAGTGCTCGACTTTGTTATCAGGATAAACTACAATTCGGCCTTGGTTCCACTCGCCCGGCTTTCTTACAAATCGGGGTTGCTTGTTGGCTTTAATCAGGTCGTAAAGTGATGCTAGGGTTCTATTTCCGTCGATTCCCTGCTTTGCATCCGGATGGTTCACATCATCCAATATTTGATATTCTAAGCCGATGGCCGATCCTTTATTGCCCTCCGAAAGGGTGACAAAGTATTTCACACCACTATTAGCACCTTCAGTGATTTTGAAGTCAAAAGCCAAATCAAAAGCACTGAACATTTCTGTTGTAACAATATCTCCAAAGGAGTTGGACTCACTACCGTCCGACTTCTGTATGGTTAGCAATCCATCCTGAATGGCCCAACCTTTTTCGGGAAACTTATCCTTGTAGGCACCTACCCAGCCTTTGCTGCTTTTTCCATCAAACAAGAGTTTCCAACCATTTTTCTTTTCCAAGTCTGTCAGTTCGTTTTTAAGCGTACTTACCACAAAAACATCCCCTTTGAAAGGCTTTGGCTTGAGATTTTCAGTTTGGATTCGGACATTTCTGAAATAGGTCTTTCTTCCTTCGTCCTCTTTTTTCTGTATGCTATGAACCTGCAGTCCGATAAATCCTTTGGCATCCATATCGTCCACAAAATAGGCGACTTCCTGCCCGTTGACCCATGTTTTAATCGTGTTGCCGATTGCCTCAATGCGATAGGTGTTCCATTCTCCCATTTTGAAGGCTGATTTTGCCGCAGGATTCAGATCAACTGGATAAAACCAGCCTCTTCTAGCCTCGTCATATACGCCTCCGGACCAGGCTCTTGGGGTAGGATCAGCTTCTATTTGATAGCCGTAAACCATTCCTTCTCCTTTTCTTGCAGCGGGATCAAACTGACCTCTTGCCATTACCCCACTATTGGAGGAAATGTGGTTTATTTTCAGATCTACTTCCAAAATAAAATCCGTGTACAATTGCTCTGTCACCAAAAAGGTATTTCCCGTCCCAAAAACCGCCGTCCCTTCAATGACCCCATCTTTTACCTCGAAGGTGGCTTTGCCTGCGATGGCCTTCCAGCCACTAAGGTCTTTCCCATTAAAGAGATTTTTCCAATTGCCATTTTGTGCCTGAACCGAAAAGGTCAAAACTGCAAAAAAGGCTACATAAGCTATTCTAAGTTTCATGTGTTATTTTTTTTGAACAAGCTAAAATTCATGAAATCGGGGGCTCTCCACAACAAACATGGGTTTCAATCTACGAAAACGATTGCGAGTTGTGCCAGATAATTAGGATGGACGGTCAGGTTTTTAAAGCAGGCTTCAAGTTTCAGGATTCAGTTTGTTACTTTTGCACATGCTTGATTTCAATCAAAAAGGAAAAGTTTTCATTACCTGCAAGGATCGGTCAGTAGCCTACTTGGAGCAGGAGGTTCGTGAGTTAGGGTTTGTGCCTATTTCAGTCAGCAGAACGGGCCTAGAAATTTCAGCTTCACTAGAGGATTGCATGGATCTGAATCTTCATCTTCGAACTGCCTCTCATGTACTTTATGAGCTCAGATCTTTTTATCTGAGAAATGCAGATGATATATATCGTCGGTTTAAAGCCATACCCTGGGAGGAGTATCTGGACGTGGATGGCTATTTTTCTATTAATTCAGTTGCTGAGAATGAGTCGGTCACCACTCCTTTGATTGTCAATGTGAAAGTAAAAGATGCGATTGTGGATCGGTTCCGAGAACTGAAGGGAAGAAGACCAGATTCCGGCTCGGATTTTATTGGGCTTGTTTTCCAGGTTTTTTGGAAAGAAACCCAGGTTTCGGTATATATCAATACATCTGGTGAAACCTTGGCCAAGCATGGCTATCGGAAAATTCCCGGTAAGGCTCCCATGATGGAGGCTTTGGCTGCGGCCACGATTTATGCTACTGATTGGAATACGCGTGTTCCTTTTATTAACCCCATGTGCGGCTCGGGAACGCTAGCAATAGAGGCAGCATTGATGGCTACCCGGCGATACCCAGGGCTCTATCGGGAGAATTATTCATTTCAACATATCTTAGGCTATGATGCACAGGCTTTTTTGGCCAAGAAAATAAAACTTCAAAGTAAGGTGATTTCTGATCCGGGAGTGAAAATCATTGCTTCGGACATTTCTCTTCAAGCGATTTCATTTGCTAGGGAAAACGCCGCCTATGCAGGTGTGGAAGACCTGATTGACTTTCAGGTCTGCGATTTTGCAGAAACTGAAATCCCGGAAAAACCCAGAGGCGTGATCATGTTCAATCCTGAGTACGGGGAAAGATTGGGAGAAAACGAGGAACTGGAGCTTACCTATAAGCGCATGGGGGATTTTATGAAGCAAAAATGTGCAGGGTATCGGGGGTATATTTTTACCGGAAATCTTGAATTGGCAAAAAAAGTGGGGTTAAAAGCCAGTAGGAGAATTGAGTTTTGGAACGGAACTATCGATTGCCGCTTGTTGAAATACGAATTGTTTGAAGGGAAGGCGCCGCAAGAGTAGTAAACTAGGGAAATCGCATTTAACATTTGGCCGATAAAAGCATGGAACAAAGGAATCGAGAACCTTCTTTTTGAAAACTTTTGTATTTAAACCATTATGATCATTGAAAAATTAAGAATTACGACTAAGTCTTCCTGGTGGCAATCCCAATTTATTCGCTTTAGGTGTATTTCTTAATTTTCTTGAAGGTTCAACTACAAGAAACTACTTTGTTTTTTCAGTAGGAGGAAAACATGGTTAGTTGTTAAAGCGATTTCCCTGAGTAGGCAGCTATTTCCCTCAAACATCCGTCCCTAAGCGCTATTTTTCCAATTGATTTTCAACTGGTTTTAAAGTAGCAAGATGAGCTTCTAGAACTTTCCGGATTTCTGCGAGGATTTCTGGATGCTTGTCGGCCACATTATGCCGCTCTCCAGGATCAATCGCCACATTGAAGAGAAAAGGTGTTTCCAGTTGGGTAAGTTGGCCGGGTATCTCGGTAGGAGGGGAGGTGATTGGGTGTGCGGTTTGGGAACCGTATTCGTTTTGGATCATAAAATGAGCCTTGAAATCTCCGACGCGAAGGGCTCGGACTTTGGTGCCATGGTAGTAAAAAATCGTATTTCTGCTGCTTTTTCCACTTCCAAAGAGTACTGGAGAAAGATCTGATCCATCGTACTCCCGGTCTTTAGGAAGTTCAATTCCAGTAAGACTGCTGATGGTGGGCAGCATATCGAGGGTAGTTCCCATTTCCATTACTATCCCTTGCTTTAACTTTCCAGGCCACCAAAAAATCGCCGGAACTCGCATTCCCCCTTCAAAGGTTCCCCCTTTTGCTCCCCGGAGCATCCCAGCTGATCCTCCATGAGTTTTGAAGGTATGCCAGGGACCGTTGTCAGAGGTGAATAGGACGAGCGTGTTTTTATCAAGCCCCTCTACTTTCAGGGTTTTCAGGATTTCTCCTACAGACCAGTCAATTTCTTCAACAACATCTCCATACATGCCGGCTTTGGACTTTCCGCTAAACTCCTCAGATCGGAAAAGCGGAATATGGGGAAGGTTATGGGCCAGGTAAATGAAAAAAGGCCCATTTTTCATTCTTCTGATCTGGCTGATTACTTCTTCTGTATATCTTTTGGTGATGGTTCGCTGATCGGTAGGTTGTTCGATTACCTGTTCATTTCGCATCAAGGGGACATTGTAGGCCTGAAATCGCTCTTGTTCTGCCAGCTGGATTTGGGAATCTATTCCGCTTAATCCTTCGATAGACTCTGTCCGGTTCATGTCGTTGGAATAGGGGATTCCGAAATAGCTGTCAAATCCATGTTTAGTTGGTAGATAAGGCTCCAAATGGCCCAGATGCCATTTTCCTACTGCGGCGGTTTGGTAGCCTTTGGACTTCAGGGCTTTGGCGATGGTTAGCTCAGTTTGGGGTAATCCGCCTTTGGAATCGGGAAAAAGAACTCCGCGCTTATCGCTGGTCATACCCGATCGGATCGGTAGCCTTCCTGTCAGTAATCCCGCCCGGCTGGGGGTGCAAACGGGTGCAGCCACATAAAAATTCGTCCATTTTTGTCCTTCCAAGGCCATTTGATCCAAATGGGGAGTATAAATAGACGGATTACCAAAGGCTCCCAAATCCCCATAACCCAGATCGTCTGCAAAAATGATGATGACGTTAGGGCTTTTTTGCTGGGAAAGGCAAAAGGAAATAGGCTTGATAATCAATACTACTCCAAAAAGCAAGGATACGAATAACTGGGAGTTTTGAAATCTTGGAAATGACATAGCTGTTGGGTTTTGTTGGAAGATAAAAACTTTTCCGACAGGTTTCCAAAGGTTTATGATTGGCGGAAGGATTCAGCTTTGTGTCAACTTGAAATCTTTTTTCAATAGGTCATTGGAATATCTGTTGATGGAGATTCGCAGTCTCAATCTCCTGTTTTGGGATTTTTTATTAATAGGAATGTTGAATAGGGGGGGGGTAGGGAAACTTCCAATTTACCATGAAACCATAGAACAACCCGCTCACTTCATTCCGACCAACCGAAAAGGCAGCATAAAAAGATTTCTGACCAAGTCAAAGCTAAGGTTAATGGCAAATCCCAAGATTCTGAAGGGAAGCAAAAGGAGCCATACAAAAGGATAAAGAATTAAGGCCAGGATAGCCAATGGCCAGCAAACAATAAATAGGAAAATCCAAAGCAGGAAAGTGAGCATGGTGGGCGTGTTTAGATTTTGTTAATCAAAATATATTCCAAGTCAAAAAATCATGGTTAAGATTTAATGGAGGGGGTTCTTGGAATTTTATCTGTTTTAAAACCGTACAGCTATCTGCGGTCGGTGTTTACCTATTTATTCTGAACCTCGCCTGTAAATCACCTTACCCACACGCTGAATGTGGTCGAGAAGATCCTCGTTTTGAATATGGTGGACAATTGCTACATCAAAAAAATAAGGTTGATAACTGTCGTCCAAGTCATTCCAAAAAGCGAGTTGATCGGAGAGTTTGAGGTCTTTTCCCACTAAAATCAAATCCACATCGCTTCCCGGTCTATAGTTTCCCTTTGCCCGAGAGCCATAGACGATCACCTGTTCAATCCTTGGATTTTTACGGGCAAAATCCCTGATTTCCTCCAATTGCGGATCTTTAAGGCCAAGTTCGCTGGCAAGGACTTCTTGTTGAGTGGAAGGATTCATTGCAAGTTTTCCAGTTTGTTGAGAAGTTGCTTTATAAGTGGATAATAAGTCGTCACAACGTCTTCTTCAATTGATTCTGCTGTGTCTTGGTTATAGGTGTGCGAGCTTAGATTTCGGCTCTTTACCATATCCATCCAAACTTCTCCAGCCGAAATGATTCCCAATTGGAAAGCCTGACGCAGGGTATCTTTTGAACCCATGAGTTCTGTATAACCCATCTCTACCAAATAGTCCTTCAAAGTGGTCCAGGCCAGTTCATACGTGAATTCAAATGCTTTGATCAGGCCTTGTCTTTCAAGCTCGTTTAATTCGGGGGTCTTTACGGCTTTTTCAAGCTGAAAAAAGGCCTTTTTGAAATTTTGAAGCCTTTGCTTCCACCGGATGCCTTTGTTTTCCATGTTTCAAGTTAATCACATCGAGCGGATCAAAAAACCGCAAAGATATCTTTCATCAGTTTTCTTTATCTCAGTTTATCGAGATTTGTAATCTCGATCTCCTTTTCTGGATTTGTGATCTCGATTCAATCCCAAGATCTTTGATTTAGATCCATTTTCCAATCAAAACCAGAATCCATATTTCAAAAAGGCTGAGGTAATGTATTCGCCTTGGTTGATTCCGATGCTAACCATGTGTTTTTGGTGGAAAAGGCTGGAAAATCCCAGGCCGACTGCGCCCGAAATGCTGCTTTGGGTTGAGGTTGAAGAGGTGGAGATTGTCTCCGAACTGTACATCAGGCCGGGAAAAAGGAATAGAGAAGGGTTCCAGTTCTTTTTAGGACGAACGTTTAGTCTCAAGCCGGCGAGAAATCCAAATCCAACATTTTCTTGTGGGTTTCCGCTAAGAAATGTTTTCCCGGAGTGGTAGTCCAACAGGAATTGACTTTCTAGTTGGAGGACCTTATCACGTCTCGAAGCATAATGGAGTGAAAGGCTAGGACCGCCCCCACCGCTGAGGATTCCGCTATTGATGCCAGCGTGGAGACTGAATCCTTTGTTTTGGGGTCCTTCTTGAGCGATTAGTTCTTGCATTCCCGTAATCCATAGGAGAACTCCCAAAGTGGCGATTTGGAAAATGCCACAAATTGAAAAATAAGTAGGAATGGTGTTTTTGGGCATGGGCTGAGGAATTACAGGTGATGACTCAATGAATTTTTACCACCAAATTATTGAAATTTTTAGGTTCAAATTTTAACCATTTTAAAAAAAACTTCGATTCTAGGGAAATCACTGTTAACATTTTATCATTAAAATCAATGGACTAGGAGATCAAGAACCTTCATTTCGAAAACTTATGGATTTAAACCATTAAGATCATTTAGAAAATTAAGAGTATAGGTTAGCACTTCTAGAGGAAAATTTGACATGAATTAACTTTAAACGTAACGCTTAATTCTCTTCATGTCATAACTATTGGATTCTGAATTGTTTTACCTATTGAAGGAAAAAGTAGTGAGTCTTAAAAGCGATTTCCCTGACTTCGATTCCAAGATCAATTTAAATTGTGAAATACTTTTAATCTCAACTT
>CAZNND010000016.1:0-58209 GCA_964574365.1 uncultured Limnohabitans sp.
ATTTAAACGTTTTTTTAACTTAACCTCTGGTCTCAATTTTGGGGAGTATTATATACCTTTTTCAAAATTTAAACATAATTAACAAGTAGAAGGCTACACCATTTTTCTTGCGCGTAAATTGCGAAATTTTTAAGAGAAAATTCACTTTACACCTAAAGCTTCGCCCTTTCAGTCCCATTTCGGACTTAGCGAGGCTTTTTTAAAGAAAAAAATCACACTATCCCTATTCGATCAAATAGTACCAGCCCACCCGAAGAAATTTTTCCGGAGGTTAATTTAAAAATCACCTTACGCTCAATTAATTCTTCAATTCGAAGAGTTAAATGATTGATATATTCGGAATCTAAATTTTCTCCCGAGATGATGACATCGATGACTCGGGTGTCCCTGCCACATGCAAGATCTCCTGTGATAACTACCCGATCGACCCCACCCATTCGTTCCAAAACCTGCTCC
The DNA here is from genome assembly GCA_964574365.1 of uncultured Limnohabitans sp. Classification (GTDB taxonomy): domain Bacteria; phylum Bacteroidota; class Bacteroidia; order Cytophagales; family Cyclobacteriaceae; genus Algoriphagus. Next base: position 457 of record CAZNND010000016.1, read on the forward strand.
AAGAGCATGTCCAAACCTAGATGCTTGTGAATAATAGCTCTGATGTTGTCGTAGAAGGGATGACTTTCGTCTGCTTGGTATTCGATCTTATTTTTATAGTTTTGCTTTTTCAGTATTCCAGCTCGGGTAAGATTATTCAATTCTTTCCTGATAGCATTGGTAGATTCTCCAAATTCCTCAGCCAACCCACGTAAATGACAGTGATTTTTTGAATTAACAAAAAACTTGATTAGCAGTCTAAGCCTTGTTTTCGAAGTAATTAATGACTCTAACACATAAAGCCTAAAATCGAGTAGCAAAGGTACTCATTTTAGTAAACTGTAAAAGCAAAAGGAGCTTCCTAGATCCGAAAAAACCAAATGCATGAGGACAATAGGATGTTATTCCTTATAAATTTTACCCGAAACAGTATCTATCATTTCCCGACATAAAACTCCGGAAAGACCACTCAATGAGCCAAGAAGAAACCCCAAAATTCCTGTTATCATTCCCAGTGAAAAATTATCCCCTAATCCCGTCAATTCCACCAATTTTTCCGGTAAAGAACTTGAGGTTGAAATTCCAATATAAATCGTCTGTCCCAACCAGGCTAGACCCATACCCAGCCCACCTCCAAAAAAACCCCCCAAACCATTCGGATAAATCAAAAAACCTAAAACACTGATTCCAACCATCACAATCCAGTAGGGAATAAAGGGATTGAGAAAAACCACAAAGAGTGACACTACTACCGTAAACAAAATAAATCTCATGTTATTCAATTAGTTTAGTATAGTTTTAAACAGTATTCCATTTTCATCCTCCGGTAATCTCAGTTTGAATTCCAGATATTCTCCATTAGCCCATCTAGCAATAAAATTATCATAAAAGCGACTACCTGGGTTACCTGATTGACCGCCCGGATAAATTCCAAAGGCATTAATCTGTGCCCCAAGTTCAACTACCATTCTCCAACTAGCTCCATGTCTGCTACCCGTTGCATTTAGAATCCCTGCACCACCTCCCGTGTAAATAGATGATTTGGAAAAAGGCCTAAAATTAGGAACTAAGTGTTGGATGCTTGTTTTTTTGTAATTAGCCCAAGAATAATCCCCCTCTTTAATTTCCCATTTTTTTATAGTTTGAAGCAATGAATCGAATCCGACTTGAATATGGTAATTAGCCGTTTCAAAAGTTTCCGTTTCTCTCAGGTCAAAAATTGAATCTTCAGGTGAATTGACCATCAAGCTTATGGTTTGAAATGCATTGGGCCGAACAACGGGTGCTCCATTCTCCATCAATTCCTTCCAAACACTTTCCATAAATTCAGAAAACCAGATCGAATAAAGTGTTTGTCCTTTTTTGTTCGGATCTGCAAAATAATCCCATGACCTAAGCTCATTCATGATTTTTTCAGTAACCGAAGGTTCCTCTCCATATCCACTCAAAAGCTCCAACATCGCGGGCAAAGACTCGGATGCCTGAAGGTTATAATTATCAAACTGGAGAGCCTTCATGTCATCAACCGTAATTTGGCTCATTTCCGACAATTCCCTGTTGAGCCTCCGGTTTCTGTAATGTTCATACGAATGATCAAACACATAATAGGGATACGTTGAGTCCACCGGATGCTGATTTGCAGAAGAAACGAAGCCTCTTTCAGGATTCAGGGTGTTTGGATTATGTTCATTAGGAATATACCCTTGCCATTCCATTCTAGGATCTGCACCATCCATAAAAAATTTGCCCTGACCTGGCCATTTCAGCGGAAATTTACCCTGAATTCGCATCGCAATATCTCCAGCTTGGGAAGCAAAAACAAAATTTTGCGCCGGTGCTGCGTAATGATCCAAAGCCCTGTTATAATCTGCATGATTTTTTGCTTTATTGAGCAGTAAAAATGTCTTCTGCTCATTTGATCCCTCATGAATCACCCATTTTAAGGCAAAATCTGAATCCTGTCGATCGCTTTTAAAATTTTTGTCATAGACGACAGGCCCATAATGAGTATAAACCACCGTGTCCATGAAGGAGGGCTTTCCTTTTAATTTAATTTCTTCAATCCTAAAATTGGTATTTTTCCACTCGTTGCCATACTTGTAGGCATTTCTGGACTGATCTTGATACGTAATTTTGTACCAGTCTCTTGTATCTTTGGTAGCATTGGTAACTCCCCAAGCGATATCTTGATTAAATCCCGAAATCACGCCTAAAGCACCTGGCAGTGTTGCTCCCTTAACCGAGTGATTTGGAGTACTCAATTGCATAGCATACCACAGGGAGGGTAAATTCAAACTGAGATGGGGGTCGTTGGCAAGAATCGGATTTCCATTTTTTGTCTTTCCCCCCCCCACTGCCCAATTGTTTGAACCGGTTCCTTCCACGGGCTGCGGGAGTGAAGATATCAAAATTTCCTCGTTGGGATAATTGATGCTATCGGGTCTGGACACAGGTACAGGTTGAAAATCCCAAGCTTTTTCTTTTTCAATTACCGGATCATTTTCTGAAGGGAAATCAGGGTATAATTTATTTAGTCTAGATTCCTGCAGGACTTTCCTCAGGTTTGAGAATTCCAAATCACGATCTCCAACCAGCATGTCCGACATGTATTTGAGGAGTAATAGTGACTTGTATGCCGACCAAGGCTCCGGCCTATAATTTAAAATTTTGTATTCTACCGGAAGACGGGCATCGGTTAATTGATCCAAGTATTGATTCACTCCATCTGAATAGGCCTCCACCAAAGCCAAGGTTTCAGGATCATGTTCTTCCAAAAATTTCAATCCCAATTCAGCTCCAAAGGCCAATCCCTTCCTTCGGGTCATTCTATCCAAATCCAATGCAATCGGACCTACAATTTCCGATATTCTGCCTGCAGCAGCCATGGTTTGAAATTCCATCTGCCATAGTCTATGCTTAGCAGTGATATATCCCTGAACCCGATACAGATCAAGTTCGTTTTCGGCAAAAATATGGGGAATCAACTCTTGGTCATAAACCACCTCAACCTCAGCCTCCAAATTCTCTAAACTCAAGGTCTCTTCTGCCAATTGATCCTCGCTATAGGAGTTTTGCCAAAAACCATGGTAAGGATCCAAGAGGGGCGCAATCGGAGGTATTTGTCCAAAAGGCATCGAAACCAAAATTGCGAGGGAAATAGTTAGTATGGAAACAACAAGGGCAGAAACGTATCTCATAGGTTTTAGAGAAAGCTTGAAATATAAAGGAAGATTCTTTAAGTGAAAAACAATTGTATTTTCTGACACAAAAAAACCCTGAAAATTATATCAGGGTTTAGAGTGAAACTTATTGCATGGTTACAGGAAGCTTTAATTTTTCCCATTTGATCACCAAACCCGGTGATTCCAGGTCAATGGTTAGATTTTCCTGAACAGAATTTTCCCAAAACGGCATTACCTCAACTCGTAACACATCATTTTTCTCGTCATATTGAAAATGTCCATGCTCCAAATCCCAATCTGAATTAAAAATCAAGGTCCATTCTCCCTTTTCTTTTGGAATAGTAAAAATCGAATACTTCCCTGCTTTAAGCAACTGCCCTTCCACTTGAACATCTTCTGCTAGTTCTATAAAGGTTGCCTCATTGGCTCCTGTTCTCCAAACCACATTGTATGGAACCAGATCTCCCCAAATAACTCTACCTTTCACAGCTGGTGAACTGTACTGTATTTTTGCCACCTTTCCGGATATTTGCCCCTCCTTTGTTTCTAATGGGCTAGGACGTTTCTGAGTTGCCGATTCTCCATTTAACTCCTCGGTATTTGTCACTTCTGTTGGGTCAGTTGTTTTTGGTTGGCAAGAAAAAACAACTTGGAAAGCAAGTACAGAAATCAAAATGAACTGGTATTTTTTCATAGTATAGCTAATGTTTTGTGGCATTTGTACGTAAAAATAGAACAAATGATTTAAAAATTTCTGTGGAATATTTTGGTTCTTGGTAAACAGACCAGCCGTTCTCGACTTGAAAATTCCTTATTCCAAACAACGACTCTAGATCTTCTGCCATAAGGTCAACTTCCAGTTATCCTCGATTTATTCCCAAGACCCTATTAAAAAATAGATAGTACGACCTAATCATCTGTAAATTAATAGGTATATTCCTATGCGTGTTAGGACCTTTTTATTTCTGGATTTTGGATAAAAAATCAACTTAAACAAATACCTATAGAAGGGAAGATAGCTTTATTTTAGGAACAGTTAAACTGACTCGTTCAGTTTATATTTTTTTTAAAAAATTAGATTATCTGATTAGGCTCCAAGGAAACAAAGAAAGTTGGCTGAAAAATCGCTTTACTATTTGGTTACTTTAAGCCATGGAACGAAGAGATCGAGAACCTTGCTCTTGAAAACTTATCGATTTAACCCATTGAGATGATTGAGAAAAATAAGTATTAAGCCTTGGACTTCTATGGGGTAATTTCACATCTATTCGCTTCAAATGTGGCTTTAAATGTCCTTAACTGTATTCATGATTTATCTATTTGAACCTAGTTTGTTTTTTTCATCAGAAGGAAAAAAATGGTATGAATTAAAAGCCATTTCCCTGAGGAAGTTGGAATTAAAGCCTTTTTTCAATCATGGGATTTATTTTGGCTGATAACCTGCCCAAAAAGGAGGAAGATAAGGAGGTAATTGAACATGGATTCCAGTTCTTCTTTTTTTGAATGATAAGACTTGTTTTTATTCGGAATTCCGTTAAAATTACAAGTGATAAATTCTAACAAAATACTTGACCTCTTCCTTTGGATGCTAGCCTGATCGGAGATTACCTTCCGTTTTTTATACAATCCACCGCTTTTTAACTAAATTAGAGAAGAAAATAGTGGAGTCAACGCTAAAAACCCATCCATTCAACTACCTATTTAAAACGTAAAACCACGGAATATTAAAGTAAATGAAGCTCATTGCGGTAATTGTTTTTATTTCTAGCCTATTGATTTTTTCCAGTGTTTTCATTTCGCCGGATGTTTTTCCTTACATCGGACTCTTGCCATTTTTAATTCCATTGGTCTTGGTATTCAATTGCTTTCTTTTTTTGATCTTAGTGCTTTCTTGGAAAAAACTGGCCATCCTTCCTTTCCTGTGTCTTCTTTTAGGATATAAGTTTTTTTTAATCACTTTTCAATTCCATGCTAAACATGAACCTCCGGCTGGGCTAAAGGTACTGACCTACAATGTGCGTCTTTTTAATTACGCAAAACAAACCGCCGGCCAAAATGCACCAAATATTTTCTCCTGGATAGCCGATCATCCCGCTGACATCAAGGTGATTCAAGAGTTTTACCAGGATTTCACTGTCTCAAGCCGAAATGCACTGAAAATTTTAAGTAATTCCGGAAAGTTGGAATACACCTACCATCGCGTAGAGGGAAATGCCAAAAAAAGATCCTATGGCATGGCGATTTTTTCAAAATACCCCATTATCAACGAAGGGGTGGTTTTTGACAACAAAAGCAACAATGGAGCGATTTTTTCTGATATCCGAGTTGGGAAAGACACCTTGAGAATTTATAATGTGCACCTGGAATCCATGGCTATTGAAGCAGAGTCTTTGGATGAGTACGAGGAGGTGAAATTGATTTACCGTCAGACTTTGGGTAAACTTTATCGCGGGAGCTTGAAGCGAGCAGAACAGTTGACAATTCTTATTGAACATGTTAAAAACAGTCCTTACCCCGTTATTTTAATGGGGGATTTGAATGAAATCCCTTATTCCTACACGTATTTTAGGCTGAATGCCTTCCTGAAAAATGCCTTTGAAGTGGCTGGAAGAGGATTTGGATTTACCTATAATCGGGTACTCTTTTTTCTCAGAATTGACCACATTTTTTCTTCTCCCTCCTTGGTACCAACCTATTTTAACACCCACAGAGAAGTGGATTATTCCGATCATTTTCCTATAAGTGCCACTTTCAGCTGGGATGGTATGGCGCTTTAAATGGTTTTAGGGAATATTTTTTTATGAAAATCCGCCCATCTACAAGTCCCCATTTTTCACCCTTCTTTAGGAAAGGAATTGTTTGATTGAAAAAGAGCTAAAAACTGCCTTTTCAGAAGATTTTTAATGAAAAGGAAAGATAATAGACTTCCTTTGCGCCTTACCGCCTTTGCTAGATATGGCTTAGAGCCTTACAGATCGAATCTGATTCTATGAGAATAATTTTTTTCGCAAAGACGCATAAGGCGAAAAGAAAAATTACAATTTTCAGCCTTTTAGCGAGCCATAAATCTATTCTTTGAGGAGTTTGCTAGCTTATTTTTATAAGAAATGTTTTAATCAGGGCGGTTGTTTCAATCAAATGAATGGCAAAAAAGGAACTGGAATTTCTAAAATCCATTCATTTTTACTTGTATAGTAGCGGATAATCATAATTTTTTTTTAGCGGAAAAAGCAAGATCGGCAAAAGAACCAAATCAGCCATCAGGGCGAAAACCAAGCAAACACTAATCAAGAGGCCTGTGAAATAGGTTACCCCAAAATCGCTGAAAACCAACAATCCAAATCCTGAAATCAAAATCATGGAGGTTAAAACAATTGCTTTTCCTGCTTCCAAAAAGGTTCGTTTTACCGCATAATGCACCGATCTGCCCTTGAGCAATTCCATTTTAAATTTGGAGATGAAGTGAATTGTATCGTCCACTGCTATGCCAAAAGCCACTGTAAACAATATTGCTGTGGTCAGTTTGAATTCGATGCCCAAAATCCACATAACCCCACACATCCAAATCAGTGGAATCAAATTGGGAATAAGTACGATCAATGCCATTCTAAGGGATTTGAACAAAACTCCTGCAATTAATGCAATCAGTAGAAATGCCCCTCCCAAGCCTTTTGCCATTTGGGAGGTTACGGACCGATGGCTTTTGTCGATCAAAAATGCCGTGCCAGTCCAATTAACCTCCAACAGCTCCGGATCAATTTTTTCCCGGACAAATTGATTGAATTCCGACCTGAGTTCTTCCATTCTAAAACTACCCACATCTGCCGTCCTACCGCTGACTCTTCCAAATTTAAGGTCTTCTGTCAAAACACCTTTTCCGAATTGATTTACCACCTGATCCAGATAAGGCCGCATCCGATTGTACTGTCCCTGAGAAGGGAGGGCAAAGGCCTTCACATTCCCTTGATTTTGGGCTTGGTTCATCGTTTTGACTAAGGTAAGCGGGGATAGATATTCCCCTTCGCCAAAAAGTAATTGAAGCTTCTTCTCAATGGATTGGAAAGCCATAAGTACTTCAAAATCCAGCAAATTATTTGCTTTTGGACCTGCTTTCACATACAATTCAAGTGGATTTGAACCTCCATAATTCGTGTCAAAAAACCTGAAATGCTGTTGGATAGGGTGATCTTGAGGAAGATTGTCAAGCAAATAGCCGTCAACCCGGAGTTGGAATGCCAATACACTCCCAATCAATGAAAATCCAACAAAAAACAGGAGTAGATACTTGCGGTGACGAATGATGTTCAAAAAAAGAAAAGTTAGGAGCTTGTCCCAGTTGCCTCGTTCATCTTTGGCTTTAATTGAAAATGGCACGAGATACAAAAGGCCTGGTGTGATGGTTAAAATAGCGCAATAAACCACAAGAATACCAATACCCGTCCATAGTCCGAATTCCTTTAGCGCAGGAATTGAAGTAGCATTTAAAGATAAAAAACCGATGGATGTGGTTATTACTGCCAAGGCTACTGAAAAAGTCACTTCCTGAAAGGTTTCCTGAATGGCATGCGCTTTGTCCCATCCCCTTTTTAGTTTTCCGATCAGAGCGCTGAAATAATGTACCAAAGCGCTCAGCCCTACAATCAAAAAAATAGTTGGCTGCATAACGGACATAACATCCAGAGATTTACCCGCAAAAAGGATGGCGCTGAATGCCCAAATCAGCCCGACTACCAGAACGATAAGGGGTATTCCAACTCCCCAAAATCGCTGGAAAACCAGCCATAAAACCAGTAGCATAAGAATCAAGGAGGCTGCGATAAACCACTTAAATTCTTCTTGCATCAAATTTACAAAATCCCTTTGCGTCTGGATTTTTCCAGCTACCGCAACAGGTTTAAGTTCAAAGCGTGAAAAGACCGAAAGGATTTCCCCATACAAGCGATCACCTTGATCTTTGGTCAGTGAGGGATTATTTCTGATCAAAAAAAGAAGACTGCCCTTGTCCTTTGCCAATAGGGTACCATAAAACTGGTTGAGTTGTATTTTCGACCTTTCCAATTGTTGGGGATTTTCCCATTCCAATGCGGGAAAAGTCTGTAAGCCAAATGGTGTGATTTTCGGGATTTTCAAATCGAAAATCGAAATCAGGCTGTCAACCCCTTCCAAATTATGAATTTCATTTTTAATTATTTTTAGCTGATTTAAAAAGTAAGGTTCCCACCAATCACCAGTCTTGTTTTGGATGCCTATAAGGAGGTAATCGTTATCGCTTCCAAATTCTTTTTCAAAGACGTTTTGATAAAAATCCAGTTCTTGATCATTCTGGGAAAAAAAATTTTCAAAATCGTAATCAAATTTTGCAACTGGCAAAAATACAATCAGGAAAAAGGTAAAAATGCAGGAAACTAAAAGGAAAAGGAAAGCGCTGGTTTTTTGGAACATCGCTGACAGTATTGCTTTATGGGAAGGTTTATGATATGTTTTAAATACCAAAAGTCAAAAGAATGTTTTTAACTTTTCGATGATTAACTTTCCTCCCTGAAAAAAAAGAAATGAAGCAGTATCATGAGTTGATGCAGCGAATTCTCGCTGAAGGAGTCAGAAAAACAGACCGGACAGGAACAGGCACGATTTCCATCTTCGGACATCAAATGAGATTTGATCTGTCGGAAGGATTTCCTGTTGTCACCACCAAAAAACTCCACCTTCGATCTATCATCATTGAGTTGCTTTGGTTTTTAAAAGGGGACAGTAATATTAATTGGTTAAAGGAAAACGGTGTGTCTATCTGGGATGAATGGGCGGATGAAAACGGAGACTTAGGTCCTGTCTATGGCTATCAGTGGAGACATTGGCCCGACGGTAAAGGAGGGGAGATCGACCAGATCAAAAACCTGATTCACCAAATAAAAACCAAACCCGACAGCCGTCGTCACTTAGTATCCGCCTGGAATGTTGCCGATGTTGATCACATGGCCTTGCCTCCATGTCATACCATTTTCCAGTTTTATGTGGCAGAAGGGAGGTTATCTTGCCAACTTTATCAGCGAAGTGCAGATGTATTTTTGGGAGTACCATTTAATATCGCCTCCTATGCACTTTTCACCATGATGGTAGCCCAAGTATGTGATTTAATTCCCGGGGATTTTGTCCATACCTTTGGAGACGCCCACCTTTATCTCAATCACCTTGAGCAAACCAACCTACAGCTGAGCAGAGACATACGCCCTTTGCCGACCATGAAAATCAATCCGGAGATAAAAGATATCTTCGGATTCAGATTCGAGGATTTTGAGTTGGTCAATTACCATCCCCACCCCCATATCAAGGCTCCTGTGGCCATTTGAGTCCCTTTTCAATGATCAATGGTCAATTTTCAATGGTCAATTTTCAATGAATCCCTGTTGAAAATTGATCATTGAGTTTGAAAATTGATCATTTATCAAATTCTTATTTCATCCCTTTTCAATGATCAATGGTCAATTTTCAATGAATCCCTGTTGAAAATTGATCATTGAGTTTGAAAATTGATCATTGAGTTTGAAAATTGATCATTGATCCAGTTCGTATTTCAGCGTTTTTCCCTTTTCAACAGCCGGAAGACCTTCTGTCATCCAACGAGGTGCAGGTGCTCCTTTAAGGTAATAGTCAAAGAACTGACTCAATCGGACAGATAGATCTTTGGCATTTTTGCGCTGAACCAGGTTGTGGTCTTCTCCATTGTATTGAAGTAGCCAAGCAGGTTTATTCAATCGCTTCAATGCCATAAACATCTCGATTCCCTGATACCAAGGCACTGACCCATCCGCATCATTGTGCATGATTAAGACAGGAGTCTGCACACGGTCAAGCGTAAATAGCGGAGAATTTTCCAGGTAATACAAGGGTTTTTCCCATAGTGTACCGCCTATTCTAGATTGGGTTTGTTCATATTGAAACATTCGGCTCATACCTGTTCCCCATCGGATTCCCCCATAGGCGGAAGTCATATTCACCACAGGCGCTCCCGCACCAGCGGCCTTAAACATATTCGTTCGGGTGATTAAATACGCCACTTGATATCCTCCCCAACTTTGACCTTGAATCGCCATATTTTCGGTATCCACTCCACCTTTTGCTATAACAGCCTGTACACCTGGGATGATGCAATTGTAAGCACTTGGTCCGGGTAGCCCCAAGTCATACTTGATATCGGGCACAAAAACCATATAGTCGTTGCTGACAAAATAGGGGATATTTATCGTCGAACGGCTTGGTGCAGGCGCTCGATAATTGTGGAGCGTCTCGCTGTTTCGCTCATAGAAATACACCATCAATGGGTACTTTCGATTCACTTCGAATCCCTCAGGTTTGAAAAGCAAACCTTGTAGTGGAGTGCCATCATTAGCCAAATAGGAAATTAATTCCACATTCCCCCATTTGATTCCAGCCTGCTGCGGATTTAGATTTGATACCTTTACCAGGTTTTTGAAGGTCAAGTCCGTAAGGTACACATCCGGATTTTCCCGATAAGTGGAGCGACGGACGACCACTTGATTGGCTTCCCTCGCTTTTAATAATCCAGTGTACCTATGGGAAGAGAAAAGAAGAGACTTCGGGCTCGTACTTCCTTCGTATGAGGCGCTGAAAAACCCATTATTTTTGCTGACTTCATCAACAGCCGATAGGATCAAAGGGGCTTTAGGATCGATGGATGTTTCATCCCATTTAAGCCGTTCTCTTCTAAAGGTAATTTGTTTTTTTCTTCCTTCTCCTGAGGTCAAGTTAACTGCAGCTGAGGGATTAAGCGGGTCAATTTTCCAAAGATCAAAGCGATCATTGATCAAAATAGCTGCGTCTCCTGCAAGCCATCCTTCAGATCCATAGCTACCCGGCAAGGCTGGGGAATCATGCAATTCTTCAAAAAAAGGAACAGGAAGCGATTTGGTCAGGTTTATTTTTACTTTGGAGGAAATGTCATAAGCCACCCAAGAGCTGTCCCTGGCATCATACCAATAGGCGAACTTTCCCTCTGGCGAGAGTCTGGGCGAACCAGACATATTTTTTTCGATCAGCGTTTTGTTTCCTGTTTTGAAATCAACCCAATAGACGTCTTTACCGATCTGAATATCCCAACTGTAATTTCTTCTGTACGGTTGATCAGTCCAGACAAGAGCAAACTCCTTAGTTATTTTATTTTCCATCATTACCTCTTCCACTTCGGGAGTGCCAAGTTGGGTGATAGTCAAGTCAGATAGGTTCAAGGATGCCAAATACGTCTTTCGCTCCTCTTGAGATTTGTTTTTCAGCTGCATGGGTTGGATTTCTGCATCCTGCCAACCCCAAATATCCAGACTGACACGCTCTTCATCCAGAATAGTCGTGTCATTTTCATAGGAATAGTCCAAATAATCTTTGGCAACCCCAAAAAATAAACGGCTCTCATCCTCCGAAAATCTAACGCCTCCATCTGGACTAATCCTGCTGTTTTGTAGTTTCAAGGACGATTTTTCCAACTGTGTTACCCAATCACTTTTTTTGATATCATAAATAAATAAGTTGTGAACTGGTTTTTTTGCCTTCAACGAATCATCCATGGCTATAAATGCCAGTTTTGAAGACTGAGGAGAGAAGGCCACATTGGAATAAGTAGTCATTTTCTCATGAATCATCCTTGAATTGCCTGTAGCCAAGTTCAACAGATGAAGCGCCGAATTGTCCTCCTTTTCCTGTTCTGCCAAAGTAAAATAAAGAAAATCCCCATTTGGTGAGAAACTGTAAGATTTAACTCGCTCAAACTCCCAAGATTTGGTTCCGTCCAAGGACCGAACTAGTAACTTTGTCCCATCAGTTTTTTTTGGTTTGGTAGCTTTAACCGTGGAGTCTGCCTGGGTAGTTGTGGAGTCTTTCGGCGCTTCTTTTTTGGAAAGTTCCTTTTCAAAATGAATCGCTATCCAGCTTCCCTTTTCATTGGGAATGGCAAAAGATTTCACTCTTGGTAGTTTTTCAAGTTTTTTGGTTGCCAGATTTACTATAAAAAGGCTGTCTTTTGGCATATCGTCCGCCTTTTTCTTTTGGAGTTTAAGCATTCTTACTGAATCCTTTTGAACGGTAATTTTACCCACTGCAAATTGGTCATCCGAGGAAAAGCTGAATGAAGACCCTCTGGGAATAACCACCTTTTGTGTGGGGTTTTTAAATGGGAAAATTTCCACTCGCCCATCTCCGTCTTGTGGTGAAATCTGATAGCCTACAAATTGTCCATTTTTGGTGATTTTTTCGGACGAAAGACTCTCCCAACCATCATAATCGGCATGGGTCAAGGATCTTTTTTGTTGAGCATCGGCGTAGTGCCCCAATAAAATCAATCCAAAAACTAATAACCATCTATTTATTTGTGTCATGCAATATTCTACCAGTTACTTTAAAACAAATTCTTTTTCTAAATATCCTCCACGAGTGGAAGAAAGTTTGATCTTCCCTTTGACTTCCTCCCCTGACTCCACTTTCACTTTGAAAACAGCGGATTTCTTTTCACCCACCCCAGTGTAACCAGCATAAATGGTTTTATCAAATAAGCTTGGAGCAATAATGCTCACTTTTGCATTTTCATACCCTTTCGTGAGTTCTTTGTCAAAATCAAGGGAGATACGATCTTCCTGTACAATTTTCACAAGTTTGGCCTGTTCCAGTGCTACCGGAAGCTTCCCTGAATTGGTCCACTCCACGGTGATTTCAAATTCACCACCTGAGAGCTTTTTCACTTTCAGCGCATTGATGGTGATCTGTGGGAGTCTTTTAGCCATGGCAAGATTGAAAAGTGCCTGCTTTTTAGCCCAATCTTCCAATTGCCATGCAGGTCCATTTTGCCCAAAAAACTTGGGATGAAAGCCACCGATTTCCACTTCACCCAACTGGGGATGTTTCAGTGGAGACCAGGATTTAAACCCTCGACTTCCGTTAGCTTCATCATCCCACATTAATCCATCGTATTCATCGTAAATTCCATCACCATCATAATCTTTCATGGCACCATTATTCCACAATTCATCCCCATACCAGATACTGCCGTAATAGAAATAACCGAAATCAGGCCCATGACCGAATAATGGCTCTGGCTTTAAGGGATCACCTGTCATGGAATTGACCTTGTACCGGGTAGCATAGGTTTCATATACATCACCTGCCCAGGGATAGGAGGTGTAAGATAAGCCCAGCTTGTCCATCTCCTTATAAATAGCCAAATCCTGAGGATACATGCGTTCTTCTGATTTGGAAGTTGAGGGAGGACGAAGGTGCATCGGTACCCGGGTATCCATAGAGTTGACCACTGAAATATTGGGATGACTCAGGACCCAAAGTGCAGTGGAGCGCGTTTCGATTTCGCTCAAAGGATACTCCCCGGCACCAAATTGAGTATAACCTCGACCTGTCAAATCCCCACCCGTGTTTGGCCTCCAGTTTTCCGGATAATTACGGTGCAAGTCCAGGCCCCCAATTCCATCTTCATTATAGCTTCCGTCTCCGTCATTGTCAATTCCTTCTGTATAAACAAGGTATTCCCCCTTACCGGGAAACGTACGCTTCATCAATCTACCCTTAGGATCTTTGGGATCAATGACAAAGTTTGCCTTTTCTTTCTCCTCGGGTGTGGATGCTTTTTTCCTAATTTGGTAAATGATGCCATCGCCATCAAGGTCTTCTTCCGGATCTTCATCTAGCAATCCATCTCGGTCTGTATCGTTTGGCCGTACTGTACTTCGGTTTCTCTGTTCGGTAAATAAGTACATATTGGATCCGTCCGGGTTATTCTGAGGGCGAAGGTAGATAGCTTTAGTATCGATCAGGGCCGTTATTTCAGGATCTTTGCCGTAGTTTTCCAGCAAGTGCATCGTCAACCAAAGAATGGATTCACTGGAAGTAATTTCTCCTGAATGGCGGCCACCTTCAAAATAGGCCGCTGGTTTATCCGTGTCTTTTCCGGTTTTTTTATTGGTGATCGTCATCTGATAAATTGGCCGCCCTTCAAATGAATGTTCAATGACATAGAGATCAACGATCTCAGGAAATTGATCAGCCCATTTTTCATACCAGTGATACATGACATCCACTGTGTGGTATTTATCAAAATTAAGGATTTGACCGGGGGCATATTCGACCTCCGGAAACTGGAATTTTTTAAAAAAAGAAGGCCCGTGCCTTTCTCCGGAAACGGTATAAAATTTTGCTTTATCGTTTTTTTCAGGAAAAGGTTTTTCCGGTTGAAACAGCTTCACCTGGGCTGACAGACAACCCACATAGAACGCCAGCAAGGCCAGCAGAGCGATTTTTTTCATTATCTATATTTTTTCGTGTGTATTTCCATTCGAGGATATGGCCTTAAAATTAGAAGAAAGCACCTGAGCAATCCCAACCGTCAGAAAAAAACGGGAAATCATTTACAAATTTCTAGCGGAGAAAAGGCAATTTACTTTTTTTCGGAATTTAGGTAAAAGCAACCCAGTACCTATCGAAAAATGGAATAAACAAAAAAGTCTTGCCACAGGCAAGACTTTTTTCAGAATATAAACCCAAATATAACTTTAGAGATTAAAAGTTTTCTATTTAATACAAATAATTTGGATAATAGGTCAAGAACGCTACAAAACAACTACCGATTGACCGAAAACCAAATTTTTGATTGCAACATATCTACAAGCCCAAAGTAAATAAATTTTGATATAAATTACAAATTGAAAAAAAAATTTTGCTATATTTTAAATAATCTCTAATTTAGGGAGTCATTTATTAACAATCATCTAAATCCTATACCGGAAAATGGACAAAATTTTAGATATCGACAACATAGACCTAAAAATTATCTCGCTACTTAATGAAGATGCCAAAACTCCCTACACCGAAATTGCGAAAAAGGTTTTTGTCTCCTCGGGGACAGTTCACGTTAGGATGAAAAAATTGGAAGATATGGGAATTGTAAAAAGCGCAACGCTCAATATCGATTTCTCCAAATTAGGCTATGATATTTCTGCATTTTTAGGTATTTATTTAGAGAAAAGCTCGCTTTACGACAATGTTATTGAGAAGTTGAAGCAAATAGCAGAGGTGGTCAGTGCTTATTACACCACGGGCAACTACTCTATTTTTGCAAAAATCATTTGTAGAGATACCAATCACCTTCGATTGGTATTGGACAAAATCCAAAAAGTGGATGGGATTGACCGAACCGAAACGCTTATTGTCCTTGAAGAAAGCATCAATAGGCCTATACAGTTTTTTGAGAAGTAAAAGAGCCTATTGCGCTTAAATCCAAATAACCAACCCAGACTAACACGGATCTGATACGTGATTTTGGATTTTTTTTATTCCCCAAACCAATTTATATGGTCTTGTGGTCTAAGATTTTACGGAAAATTGACGCATAATTCACACTGTTACCAAATAATTTTGTTTTTCGGGCGAACATATTTTTTTGTTTCCTTGTTTTAACTTAGCGATCAAAATATAATTAGTCTAAATAACTCGGCTCATGAGCAAAGACAATCAAATTTTAGAAGAACTTACTTCCAAAGACTATGAGCATGGCTGGTCGGTAAACTATGAAGCCGATGAGGCTCCGGCTGGTCTGAATGAAGATATTATTCATTGGATTTCAGCTAAAAAAGAAGAGCCTTCATGGCTGTTAGAATGGAGATTGAAGGCTTTTAAGACCTGGCAAAGTATGACTGAGCCAGAATGGGCGAATGTTCAGTATCCAAAGGTTGATTTCCAAGCACTCAAATATTACTCCGCCCCAAAACAGTCCAAGAAATCCAAAAATTTGGACGAGGTTGATCCAGAGCTTATTGCCATTTATGAACGATTGGGCATTTCGCTCAACGAACAAAAAAGGCTACAAGGTATAGCGGTAGATGCGGTTTTGGACTCGGTATCAGTAGCGACAACTTTCAAAGATACTCTCGGCAAACTAGGTATTATCTTTTGTTCATTCAGTGAAGCTGTGAAAGAACATCCCGAACTGATCAAAAAATATCTTGGTTCGGTAGTGCCAATGACAGACAATTATTATGCGGCATTGAATTCGGCGGTTTTTTCAGATGGTTCTTTTTGTTACATCCCCAAAGGTGTTAGATGCCCCATGGAACTTTCGACCTATTTCAGGATTAATGCTGCAAATACAGGCCAATTTGAACGAACGCTGATTGTTGCAGAGGAATCTTCCTATGTATCTTATCTTGAAGGCTGCACAGCTCCTCAACGTGATGAAAATCAGTTGCATGCTGCAGTTGTAGAAATATATGCCGCTGCACATGCGGAGGTAAAATATTCCACCGTCCAAAATTGGTTCCCTGGTGATAAAGAAGGAAAAGGAGGCATTTTCAATTTCGTGACTAAAAGAGGAATCTGCGCAGGAGACCACTCCAAAATTTCCTGGACTCAGGTGGAAACAGGTTCTGCAGTTACATGGAAATACCCTTCTTGTATTCTAAAAGGAGACTTTTCCATTGGGGAGTTTTATTCTGTTGCTGTAACGAACAATTATCAGCAAGCCGATACAGGAACTAAAATGATCCACATCGGAAAGAATACTAAATCCAGAATTGTGTCCAAGGGTATTTCTGCAGGTAAGTCCCAAAATTCATATAGAGGTCAGGTACAGGTGATGAAACGGGCCGACAATGCAAGGAACTTCTCCCAATGTGATTCTCTGTTGATGGGTGATCGCTGTGGTGCACATACCTTTCCCTACATTGATATCAATAATCCAACTGCTAAAGTGGAGCATGAAGCCACGACTTCAAAAATCGGTGAAGATCAACTATTCTATTGTAATCAGCGAGGTATTGCGACAGAGGATGCGGTGGCCTTGATTGTGAATGGCTATGCAAAAGAAGTGCTGAATCAGCTTCCTATGGAATTTGCTGTTGAGGCACAAAAGTTACTTGCCTTGACACTTGAAGGTTCAGTCGGTTAAAGACTTATGATTTGAGGCTTTAAATCAGGGAATACATTTACTTCAATTCATTTCAGCCCTCCAAGGTTTTGGAAAATCCAAGGAGAATTCAAAAATGATCTTGTAGATGCCCATTTTTGGGGTTTCATAAATCAACCTAACTTTCTCAAACACATGGATAATGGATTTACTTGATTTTTCAAGCACAAGAAAATCAAGTTTCCAAAAGAGTAAAAACAAAGAATTAATCAACTTCCAGGGTATTCGCCAAAGTTCGGAGAATTCCTAAATCGTTATAATTTATCGCTCTCTCATCAATCTAGGTTCTACTCAATCAGTTTCGATAGAATGGGAGATCAAAAAAACTTGACAATAAATCTTAGAGCAGATTTATGCTTGAGTTAAAGTGCGGTGGAATTTTGGTCAACCTGTTTATTAAATTGACTTAATAGTCGGAATGCACAATGACCTTATTTAAATTGTCTAATCACACGCTATGCTATCTATAAAAAACCTACACGCCTCTATCGAAGGAACTCCAATTCTAAGAGGCATCAATTTAGAAGTAAAACCTGGTGAAGTCCATGCCATCATGGGACCCAATGGTTCAGGAAAATCTACACTAGCCTCTGTGCTTGCCGGACGTGAAGAATATGAAGTGACGGAAGGAGAGGTTATTTTTCAGGGTAAGGATCTATTAGAAATGGCTCCAGAGGACCGCGCAAGAGAGGGAGTATTTCTTGCATTCCAATATCCCGTGGAAATCCCGGGGGTGTCTTCCACCAATTTCCTCAGAACAGCGCTCAACCAAGTTCGGGAATACCGAGGTCAAGAACCTTTGGATGCGGTAAAATTTCTTTCACTGATGAAAGAGAAAATGGCATTGGTAGAGATTGATCAAAAACTCCTTAGCCGCTCACTGAATGAAGGATTTTCGGGAGGTGAGAAAAAGAGAAATGAAATCTTTCAGATGGCCATGTTGGAGCCTATGCTCTCCATTTTGGATGAAACAGATTCTGGTTTAGATATCGATGCACTTAGGATTGTTTCCAATGGTGTAAACAAACTGAAGTCGGAGAAAACTGCTACGATAGTGGTTACACATTACCAGCGTCTTTTGGATTACATCGTTCCTGATTTTGTGCATGTCTTGTATAAAGGAAGGATAGTAAAATCCGGAACAAAAGAGCTTGCTCTTGAACTTGAAGAAAAAGGTTACGATTGGATCAAAGAAGAGGTTGATTCCGCAACTACTGTTTGAACTCAAACCCGATAAGCATGAGCACTTTGACCCAAAAGGAGGCCTTTCAAGGGCTTTTTTCAGCAGCACCTGTAAATTTTCTTTCCCCACGAACGTTAGGAAAAGAGAGCTTCATTTCGCAAGGCTTACCTGCTGTGAAATCCGAGGAGTATAAATTCACCACTATCAGTAAGAAATTGGAGCAGGCTATTCTGCACTTCTCTCCTGCTCTTTCTTTTGAAGTCACAGAATCCCAAGTGAAATCCTCCTTATTCGAAGGTTTCTCCGGAGATGTTTTGGTCTTTGCGAATGGAGAATTTCTATCTGAACTTTCTTCGGAAATTGAAGGTGTGGTAATTTCAAAGCTTTCCGAAAAACCGGAAACCGAAATTGGAAGTATTGCCAAAGAATCGAAAGACCCTTTTGTGGCTTTAAACCAAGCTTCGTTTTTGGATGGTGTTTTTATTTCGGTGCCAAAGAAAACACAAATCCAAAAACCTATACTTCTACTTTCTTTCCATAAAGAAAATACAGGTCAAGTGATCCAACCAAGGGTGTGGATTGAGGTAGGTGACTTTAGTGAAGTGACCTTTTTGGATCAGACAGTCAACCTTGGCGAGACAGCCTATTTTGTAAATAAAGTAGTCGAAATCAAAGGCAGTATCAACTCGCAGATCAAGTATTACAGACTTCAGGACGAGGGAAAAACGACTATTGAAGTAAATACTCTTGAAACTGCAATAGAAAAAGATGCAAAATTCACATCCTTTACCCTTTCACTTTCTGGAGACCTAATCAGGAATAACCTGAATTTGAATCTATTGGGAAGTAATTCGGAAGGAAATATGTATGGGGTGTATTTGTTGAATGGCAAAACGCATGTGGACAATCATACCACAGTTGATCATACCATTCCCCATGCGGAATCAAATGAATTATATAAAGGAATTTTGGCTGAACAGAGTCGAGGAGTGTTCAATGGAAAGATTTTTGTCCGTCAGGATGCTCAAAAAACGAATGCATTCCAGCAGAATAACAACATCTTGCTTTCAGAAGATGCGATTGTAAATACTAAGCCTCAGTTGGAAATTTGGGCTGATGACGTTAAGTGTTCGCACGGTTGTACGGTTGGTCAATTGGATGAAGATGCACTCTTTTATCTTCAGGCAAGAGGGATCGACAAAACCACTGCTAAGGGGCTTTTACTATATGCTTTTGCGGGAGAAGTGCTAGAAAAAATCGAAGAAGAAAGCTTCTATACCCACATCGTGAATCTAATCGAGGAGCGACTTGGAAGCAAATTCTAACGCTATGAGATTTGCAATAGATCAAATCAGGGATTTATTTCCTGTGCTTCATCAAGAGGTACATGGTAAGCCCTTGATTTATTTTGACAATGCGGCGACTACTCAAAAGCCAAAATCAGTCATTCAAGCGCTGTCTTCCTACTATCAAAATGACAATTCCAATATTCACAGAGGAGCGCATGCTTTGGCAGACAGAGCCACTCGTCATTTCGAAGAAACGCGGGAAGCTCTTCGGGCTTTTTTAGGAGCAAGAGAAGCTTCTGAAATTATTTTCACAAAAGGAACCACAGAAAGTATTAACCTGGTAGCTCAAACTTTTGGAAAAAAATTTCTTGGTCCAGGAGATGAGGTACTCATTTCCACCATGGAACACCACAGCAATATTGTACCCTGGCAGATGATCTGCGAAGAAAAAGGGGCAATACTCCAAGTGATTCCCATAAGCGATGAGGGAGAAATTCTTTTTGAATCGTATGAGAAATTACTGAGTTCCAAAACAAAATTGGTGAGTGTGGTTCATGCTTCCAATGCATTGGGTACAATCAATCCGGTGAAAAAAATAATTGAAGCTGCGCATGCAGTGGGTGCAAAAGTAGTACTTGATGGTGCGCAGTCCACCTCTCACCTGGATATCGATGTACTGGATTTGAATTGTGATTTTTTTGCATTCTCAGCGCACAAACTTTATGGCCCTACCGGTTTAGGAGTTTTGTATGGAAAAAGAGAAATTTTAGAAGAACTGCCTCCCTACCAAGGTGGTGGAGAAATGATTAAGGAAGTCACTTTTGAAAAGACCACCTTCAACGAGATCCCATTCAAGTTTGAGGCTGGAACCCCAAATATTGGCGATGTAATTGCTTTTAGGAATGCATTGGATTTTATTCAGGGTTTGACCAAAGAAAAAATTCGAAGGCATGAGGATGATCTGTTAGGCTATGCCAATTCGCTGCTCAAACATATCCAGGGATTTATACCCGTAGGTACAGCCAGTGAAAAAGTGTGCGTACTGTCCTTCAATATCAAGGGAATGCATCCGTTTGACGTGGGGCAAATGCTTGATGGGAAGGGGATTGCAGTTCGCACAGGACACCATTGCACCCAGCCCTTGATGAAACGATTCGGAATTGAGGGAACTGTTCGAGCGTCCTTTGCAGTTTACAACACAAAAGAAGAAATCGAAAAGCTGGCAGAAGGAGTCCATCAAATCGCAAGATTGAAAAACAAATGAGCACGATCAAGGAAGTACAGCAAGAGATTATTTCTGAGTTTGAAATCCTGGGTGATGATAAGGAGTCAACGATTTTCTATATCATGGAACTTGGGAGCAAGCTAAACCCTCTTCCGGAAGAAGAGCGGAGAGAAGAAAATATCATCAAAGGTTGCCAATCTAAGGTTTGGCTGATCGCAGATGAAAAAGAAGGAAGAGTAGTATTTCATGCTGACTCTAACACAGACATTACCAAAGGCTTGATTTCCTTATTGATCAGGGTTCTGGATAATCGCAAACCGGAGGAAATAGTGAACGCGGAGCTTGATTTCATCCAAAAAATCGGTATGGGTGGAATACTAGGCAGTCAGCGTTCCAATGGCCTTGCTGCGATGATCAAGCAAATGAAGCTTTATGCACTGGCAATTCAAACTAAGCAATCTGCCTGATATGAATGCTGAAAACACCGTTGGCAATACACTCCAAGTTGATAACCTTAAAGATAAGGTAATCACCGCCATTAAACTGGTTTATGATCCAGAAATCCCAGTTGATGTCTATGAATTGGGATTGATTTATGAAATCACAATATATCCGGTCAACAACGTATTCGTTTTAATGACCTTAACTTCCCCAAACTGTCCTTCGGCGGAATTTATCCCATCGGAAGTTAAGGAAAAAATAAAGCAGATTTCAGGGATCAACAATGTAGAAGTTGAGGTTACTTTTGATCCACCCTACTCCCAGGATATGATGTCTGAAGTAGCCAAACTAGAATTAGGATTTCTTTAATGAGCAATTTAAACTAAAAAAACAGATGTATCCTGAAGAATTAATCGCCCCGATGAGAGCAGAGCTCTCGAATGTAGGTTTCCAGGAATTCCGAACTGCAGAACAAGTGTCAGAGCATCTTGGACCAAACCATCAGGGAACAACCTTTGTGGTTGTGAATTCCGTATGTGGCTGTGCAGCAGGCGCCGCTCGTCCTGGTGTAAGGTATGCACTTGATAAAGCTTCCAAAAAACCTAGCACGCTCGCTACTGTTTTTGCTGGTAATGACCGGGATGCAGTTGCCAAAATTCGTGAACTCGTCCTACCCTATCCTCCATCTTCCCCTGCCATGGCACTGTTCAAAGATGGGGAATTGGTTCACTTTATCGAGAGGCATCATATCGAAGGCAGAAATGCGAAAATGATCGGAGACCACTTGGTAGAAGTTTTTGAGCATTTCTGTGATTAAAAATAGCCCTTCGGGGCTTTTTTTATTATCAAATCTCAACTTATTGAACCTATAAAATCTCCAAATGGATTCAAAATGGGCAAAGTGTTTATAATCATTGATTTAAGTGAACCACCTTTTATTACCATCCTTTTAAAATAATATTGAATTTGATCATAGAATATAATCGGTAAAAAATGGTCGTTTTTATTAACTTAAGCCCGATTTTAAAGTTTAGAAACCAACAGAAATCCAAACAAACAGTATATGTCTGACACTGCCAAGCTGTCCTACAAGGGGCAGGAATATGAATTTCCAGTAATAATCGGTACCGAAAATGAACCTGCAATCGACATTTCCAAACTTAGGAGTGATACAGGGTTAATTACTTTGGATACAGGCTTCAAAAACACAGGTTCCACAACAAGTTCTATCACATTTTTGGACGGTGAAGAGGGTATTTTGAGGTATAGAGGATATAGAATCGAAGATCTTGCTGAAAAATCATCGTTCATAGAAGTTGCTTACCTTTTAATCTATGGAGCACTTCCCTCCAAGGAGCAATTGGATGATTTTTCCAGAAAAATTACCCTTCATACGCTGGTCAATGAGGACATCAAAAAAATACTGGACGGATTCCCTTCCAACGCTCACCCCATGGGAGTACTCTCTTCCTTAATCTGTTCTCAGACAGCATTTTATCCTGATTCATTAAACCCAAACAGAAGCGAGGAACAGATCAATCTTAGTATTGTCCGCCTTATCGCCAAAATGCCAACCTTTGCGGCTTGGGCCTATAAAAATAAGGTTGGCCATCCAGTAAATTACCCGGACAATTCATTGGATTATTGCTCCAACTTCCTGAAAATGATGTTCGCACTACCGGTTGAAAAATATGAGGTAGATCCCATTGTAGCCAAAGCTTTGGATTCATTGCTTATTCTGCACGCAGATCATGAGCAAAACTGTTCTACCTCTACTGTACGAATAGTTGGTTCTTCTCAAGCTTCTGTTTATGCATCTATTTCTGCGGGAATCAATGCACTTTGGGGGCCGTTGCATGGAGGTGCAAACCAGTCCGTAATCGAAATGCTTGAAGCCATAAAAGCGGATGGAGGCGATGCGAAAAAGTACCTTAACAAGGCTAAAGACAAAAACGATCCTTTCCGATTGATGGGATTTGGTCACCGCGTTTACAAAAACTTCGACCCTAGAGCTAAAATTATTAAAAAGGCTGCGGATGATGTGCTAGGAAAACTTGGAGTAAAAGACCCAATTTTGGATATAGCGAAAGAGCTCGAGTACGCAGCTTTGAACGATCAATATTTTGTGGATAGAAAACTTTATCCAAATGTCGACTTCTACTCTGGAATCATCTATCGGGCATTGGGCATCCCTACGGATATGTTCACCGTAATGTTTGCGCTTGGCCGACTCCCCGGTTGGATTGCGCAGTGGAAGGAAATGAGAGAAAATGGAGAACCTATCGGAAGACCTAGACAAGTGTACACTGGAGCTACCGAAAGAGACTACGTGGAAATAAGCCAAAGGTAATCTAAATCCTATTGATGAATTAATCGAAAAACCAGCTCTTACAGCTGGTTTTTCCATATAAACGCTTGAATTTTTGTCTTTACCAAAACCAGAAATATCAACCAAGTTAGCCATGAAACCCGCAACACTCGAGGAAGCCGTTCAGCTCACTCAAAAATTTACTGTAAGACCTTCCAATGAAGAACTTCTCCGGCTTTACGGATTGTACAAGCAAGCCACTGAAGGAGACAATGAAACGGAGAGGCCCGGAGGATTTGATTTTAAAGCAGCAGCAAAATACAATGCCTGGTTGATACTTAAAGGAAAATCAAAAGAAGATGCAGTTACCGATTATTTGGATCTAGTAGAGGAGCTTTCAAAAAAGTATATTTAACTCAATAAAAAGCCTGGATTTACACTCAGGCTTTATTTTTTATGTGTATCCGGATAATTGCACGTATGTATTGTTTCTCAGAATTTTCCTTTTATCCTAAGGCAGGTTATCCTATTCAATTTACTAGTTTGTCATCTCGGAGCGAATAGATCAAAAAATAGTAATAAAACCGGTGGATAAAACTGTTTTAGTAGGTGTCAATAAACGAGATGATCAAAGATTTTTCTTTCATCAACTAGGAAAATATTTAAAAACCACATAGCAACATATAAAATATAGTGGGAAGCCATATTCCCGGTACTTAGCAGACTATTTGTCTCTTAACTTCATTAAGATGAAACATAGCTTTTCGGAACGTTACCGAATTTTTTTATGTAAGCTCCTTTAGGAGGGATGTGTCGAGATTGTTCATTTAATTGAATAGCCCAATTCATTCAACGTCATCCCATTAATGAACACAGGAGCATTTACAAGAAAGACCCTTTTCCCTGATTCATATCCTAGCCAAAAGAATACAACCTTAGGTACAATTAAGCGGATACACGTATATTTTTTTTTCCAAAATAACCTGCCAGCATGCTCCCAAAAATCAACTGTTGAATATGGTATAACATCACGGGTAAAAGTACCAAACCTAATACCAAGGGGTCAGGAAAAATTACTTTTCCGATGACCACCCCGTGCACCAAAGACTTGTTTGAACCACAGAAGGATGCCGTGATTTTATCCTGCCTTGAAAAGCTCAACCAGGAACTCACAAAATAAATAAGAATCAAAGCGCCTAAAAAAATCGACAACATCCCAAACGCCAAACCGAGCAAGGAGAGAATCGAATACGAATGAAATATTTTCCCGGCAAACGATTCGGAAAAAGAGGTAAACACAATCATCATTATCACTGACTGATCCACAAATTTCAATTTTGGCAGGAAATTTTTCAACTTGGGGTACAGCCACTTATGGCTTAAAATTCCAAGAAAGACTGGAAGCAAAACTTTCTGAGAAAGGTCCCCAAGGGAAGACCAAAAATCAATTTCACCTGATTCCCGATCAGATAATACACCAATCCAAGCGGGAGTAAAAACCACTCCAAGCAAGCTCGAAACGCTTGCATTAAAAATAGCGGCAGGAAGGTTTCCTCCTGCGATCGACACCATCACCACCGAGGCACTCACAGTAGAGGGTAGAGCGGAGAGGTAACTTACTCCTAAAATAAACTCCTCCTCCATCCATGGATTAAACCAATTCAACAGAAAAACCAATACCGGAAAAAACAGAAATGTACACCCTTGAATAAGCAGATGAAGTCTCCAATTGGAAAGACCTTTCCTTAATTGTATTGGATCAAGTTTGACACCATAGAAAAAGAAAACAAACCCAATTCCAACATTAATCACGGGTTTCCATGGTAATCCGGAATGCACAGTACCAAGTTCAGGAAATAAATAGGCTAAGGCAATCGCAATGAATAATCCCAGCAAAAAGCCATTGACCCCAACTTTTGAGAGCGTCTGTGTTAATCTTAAGGTCATTTTCCCAAGATTCTTTTGAAATTATCACAAAGGATTGCGGTTGCAATGGCTACATTCAGGGATTCTGCCTGACCATATCCCGGGATCGTCACTTTTCTGCTTACCCATTTTTCTACTTCCCTGGATATCCCATTCGACTCATTCCCCATCAAAATTACTCCGGGTGATACCTTCGGCAAGTTGTGAATGGGCTCCCCCTCCAAAAATGCACCATAAACCGGAATTTTCCACCTTGAAAAAACCTTTTCTAAATCTTCATAGAAAAACTTAACCCTCGTAAAAGAGCCCATAGTAGCTTGAATAACTTTAGGGTTGTAAAACTCAGCTGTATGTGGAGAAAATACGAGTTTTTCTATCCCAAACCAATCTGCAATTCGAATAATTGTACCCAAATTTCCCGGATCCCTAACCTCATCCAATGCAAGAATCAATTCTCCGGAATCGGGAGTGTAAGGCAAATTTGGTTTCATTTGAACCACGCACAAGGCATCTTGATTGGATTGGTAGTAACCAAGTTGCTCCAATTGATTGGGAGTCACTTCGATCAGTTCCCCTCTAAAATCCCTGATCAATTGCGCATTTTTTTGCTCAAATTCTCTAGTTATCAGCAACAAATCAATGTAAAATTCCGATTTTAGAGCTTCTACCACACTTTTTTCACCCTCGACAAAGAATTTACCAAATTCATTTCGGTATTTTTTTTGATGTAAGGATTTAATAAACTTAACTGTATTTTTGTTTAGCATTTTCTCAGCCTACTCCAAATTTGAAAGCTTCCAAATATATACTTTTTCTTACTCTACTCGGATTTTGCTTTGGCTGCTCTCTTACTAGAAATCTGGAGAGCGGGCAATTTATTGTTTATGAAAATGAAATCGTGGGAATAAAAAACTCAAACCAGGAGGAATTGTATAGCCTGATCGAACAAATACCCAATACCAGGTTTCTCGGGGTTTCCGTCGGGGTTTTGATCTACAGGTTTGGAGATAATTTTTTCGATAGTTCCAAGGTTGCCAAAAAACTTAGCTTAAGTGAAACGGAGTTGGAACAACTCAAGTCAAAAAAAGATACACTAACCAAAGAATCTAAACGGAGAAAACGGGAAGAGAAGCTTTTGTCCAGAATTTCTGCTTTGGAAAATAAACTGCAATACGGAAATGCCATTATGAGGACCGGAAACCCAGTAGTTATCCTGGATAGTAGCCTTATCGAAAAGTCATCGAAAAACATGAAAGGTTATTTGACTAACCATGGTTTTTTCGATTCTGAAGTACAATTTTCAGTAAAAGCGCAAAAACAAAGAGCTACCATAACCTATCAAGTCACTGAAAATCAGCCGTATTTGATAGATTCTTTTTACACCAGATCGGAGAATCTTGAGATCTTAAAACTATTAAGCCAGCAATCAGGAACTTCCCTTATCCGAAAAGGAGATCTCTACAATCAAGACTTTATTGGTCAAGAACGAAACAGGATCGAAGATGTATTAAAAAACAATGGCTATTACTTATTTTCAAAATCCTATATCAATTACATCGCCTATACCGATACCACTTCGAAAACTATTCGACTGGAACAACAGATCCAGCAACCCAGTTTTGCAGAAAAACATGAAATGTACACTATAGATTCTATTTCCTTCCGAATCAATCCACCAAACAATGAAATAGTGGATCGTAGGGAGCAGACTGTTTTTGGAGGGATTGATTTTTCATTTTACAAGGATCGATACTCACCCAAAATTCTGGCTTCGAGGATCTTATTCCAAAAAGGCTCTCCCTATACCCGAACCCTTACCCTGGAAACTCAAAGGCTATTGAATAATTTAGACTTGTTTCGCTTTGTCAATATCACTTTCGATACCTTAGGCACTTCACTTAATGCTAATATTTTCACACAACCTAACCAAAAATACCAGCTGACCAACCAGTTGGGTATGACTATTACCGAACAGCTTCCGGGTCCCTTTTTCAGTACTGCATTACGAAACCGAAACTTTTTCCGGGCGGGTGAAATTTTGGAATTCAACTTTCGGGCAGGACTTGAGGGGGTTGCCTCTGCAACAGGTCAGGGGGTGTACCAAAGTAGTGAACTTAACACGTCGGTCTCAGTGATTTTTCCGAGATTTTTAATTCCATTTGCTCCTGGGACATTAAAGCGATTTGGTCGGTACAATCCAAATACCCGACTGACTTTTGGTTATACTTACACCAATAGACCGGAATACAATCGTAATGGTATAAACAGTTTGCTGTCCTATACCTGGTCGACACGAAACAACCGACAAACGTTTACCGTCAATGCGGCAGATATTAGCTACATCAGAACGCCCTTTATTCAGGAGGAGTTTTCTGCAATTTTGGATGATTTACAGGATAACGGCAATAATCTTATCTGGTCTTTTCTTCCCTCTTTGATCAGTAGTTTATCCGGACAAACACTTATCAATTTTAATCGGTACGGAGATTTCAACACGAGAAAAGCAGCACTTTTGCGACTATTTGGGGAAAGTGGAGGAACAACGCTCAATTTCAGGGACGTAAAAAGCAACAATGAGCCGGGAATAGAATTTGCAAACTTCCAATGGATGAAGGCTCAGGTTGATTTCAGGCGGTACTATCCCATAAATGAAAAACAAACTTTTGCCTATCGGCTCAACTTCGGTCTGGCAAGACCCTATGGTGTCAGTGCGGGGATTTTACCCTACGAAAAATACTTCTTTGCAGGTGGTGGAACGAGTATACGAGCTTGGCAGGCCCGTCGATTAGGTCCCGGAAGCTCGGTTCCAAAAACAGGTGAGGGAGGAGAATATGCCTATACCAATGAGCAACCGGCTGAAATGATATTGGAGTCCATGTTGGAATACAGAAGGAAATTATATGGATATTTTGACATGGCCTTGTTTATCGATGCCGGAAATTCTTGGATGATAGGAAGGGATGATGCCCGTCCGGGCGCTGATTTTAGATACAACCGTTTTTACAAAGAAATTGCTGTAGGAACAGGAATTGGTCTTAGGATGGACTTTGATTTGCTGGTTATCCGAATTGATTTGGCGACAAAGGCGATTGATCCATCCAAACCGGAAGGAAGTCGATGGGTGTTGGATAATGTCAACTTAAGACAGCCCTTAGGGGTAAAGGGACAAACGGTATTTAATTTCGGAATCGGGTATCCATTCTGAGAAATAAAAAATATGAGCAGAAAAACCAAAGAAGAAATTGCGCTGATGTATCAGGATATGCAGGATTACATTTGCAGAGGACTTGAGGTAGGCGATGGAAAGGGAATATTTATTGAAGATAAGTGGGAAAGAGCCGGTGGTGGTGGGGGAAAAACACGAATCTTCAAAAATGGAGGGATCATTGAAAAAGGCGGTGTAGCCTTCTCTGCTGTGTATGGCGCCACTCCTGAAAAAATCTTGAATAAACTGGAATTGGAACAAGCGGACTTTTTTGCCACAGGCGTATCTATAGTGCTTCATCCATTTAGCCCACATGTTCCCATCATACACATGAATATCAGGTACTTCGAAATGGAAAACGGAGTTCATTGGTTTGGGGGTGGAATTGACCTTACTCCACATTACCTTGTTCCTGAGGATGCAGTATTTTTTCACCAAAAACTAAAGGAAACGTGCAGCGAATTTGATCTCTCCTACTATCCCAAGTTCAAGGCTTGGGCAGATGACTACTTTTATTTAAAGCACAGGGATGAGACAAGAGGAATAGGTGGGATTTTTTATGACCGTTTACAGGGTGATTCAAATGAAGATTTTGAAAAAATTTTGAATTTTAGTCTAGCCTTGGGAAGGTTGTTTCCAGAGGTGTACACCCATTTTATGAAAAAAAACTCCAGCTTACCCTACACTCGTGAAGAAAAGCACTGGCAACATCTTCGGAGGGGAAGGTATGTGGAATTCAATTTGGTTTGGGACGCAGGCACTAAGTTTGGTTTGGATACCAATGGCCGAACAGAAAGTATTCTAATGAGTATGCCTCCACATGCAGAATGGACCTATATGCATCAACCCGAACCCGGAAGTCCTGAAGAATTTACTCTTCAGCATTTGAAAAAAGGAATAGATTGGCTGAATTTTCACCCATGATAGAACAAGTAAAACAACTGGATGAAGAGTTATTTCTTTGGATGAACTCTTTACATTGGGATTTTTTGGATCCCATCATTTTTCAGATGACCGAGACGGTCACCTGGATTCCTTTGTACCTTTTTTTGATTTACAAAATCTACCGAATTGATCCCAAAAACAGCTGGTGGGTATTTGGAGGAGTAATGCTGACCATTCTGATTTCTGATCAGGTGACTTCGGGTTTGATGAAACCCTTTTTTGAGCGTCTTCGGCCCTGCCATGATCCACGTTGGGAAGGAATAATGCATAACTACGGAAGATGTGGTGGCTTATATGGCTTCGTCTCTTCCCATGCAGCAAATACATTTGGACTTGCCGTATTTCTTAACCAAAAACTTAAAGGAAAGCTAAAGGGTCTAAAATGGCTGTTTCTTTATTCGTTAATCGTGAGCTATACCAGGATTTACCTAGGTGTTCACTATCCTTGGGATATTTTCTTGGGGGCATTGATGGGGTCGCTTGCAGCCTGGTTTTCCTATTTTTTTATTGTGGTGGTGAAAAGGGAATTTGTTAAAACGATCGACAAATAATAGAAAGCAAAAAAGGTTTGGTGATTTTCCTTCATGGCGGCTGGAGCTACTACTTGTGTCTTCGTGACTTTGCGGCCAAAATAAAAAAATAGGCACCAAGGCGCAAAAGGTTTGGTGATTTTCCTTCATGGCTAAAGCTACTCCTTTTGTCTTCGTGACTTTGTTGCCAAAATAAAAAAATAGCGACGAAGGCACCAAGGCGCAAAAGGTTTGGTGATTTTCCTTCATGGCTAAAGCTACTCCTTTTGTCTTCGTGACTTTGTGGCCAAAACCGATAAAATTACTGAAACGCTTATAAAATAAACTAGAGAAACCTCCTAGGACAGGGAAATCGCTTTTAAAACTTACCATTTTTCCGTCTGACTGAAAAAACAAACCAGTTTCATGTAGTTAACCACGAGAAAATTAAGAGATACTTTACTGTTAAATAGAATAAAAGTGTGATTTCTCCAAAAAAGACTAAGTCATAATTCTTAATTTTCTCAATGACCTTAATGGTTATAACCCACAAGTCTTAAAAAGGAAGGTTCTCGATCCCTTCGTCCCATGTTTTAATTACCAAATGTTAAAAGCGATTTCCCTGCCTCCTAGGATAAAAAGAAAAAAACAAGTTCCAACGCTAAGCCCCCAATTCCTTTTCCAATTGTTCTAGGGATTTCCCTTTGGTCTCGGGTAAATATTTCCAGATTACCAAAAAACCAACCAAGCATATCATACCATAAAGCCAAAAGTTATTAGCCCAGCCTAGATTTTCCTTAATAGCAGGGAAGTAATAGGTTAGGGTAAAATTTCCAACCCAATGCGCCAGTGCTCCTACGGAAATAGCAGCTCCCCGTATCCGAGTTGGAAATATTTCAGAAAGAAGTACCCATAATAAGGGCGCTAAGGATATGGAATAAAACATCACATTTGCCAAAACGAGAACTACTACAAAAGAGCCTCCCAATTCTGCAAAAAAGGAATACCCCAGTCCAGCGTACAATACGATCATTGCAGCCAGACAAATCATCAAAATGGTCTTTCTCCCATATCGGTCCACCGTACCTAGTGTAACAAATACGGAAAGAACCATCACACCACCTACCACCACAATGTTGAGCATCATTTGCTTGAGGTTGTATCCAGCAGCCTGAAAAATATCGGCAGCATAGTAGATGACCACATTGATGCCGCTCCATTGCTGAAGGAATGCCAGAAAAATCCCAAGAGCTACCAGCTTTAAAACATTTTTTTGAAAAAGTTCTCCAAGATTCACCTGACCCAAATCTCCATCATTCAGCGTAGATTGTGTTTCACGAATGGAATCTTTGGCGTACGCTACCCCTCCAATTTTTGTCAAAATCTTTTTTGCCTGTTCTAACTGATTATTTTTTATCAACCAGCGGGTACTTTCCGGCACAAAAAACATCAATACAAAAAATAAACCTGCCGGAACCAATTCAGCTCCGAACATCCAGCGCCAACCCACCTGCCCGTTCCAACTTTGCGATATCTCCTCAAAACTCGCTTGATCAGAAAGCTGGGTGTCCAATAGTGAAATCTGCCAATTGGCAATTTGAGCTAACAACACCCCAAACATGACCAACAGTTGATTGATCGTCACAAGCCTCCCCCGCTTATCCGCTGGCGCTAGCTCTGAAATGTAAAGTGGGGAGAGATTTAAAGCGATGCCCATTGCAACGCCTCCGACAATCCGATAAAAATTAAAAAACCAGAAGGTGTCAGCCAGAGCCGTACCAATAGCCGAAAGTGAAAATAAAAAACCGGAAAAAATCAGTAACCTTTTTCTTCCCAACCGATCACTGATTAAAATGCAAAGCGCTGCCCCGACCATGCAACCTATTAATGCCGAACTTGTGCCCCAGCCCTTGTCTTCAACCGAAGTAATGTTGAAATAGGGTTCATAAAACGGCTTTGCCCCACCAATTACCACCCAATCGTAACCAAAAAGAAAGCCACCAAGCGCAGCGGTAAGGGAAATAAGCCAGATATAGGTTTGGTTATAGGTGTAGGTCGGGTTCATTATTGTCAAAATTTTGATTATACCGCTCAAAAAATACCCGAATTTTAATTGGAATCAATCCTGTATTGCGAGTTTTTGTAAAAAAAGAATCTGATTACATGCTTTTCTGCAAGTAATAGATTTATGAATCAAAACTCAAACAAAATTTAATTTGGCTATTTGTTTTAGCCGGATATTCATTTAAGGCCATGTTTCGCTAACTAATTGGCTCAACTAATAAGAACGAAGAAGCTTCATATTTTTCATGTTCCAAATGTTATAAAGCTTAGACTTCTCCACTTGTATGTAGGCGGATAATCATAAATGAAATGAAAAAAAACCTTAATCTTAGTCCTATACCAGATTTTTGCAGTGGTAATAGAAAAAATCCCCAAGCATAAAAAAGCCCCAAAGCAGTTCATGGGGACTGATTTGGGGAATTTCCTCGTTCTGATTTTTGCGTCTTTTATTTAGCGTTCATCACGCCGCGTTTCTCATCGCGTTGATGATTCCAAACATGGTTCTTAAAATAAGTTTGTCCAAAACCACTGACGAGGCTCCCTTTTCCAAGCCTCGCTGGATAGCGTATTGTTGAATGGTGATCAAAGGAAGAACAATCCGTTCTCTGATCTCAATAGATGCCTTGGAGACAGGATTGTCCTCCAAAAGTTCAGTCATCCCTGAGACTTCCTTCAACTTTTCAACCGATCGGTTAAACTCAAAGAAAAGTAATTTCCAAAATTCTCCGTATTCAGGATTGTGTTCAAGGTAAGCAGAAGCTGGATAAAAACACTTTTTCAGCGACTGCATGGAATTGCTAAGCAGAGTTCGGAAAAAAAGACTTTCCCGATAAAGCATTTTCAGCTCCTCCAATTTTCCTTCTTGTTCCAATTGCTCGATAGCGGCGCCCACCCCAAAAAAACCGGGAATGTTTTGTTTCATCTGTGCCCATGAACCCACAAAGGGTATAGCGCGCAAGTCTTCAAACTTCAGACCCGGTTCCTTACCCCGCTTGGTGGGTCTTGATCCGATATTGGTCAATCCAAAAAATTTGAGTGGAGCAACATGCTCCAAATAGGGAACGAATTTGGGATGGCTTTTCAGATCCTTATAGGCTTGATAACCAGCATCCGCCAAGGATTGAATCAATTCTCTTTGAGAGTCGTCAAGGTTTTTCTCTGAATCTGGGTAAAGGTAATTTTCCAAACCGGCACTAAGCAGCTGCTCGAAATTGTAGGTACAGGAAACAATCTTCCCATAATTTGAGGAAATGGTCTGCCCTTGGATGGTGACCTGTATTTCTGAATTTTCTACTTTTTCTCCCAGGGAAGCATAAAAATTGTGGAGATTCCCTCCTCCCCTAGCCACGGGACCTCCTCTTCCATCAAAAAAAACGACCTCAACTCCATTTTCTCTCGAAACTCGTGTCAGTTCCTCTTTTGCGATAAGAATAGACCAATTGGCTTTAAGATAACCTCCATCCTTGGTTCCATCAGAAAAACCAAGCATGATATGTTGTTTACCTCCACGGCTTTTCAGGTGGAGATCGTATTCGGGCATTTGATAAAGTTTGGCCATTATCCTAGGTGCGCTGGCCAAGTCGTCAATAGTTTCAAATAAAGGCACAATATCCAAGGGAAGCTTCCCAGAATCCACTCTAAAGGTAAGTTTAGCCATTTGATAAACTTCCAGCACATGAAGAGCTGACTGACAGTTGGAGATAATGTACCGATGCAGCCCTTCCTCCCCGTTTGTTTTTTGGATAGACTTGATGGCCCCCATAGACTGAAGCATTTCCCGATGGAAAGGCTCTTCAAATTGCTCTAAAGCGGGTAGTTCTTTGGTTTTCATCAACTTGAAAATCAAATCTTCCTCCGAGCCCTGAAATTCTTTCCCCTGAATTCTAAAAGCCTCTTCCCATAATCCATCATGTTTTCGACTATCTTGCCTCAAATCCATATAGGCAAAATGGAAACCGAAAATCCTGACTTTGAGGATAAACTGATCCAATAAATCCAAGAAAAGTCCATCATGGTGTGAAATCAAGGCCTCTCTTGCCTCAAGTAAAATGGATAACAAATCTTCCTTGGAAGCATACACTTCCTTATTTTCAAATAAGGTGTAATAGATACCACGTTCGGCTTTGGTAATCAACTCTTCCACATGCTTGAATGTGAGGCGCTTTCTCAATTTTCTAAGATCTCGGTAATAACATCTCATCAACCATTTTTTTAGGCGGTCAGCAACCTGAAGAGTTATATCATGCGTGACGAAGGGATTTCCGTCGCGGTCACCACCCGGCCAAAAACCAACCTTCAGTATTCCGGGATTTTCCCAAGTATGCAGAGGTTGGCCAAGTCCATTGAGCAATCGGATGATCATATCCGGTATAGCATGATAAAAAACATTTTCCAAAAACCAGATCAGACTAATTGCTTCATCAAAGGGCGTCGGCTTCGCTCTGTTGATAAAACCGGTTTTCCCAAGCTGTTGCAGGAGCAGGTTGATACTTTCCAGATCATTGGAGCGGATTGCACTTTCCAGATCATTGATGATTCCCAGCACGTTGCCCGGGTAGAATTGTGTGGGGTGAGCGGTGAGTGTGAGTCGTACAGAAAAATTCTTTAATTTATCGATAAGTGCTTCTTTCTTACGATCATTTTCTACCCTACTGATTAGTGCCCTCACCGAACCCTTACCGGAAATGTCATTTATTTTTTCATAGGCTGCATCTTCTATCGAATCGAAAAGGACCACTTGGCGCTCAACATATTGAATCATCTGAAAGAGAAAATCAAACTTTTCCTTCTCAGAAAGCTCAGGAAGCATTTCTTCAAAAAAACCATTAATGATTTGAACGGGAGTTTTTCCGGACTCATACCCTTTTTCGCAAGCCCTACCCAAAAATGGCAATAAGGTGCCTGTCACAAAAATATCATCAAAGGGAAGGTCTAAAAACAGGCTGTTGTAGATTGTGAATCGCTTGGCGACCTGTGTATCATAAATCTGGTGCATTTGTGAAGCTCTTTTAATGAGTAGGGCAAATTAACAAATTTTCTGTTTTTAAGAGTATTATTTGAATTATTAGTAATCAAAAGACTTAATTTTTTTAATAATTAAGATAAAAAGTAAATTTTAATAAAAATTTGAAATAAGTAAACAAGTTGATTTAGGACATCTTTCATCAAAACCTAAGAAATTAAAAATATAATTATCCGCCCATGTACAAGTGATGAAATAATGTTGACTTGTAGGGCATAACCTCCATGAAATTTCCCGAATACAACTAATTTCACCGAGAAGACACAAAGAGCGCTAAGGAAATTTTAGGAATTAGGGTTGAATTGTTTGATTCCTTTAATTCATCTGAAAAGACTCGATAAATGTTCTCTGCCAGAATTAGTTTAAGTACTTCTGTTTTCCTTTGTGTCCTCGGCGACCCTGCGGTGAAATAATTCAGAAATAGTTTCAGGAAAACAAAGCCCTTGAAACATCCTTATTTTTTATTTATCCGAATTGATTAAAGGTTATTCCCAGGTACTTGTATATAAAGGAGATATTCAAATTAAAAAATCTGTGGTTAAAAAGAACCAACTCAAATACTAATTGTCCAAAAGAAGGCTTAATCGTAAAGCCCCGATTTGACCAAGTCGAATTCAGCCCATTTAAAAATCCTAAAAGTTTGTAAATTTGATAAGTTTTAGGAATTTTAACCTAAGCTTTATGGATAAAATCTGGCGAAAAAGTTATTTAGATACTCTTCGAGTTCTTAAGGACAAGAATTTAATAAAAGTCGCAACAGGTGTGAGAAGTTGTGGGAAATCCACCTTGATGACCCAATTTCAAGACTATTTGCGTCAAGAAAACAGCGAAGCTTCCATCTTGTCCATCAATATGGATAGTCCAGAATTCCGGTTTTTGGCTGAAAAAAATTGGAAAGAAATTTATGACTATGTTGAAAAGCATATCAAAAAAAATACCATCAATTACGTTTTTATAGACGAGGTACAAAATGTCCCTGAATTTGAAAAATTATTGGAGGGCTTGTATTTCCATCCGAACATTGATTTGTATGTCACCGGATCAAATGCTTTTTTATTATCAAGTGAATTAGCCACATTGCTTACGGGAAGAGCGTATGAAATTCATGTAATGCCTTTTTCTTTTTCTGAATTTTTGGAATTCAAAGGGAATCCATCGAACCCTGACCGTGCTTATGCAGAATATGTTCGGACTGGTGGTTTCCCGGAAGCGATAAGACTTGCTGCTAATGGAAATCATTTCGCAGATGAATATTTGCGAACCGTTTTCAAAAACATCTTTGAAAACGATATTTCCAGAAGACATGCCATTTATGCAAAGGAATCCTATCAGCATGTCATCAACTTCCTTATTGATTCGGTAGGTTCTAGTGTTTCGGCAGGAAACATTGCGAAAGTATTGACCGCAAATCAAAAAAAAATTGATAACAAAACCGTATCAAGATATATTGATACTTTAGTTGAATCGTATTTGTTTTACAAGGTTAACCGATTTGATATCAAAGGAAAACAGCATTTAATGACCCAAGAAAAATACTACTTGGTGGATTTAGGCTTTAGAAACGCCTTTATAGGAAAAGAATTGGCCAGCGACTCCGGTCATTTACTTGAGAATATCATCTATCTCGAACTGAAAAGAAGGTATAATCAGGTTTGGATAGGGAAAAACAAAGACTTAGAAATTGATTTTATTGTTCGTACAAATGAAGGCTTGACACAATACATACAAGTTTCCCAGTCGGTACAAAACCCTTCTACCCTAGAACGCGAATTAGCGCCCCTCGATAGCATTGCAGACCATCACGAGAAAATTCTAATTACCATGGATTACGAAACCGGGACATATTCTGGAATAAAAAAAATAAATGCTGTAGATTGGTTAAGAAGCACTGGTAAACCATATTAAATGAGCCAAATTTTCAACTAAACAGAAGACTGTCGAGAAGAGGCCCTGAATTTCAAAAAAATCCATATCATCTTCAAACTGGTTTTCGCAATTCCCAATGACTAATCGCCTCATCCCTATCCTGTTCGTACTCTTGGTCACTTCCTGCAGCAATACCGAAAACAAAAACCAAGAAGCAGAAAAGAAAACCCCAACATCCTACCAATTTTTGGTTGGAACCTACACAGACTCCCTACATCATGGTATCAATTACCTTTATTTTTCTCCAGATGAAAATCTGATGACGGTAGAGACTATTGCCGCAGGTATTGCTAATCCTTCCTATGTTATAGCCTCTAAAGATGGAAAAAAGGTATTTTCCCTGGAGGAAGAGGCAGGTATAAAAGGAGGAAATGTCCTTTCCTTTGTTAGAAATCTAGATACAGGGGAACTCAATCTGATCGACCAGGACAACTCGGAGGGAGATCACCCCTGTCATATTTCTCTTTCACCGAGGGAGGATTTTTTGATTTTATCAAACTACACCGGAGGAAGCCTTACTGTCTTTCAAGTGGATTCTCTTGGTCAGGTCAACTTTGTTCAAAAGATCCAGCACACCGGAAAAAGTATCAACAAAGACCGGCAGGAAGGTCCACATGTTCACTCCACCACCTTTGATCCGGAAGGGAACCGAGTATTGGCGGCAGATTTGGGAACAGACAAAATTTATGTCTATGATTTTAATCCTGAAAATTCTGAACCGCTACGCTTATCGGGAGAATTTCCTGTAACTCCGGGAGATGGGCCAAGGCATCTGGCTTTTTCTGCGGATGGGAAGGAAGTGTTAGTGGTGGAGGAAATGAGTGCTGCCCTTGATGTGTTTGCCTATGAATCGGGAAAACTTATTCCCAAGCAACGACTCAGCTTGTTGGATGAGGGATTTGAAGGCAAAGTCGGGGCTGCAGAAATCCGGATTTCCCCTGACGGAAAACAGGTGTATGTCTCCAACCGAGGCGAAGCAAATACGCTGTCTGTTTTTGGAAAAAAACCGGACGGAACCTACACGCGGATTCAAAATATCCCTTCGGGAGGAATCATGCCAAGGAATTTCAATCTTACCCGAGACGGCAGATACCTACTTTCTGCGCATCAGGCAAGCAACGACATCGTGATCTTTGAACGAGATACCACCTCGGGAGTCCTGTCACTTACCCCTTGGAAAGCGAGAGTCCACAAACCAGTTTATTTACACCCACTTCCTAATTAAACTACATCCTCCCAAGTTTTTGATGCCTTGTACTTAATCACGCCTGAATTGACTTCAAGAGGAGAGTCGAGATTATTATGGTACAGCTTGCCCGTACCCAAGCCTTGTGGAATTGTAGGACTATAGGTGGAAACCAGTTGGGCAATCGCATTGAGTCCGATGTTACTTTCCAGAGCGGAGGTCATCCACCAACCGATTCCTCGTTCCTCTGCAAGTTTGATCCATTCCCTGGTCTCATGTATGCCTCCCAAAAGTGTAGGCTTTAAAATGATATGCTGGGGCTGAATGGTGTCCAATAGCTGGTTTTTGGCACTTATCCCGATCAACTCCTCGTCCAAAGCGATCGGAATGGGGCTGGATTGACACAATGCACGCATTTCATCCCACTGCCCTGCCCGTATAGGCTGTTCGATACTATGAATTGAAAATTCAGCCAACTGCTGAAGCTTAGGCAGGGCTTCATTTGGAGAAAAAGCCCCATTGGCATCAACCCTTAAGACCAATGTTTCCGCTGAAACTTTTTCCCTAATATAACCCAGCAACTTCAGTTCCTGCTGAAAATCAATAGCCCCGATTTTCATCTTGATGCAGTCAAATCCTTCCTCTAACTTCTGATCAATCTGATTCAGCATAAATTCCCTATCACCCATCCAGATCAGTCCGTTGATAGGGATTGGCTGCTGTTGGTCGAAAAATCCATTGGAAAAAATCCTCTTTTTACCTCCTTGACGAAGATCAAGCAAGGCTGTCTCCAAACCAAATCGGATAGAAGGGAATTCCGGAGGAATGGTTGAATTCACTTGCCGTAAAATTTCATCCTCCACTTCCGCCCAAACGATTGAATCAGCGAGTTGCAAAAAGTCATTCAGCTTATCTTCAAAATCCAGCCTGAAATCGGGGCTCAAACCTGCCAGAGGTGCAGCCTCTCCCCAGCCAATTAGTGCAGCATTGGATTTTGAACTTGCCTGGATCCAAAAAACGTCCCGGGTTTTTAAAACGCCTCGTGAAGTGCCGGCATCAAATCTGAACAGTAACGTCCTTTTGAAATATGAAAACTTGATTTTTGAGGAATTTGACATAGGTAAGTAACCAGAATGGATGTATTCGGTTATGTATATTTGCCGCCGAAAGTAGCATTCCAGATGAAAATCCCAAATATCGACTTAAAAGACTTCGAATATACCTTACCTGAGGAGCGGATCGCAAAATTTCCCCTGGAAAAGCGGGATTCTTCCAAGCTCCTTCACTACAAAAATGGACGCATCTCCCATTTTCATTTTTATGATCTGCCCGATTTATTGGAAAGCGAGATGCTCCTAGTGTACAACAATACCAAGGTCATTCCTGCACGCTTGATTTTTCAGAGAGAAACAGGTGCTCGAATTGAAGTATTTCTCCTTCAACCCACGGCACCAACTACGGTAATTTCAGAAATCATGCTTTCCAAGAATCCGGTGATTTGGGAAACAATGATAGGGAATGCAAAAAAATGGAAAGAAGGAGAAATTCTTCAGGGAACCCTCACGTTCCAAGATCGGGAAGTGGTATTGAGTGCAAAAATAGTCAACCGGGAAAAAAAGCATGTTGAATTTTCGTGGAGCGACGATCGGGTAGCTTTTGTGGACCTAGTGGAAGCTAGCGGAGAGGTACCCCTTCCACCCTATCTCAACCGCAAACCTGTGGAAGACGACAAATTCCGCTACCAGACTGTTTATTCAAAAAAGGAAGGCGCCGTGGCGGCTCCAACGGCAGGGCTTCATTTCACTGAAGAGGTATTTGAAAAACTGAGAAAAAAAGGAATTAAAGAAGCAGAACTTACCCTCCACGTAAGTGCAGGGACATTTCAACCGATCAAGGTCGATAATGTCCTCGAACACCCCATGCACAGTGAGCAAATGGAAATCCGGAGAGAAACAATAGAAAAACTACTTGCTCAGGAAGGAAAAATAGTTGCGGTCGGAACGACCTCTGTTCGAACTCTGGAAAGTCTTTTCTGGTATGGAGTAAAACTTCTGGAGGGAAGAGGTACGGAATTTCAGGTTGAAAAACTGTTTCCCTATCAAGAAAGATACTTGATTCCATCACGAAGGGAAGCACTGAATGCTATTTTAGGAGAAATGGAGAAAAAGTCAAGGGATACGATCCTTGGAACTACGGAAATCTTTCTTTTTCCAGGATATCAATTTCAGTTGGTGGATGGATTGATTACCAACTTTCATCAACCTGGATCAACTCTGATCCTGCTGATTTCTTCCATTTTGGGAGGAGATTGGAAGCGTGTCTATGAGGAAGCTTTAAAAAAAGATTATCGGTTTTTGAGCTATGGAGACAGTAGCTTGCTTTGGATCTAATCTCCTAGGTGCCCAAGCTTCTGGATACCGCCAATTAATTGCTGGTAGAAAGTTCTTCCCACAGGAACAAGGTCATCACCTACTTTTACTTCTTTAGTGGTAATGGATTGAATTTCAGAGACCTGTACGATATAGCTTTTATGGATTCTCATAAACATGTCTTCAGGAAGTACAGACTCAAATTCTTTTAAGATGTTTCTTACCGAAAATACCGACTTTCTAGTGATTAAAGTCGTGTAATTCCCATCTCCCTTTAGCCAAAGGATGTCCAAAAACTTCACTTTGACCAAACTCCCTTCAAATCGGACAAATACAGCATCTTTTACCAACAGCTTCGGATCCTGTAAAGTCGATTTCTTTTCTCCATTCCCGTTTCCGTTCCCATTCCCATTTCTCCTTATTCCTTCTAACAGTTCTCTCATACCTCTGGATGTTTTGTTGTTTCAACCTTGGGATAGATAGGTTTGTTTTAAAAGTGGCGAAAAGAAACTGTTTATATTTGTATAACCAACTGATTTTGAAAACACCATGGAACCATCGATCTTCATTCTTCCTTCGGGAAAGAAGCTTTTTGTCCTTTTTATTGTCCTATTTTCTATTTTTTCCTGCAAAGAGACCGAAAAACCAAACTCAAAAAATTCATCCCTGAGAGTCACGGGAATTGAACTTGTTTCGGCAACCATCCCAAATGCCAGGCAAAACGCCTCGATTACCTGGAAGCACCTATTCCCTTCCGAACTCCCGATTACATTCAAGTCAATAGCCGATGGAAAAAGCTATACGCTTGAGATCAATCCAAATGATTTTTCGAAAACCTATTCGCTTGAGTTACCCGCAGGAAGTTACACCTATGAAGGTGCTACACCAAGTGCCAATCCCTTATCTCCAGTACTACCAATCACGGTAAAAGGAGAAGTTCAAGTAGAGCCCTCAGATACAGAACTTCTTTTGAAAGGATATACTCCTTATGGCTTGATCACATTTTCCAAGAAAAACTTTAGTACAGCTCCTGCAATTTCTTCTGAAACCCCCTTCCCTTTTTTTGAAAAATCGGAATTTTATTACCTCTACCTTAAGGGAGAAAATTCACTAAAAATTGATTTGCAATTCAATTCAGGAAAAAGGCTTAAACTACCTACTTCTACTACCGCCTTTATCCACAACCAATTCCAATTCCGTACCACAGGTGATACCGACCCGGATCAGTTTTTAAACAAGGATTTTTCACTCAATCAGCGAACTTTTACTTTATCTTCAGATGGATTTCCCACGGAAATGGTGTCCTATTCACCGGTAGATCTACCCCAAAGCCAAAAGGAAACGTCTGGGCTAGCTTGGATTCAGGGGAAACTATTCTCCATCAATGACGGTGGAAATACCGCTGAAATCTTTGAACTCAACCCCCAAACGGGCGTATTGATTCGCACTATCAAGCTAAATGGGGCGACCAATCTAGACTGGGAAGATTTGGCAGTCAGCCCTAGTCACCTTTATGTGGGAGATTTTGGCAACAATTCTGGAAACCGAAAAGACCTTAAAATCCTAAAAATCCCCATTTCCGAATTACTGAATCAAAATCAGGTCCAGGCCGAGCTGATTGAGTTCTACTTTGAAGATCAGACCCAGTTTTCCTTTCCTGTCAATTCCCACAATTTCGATTGTGAAGCCATGGTGTACCACAATGGACAACTTCATTTGTTCTCCAAAAACTGGCAGGACTCCCGAACAAAACAGTATACCTTGGC
This sequence comes from uncultured Limnohabitans sp., assembly GCA_964574365.1. Lineage (GTDB taxonomy): Bacteria > Bacteroidota > Bacteroidia > Cytophagales > Cyclobacteriaceae > Algoriphagus. The sequence continues at coordinate 42,951 of CAZNND010000016.1, forward strand.
CTCAACAGCAGGAAAACAAGTAGCAAAGCTTATCGGGAGTCGGGATGTTCAGGGATTGATTTGCGGGGCGGATGTAAGTGCTGACGGAAAGCACCTGGTCCTGATTGGTTATGAGAACAAAGGCGTCTCCTCCAGGTCATTTGTATGGGGGTTCCCAGATTTTTCAGGAATTACAATTTCAACTGCTAAGGGGTACCAGTTTTTTCTAGGAAGTCCCCTCTTAGTTGGTCAAACCGAAGGTGTAACCTTTATGAACGGGATGCTTACAAAAATATCGGGGGAGTCGATCAGTATCATTGGCACGAGCACTCCCCCGAAATTGGCTGAACTGGATTGGAATGGAGTTTTTATCCCCTAATCAGAATTTCCTCATCAATTTGTAGGCATTGATTAGTCCATTGGTCGAGCTGTCATGTGAATTTACTTCCTCTTCGCCGACCAGTTCTGGAAGTATGCCGTTGGCCAAAACTTTGCCCAATTCCACACCCCACTGATCAAAACTAAAGATGTTCCAGACTACACCCTGAACGAAGATCTTGTGTTCGTACATTGCAATGAGTTGGCCAAGGGTATAAGGAGTGATTTTCTTTACCAGGATGGAATTAGTAGGTCGATTGCCTTGAAAGACTCGGTGAGGGGCGATTTGGTCGATTTCAGCCTCGGACTTACCAGCATTTACCATCTCTGCCCTCACTTCCTCAAGGGATTTGCCCTTCATCAAGGCTTCCGTTTGTGCAAAGAAATTGGATAGCAGTTTGGGATGGTGGTCACCTATTGGATTGTGTGACACTGCAGGTGCGATGAAGTCACAGGGAATCAAATGCGTTCCTTGATGGATCAACTGATAGAACGCATGCTGTCCATTGGTTCCCGGTTCTCCCCAGATAATCGGCCCAGTCGTGTAGCCTACATTTTTACCATCTCGGGTGACATACTTTCCATTGCTTTCCATATTTCCCTGCTGGAAATAAGCAGCAAACCGGTGCAAGTATTGGTCATAGGGCAAAATCGCTTCCGAAGAGGCCCCAAGGAAATTGGTGTTCCAGATTCCAATCATGGCTAATATGACAGGAATATTCCGCTCAAACGTGGAGTGCCTAAAATGCTCATCCATGGAATAGGCCCCTGCCAGAAGTTTTTCAAAGTTTTCGAACCCGATTACGCAGGCGATCGGCAACCCGATTGCAGACCACAAAGAATACCGTCCACCTACCCAATCCCAAAAAGAAAACATGTTGTTGGTATCAATGCCAAAAGCGGAGACCGCCTTAGCGTTGGTTGAGAGGGCTACAAAATGCTTGGCAACAGCAGATTCATCCTTGGCATACTCTAAAAACCAGTTTCTGGCCGTATGCGCATTGGTCATCGTCTCCTGTGTCGTGAAGGTCTTGGAAGCGATGAAGAAAAGGGTAGTCTCGGGATCGACTTTCTTGAGGGTTTCAGCAATATGGGTACCATCTACATTGGATACAAAATAGATCTCAAGATTAGGGTTTTGGTAAGGTCTCAGGGCTTCCGTCACCATAACAGGACCGAGATCTGAGCCCCCAATACCAATGTTAACCAGAGAACGGATCGACTTGCCGGTGTAGCCTAACCATGTTCCGCCATGGATTTGGTCTGCAAAAGACTTCATCTGCTCCAGCACCGCATTGACTTCAGGCATTACATCCTTCCCATCGACATAAACGGGGTGATTAGATCGGTTACGGAGAGCAGTATGCAATACGGCCCGGTTTTCAGTTTGATTTATCGGGCTTCCGGTAAACATGCTCTCAATCGCCTGATGGAGCTCAGTTTCACGTGCCAAATCCATCAAAGCGGAAAAAATCTCACCATTGATCCGGTTTTTGGAATAGTCCACTAAGACGTCTTCCAACTGCATACTGTAGCGGTCAAAACGTTCGGATTGGTCAAAAAGACTTTTTATAGTGAGTTTGCTGTATTTTTCTTGGAGTGCCTGTAATCTACCCCAGGCAGGAGTGGTGGTGGGGTTAATCGAATTCATGATATCTAGGTAAGGTTTGGACAAAAATAAGATTTATCCCTCGGATTAATACAGGAGCTAACCCAAATTGAAAAGTACCTTTGTTTAACCTAGAAAAAGAAACTACTTAAAGTTTATAACAAAACCCTCACCCTTCCCTTATTTTGCATTTCAAAACAATTAATTTCCAGTGTTCCGAATCCGTCCACATATACTTATTACATTCATTTTTGGCCTTATCTCTTTCGTCTCTACAGGACAGTCCATCCTCCCAATTCGGCTCAACAAACATTATTACGAAATTTCCGAACAAGATTCTGCCAATCATGTGTTTAACAAGCTTGTTTCCTATGCAAGCGATTCGACAAAAATTGAACGGATTTTCAATTTGACCAATCAACTCAAGCGAATAATCCGAACCTCCCCCAAGATTGATGATTATCAAGAATTGACTGTAGAAGAGTTTAGCGAAAGTGGTCAATTACAGCATAAAACGACTGCCAATCTGGTGAATTCTAAATTCATTACAAGTTATTTTAATGAAAGAGAACAAGTCGCCCAAGTGATGTATCGAGGAGAACACAAGTACACGATCTACAGAAAGGGATATGCTAAGCCCAAGGAAACCTTGGAAAATGACTTTGAACCCAATCCGAATGAAGCAAATGGAGACTTCAATTTCTTCATTTCCCAAAGAACCAAATTCTCCAGGATGGAGTGGCCCAGTATCAGGCAATTAGTGGTTATTGGACTACATGTGAATGAGTTAGGCGAAGTCACCGAAGTCATCTGGGTTAACCCTTTAGGTGCGGAAAAAAGGGTAGCGGAAAAATACTTAAAAGCCTTTCGAGCCTGGAAAAAGGGGTTTTATCCCGCCAAAGATGTGAATGGAAATCCGGTAAGCAATTGGAAGTATTACCATTTTTCCCCGGGGGGGAGATTGGAAAATCCTCAAGTGATTATCAAAATCAAATGAAGTATTGGAACTTACCGAAGAGAAATTTCTTAACCATTTGCTACTTTCAGGGTTTTTGAAGTAACGGGATCAAAATCATCTTAAAACAAAAACATCTTATTCTCCATGCTCAAGGCACTCCTGGTTCATTCCTTTTTTTTATTTCCCTTCACATTCACGCCCAAAAACCCATCCCACTTAACCGACATTTTTACGAGATTTCCGGCAAAGAATCTGACCAAAAGTCCTTTACCCTGACCGAATCCAAAACACCCTCAGGCGAAAAACTTTACCTGATCTTTGACAAGAAAAACTGTAGGATCAAACAAATTAAAGTAGGCTATTACCCTGAGAAAAAATCCAATCAGGAGCTCACTGATACCTACAATTCTTTGGGACATCTGATCAGTCAAACCCTACTCAATCTGGATAATGGCCAATCCGTCACCCGGTATTTTGATAAAGGAGTCAAAAAGGGACAAGTCAAAAAGCATGCCCCTGACCGCAATGAAATTTGGAGAGAAGGCCGCAAGGAAACGTATGTACTCGACTACGACGATTTCAAGCCAAGTTATGATAAGGATGCACTGAATGACGTTTTTGTTAAAAACCTTACCTATCCGATAAATGCCCGAAGGTCAAGAATAACAAGAACGATGTATTTGGCCCTATTGATTTCAGAAAAAGGGGAACTATTGGAACATGAAGTAGCAAACTCCTCAATCATTGATAAAAGCCTGGCCAAGAAAGCCCTGCGAGTATTCGAAAAATTCCAGTGTAGGTACATATCGGCATTGGATGTAAACAGACAGCCTAAGAAGGATTGGTTGTATATTCCAGTGAGGTTTTCACTCGGGTAATTATGATGCTCATCAACAAAAAAACCCTGGGGAAAAATGCATTTTTCCTCAGGGTTTTCCAAGTCAAGGTTAGTAGTATTTCAATTACCGGAAGGCTTTCCTTCTGCTTTGGCTTTCCTCTTGAATCCTTTATTGAATGGCCAGGTATATTCCAAGGCTTCCATTCCTTTGTTGAGGTTGTAGGTTGCTGAATCGGTGTTTTCCAGTGTACTTTTCAGGGACTTGGCAAATTCAGGATCATTCAAAAACATCCCCAATGAGTTTTCTGAAGAATTTAGCTTTTCTGTGATTGCTTGAAATTCCTTAGTCAGCACCTCTGTGTTTTGGCTGGTAGCTTTGAGGTTTTCCATAGTAGCTCTCAAATCAGGGACGATCGAGGTATCCGTCACGAGCTCATTCAGCATATTTCCTTTTTGATTCAGCTTACCGGTAAACGTGTTTAGATCCGCAATCATTTTATTGCTGTTGGTCGAAGCCCGCTCCAGATTGGCAAGAATGGTCCTAAAGTTTACCGCTAAAACAGAATCAGTCATGACCGCACCCACAATACCCTCTCCCGCTGCCAATTTCCCTGTAAGCAGTTTCAGATCATTGGTAATATCAACCAAATTTTTGTTGTTTTCCTGAAGGGTCTCCATCATTTTGTCTGTGTCCAGGGGCATCACAGCCTCCAAACGATCCCCTTCTTCCACCACTGGATAATCTGTACTTCCCCCGTAGATGACGATGATTTTGTTTCCGATAAGCCCATCGGAGCTGATGGTGGCTTTAGAATTTTTGCGGATAAACTCGGACACGGATTCTTCAACGTTCATTTCCACTTCCACTTGTGAATCACCGAAGAAGTTGATCTTACGCACTGTTCCAATCTTTACACCTGAAAACCATATATTATTCCCTGTCTGCAATCCTCCAATGTCATCAAACACCGCAGTGAGATGAATGGCTTTCACAAATTTTTTCTGTTGACCGCCCAAGGTCAGAATGCCAGTCACCAGGATGGCAATTCCGATAAAGACGAATAGGCCTACTAAGACAGATCGTTTATTTTCTCCTCTCATGAGTTGATAAAGTTATAATCGTAAAATGATTTGATACGCTCATCGATAGCCCGAGGAAAGACTTCATCAAAGGTTCCCATCGCACTAAATTTTCCATCCAAAAGGACGGCCATCCGATCGCCTGTCTGTTTGGCACAAGCAAGGTCATGGGTGATCACTATAGAAGTGGTCTTGTATCTTTCTCGAACCTCGTTGATCAAGTTATTGATATCGACACAAGTGATTGGGTCCAATCCTGCAGTGGGCTCATCGTAGAGCATGATTTCAGGATTAAGGACAAGTGTTCTAGCCACACCAATCCGCTTTTTCTGGCCCCCTGAAAGCTCTGAAGGCATCTGATTTATCGTTTGGGGTAATCCCACTGCGTCTAGGAGTTCTTCGATCCTGTAAAAAATTTCCTTCTTGGTTAGATTCTTTACATTTCGGACCAAGGGAAATTCCATGTTTTCCCTCACAGTCATCGAATCGTACAAGGCCGAGTTCTGGAAGGAAAATCCTATCTTAAGACGGATGGCGTTGAGATCCCTAGTATTTAGTTTTGAAATTTCCTTGCCCAGAACCTTCATACTCCCGCTATCCTGCCTCAACAATCCGACCATGATTTTGATCAAAACAGACTTTCCCGAGCCAGAGCGTCCGAGTACTACTAAATTTTCTTCCCGATACAAATCCAAATCCACTCCCTGCAAAACATCCAAGTCCCCAAAAGATTTGTAGAGCTCGCGAACAATGACAACTTTTTCCCTGGTATCCATAGCTTACATTCCTCTAATTGCATTGACGATCTGGAGTGCAAGCAGCTCCTCTATGAAGATTAAAAACATGGAAATTACAACTGCTGAATTGGCAGCACGCCCCACTCCTTCGGTTCCCTTGGATGAGTTGTACCCCTTATAGCAGCCGACTATCCCAATAGTAAAACCGAATACCAGAGACTTAATCACCGACGAAAAAACATCCAAAAAGGTAATCGCATCAAAAACCTGTACAAAAAAGGTGGAAATGCTGACAAGTTCCTTACTGTTGACATTGATGAAAGACCCCATCAAAGCCACAAAATCCGTGTACATAACTAAAATAGGAATCATAAAGGTTGTAGCCAAGACACGTGTCACAACTAAAAATTTAAAGGGGTTGGTCGCCGAAACTTCCATCGCATCAATCTGCTCCGTGACCTTCATAGAGCCGATTTCAGCACCTATACTAGAGCCCACTTTTCCGGCAGCAATAAGTGCCGTAACCAAAGGTCCCATGGCGCGTACCACAGCAATTGAGATCAATGCAGGAAGCCAGGACGTCGCCCCGAATTCCGACAAGGAAGGACGTGACTGGTTGGTGAAGACTATGCCTACAATAAATCCTGTCAAGGAGATCAGCGGCAAAGACTCCACTCCAATTCGGTAACACTGGTGGACAACTTCTTTGAATTCGTAGGGAGGAAGGAAAACCTCTTGGAAGAACCTTCTGACGAAATTCCAGGCATCTGCCAGTCCAGTAAAAAACTTGTCAATTTTTTTCGAAAGCAGTGGCCTCCGATCGTCTGCTTGTACTGCCATAATTTTTAATCAGATGCCCGAAATTAAGGAATTTTATTTACAGGCATGGTTTAAAAAATTGTTAACGTCACCGATTAGAAAAAATTGGCTTTATTTCAATCCTTTTGCGATGGATATATTGTCAGGCTATAAGCGCTATTTCATAAACACTTTCCTAACCAAATAAAGTGAGGAAACTTCCGAATTGGGCATTGGGGGTTTCCCCCTTTGATCTTAGAAGTATTCACTCGATTTGATCAAGTTGGATCCAAACTCTTCCTAGGAAAGACCGCAGATTTCTCCTTTAGGATATGGTTACATCACAATAATCGTATTGATGGTGCCGGATAAGTCAATTATCCCAACAGATGCATGTTTACCCAGAAAACTTCCTAATTTTTCATTTTTTAGACTATTCTAAATTTTTTAGACCGGCAAAATTAAGGCTAGACAAAATCTTTTGTATATCATTATTTTTCAATGAGTTGTACCTAGTATAATCAAGTGAATTATAGCTTTATTATTTACTTTTGATTTTAGTTCAAAAAAACCTAAAAAAATAGCCTACCCCAATTAATCAAGCCTGAAACACCCTGGATATTGGTATTCAAAACCTAGAAAGGGCAATAGCAAGGGGAAGCGTCGAGTATGACTTTTAGGCTATAGATTTTGGTTGACTGGAGAAGCTCGGCCTCAAGACTGATCTCGTTTTCTTTTGAGTTTCGGTGAAAAATTTGTGAATTTAAAAATCCAGATCTTTACCTTTAATGTTCATCGGAGCCAAATTCATCATGAAAAAATCCTTTTTCTTTCTTCTTCTGCTAATAGGTTTCAGTCCTATCGCCTTCTGCCAAACGGAATATGACGAAAAGCTGGCAAAAGAATTAGGAGCCGACAATCTGGGCATGAAAAAATATGTATTGGCCTTTCTCCTCAGAGGGGACCGGGTATCCGAATATTCTCCCGTGCAACGACAGCAAATCCAGGCCGGACACATGGCCAACATTGGGAAAATGGCGGAGATGGGAAAGCTGGTTTTAGCGGGTCCTTTTTTTGGAAATGAAGACCTAAGAGGCATCTACATTTTCGATGTGCAAAGCATCGAGGATGCCAAGACTTTGACCGAAACAGACCCGGCCATCCAAGCCGGAGTGTTGAAGATGGATTTGAAAGAATGGTACGGATCAGCCGCCCTGATGATGGTCAATGAGATTCACGGGAAGATTGCGAGGGAGGGAATTCAACCCTGAAATGGTTGGCTATCGACTCGTCAAAACAGAGGTAACAAGATTCATTACTCAGAAGACTTGGACAACAGGAGTACAAGTAACTGGAGACTTTTTTGTCTGGGAAAAAATAAAACAGGCAACGATCTGACTTAAATTACCTTTATCGCTAGTTGGACTGCCATTTCAAACAAAGGAAATTTAATTTAAAAAAAACAAGTCTTATGATTTTAATTAACAACTGAGTAAGTTAGCGTATCCTTATCACCTTGATCTCAGTGATTAATGACCTTTTCTAACTTCACCTTTTTAGAATCTGAATTCCCCATTCTTTTCAACATTGGGCAGTCAGCTGAGTTCAACCTTTACCAGGATGCAGTCACTTGTATCTTCAAAATACGCCAATTCGGAGAGCGAGTCACAGAGTATTTGTTTGAGGAACACCATTTGGATTTCCCTTATGACAACTCTTTTCATAATCGAATCAAAACCCTAGAATTTGAAAAGGTAATTCCGCCTCAAGTAAGGGACTTACTGAATTCAATAAAGCTCAAAGGCAACATCGCAGTACACCAAAACAAGGGAAGTCAGCGGGAAGCTGAAGAATTGCTGTTTTCGATGTTCAAAATTGCCCGTTGGTTTTATCAATCCTACTCTGTAGAAAACCAATCACTAAGCGAAATCAAATTCCAACTTCCACCCAAGTTAGACACCCGATATGCCCTGCATGAATTGGAAAAGCAGTACGCCGAATTGCAGGCAAACTTCAACCAACTTCTCGAGCAACGGGATAAAACCAGTCTCCCTACCGAGAAACAGGAAGAAATCCGAGTACGGTCACAACAAGCCGCCAGCAAAATCGAAATGTCGGAAGCGGAAACTCGCACACTGATCGATGAACAACTCAGATTGGCAGGATGGGAAGTAGATACCAATTCAATCAATTTCAAGAAAAACAAAACATTCCCCCAGCGTGGGAAAAATCTAGCCATAGCCGAGTGGCCCTGCGGAGACAAATGGGCAGACTAGGCCTTGTTTGTAGGCTTCGAACTTTACGGGATAGTCGAGGCCAAAAAATATGCCTCGGACATCTCAACCGACTTACAGCAAGCGAAGATATATGCAGAGCGTCTGAGCGAACAGCATGAAGCTTCGTTGTTGGGTTCTTGGGGTGTTTATCGGGCTCCGTTCTTATTCTCAACCAATGGCAGACCTTACCTCGAGCAAATCAAAACCAAGTCAGGCGTATGGTTTTTGGACGTCCGTAATCCCCATGCCCGTTCGCGGGCCCTCCAAGGTTGGTACAGTCCCGAGGGATTGGTCAAGCTTTTTGAAAAAGACAAAGTAGCTGCCGAACACAAACTCAAATCCGAAACAGCTGATTTTCTTGAATCGGAATCCGGTCTTGGACTACGGAAATACCAAGTTGCAGCCATTCAAGCGGTGGAGCGAAAGCTTATCGAGTTTCCGGAGGAGCGTAGAAGTCTGATTACCATGGCCACCGGAACGGGCAAAACCCGAACGATCATCGGCCTTTGCTATCGGCTGATTCAATCCAATCGCTTTCAGCGAATCCTTTTTCTGGTGGATCGAACCCTACTTGCCACACAAGCCATCAATGCCTTCAAGGACAACAAAATCATCGGCCTGAATACCTTCGCCGAAATCTATGACATCAAGGAACTAAAGCATATTCTCCCTGAACTCGATACCCGATTGCATTTTGCAACGGTTCAGGGCATGGTCAAGCGGATATTCTACAACGAGGGCGAGGACATCCCCCCCATCGATCAATACGACTGCATCATCGTGGACGAAGCACATCGGGGCTATCTGATGGATCGGGAGCTCGATGAAGACGATTTGGAATTCCGGGATCAGCGGGACTATGTGAGCAAGTATCGGATGGTGTTGGATTACTTCGATGCGTATGCCATCGGGATGACGGCTACCCCTGCCCTTCATACCACGGAAATATTTGGTTCGGCAGTTTACACCTATTCCTATCGAGAAGCAGTCATCGACGGCTTTCTGATCGATCATGATCCGCCTATCTTGATTAAAACCCAACTCGGGGAAGAAGGCATCAAATGGGAAAAAGGCGAAAAACCCAAAGTCTATGACAAGGAAACCAATTCTATTTTGGAATTGGAACAGTTGGAGGACGAACTCAAAATTGACATCGCCGGATTCAATAAGCAGGTGATCACGGAGAATTTCAACCGCACAGTCATCCAGCATTTGGTCACGGAACTCGATCCTGATGGAGAGGAAAAGACACTGATTTTTGCGGCTACCGATGAACATGCCGACCGGGTGGTTAACTACCTCAAAGAGGAATTTGAAGCCATCGGCGTGGAAGTGGCTGATGATGCCATCCAAAAGATCACGGGCAAATCCTATGATCCCGAGGAACAGGTGGCCCGCTTCAAAAACGAGAAATATCCCAATATCGCCGTCACGGTGGATTTGCTGACCACGGGTGTGGATGTACCGGCGATTTGCAACCTGGTTTTTCTCCGAAGGATCAAATCCCGAATCCTCTACGAACAGATGCTTGGTCGGGCTACCCGTCGCTGTGATGAGATCGGCAAGGAAGTTTTCCAGATTTACGATGAAGTGAAGATCTACGAGACTTTGGAGGATTTCACCCAAATGAAGCCTGTGGTGGCCAATCCCAAGGCTAGCTTCCAGCAGCTGATCGAGGAACTGGATCAAATCGAAAAAGAAGACCGACTCAAGCGTCAGATCGAGCAGATTATTGCCAAGATCCAGCGAAAGCGCAAATACCTAAAAGAAGATAAAGAGGAACGATTCCGATACACTACCCACGGACAAAATCCAGAGGAACTGATCCAAACCCTGAAATCCGACAGCTCCAAGCAAGCGTTGGAAAAAATCAAATCCATGCCCGGACTCTGGAAATTTTTGGATGAATTAAAGCCCTCTCAAACAGCACCCTTAGTATCCGAACATGAAGACAAACTCCTAGGAATCGAGCGAGGCTATGGAAAAGGACAAAAACCAGCCGATTATTTGGATAATTTCGCCGAGTTCATTCGAGAAAACCAAAACCGTATCGAAGCACTAAAGATCGTCACGAGCCGACCTGCCGAGCTCGACCGGAAGTCTTTGAAAGAACTGCTTTTAGCCTTAGACCAAGCCGGATTCAATGCTCCCAAGCTGAAATCCGCCTGGAAGGAAGCCAAAAACGAAGACATCGCCGCCGATATCATTTCCTTTATCCGCACGCTTTCTCTGGGAAGTTCGCTGGTCAGCCACGAGGACAGAATCAAGCGTGCGGTGAATTCGATTCGCTCCATGAAAACCTGGAACAGAATCCAGCTCAAGTGGATCGACCGCTTCGAACTGCAACTGCTGAAAGAATCGATTTTAAGAATAGAAGACTTGGATGCCCCGCCTTTCAACGAAGCCGGGGGATTTGAGCGATTGAATAAATTATTTGAGGATCAGCTGAAGCAAGTGATTGCCCAACTGAACCATAACCTTTACGCCTAAGCCAAACCAATGAGTGCCGAGCAAATCGCCAAGAAGCTGTGGGAACTGTGCAACGTCCTTCGGGATGATGGAGTGACCTATCACCAATACCTGAATGAACTGACCTATATTCTGTTTCTGAGATTGTCGGAAGTCAAGAAGTTTGACCAGGATATTCCGGAGCAGTACCGCTGGTCCAAGCTCAAGGAGATCAAAGACAACAAGGAGCTCTTTGACACCTATCGGGACCTGCTGGCCAATCTGGGCGCGCTCTCCTCCAACGAGGCGATTACCGAGATCTACACCAATGCCTCCACTACCCTGCGCAAGCCGGTCAACCTCCGTACCCTGATCACCAACATCGATCAGATCGACTGGTTTGAAGACGAAGAGCAGGACAAGATCGCAAGCATCTACGAGGAACTCCTGGAGAAAAATGCCGGGGAGAAAAAGAGCGGGGCAGGTCAATACTTTACCCCAAGACCGCTGATCAATGTGATGGTAGAGCTTTTAGCTCCTAAAGTGGGAGAAAAATGGAATGACCCGGCAGCGGGAACGTATGGCTTTATGATTGCGGTAGATGAATACCTCAAGCGAAAGACCGACGATTACTATGCCCTGAGTGCAAAAGAGAAAATGTTCCAAGTCTATGAGGCTTTCTCAGGCTGCGAACTGGTACAGGATGCACACCGACTGGCCTTGATGAATGCCAAGCTGCATGGCCTGGAAAGCAAAATCGCCATGGGCGATACCCTGACCGAACTCGGAAAGGAATTCAAAAACTACGATGGCGTACTGGCCAATCCTCCCTTCGGCACCAAGCAGGGCGGGGAGCGACCGACTCGGGATGACTTTACCATCAAGACCTCCAACAAGCAGCTCAACTTCCTGATGCATATCTACCGCTCCCTGAGACGGGATACCGGCACGGCACGGGCGGCGGTGGTTCTGCCGGATAACGTGCTCTTCGAAGACAATGACGGTCAAAAAATCCGTCGCGACCTGATGGATAAGTGCGATCTGCATACCGTGCTGCGCTTGCCCACGGGGATATTCTATGCGGCAGGAGTAAAGACCAATGTGCTCTTCTTCAACCGTGGCAAAAAGGAAACGGGAAATACCCAAAGGGTATGGATATACGATATGCGGACCAATGCCCCGAGCTATGGGAAGCGCACGCCCTTTACGAGGGAAGCCTTTGCCGACTTTGTAAAAGCCTATACCGGAGGCATAGGACTGGAAGCGGTTCGGGATGCCTATGCGGGGGAGATCGACGAGGAAAAGCGAAAAGCCGTCAAAGACCCGAGGTGGCAGGTCTTTACCCGTGAGCAGATCGCTGCCAAAAACGATTCCCTGGATATCGGACTGATCGAGGATGAGAGCATTAGCAAAAACGCCGACTTGGGCGATCCCTTGGCCATTGCCCGGGAAGCTGCTGCCGAATTGGAAGCGATCAAAAGAGAATTGGATCAGATAATCGCACTATTGGGATGAGTGACGAGAAAATACCGAATGGATGGCGACTTGTTCCAATAAAGGATTTCGCTATAACTAAATCTGGAGGTACTCCCTCCACATCGCGACCAGATTATTGGGACGGGGACGTGCCTTGGATTAACTCAGGTATGCTTAAAGACTCGGAAATTCGTGAACCAAGTAAGTTTATAACAAAGCTAGGTCTTAAAGAAAGTTCGGCTACTTTATTTCCAGAGGAGACTGTGGTCATTGCGTTAACAGGTGCTACCACAGGAAAAGTAGGATTACTTAAACTTGAAACAACTACAAATCAATCAGTAACTGGAATATTCCCAAATAACTTTTTTGATTCAAAGTTTCTATTTTATCAACTTCGATCTCTACGAAATGAAATTCTCAAAAACGCTTTAGGATCAGCCCAACCACATATTAACAAACGCATAGTCGATGAAACCGAAATTTTACTTCCTCCCCTCCTCGAACAGCAGCGCATTGTAGCCAAATTGGATGCAGTATTTGGGCATTTGGATAGCTTGAGAGAAAAGCTAGATCGGATACCTGAGTTGCTAAAAAACTTCCGGCAGCAAGTACTGACCCAAGCGGTAACGGGGGAGTTGACGAGGGAGTGGAGAGAAGGAAAGGATTTGGGGGAGTGGGAGGAAACGACACTCAATGATGTTATTGAATTTTCATCAAATGGCCTATCAAAAAGGGCCGGAACCATCGGAGAAGAGGTCACAGTCTTGAGGCTGGCTGATTTCAAAAATGGAATCAGAGTCTATGGAAATGAAAGGACAATTATCCTTGATGAAAAAGAGAAAAGAAAATATGTATTAGACCTCCATGATCTCCTCGTAATAAGAGTAAATGGATCAGCCGATCTAGCCGGTTTATTCATCCATTATGATGAAACAGGTCCTGAAGAGGCATATTGTGATCATTTCATTAGAATTAAAATCAATCGTTCAAAACTCATCTCGAAATTTTTGACTTTCATTACAAATTCAGGAGAAGGAAGAAAATATCTAAGAAGTTCGCTTTCTACAAGCGCAGGTCAGAATACGATTAATCAGAAATCCATAGGCAATTTGGTCCTCAATTTACCTCCAATACAAGAACAAGAAGAAATCATAAAACAAGTTGAAACATTATTTGAGATCTCCGACAAAATCGAATTTCAATACCAAAGCTTAAAAGCCAAGATTGAGCAATTGCCACAGGCTGTATTGGCAAAGGCATTTCGGGGGGAGTTGGTGGGACAGGAAGTGAAGGAGTATGTGAGGGAGGCTGGGGAATTGGGGATGGTGGCGGAGGGAAGTTGATTATTTTGAATGATAAAATACAACTCAAGAACAATATATGAAATGGACTGAAAACTGGGAAAAGTGTAAGATTACTAAAGCTATAGAAGGTGGACAAGGCACAGTTTCAAAAGTTATAAATATTACTTCGGGCGAGTTTGGAGCATTAAAACAGCTACACTTAGATAAATTAAGTTCAGAAAGAAAGGAAAGATTTAAAGGTGAGATTAAAACAATTAAACGGTTAAATTTAGATAGGATTCCCAAAATCCTTGAGGCTTTCCTTGATGAAGAAGCGAACGAATATTACTACATAAGTCAATGGATCGAGGGTAAACCTTTATCAAATTATATTACTCAAAACAAGAATATAAGTATAGATTTAGCTATAGACATTTGCAGAAAGCTGTGCACTATATTAATTTCTTGCCACTCAGAAGGAGTTTATCATAGAGATATAAAACCTGACAATATCATCATTACGGATAAAGAAGATGTATTTTTAATAGACTTTGGAATTTCTCACGATGAAAAAGATGATTTTAATACCCCTATTGGTCAAGAGCTTGGGAATAGATTTTTAAAACTACCAGAAGTTGCAAAGGGTGTTGAAAGAAAATCCGATCCAAGAACAGATGTGACTTTTGTGGTAGGGATATTATTTTTTTTGCTTTATAAGGCAAGTCCAAATCAATTATTAGATCAAAATTCTTTACCGCCTCATAAAGCAAAACAACAATCAAACGACAAAATTTTAGCCGATCCCAGATGGCCATTGGTTGAAGTAATTTTTGATCGTGGTTTTAAAAATGAAATAAGAGAAAGATTTCCTTCTGTAGAAGACTTATTGAAGAATCTTAATTCTATTCTGACTTTTGATCCAAAGGAACAAAATTTAAAAATACCTCACACTTTATCTGCATTTAAAAAATTAAGGGAATCAAATTTAAAAGACCATCATAAAACTGAAGAATTTCTCCGTGAAAATTTAAATCAGTTGACTAAAAAAATTAAAAATATTTGTGAAAAAAATGGGTTCAGCGATATCCATCAACTTGCTAAATCAGAAAAAAATGGAAAAACGGCTAGCCAACTCTGGCAGTTATCTGAGAAATACCACAGTGAGCCCTACTTGTTTTTAAATGTGGAAATGGAGTTAATAGACTTATCTGAAGGACTTGTACAAGTTGTATTGAGAAGTAATTCAGTAGAAAGAACGGTTAATATTGATAAAGTATATTATACAGGAGTACTATACAATATGGTTCAGTTCACCAAAGAGTCTGACCAAATAGCGGAAGAAATATTTGATGATGCGGTAAATTTGCTAATTGAAAAGATTAAAAAAAATAAAGTTTAA
>CAZNND010000017.1:0-28333 GCA_964574365.1 uncultured Limnohabitans sp.
ATGTATCGAATCAAAAGCAGCAGTCAAATATACCTATTTTTTGGGGAGCCTGTTTAGCCAAAATTTTGAAATCCTGATTATCACCGGGGTGGAGTCCTGCAAAGGATGAATCCAAGGGAAGTAAAAATCAATCCCGGGACTGACTTGAATCAGTTGGGGGAAGCCATCCAAAACATGGCAGTTTCTGCATCACAGGAACCCGAGCCACCAAAACCAATGGATGGCAAAGCAAAGGTGAAAGAGTGGCTGAAATTGGCTAAAATAGACCCACGGGAAAAGATTGAAAAACCGCCTGTCTGTTTGTCCATGATTGATGGGGAAACCGAGGGAATTATAGGAAACCTAGGGGGATTTACTTTGATTACAGGGAAAGCCAAATCAAAAAAGACGTTTTGTGTTTCTTTGTTTCTGTCTGCCTTAGTGTCAAACAAAACAGTATTTGGAAAATTTAAAGGCAGTCTACCCGAAGATAAAACAAAGGTGGTTTTCTTTGATACAGAGCAATCCCCCTACCACGTGCAAAAATTTTACCATAGAGTTTGCAAGTTATCGGGGATGGAAGAACCTGTAAATTTTGAAGCCTACTGTTTGGGACAGTTTACCCCATCAGAAAAACTGGAAATGATTGAATATTACATCAATTCAGATCCTGATTTAGGGGTGGTGGTCATTGATGGAATCAGGGATTTAGTTTCATCAATCAATTCCGAAGAAGAAGCCACTAAGATGGCGACCTACTTATTAAAGTGGACTCAAAAATATAAAATCTACTTAATAACTGTCCTGCATCAAAATAAAGGGGATGAAAACGCCCGGGGACATTTGGGGACTGAAATGGTGAATAAAGCAGAAATAGTTTTATCCGTATCAGTTGACCCACAAAACAGAAAAATATCAGTGGTAGAGCCTACCCATACAAGGGACAGGGAACCTGAAATTTTCGCATTCACAGTGGATGAAAACGGACTGCCTGTCTTGGTGGATGGATGGGAAATCCCTGACACCAAAAGCAAAAAGACACTGTCACCCCAAGACATAGCAGACGAATATCACATTGAAAAACTGAAATCAATATTCAAAGATCTTGGGGATCAAATCAAAGGTGGTGAAATGGTGGACAGGATTAAAACCCTGTTTGAAATTGGGGATAGTAGGGCAAAGGAGTTCCGGACTTATTACCTGTCAAAAAACTGGATTTTAAGGCATGGAAAGGAAAAAAGCCCAAATCAGTTTTACACCCTGAATCTGACCTGACTTACTTAGTTACTTGGTTAGCCATATAGGGTTTTATCTAACTAACTAAGTTCAAATCCCGACTTGGTTACTTGGTTAACTTACTTGGTTAACCAAGTTAACTAAGTTCAAACCACCAAAAACATGAAATCAATACTGGATATAGAAGTAAGCTGTTTTGCTAATTATAACACCCCATCAGATCCCAAGACTGTCAATTTGTTGACTTGGTTAACCTCCACCAAGTACAAAGAAAAAGTGGATCTTATCAGGTCACTGGATGACAAAAACAAAAGGGGTGAAATCAAATCCACACTGCCTGCCATCACACCAAGTGGACTGTTTACATATCGGAGCCAAAAAGACTTGGTGAAGCATTCAGGATTTATTCAAATCGACATTGACAGGGCAAAATCAAACCTCGAAATATCAAACTGGAATGACTTGAAAAAAGAACTGATCCAAGTTCCACAGATAGCCTTTTTGGGACTGTCCGCATCAGGACGGGGATACTGGGGACTGATTCCCATTCCACCCGATCCGGAAAACCACAAAGGATATTTTGAATCCCTGTTTGATATTTTCCTGAAGACCTGGGGGATTGAACTGGATGACAAACCGAAAAACATTGCATCACTTAGGGGTTATTCGTACGATTTGGAAGGTTATTTTAACCACGAAGCAAAACCATTCACTGTTTGGAAAAAGCCTGTCACAGTGGCTAAAATCCCGCCTAAAATCAATCCTGTCCCTGTCACAGGTGGAAAGTATCAATGGATTGAAAAATGGATCTTATCGGAAATATCACAGGCCATCCCCGGGGACAGGCATGAAGCCCGGATTAAATATTCTCGTTTGGCGGGGGGACTAATGGCAGGGGGATATTTGCCCGCATCAGTGGAACAAAGTATTATTGACAGCTATCTGTCACAGTATGGGAATGAAGACACCAAGGCAATCCAAGACAAGGAAATAGAAGCCATCAAATTTGGGATATCGGAGGGACTGAAAATCCCCACCACGCCCCCACCCATCAGATGCCTGTTTGTCCCATTCACCGGGATGGAAGACCATTCCGAAAAAGCATTCAAGATTTGGCAGGGGGACAGAAAGTTTTATATCCCCAAATCCACAGTCTTTGAAGTCTTGGAATTCGGGGTTTATGTATTGGATTATTTTTTGACAAAGCAAAGAAGCCATCAGGACAGTCCCCCGCCTGAATATCAGTCCACCGCATGGAAGGAATTTTCCTTTGATTCAGTCCCCGTTCATCAGATCCCTGAAAAAAAAACTTTAATCCATGATGACTACCAAACCGAGTTTGACAGCATTGAGGCAGAAATTAGATCTGTATCATACAAGATTAGAAAAACTATCCAAAGCATTAAAGAGGCAAAAAGAACTGAATCTGTTTTTAGAAGTGGAATTATTGAAATTGAAAAAGCAGAAAAAGAATATTGCGACCTGATTGACTATTTCAAAGAATTCAATCAAGAAGGAATGATTTATTTGGACTATCACACCCAAATTTTGGACATTCAAAAAATGGTGAAATCACACCTGTCAATTATCCAAAAAAACTGCCAAAACGAGGGATATAAACCATATTTCCAAAGGATGCAAAGACTTAGATTAACCTTAGAGAATTCCGTAAATTACGGGTGAAATACGGGGAAAATGGGAAAGTTTGAAATAGGGAATCCGGGCAAACCCAAAGGAGCAAAAAACAAAGTCAATACCGAATTAAGGGAACTGATCCAAAAACTGTTTGATGACAATTATCAAACCATACAGGATGACTTGGAGGCATTGGAACCAAAAGACAGACTGAAATTTCTTTCTGATCTATTGCCTTATTTATTGCCTAAACTGCAAAGTACCACCCACACCAAAGAAATTGATTTGGATGGGATGACTGAGGAAGATTTGGACAAACTGATAGATAGGATCATTGATGAATAAGGAACTGAAAATAAGCATCCTGAAAGGCTTAAAAAGTGGCTTGTTGACAAAGGTGGAGGCAAAGACTTTGATTCATTCATCAGGGATAATAAGACTGGATCTGTCCCAAAAGGGAAAAATAGATCCTGTCTGTCCCATCATTGACAGGATGCCTGATCTGAAGCAGTATTTTTTCAATATCATTGATTTGGGAAATGGAGAAAAACCACGGGTGGAGTAAGTTTAATATCAAACTGACAGTCCTGAAAGCATTGAAAAAGGGGATAATCACAAAAGATGAAGCCACTTTGGTACTGGAGGCAGGCCACCCGGGTGACTACATGTTTTTGACTGAGTGGGAAGATGACCAAGTTTATTCCAAGACAAAAGAACTGATGGAAAGACTGAAGATCATTCCACCTTTGATATTTGAAGACGAAAATGGGAATATCTGTTAACGACAAAAGAAATATCTTAGAAGCCTACCTGAAAAAGGCCATCACCAAAGATGACATGAAATTTCTGTTTGAAGTTGGACTGACAGTTTCCCCCATCAGGTGGATATTCAAAAATGAGGCAGACGAAAAGAAGGATTTGAGAAAACGGGACTTAATTGAAAAAGTCACCGGGCAAACAGTCCCAAAGATTAAAATCACTTGGAAAAAATCAGATGAAAACTAAAGCAGTCCCCATTTTTGAAATGAAGCCATCAGATTTTAGACGAATGGTTTTAAAATCCCTACATTCCGGAGCCATCACCCGGGACGAAGCAAAGGTACTTATCAGGGAAGGGCAGAAAGACTTTGGGATTTTTTTATTTCAGGATGAAATGACTGATAAAGACTATCTGAAAAAATCAGGACTGGAAAAGATGGGATTTTTCGGGGGGATAATTTTGGAGGGGAAAGGGGATTATTTTTTGGAAGTTGGTTAGATCCTACTTAGTTACTTGGTTAAAACCCTATGCACATATCTAACTAACTAAGTCAGTCCGGGCAGAAAACGGAACTGGAATCAGTTTTTTTGATTTACCCAAGACAGGTAAAACAGCCTACCGAATCAAACTTTTAATTTTTTAGTGGCCTACTAAATAGCCTACCGGAAAAGAAAAATCCCTCATACAAGTCGTATAAGGGGTTTATTGTAGCCCCGACGGGAATCGAACCCATATCTAAAGTTTAGGAAACTTCTATTCTATCCATTGAACTACAGGGCCGGAAAGAAGCTGCAAGATACGCCAATTCTTAACTTTCCCGCAAATATTCCTAACTCAAGTTGTGCCATTCCAATCAATTACCCTATCTTTGCAGTCCAAAATTTAGGATGGACGGGTTCCATCCACTCACTTAATCTAAACAATTATGTCCGTAAAAATCAGATTAGCACGTCGTGGCCGTAAAAAACAAGCCATCTATGACGTCGTTGTAGCTGATGCAAGAGCTCCACGTGATGGACGCTTCATCGAAAAACTCGGAACTTACAATCCGAACACCAATCCCGCTTCTATTACCATCAACAATGAGCGAGCCCTCACCTGGTTGATGAATGGAGCACAGCCTACCGACACGGTAAAAGCCATGCTTTCTTACAGAGGCGTTCTCTTTAAGAAACACCTGCAAATCGGTGTATTGAAAGGAGCAATCTCTCAAGAACAAGCCGATGCAAAATACAATGCTTGGCTGGCTGAGAAAGATGCCAAGATCGAAGGCAAAAAAGACCAATTGGCTAATGTTAAAGCCGATGCTCGTAAGGCAGCTCTTGCTGCTGAAGCAGCCAAAAATCAGGCTAGACTTGATGCCATCAAAGCAAAAGAGGAAGAAGCAAAAGCAGCTGCGGCTGCAGCTGAAGCCCCAGCAGCTGAAGCTCCTGCCGAAGGCGGAGAAGCTTAATAAATTTATTATCCATGAACAAGGAACAGTGCTTTCAAATCGGCCGACTAGCCAAAGTTCATGGACTTCGTGGTGAAGTAAATGTGGTGCTTGATGTGGACTATCCGGAGGATTATGACGGACTAGAGCACCTCTTCATCGAACAAAAAGGCAGACTCATTCCCTTCTTTCTGGAGCACTTTGTGATCCAACCCGGAGGTAAGGCTTTAGCTAAGTTCGAGGACCTCAACAGCATTGAACAGGTAGAAGCCTTGGTTGGCGCGGAGGTTTACCTCCCTCTCACCGAGCTTCCTGAGCTAGAAGAGGATCAATACTACTACCACGAACTGATCGGATTTGAAGTCATCGATGAGGTGCTCGGTTTGATCGGACCTGTGCAGATCATCTACGATCTGGAAACACAGGATCTCCTCGGAGTAACTCATCAAGGAAAAGAAGTGCTGATTCCGATTCAGGATGGCATTATTACCAAGGTGGATAAGGCAGCTAAAAAAGTTTACTGCCAGCTACCCGAAGGCTTACTTGACATATATCTGGAAGATTAACCCATGCATATCGATATCATCACGGTGGTGCCGGGATTGCTGGAAGGACCCTTTTCCCATTCGATTCTCAAAAGAGCCGAAGAAAAAGGTTTAGCCACAGTTCGCATGCACAACTTGCGAGATTATGCTACCGGCAAACAAAAGCAGGTTGACGATTATGCATTTGGTGGTGGTGCCGGGATGGTTCTAATGATCGAGCCAATCGCCCGATGCATTGAATCCCTCCAAAAGGAACGCCTGTACGATGAAATCATCTACATGACGCCTGATGGAGAGACTTTTAACCAACACATGGCCAACACACTTTCTCTGAAGCAGAACCTCCTGATCCTTTGTGGTCATTACAAAGGAGTGGATCAACGGGTCAGAGATAAGTTCATCACCAAGGAAATCAGCATCGGGGACTTTGTACTCTCCGGTGGAGAATTGGCTGCTGCGGTCCTAGCCGATGCCATCATCCGGCTGATTCCAGGAGTACTCAATGACGAGACTTCGGCATTGACGGATTCTTTCCAAGATAACCTCCTTGCCCCTCCGGTCTATACCAGACCTGCAGAATATGAAGCAATGAGCGTTCCCGAAGTGTTACTCTCCGGGCATGAAGCCAAGATAAGCGAATGGAGATTTGAAGCGTCGGTTCGCCGAACCAAAGAAAAACGACCTGATCTGCTCAAGGGCACAGGTTGGGAGTAGGCGAGACAAGATTTTAACAGAAGTAATTCATTTATACCGCTGAGGCGGTGCACTGCGAAAGCATAAAAACATAAAGCTATGAGCGATCTAATGAAAATTGTAGAAGCGGAATACAGCGAGGCGAGAGCCAAGTTCCCTTCTTTCAAAGCCGGTGATACCATCAACGTACACGTACGTATCAAAGAAGGTAACAAGGAGCGTATCCAGCAGTTTCAGGGAACTGTAATCCAGCGCAAAAACCCAAACACCAACGGTGAAACCTTTACCGTACGTAAGGTTTCCAATGGTGTAGGTGTTGAGCGTATTTTCCCTATCATTTCTCCAGCCATCGAGCAGATTGACTTGGTAAGAGAAGGTAAAGTAAGAAGAGCTCGTCTGTTTTACCTCAGAGGACGTCAGGGTAAGGCGGCACGTATCAAGGAAAAAATCAGAGCAAAAAGCTAAGATTTGCCTGTTTGATAAAAAAAGGAATCTCGAAAGGGGTTCCTTTTTTTTTGTTAGTACCTCTTCAAAGTTTTTATAGATTTTAACCAATCCCACCCCATCATGTAGGGAAATCGCTTTTACAATTCACCATTTTTCCCACCTACAAAAAAAAACAGTTTCATGTAGTAATGAACCACGAGAAAATTAAGAACCACATTTAAAACGAATAAAAGTGGGATTTCCGCAATAAAGGCCCAGCCATAGGTCTTAATTTTCTCAATGATCTTAATGGTTAACATCCACAAGCTTTCAAAAGGAAGTCTCACGATTCCTTTGTTTCACACTTTTTTTGACCAAATGGTAAAAGCGATTTCCCTGCCCCACCATGTGAAAATTTGTGGTTTGGAAAAAAAAGAATTTACCAAATAAAACAAAGTAGTTTGTTTTTTTAATATTTCATTATTGATACATTTTATCTAATTTTGAATTAATAAATAAACATTATGCCTAATACTTCACCAGTTTTATTTCCCAAGCTTCAACGAATTCTAACTGAATTAGGAGAAAATATCAAGCTGGCAAGACTACGCAGGAGGCTTAGTAGTCAACAAGTGTCAGAGAGGGCTGGCATCGGTAGATCCACGCTAGTCAAAATCGAGCAGGGCAATTCCGGTGTAGGGATTGGTAACTATTTGAACGTACTTCGGGTATTAGGCTTGGAACAGGATTTTTTGTTGGTAGCTAAAGACGATGAATTGGGAAGAAAACTCCAGGATGCTGAACTTATCATCAAAAAAAGAGCACCAAAAAAGCCAAACTAATGGCAAATCAAAAGAAAACGATTTGGGTTTATGCCGACTGGGAAGAAATGGAAACTCCCCAACTAATGGGCACCCTGTTTGCTGAGCAAATTCGCGGCAAGGAGATATTTTCTTTTGAATACGAACAAAAATGGCTAGAAAACCCTCGGGCTCAAATTTTAGATCCTGATTTACAACTTTACAGAGGAAAACAATTTTTAAGTTCAACTGGAAAATCCAATTTTGGGTTATTTCTTGATTCCTCCCCTGATCGATGGGGAAGGGTTCTCATGCGCAGAAAAGAAGCGGCAATGGCTAGAATAGAAAGGAGACCAGAAAGAACCCTCTCGGAATCGGATTATTTGCTTGGGGTATTTGATGGGCATCGGATGGGTAGTCTTCGATATAAAGTTGATCCCAATGGATCATTCTTAAATAATGATTCCAAATTGGCAACTCCGCCATGGACTTCAATCCGAGAACTTGAACAAATCAGCCTTCGCCTGGAGGAGGAAGGTGTATCGAATGACCCAGAATACCTACACTGGCTAAATCTTTTGGTCTCACCCGGGTCTTCTTTAGGAGGGGCAAGGCCAAAAGCCAGTGTATTGGATGGGGATAAAAACCTTTGGATTGCCAAGTTTCCAAGCAAGCAGGACGATTCGGATATAGGCGGCTGGGAATGGGTAGTCCATAAATTGGCCCAAAAAGCTGGAATCCGTTTACCTGAAGCCAAGGCACAGCGATTTTCTTCTACCTATACCTCCTTTCTTACTAAACGTTTTGACAGGACGGTTTCTGGAAAAAGAATTCATTTTGCATCAGCTTTGACCCTTTTGGGATATGCCGATGGACAGGATTATCAGGACGGAATGAGTTATCTCGAATTGGCCGAGTTTATTTCTTTCTCAGGTAACTCAGTAGAGGTGGAATTGACGGAACTCTGGCGGAGGATTGTCTTTAGTATTTGTGTAAGTAATGTGGATGACCATCTCAGAAATCATGGATTTTTACTAACTCCTACAGGATGGCGCCTTTCTCCTGCTTATGATATCAATCCCTCTGAAACCTGTACTGGTTTGAAATTGAACATTTCCGAAAATGATAATTCCCTAAGCCTTGACTTGGCCATGGAGGTGATACCCTATTTTAGAATTAAAGAAGTTAAAGCGCTAGCCATTTTAGAACAGGTCAAACAGGCAGTAAGACAGTGGAAAACTATTGCGAGGGAAACAGGAATTCCAAATCACCAAATTGAATTGAAAACCAGAGCATTTCAAGTAGCCTACCAGTGATTCTTTCAGCTTGTTTGTTTTGATTTACTCCAACATAAACAAGCTTCTATAGCCAAAAAAACCATCCATCTAAGCACTCTTTTATTTCAAAGAAAAATATTAATATGAATATACGGAATCTTGCCAGTAGCCAAATTTCATTTTGTTTGAGTTTAGGGGTATAAATCGATACATAAAAAGAGCATAAAGTGATGAGCCAGATGGAAAATTCAAAACACGCCCAAACTTCCAATTATGAATTTTAAACCCTAAAAATCAAAACTTTAGCTTTTCCAAGCGGTGTACTAAACCTATGTTTTCTTAGAAAAACGATTAACTAACCTGATTTGAGTAAAAAATGGAAAAACTAAAAAAAACTTTGTGTCCTTCGCAGTTCAAAATTTTATCGGTTTTTATTTCTACTGGCAAAGAAGCGTATATACATCATTATTAAAAAGAGTACCCTGAATAAAAAGGATGTTGATAGCTATCATTCATCACTCAGGGAAATCGCTTTTAAAACTTAGCATTTTTCCCTCCTACTGAAAAAAACAAACCAGTTTCATGGAGTGAACCACGAGAAAATTAAGAGTTACTGTTAAATCGAATGAAAGTAGGATTTCTGCAAAAAAGACTCAGCCATAATTCTTAATTTTCTCAATGACCTTAATGGTTCAAATCCACAAGTTTTCAAAAGGAAGGTTCTCGATCCCTTAGTTCCATGCTTTAATTACCAAAAGTTAAAAGCGATTTCCCTGATTCATCACTAGGCATCATCCCCCTTTCCCCAACTATTCGCTATCTTTGCGCCCTGATTTGGCCTAAACCTAGCCCCGTTTTACGGGGTTTAATGCTCAGAAACTGACCACCTATGAACAGAAAAGTTCGCGTACGATTTGCTCCTTCACCTACCGGCGCCCTGCATATCGGCGGCGTCCGCACCGCTTTATACAACTACCTTTTTGCCCGTAAAATGGGCGGGAAATTTCTCCTTCGTATCGAGGACACGGATCAAACCCGCTTTGTGCCGGGTGCGGAAGACTACATTCGTGAATCGCTGGATTGGTTGGGAATCACGCCTGACGAAAGTCCCTGGAAGCCGGGTTCCGTAGCTCCCTATCGTCAGTCAGAGCGCAAGGAGATGTACATGCAGTATGCCTTGGACTTGGTGAATAAAGGCCATGCCTACTATGCTTTTGATACCGCTGAGGAATTGGAAGCCATGCGTGAGCGCCTCACCGCAGCACGTGTTGTCCAGCCCCAATACAACAGCATCACCCGCACCCAGATGAAAAATTCCCTCACCCTCTCCAAGGATGAGGTAGCGACCCGACTCGCTTCGGGTGATCCCTATGTGATCCGGATTAAAATTCCGCTGAAAGAAGATGTGCGCTTGAATGACCAAATCCGTGGATGGGTGATGGTACATTCCAGCACCTTAGATGACAAAGTGCTGATGAAGTCGGACGGCATGCCGACCTATCACTTGGCCAATATTGTGGACGATCACCTAATGGGGATCACCCATGTGATCCGTGGAGAAGAATGGTTACCATCGGCACCGCTTCATGTGTTGTTGTATAAGTTTTTCGGTTGGGAGGATACCATGCCGCAGTTTGCACATTTGCCGCTTTTGCTCAAGCCTGATGGCAATGGGAAGCTTTCCAAGCGGGATGGAGACAAACTCGGCTTTCCTGTATTCCCCTTGAATTGGATTGATCCTTTTTCTCAGGAGAAAGCCTCCGGATTCCGTGAGCAAGGTTATTTGCCGGATGCGTTCCTCAACTTTTTGGCCTTCTTGGGCTGGAATCCGGGCGACGAACGTGAGATTTTTTCCTTGGAAGAACTGGTAGAGGCCTTTAGTATTGAGAGGATTGGAAAGGCAGGAACCAAGTTTGACATCGCCAAAGCCAAGTGGTTCAATGAGCAATATATCCGGACAAAGGCTGATGGGGAATTGTCAGATTTTCTGATTGCTGACGCAAAAGCCGATGGCATCGTGATTCCTGAGGAAAAAGCCCTAGCCATTATCAGCCTGCTTAAAGAACGAGTGACTTTCCCTTCAGACTTTTGGAGGGACAGTCAGTTTATCATGACGGCACCCAAGGAATTTGACCAAGAGATAGCTTCCAAAAAGTGGAATGCTGACGCTGCAAAACTCTTGAGTGCGTATGCTGAGGCTTTGGATACGTTTGAAGGATATTTTGAAGGGGATAATGCCAAGATGCTGTTGGAAAAGACAGCAGAAGCAGAAGGAATTAAGTTGGGGAAAGTGATGCAGGCAGTCCGTTTGGCAGTGACTGGCATGGGTGCAGGTCCGGATTTGATGCAGGTATTTGCGATTTTAGGCCCAGGAGAAGTAGCCAAAAGAATCCGTTTTGCTTTGGATAACCTAACTGTTTTAAGCTGAGATGACCAAGAAAAAGAAAAAAGAAGAAGAGCCTCGTGTACATGAAGAACTCAAGGGCTTCAAAATGGAAATCAACTCTTTCGGGGAAATTTCCTCGTCCTTTTCGATAGACAAGATCAACGAGTTTTTGAATAAAAACGTGGAAGACAAAAAACTCAAGGAACGGGATGATGCGAAATCTGAAGAATAAAACGAGCTAAACAGCCCCTTTTTGGGGCTTTTTTTATACTTTGAAATCGAAATCCTGACTAATCCTACTTTGTTACATTTGAAAATTTGAAGGCACAACTTTGGTATGGGGGGCAATTTCAAAGTTTCCCACATAATTTGCTCGCCGAAGGAGGGTTTTCACAGATCTTTTGCTACACTTGGAATAACTAATCAAAATTCAAAAAATCTGTGTTAACCTGCCTGCTGCAAGCAGGTCTGTGATTTTCATCTGTGTTAAACTTGTCTGACCGCAGTCAGGTCTGTGGAAAAAAGTTAAGAATGCATTACGAAAAGGCCCTTTTTCTTCAATTTGAAAGGTTGGAGATAAAAACCTAATTAAATTTCACCCAATGGTCTTAATCTGAAAAAGTAGAACTAAACCAACCCCTTGATATGAAGCAGTTTATTTTCATTTTTTTGACTTTTTTTAAATTCAGCACCCTTGCATTTTCCCAAACAGGCACGATAACCGGACAGATTAAAGATGCCGAAACCGGAGAGACTTTGCCCTTTTGCAATGTCTTTGTAAACAATACCACCATCGCTACGGTCACAGACATGGAGGGAAAATACACCCTTTCAGGCCTGGAAGCAGGTGCTTTGGAATTGGGCTTCTCGTTTATGGGGTATGTCGCAGAAACCAGAAAAGTGAACTTAAATCCTGGAGGCACCCTAACCATTAATTTGGGCATGAAACCCTTTGCTCAAGAGCTTTCCGATGTGGAAATCAAGGCCTCCCGCGACAAAAATTGGGAGCGTGACCTTCGGAAATTTCAAAATCTGTTCATTGGGATTGATGATGCAGCTGCCAAAACTACCATTCTAAACCCCTGGGTAATCGACTTCCCCTCACCGACTGAAAAGGGAACTTTTGTTGCAAAAGCAGATCAGCCTATTGAAATCGAAAATGCATTCCTGGGATATAAAATCACCTTCAATCTAAAAGATTTTTTTGTCTCCCCTACCTCCTACCGGATTGCTGGAGCAGCACGGTTTGAAGAAATGAAATCGGAATCTGATCCCCAAAATTCTACCTGGGAAAAAAACCGAGCTGAAGTTTACCGTAAATCACCGATGAATATGTTCCGGTCCATCCTCAAAGGCTCCTACGAGCGGGAAGGTTTCTACCTCTACGGTGACAAAGCAGGGGGTTCAGCAAGTATGAATATGCGTTCAGATATTTTCGCAAATGAACTTGGTAAATCTGTAGGTCCTTACAAGGCAGAGCCCTTGGTCACCCCAACCAGCCCTCCAGGTACCTACCTGCTTAATTTGAAAGGCAGGATTGAGATCCACTACCAAAAAGGCTTTGCCCAAGCCAATACGTATAAGGATGCGCCTTATCCTATCTCTTGGATGGAAGTGAATAAAGGTCAGGTCAAAGTCAAGGAAAATGGAATGGTACTTAATCCCGAAGACATAATTTTTTCCGGTGATATGGATCGCAAACGTATTTCGAACCTTTTACCACTCGATTACAATGCTGAAAAAGCAATTCTACTCCAAGACTTGGCCAAAACGGCCAAAAACTACCAAGAAAAAGTGTACCTCCATACGGATAAGCCGTATTACTATGCCGGTGACCAACTCTTTTTTAAGGGGTATTTTGCCTATGGAAATCCTTACCTGCGTGATGAATTAAGCAAAGTCCTTCATGTCGAGGTGATCACACCCGATCGAGATTTGGTAATCGAAAAGAAGTTTCCAATCCGGGATGGGATTGTCGTCGGTGATTTTTTCCTTCCCGATACACTAAATGGGGAAAAATATTTCCTCCGAGCCTATACCAACTGGATGAGAAACTATGGCTCAAACCAATATTTTCTCCAGCCGCTTTCAATTTTAAATCCTTACAAAAGGATAGTTGATGAGGAGTCAGTTTCTAAATGGATTAACAAGGGTGTGGCATTACAATCGAATAAAGTGGTGATTGGACCGAGAGAAAAGGTGACCATTACCTTGAAGTTAACCGATCCGAAAGGAAGGCCGACGTCCTCTACAATTTCAGTGGGAGCATGGGATGCAGAGCAGCTAGTGCCAGTCCAGCGGTACCCTGAGATGAATACCAGCCTAAATCTTACCGGAGTTCCGGAAAATCTTGGATTGGAACGTTTTTCCTACCCGGTGGAAAAGAATTTAAAATTCTCCGGTAAAGTCACGGATGACAAAGGAAGAGGAGTTGCGGCTGATGTGACGGCATTTGTTAATGATTTTCAGGGGATGATTGAAGTAGCATCCACTAGTGAAGGTAATTTTGCATTGGAAGACATGGAGTTTTATGGTCCAATGCGTTTAGGCTTTGCTGCGACGGACAAAAAAGGCAAACCATTGACTATTAAATTGGAGAGCCCTCTTAAAGCTCCAATTTCACTTCCCTCGGATGCTTATTTCCCTAAAGTAAACACAATAGCAAAACCGATCAGACTGCAGGAAAAACCTGAAGAAATTCTTGTTACCGAAAAAGTATCTCCCGGATCGAAATCCCAAAAAGCAATCTATGGAAACCCAGATTTTATTATTGAAGGAGAAAAATTAACCAAAACCGGAAGTTCTATAGATTTGGTGAATAGCATTGTAGGCAATATTCCCGGAGCGCAAGTGAATCTGGTAGGGGGTACGGGGCAGCAGACGATTAGACTAAGAGGCGGGGCAGTTTCAGCCCGTGTTTCGATGGAACCCGTCGTCATGTTGGATGGGGTAGTCTTTGTTTCAGGCGGTGTAAGTACTGCTGCGGACAATATCCGGTCTATCAATCCTTTTGATATCGAGCGGGTAGAAGTAGCTTCCAGAATGGTTCCCATGCTCGGAGATCAGGGAAGAAATGGTGTGATAGCCATTTACCTCAAAGATAATTTAAACAGGATGGATGACTCTTCTGGAAGAGGTATCGCAGAGTCGCTTATTGAGGGATATCAGCCTCCTGGTAATTTCTTTTATCTGGATTATCAGAGCATGAATTTGCAGATTGAAAAAGATGATAGGCAGACCTTGTATTGGAATCCGTATTTGGTGACGGATGAAAAGGGGGAGTTGAGTTTCTCCTTTTTTTCCAATGATTCTCCCGGCCCGATTGTAGTCGAGATCAGAGGACTTACAGCAGAAGGGGACGTTATTACAGGAACTTTTGTACTGAACAAGAAATAAGGTGATTTCCGTTAATTTTGGGCATGAATAAAACTACAATTCTTTTAATTCTCATGCTCCTTCCTGGTTTGGCTTGGGCACAGTTAAGTGTGGGAATTAGAGGGGGCTATGCAAGTTCATCCTACAGCTATCAGGCAACCCCCGGCACACGCGTCAGGACAGTGGATGGTATTGTTGCGCCAACTTATGCGCTTGTAGTAGAGTATTTCAATTCCAAAAATGCCGGAATTGAATTAAATATCCAGCAACTGACCATTGGTTTTAAACAGTTCAGTACATCTGGAGAACTCAACCAAACCGAATTTACCTATCTGAAAATGCCACTGCTCGGCAGTGTTTTTGCGGGAAGGTCCGGAAGGTTTCAAATTAAAGCAGGTCCCCATCTGGGTTTGCTTAGTTCAGTTAGGGATGTTTCTAGAACCTACTCAGGAGCTACACCAAAAGAAATACCCACCTTTGGGCAAGAAGGAGACCGACCCAATACGTTGATGTATGGGTTGACCGCAGGAGCCGGGATTTCAAAACTTTTTGGTAAAAGCACTTTGTCAGCTGAAGCCCGATTTTCCTATGACTTTACCAATCCGGAAAGTCAAAATCGAATTTTTGATATGAAATCCACCAATCTGGAATTTACCCTAGGCTACCTATTCCGGCTTAAAGAACGGAAGGAATAAACCCAGCTCTATGGAAAGCTTCAAGGGACTGCTTAACTTTGGTCAAACATGTAAACCTATTTTACCTTGAAAATTCAAGTCATCAACGGGCCTAATCTCAACCTTCTAGGAAAAAGGGAACCCGATATCTATGGCAGCGAGTCGTTTGAAGATTACTTTGATAATCTCAAAAAGCGCTTCCCCCAGATTCAACTCTATTATTTTCAAAGCAATGTAGAAGGAGAACTCATTAATAAAATCCATGAAGTTGGATTTGAGTTTGATGCGATCCTACTCAATGCTGGCGGGTATACCCATACTTCTGTGGCGATTTCTGATGCCATTGCGGGAATTACCACACCGACCTTGGAAGTCCATATCTCCAACATTTACAAAAGGGAAGAGTTTCGCCACAAAAGCATCATTTCTAAGTCCTGTGTGGGTATGATTTCAGGCCTTGGTCTTAAGGGATATGAACTCGGGATTCTTTATTTTATCAATTCTCCGCAGCTATGATCACATTTGCCCCAGGACCGTCCAAGGTTTATGATGCCTTAACCAAATACCTTCAGGACGCCTACCAAGAAGGCATCCTTAGCGCCAATCACCGCAGTAGCGGATTCATGAATCTCTACCGAGAGACAGAGCAGTTGATGCGCGAAAAGCTCCATATGCCGGATGATTACAAACTGCTTTTCACCTCCTCCGCGACCGAAAACTGGGAGATCATATCCCAATCCATCGTGGAAAACGCCAGTTTTCATATCTACTCAGGATCTTTTGGGAAAAAGTGGTTTGATTATGCCAAACAGATTATTCCAGCAAGCCAAGGATTAAAAATCGAAGCAAACCAGTCGATAGATGTTCCAAATTTGGAAATAGAAGCTGCGATTGACCTGATTGCCATCACGCAAAATGAAACCGCAAACGCATCCCAGGTACCCATGTCCGTATTGAAAGCGTTGGCAGAGAAGTATCCTGACAAAATGATTGCCGTGGACACCACCTCCTCCATGGGAGGGATTGCGCTTGATTTTTCCCTGGCGGATATCTGGTACGCTTCCGTTCAAAAATGCTTCGGGCTTCCGGCTGGTTTGGGGATTCTGATCGTATCGCCTAAAGCCATCGAAAAGTCCAAACGGAAAGGTGAAAGAGGCCGATATAATAGCCTAAGTTTTATACTTGAAAATGCCGAAGGATACCAAACGCACTACACGCCAAACGTTTTTGGAATTTATTTATTGAATCGCGTACTAAAAGATTTACCAGATATTCAGGAAGTGGATTCCCGCCTCAGAAAGCGAATGGACAAACTTGAAACTGTAATCATGCAATCTCCCAAGTTTGAACTACTAGTGGATAATGCGTCAACCCGTAGTACGACAGTTCTGGCAGTTTCTGGTACGGAGGAATTAATTTCATCCGTGAAAAAGTCAGCTGAAAAAGAAGGTATGCAGCTGGGAAGCGGATATGGTCCACTTAAACCAACGAGTTTTCGAATTGCAAATTTCCCGGCAATCACGGATGTAGAGTTTGGACGATTGATTGAGTTTTTGAGAAACTACTAACAAAAAAGCCAGGTCCTCCGGGCTCTTTGCTTTTGAAGAAAAATAGATTTGATTATCCGCTTCTAAGCAGGGAAAAATGGATGGGTTTAGGATAGTTCATTTGCTTTTTTGCTGTTCATTTGATTAAATCAACTGACCTGATAAAAACATTTTTTCTATAAAAAAGCTAGCTGACTCTCCAAAGAGTAGATTTATGGGTCTCTAAAAGGCTGAAAAATTTTAATTTTTCTTTGCGCCATATGCGTTTTTGCAAGAGAAATTATTCTCATAAGATCAGATTTGATCTATAATTCCCTAAGCCATCTCTCGCAAAGGCTGTGAGGCGCAAAGGAAGTCGCTTCCTTTTTATTAAAAAACTTTTTAAAAGGCAGTATTTACCTGTTTCTCAATCAAACCATTACTTTTCGAAAGAAGGTGAAATATGCCTACTTATTAGATAGACAAATATTCCTAAAATCAGATTTGCGAAAGTTTGTTGGACTTTGACAGCAAAAGAAAATCCGCTACCACCAAAGCAGCCATTGCCTCAACGATAGGCACTGCCCTTGGAACTACGCAGGGATCATGACGGCCTTTTCCACTCACTACCACAGCTTCTCCAGACTCGTTTACTGATTCCTGATCTTGCATGATGGTAGCTACTGGCTTAAAGGCCACTTTGAAATAAATATCCTCGCCGTTGCTTATCCCACCTTGAATCCCCCCTGAGTGATTAGTAGTGGTATGGATTTTTCCGTCCTCGTTCACAATTGAATCATTGTGTTGAGATCCACGCATCTTTACCCCCTCAAATCCGCTACCGTATTCAAATCCTTTAACGGCATTGATGCTTAGCATTGCTTTTCCAAGTTCTGCATGCAGTCTGTCAAATACGGGTTCTCCCAATCCAGGAGGACAATTTTTGATCACACAACTGACCACACCACCAATGGTATCCCGATCCAAGCGTACAGAATCAATCAAGGCGATCATTTGTTCGGCCGTTTCCGGATCAGGACATCGGACGATGTTCTCTTCTGCCAAATCCAAATTCAGTTTCTGATAATCTTTCAGGAGCTTAAGCTCGCCAACTTGAGAAACAAACGCCTGAATCTGAATTCCTTTTGTGGCTAAAAATTGTTTGGCGATCGCCCCACCGGCTACACGGGCAGCAGTTTCTCTGGCACTTGATCTGCCTCCTCCTCTGTAATCCCTGATTCCATATTTTTCAAAATACGTGTAGTCTGCGTGGGATGGGCGGAACTTGTCAGCAATATGGGAATAGTCTTTACTCTTCTGATCTGCGTTTTGGATGACAATTCCAATGGGAGTACCTGTTGCTTTTCCTTCAAATACCCCCGAAAGGATTTCGATTTCGTCTTCTTCTTTTCGTTGCGTGGTGATTTTGGATTGGCCGGGTTTTCGACGTTGCATTTCAATTCGGATCTTTTCCTCATCGATTTCAAGCCCTGCCGGACATCCTTCAACAATAGCGCCTAAAGCTTTTCCGTGAGATTCTCCAAACGTGGTGATTCTGAAAAGCCTACCAAATGAATTCCCCATTATTTCTTTTTGATTATCAAAACCGCAAGGAGTATCATTGCTCCTAGTAAAAGCAGATTGATTGCAGCGGTAAAGTAGTATTTATATTCCTCGTTTGAAAACTGGTTGCTTTCTGTGGCTATCCTGTCATAGATCCCCCCTAGCCGTTGCCCTGAGAGTGCCTGATTGATTTTCGAATCCCCACTGACCCTGATTTTTGCTTCTGGCTGCAAGGTGTCGTACACGGCGCGTATGGGATCAAAGTAAATCCATGAAAAGTAATCTTTCAAATTGTATTCTCCCGCTTCATTTAAGGTAATGAAGTAGTTGAACTCCTTGATACCGGAAACTCTTCCATATCCTCTGTTGATCTGTTGCCTGACATTGGGATCAAAGGTATTGAGATTGGCACCAGGCAGTCGCTTGGGAGCTACAAGTGAATTAATATTGCCTACCCCTGAAACACCAAAGTTGTAATTGAATCCCTCTCCTGTTTTGGCTTCCAGGGCACTGATATTTTCTCGAAGTTGATACACGCCTACAGACACCTCGTTTTTTAATGGATGGGGTGGCAAGGGCTTAACAGTTACCGACTTAGCTGCAGAATAAAAGGTCTTGAAATCTTCCTGGCGGTTGGCTCCGAAAAGAGATGGATTTTTGGCTACTTTGTACTTAATCATTTCCCAGGGAACTTTTGGGATTTCAATTTTACCCTCGGAAAAAGGGAAAAAAGTAGCCTCATAAACCTTAAATCTATTCCATCGCTTGCCGTTGATCTCTATGATCTCATCCTCAACGGTAGTGATGTTGAAGTTTTCTTCCCAAGCTTTTGCTGGTTTGATTTTTTTAAGAATAGCATCCAACTGTCTTCCAGGATCATAGAATCGAAACGGAGCCTGATTTTGCTCAGACATGAAAAAAGCAATGGTGACTGTGAATCCTTCACCCAAATAGATCTCATTTTTATCCACTGACACCGAGAAAAAAGCATCATCATCCAATTCAACAAATTCTGGCTCCTCTTCAGTACGTCCAAAAAATTCAGCAAACGGATCGAAAATATTTCCTCCCAAACCTTGGGAACTTTTGGCGTCGGTGACGGAAATTTTTTTCCCAGGAGAAGAAAAAGATGCTCCATTGATTAAAACCGTAAAATTTCCGAGGGTAAATTGCCCTTTTCTGGTAGGCTTGTAATATTGAATGATGCTATTGGAGCTGCTCATCTGCCCGTTGATGATGTTCATCGAAGAGGACTGAGAAATTCCTTGCTTTTGAAATCCTTGGATTTCAGGAAACTGTTCATAGGATTTAATCTTATCATTGGACAAAGTCACCTTGATGGTAAATGTTTCGTTCAGTCCGATTTCATCCGGACCCAATTCGATATCAACCCCCTGTCCATAAGAAAAATGACCTAGGATTAGGGCAAAACATACAAAAGCCAGTCGAATTGTTGTTTGGATCATAGTTGCGAAATTAGCGTATTTCCAGCTTATCAGCTTTCAAAATAACAGAACATCTTTTGATTTGATAGCGTAGAACAACTTAAAATCAGTTAATAAACCCAAATTACTACTGCCATGCTTGACTATGTGAAGACCATTTTGCAGAAAGTTAGCTTTAATAGCTATTTGTTTGAACGTGAATTAAAAAAGGGATTGAGGTATTTGAGACCTACTGAAATCGAAGAATTCCGGGACTGGTGCTATGAAATGTTTGGCAGAATGCATCAGCCTATTTTGAATCAGCATTTTAAACCAAGCTATTCCTAATCCCTCAATCGTTTTTAAAACAAAAAACCCTGAGCCATTATAGCCCAGGGTTTTGGGTTTAAGTTGGTTTTTATTTTAATCTTTAGTAGCAAAGTCAGGATACGCTCTCATACTATGTTCGTTGATATCAAGGCCCTCTGTTTCTTCTTTTTCATCGACGCGGATCCCAACCGTTCTTTTTAGTGAAAAGAAAATCAGCCAAGAAGTTAGCATACAAAAACCAGCAACTGAACCAACCCCGATAAGTTGGGAGTAGAATTGATTCCAGCCAGCTAAATTTCCGAAAATCCCTACGGCAAGAGTGCCCCAAATTCCCCCAACTAGGTGTACGGAGATCGCTCCTACAGGATCATCAATTTTGATCTTGTCAAATAAAACTACTGCAAACACCACCAACGCACCTCCGATGAAGCCGATGATGATGGAATCAGTAACTCCCATTTGGTCGGCTCCAGCAGTGATTCCCACCAAGCCGGCTAGAATTCCATTGAGAACCATGGTGATGTCATAGGTTTTGAATTTCCAGTAAGACGCTACAAGGGCTCCCATTGCACCAGCTGCTGCCGCTAAGGAGGTGGTTACAAATACCCTGGAGACAGCTCCCGGATCTGCACTCAATACGGAGCCTCCATTGAAACCAAACCATCCAAACCACAACAAGAAAACACCCATGGTGGCCATAGGTAAATTGTGACCAGGAATGGCTTTCATTCCGGTTGGCGTGTATTTTCCAATTCTTGGGCCAAGCAAATAAGCACCAATTAATGCAGCCCAACCACCCACAGAATGGACGATCGTAGAACCTGCAAAATCATAAAATGGAGTTTCTAAGGTATTCAAGAACCCGCCACCCCATTTCCACATCCCTACTATAGGGTAGCAAATCCCTACATATAGTATAGAGAAAGCAATGAATGGGCCCAATTTCACCCGTTCTGCAACTGCACCGGATACGATAGTGGCAGCGGTTGCGGCAAACATGGCCTGGA
Organism: uncultured Limnohabitans sp.; assembly: GCA_964574365.1. Classification (GTDB taxonomy): domain Bacteria; phylum Bacteroidota; class Bacteroidia; order Cytophagales; family Cyclobacteriaceae; genus Algoriphagus. Next base: position 21,069 of record CAZNND010000017.1, read on the forward strand.
AGATAAAGTCAGTAAAAAAAGTGTAACCTGCATTATAGGCACTAGTGTCCCAAGCTTCAGGGAGGGAAAGGCCTAATCCTGCAAATCCAAAGAAAGATCCGGCAAAATCTGCCCCGGGATACATTAGATTAAAGCCCACAAAGGCGTAGGTAAGCAACCCTATGGCGGGAATGATGGTGTTTTTGAATAGAATATTGACCGTGTTTTTGGCACGGGTAAGGCCAGCCTCCAGTGTGGCAAAGCCCAAGTGCATGATAAAAACCAAAATGGTGGAAATCATCATCCAAAGATTATTGACCGTGAATAGGTCTTGAACTGGTTCTTGCATAAGTCTAAATAGGTTCGGTGATTTAAAATGAAAGATTATAGGGCAGCTTCTCCGGTGTCGTTGTTTCGGATTCGGTAGGCTTCCAGCACATCATAGACGAAGATTTTTCCATCGCCTACTTCCCCGGTTTTTCCCTCGCTGAGAATGCACTTGATAACTCCTTCTGCCAAATCGTCAGGAACTACGATTTCTAGTTTTGTTCGGGGAATGTAGGCGGGTTCATATGCTACACCTCGGTACATTTCCAGGCGAGCATGCTCAAAACCCATCCCTTTTATCTCATAAAATGAGAGGAATTTTACTCCAAGCTTGGAGACACAGGTATGAATTTGATCAAACCTGGAGGTTCGGATAATGGCCTCTATTTTTTTCATTTTTTCAATAGGTTTAATGGCTTTCTTAAATTTCGATGTGAAAGTAAGGGAAAAATTAAATAAAAATCAAAATATAGGTTTAAAAAATACCCAATTGTAAATTAAATAATGTTTTTATTGTAGTAAATGGATTAAAATAAAGCCAATAATTTTTTTTTAATATGATTTTTATCTGATTTGGGATAAAAATCAAACTAAATGCAGGCGGAAAATAAATGATTTGTTCAAAAAAGAATATGGGCTAATTTTGCCAGCCATTTAACTAGCTAACAATGATAAAACCCACACTCCTTGTCTTGGCCGCCGGCATGGGCAGCCGTTATGGAGGCAATAAGCAGATTGACGGTTTCGGACCAAACGGTGAAACTATCCTCGAATATTCCATTTTTGATGCGATCCGAGCAGGATTTGGAAAGGTGGTCTTTATCGTTCGACAAGAAATCCTCGAAGTAGCCAAAGAAAAGTTTCTACCCAAGCTGGAGGACAAAATCCAGGTCGATTGGGTGATTCAGTCACTGGATAGCTTTGTACCAGCCGAACTAAAGCAGGCGGATCGGGTGAAACCATTTGGTACTGCGCATGCGGTGCTTTGCGCAAAAGATGCGGTGAAGGAGCCCTTTGCCGTAATCAATGCAGATGATTTCTATGGAAAAGAGGCATTTGAGGTTCTCGGAAAGTTTCTTTCCGCAGAAGTTCGCCCAGACCTACATGCCATGGTGGGCTATGCGATTCAGAATGTACTTTCTGAAAACGGGACCGTAAGCCGAGGGGTCTGCGAAACGAATGAAAAAGGACAGCTGATCGGAATGATAGAGCGGACTTCCATCGCTAGAGAAGGGGACAAAATCCTCAGCCGAGGAGAAGGAGAAGTGTTTGAGATCGCTGAAAATACACCTGTAAGTATGAATTTCTGGGGCTTTCATCCCGATGTGTTTGGAGATATTGAAGCGATGTGGAAAGAATTCCTTCCGGCCAACCGGGAAAATCTGAAGTCGGAGTTTTACATCCCCACGGTAGCCAATAACCTGATTAAGGCCGGAAAAGCGGCATTTGAGATTCTACCGGGGGGGAAAACTTGGTTTGGGGTGACCTACACGGAGGACCGGCCAATAGTGATCGAAGCCCTGCAAAAGCTTCATCAAAAAGGGGAGTATCCGGGAGATTTGTGGAAATAAAGAAAGAGGCTTCCGCCTTTTTTTTGGGTCAGGGTTCCCGCTGATTTACGCGGAAAAATTCGCGGATTTCCGCTGATTTATTGATTTTCAAAGTTGGTTGCTCTCTAACGGTTAATTGAATTTCTGACTTTGACGTGCATTTTATCTTTAGCCTTTTGGATTTGACTACTGGGAATAATAAGGCTAATAAAAAAAAAGTGGATACGAAATTGCTTTGGAAAAACCTTCGAGGTCTTGAAGACCTCAAAGGTTGTTCACCTCAAAAAAGAATACTTCTGTATCCAAGGCTCCCAAAATTCCTTTGGATCGCTCGGGACGAGCATCGGTCAGGAAGATCTGCCCAAAAGTTCCCTTAGATACCAATTCCATTAGCTTAGCTATCCGGTCATCGTCCAGCTTGTCAAAAATATCATCCAGCAAAAGGAGCGGTTTTTCTCCTTTCGCTTTTTCGAAAATCTGAAACTGAGCGAGTTTCAAGGCGATGATAAAAGATTTTTGCTGTCCCTGACTGCCAATTTTGCGAAGGGAATGGTCTCCGATTTGAAATACAAAATCGTCTTTGTGAATTCCTGCATTGCTGTTTTTAGTAGCCAAATCCTTTTGCCGCAGGCTCAAAAAATATCCTTCAAAGTCTTCTCTCAATGCCTCTGTTTCATAAATCACCTCCACTTTTTCCCTACCCAAAGAAATCTCCTCGTAATAGGCTTGCAGGACAGAGCCCATTTCGTTCAACAGTTCTGACCGGCGATTAGCGAGTAGGATGCTCAGTCGGATAAGTTCCTGATCATAACTTCCGAGGAGCGTCAAATCCCGCCTGCCCGTCTCGGCAAACTGCTTGAGTAGCGCATTACGCTGCTTGAGAAAGTGGTGGTAACGGATCAGCTGATCCAAATAGGCGTGGTCAAGTTGGGAGATAAGCCCGTCGAAAAATTTTCTACGCCCCTCGCTTCCTCCTTTGATGAGTTCATTGTCATCCGGGGCGATTAGTACGAGCGGAATCAATCCAATATGCTCGCTTGTTTTTTCCAGACTTTTCCCGTTTTGGAAAATCTGCTTTTTTTTCCCCGACTCAAAAGAACATCTTACCTCCAACGGTTTTCTTTCGATCTGAAATTTCCCTTTGATCGTAAAAAAGTCCAACCCATGGGAAATGTTCAGGCTATCGCTGCTTTGCACGGCACTTTTGGTGAGGGACAGGTAATGAATCCCATCCAGGATATTGGTTTTCCCACTGCCGTTGAGCCCCAAAAGACAGTTGATCTGTGAACTGAAGATCAGACTGGTTTTGAGGTGGTTTTTAAATTGGATGAGGTCGAGGGACTCCAGAATCATTCCTGAGTTGAATTATTTGAATGGGTTCCTGATTTTTAGGTCGGGTTTACTATATTTGGGCTCTAAAATAGCATATTTTGATTAGTACGATATGGCAAAGAAAACTGCAGCGGCTAAGTCCAAAGTGAAATATTCCAAAGAAACCTATGCTTACTGGTATGAAAGCATGCTCTTAATGAGAAGGTTTGAGGAAAAAGCCGGTCAACTTTATGGCCAGCAAAAAATCAGGGGTTTCTGTCACCTATACATCGGACAAGAGGCCTGCGCCTCCGGTGCAATTACTGCCTTGACCAAAGATGACAAATGGATCACTGCCTATCGTTGCCATGCGCAGCCGCTTGGACTGGGAACAGACCCTGGTGCGGTAATGGCTGAATTGTACGGGAAAGCCACCGGAACTACCAAGGGAAAAGGTGGATCCATGCACATTTTTGATAAAGAAAGAAACTTCATGGGTGGACACGGGATCGTAGGAGCTCAAGTTCCCATGGGACTTGGAATCGCCTTTGCCGAAAAATATGCCGGCACCAAAAACGTCTGCATCACCAAAATGGGTGACGGTGCTGTTCGTCAAGGTGCAGTTCATGAAGCATTTAACTTAGCGATGCTGTTCAAGTCTCCGGTTATTTTTGTGATTGAAAACAATGGTTATGCTATGGGAACATCTGTAGCCCGTACATCCAATGTGACTGAACTCTATAAAATCGGTGAAGCGTACGATATGCCTTCTTTCGCTGTTGACGGTATGGACGTGGAAGCAATACATGAGGCAGTGGCAGAAGCAGCAGAGAGAGCGAGAAGAGGCGATGGTCCTACCTTACTGGAATTCAGAACTTACCGATACAAAGGTCACTCCATGTCTGATCCTCAAAAATACCGTACCAAAGAGGAAGTGGAAGAATACAAACAGCGCGATCCAATCGAGCAGGTGCTTTCAACCATCCGCGAAAACAACATCATGACCGAAGAGGAAATCGAGGCTGTTGTGAAAAAAGTAAAAAAGCAGGTGGATGATGCGGTAAAATTTGCCGAAGAATCTCCTTGGCCTGATGGAATGGATGCCTTCAAGGACGTGTATGTTCAGGAGGACTATCCATTCGTGATGGAATAATTTCTAAATCTGAGTCAAAGAAAGCCATGAAGTCTTTCACACTTCATGGCTTTTTATATTGGACTTGTGAATTTGATAAAAAACGTATATTTGCGACCGAAATTTGGAGTAATATGGCAACTAAGCAATCTAAAAAAGCAAATCAAAACGAGCTTCTCGAAAATCCTGAGGTAATCGCAGAAAGTATCGGCAAAGGAGAGGCTTTTTTAAAACAAAATAGCAAAATATTGGCAGGAGTAGTAGCCGCTGTGGTCATCCTGATTGGAGGAATCTTATTTTTCCAGATCAATAATCAAAACCAAAACGAAAAAGCTCAAACTGAAATGTTTCAGGCAGTATATTTCTTTGAGCAAGACAGTGTGGATTTTGCCTTAAATGGGGATGGAATCAACAAGGGTTTACTTAGCATCGTGGAAGACTATCCTCGTACTGATGCTGCCAACTTAGCCAATTTCTATATTGGATCTATTTATTTATCCCAGAAGAAATTTCAAGAAGCTTTGACACACTTTGAAGATTTCTCTTCAAGTGATTACTTGGTACAATCTAAAGCGTACTCCTTAATTGGCGATGCAAGCCTCGAATTGGGAAATACCGATAAGGCGATCTCCAATTACACTAAAGCTGCCCGAACCAACGAAAATAAGTTTATGACACCTAAGTATCTGGCTAAACTGGCTGTAGCCCAGGAAGAGGCGGGAAAGATTGAAGATGCCATTAAAACTTATGCTGAGATCGAAGAGAAATACTATGAATCATTTGAGTACGCAGGTGCTCGAAAACACAAAGCTCGCTTAGAAGGCCTTGCCGCTAAGTAATGCTTCCCTTGTATGCATACTTGAAGAGTAAGGTCCGCGGGTCTTACTCTTTTTTGTTTTAAACCCTTTCAACATACAACTAGTTATGGCCAGCTCTCTCAAAAGCCTCAGCGAATACAGCTCAAAAAACGTTCTTGATGTCAGTACAAAAAAAATCGCAATTATTGTTTCTGAATGGAACACAGAAGTTACTGAAGCTTTGTACTCTGGAGCTTATCAAACCTTGCTTCAGAACGGAGCAAAAAAGGAAAACATTATCCGCAAAAATGTTCCAGGGTCCTTCGAACTTTCCCTTGCCGCCCAATGGTGTGCGCAGGATGAGACCATTGATGCGGTGATTTGCCTGGGATGTGTGATTCAAGGTGAAACCCGTCACTTTGACTTCATTTGTGTCGCGGTGGCACAGGGTATTACCCAGGTGAGCCTGAAATACAACAAGCCGGTCATCTTTGGAGTATTGACCCCAAATACTCAGCAGCAGGCATTGGATCGTGCCGGAGGAAAACACGGCAACAAAGGTGATGAAGCTGCCATCACCGCGATTAAAATGCTAGGATTTAATAAATAGAGACAAGAGATAAGAGATAAGAGATAAGAGATAAAAATCCATGTGTTGCTCACTCACTCTACCTAGTGAGCTTTACGCACGTTACCATCCTTTTTCAAACCTATTTTAAAGAACTATGAAATGGCAAGGAAAATAGCTTCTCAAAAGGGAACCTGTTTATTCAAGGCATTCCATGTAACTATTGAAGATTAAATTATAAACACATGAAAATCATGAAGTTTGGCGGCACCTCTGTGGGCCGTCCGGAGCGCATGCATCAGGTGAAAGACCTGATTACCCGTGGGGATGAACCTACAATTGTGGTACTTTCCGCGCTTTCAGGGACAACAAATTCCCTGGTTGGCATAGGAGAAGCTTTGGCAGCAGGAAATAAATCTCTCGCCAAAGAGCGAATAGATACCTTACATGCCCATTATTTAGCCTTTTATCCGGCTCTACTTCAGACCGAAGAAGCGCGTAGCAAGGCTGAAGAAGTCATCAGGGAACATTTTGAGTTTCTCAACATCCTCTTGAAAATCTCCTTCAACGAGGCAATCAATCGGGATATACTAGCTCAGGGCGAATTGCTTTCAACCAAGTTATTTTATACCCTTCTGGGAGAGCTCCAAATACCTGCCGTATATCTTCCAGCTTTGGATTTCATGAGCATTGATGAAAATTCTGAGCCGGAACTGCCTAAAATTTCTGAAAAATTGAAGTTAATTTTGGCTCAATATCCCAACGAACGGCTATTCATTACTCAGGGATATATCTGCAAAAATCATCGAAACGAAGTCGATAATCTCAAGCGTGGAGGAAGTGACTACACCGCTTCGCTCGTTGGGGCAGCAATCCAAGCTACTGTCTGTGAAATCTGGACTGATATCGACGGAATGCATAACAATGATCCCCGAGTGGTGGATCGTACTCGTCCCATAGCCGAGATGTCTTTCGATGAGGCTGCGGAGTTGGCGTATTTCGGAGCGAAAATCCTCCATCCTGCTTCGATTTGGCCAGCCCAACTTTACAACGTTCCGGTAAGGTTACTCAATACTATGGAACCTTCTGCCCAGGGGACCCTAATCAAAGCCGAGGTAGATACCACAGGTGTAAAGGCCATTGCAGCTAAAGACGGCATCACTGCCATCAAGATCAAGTCCAGCCGAATGCTTCTGGCATACGGATTTTTGAGAAGAATTTTTGAAGTATTCGAGAAATACAAGACACCGATCGACATGATAACCACTTCAGAAGTGGCAGTTTCGGTGACAATCGATGATTTGAGCCATTTGGAACAAATTCAGACTGAACTGGAAAGTTTTGGTACCGTGGAGATCGACCGGAATCAGGCAATTATCTGTGTGGTGGGGAATAAAGTGGCAGAAACAAAAGGATCACTTCAATCTGTACTCGATTCATTGATTGATATTCCCGTTCGGATGGTTTCATTTGGTGGAAGCAAACACAATGTCTCTATTCTAGTAGATGCTCAATATAAAGCCCAGGCACTGAAGAGCCTAAATGAGGGGGTGTTTGATTGGGGGATTGTTTGATTGGAAAATTGAAAGATTGAAAGATTG
>CAZNND010000017.1:28433-56399 GCA_964574365.1 uncultured Limnohabitans sp.
GATTGGAAAATTGAAAGATTGAAAGATTGAAAGATTGGAAGATTTGAAAATTGGGGAGATTTTATCCTATTGTTTCTGAAAGTTGAATGAGGAAAGGGCCGGATTTTTTTCCGGCTCTTTAATTTGGAATCCTTCTGCTTACTTTTGTGCTATGTCTGAAAAAATAAAAAAAACAAGTTTTCTTCAACGTCTTCAGGAAAAGTGGAAACTGGAAAGTCTCTTACAGGTAATCATGGTTTTGGTGGTATTTGCCTGTACGGGATTTACCATCCTTTTTATCAAAAATCCGATTCTTGACTTTTTTGGTATCCAGCGGGGAGGAGGTCAAGGATTTGCCAATACCGTATTGTATTTGTTGTTGGTTCTTCCGCTATATCAGATCATCCTCTTGTTTTATGGATTTATTTTTGGCCAGTTTAAATTCTTTTGGGAAAAGGAAAAACAAATGCTCAGAAGGATTTTAGGAATTTTTTACAGAAAGTAAATTTGGTTTCAACTTAATTAGGTATTAATCAAATAAACAGCTGAATTTTAAATGTTTATCCAGTTGAACGCATGTCGCCATTGATTAATAGGTTTTGGATTTAGAAATGACAATTGCTAAAGTAGTGTTGAAAAGACTGGGAATGTTTAAAAGTATTGATCCCAGTAAGTTCGATTCTGAACTAATGGCTAAATTAATAGTTCATTAGAGTTTTTTGCCACAAAGGCACGAGGACGAAAAGATAGGGTTTAGCTATGAGTGTAATTCTCATTTCTCTTACTGCCTTAGCGCCTTCGTGGCTATCAAAAATCTTTTGCCGCAGGCTCTTTAGAAGAATTTGTGAAAGAAAAGAAGGTTGAAAAGCTAAAGCATTGAATTCTTTTGGATTATATTTCAAAGCCGGAACTTTGGGGGAACCTTGGATTTTCCATCTTTCTCCTAATTTTATGCGCTATTTATTTAATGGATTTATGAATCAAAACTCAATCAGAATTTAATTTGGCTGTTTGTTTTAGCTGGATATTCATTAAAGGCCATGTTTCGCTGACGAATTGGCTCTAGAAATAAGAACGAAGAAGCTCCATTTCATTTTCCAAATGTTATGGAGCTTAGACTTCTCCACTTGTATGTAGGCGGATAATCATATTAGTTAATTATCACTTTTTTCGTTGTTGCACCATTCCTACCGGAAAGCCATATCAAATGAATTCCCTTAGGTAGATCAAAAATTTCATGTTGGGTGCTTCCTATTTCGATAAGAGCTAGATACAAAGTTTGGCCAAGGGAGTTGACAACTCGTATTTTTTCGAATGAATCAAGATGAGATGATTGAAGAATTAATTTTCCCTGACTAGGATTTGGATAAACAATTAGGTCTGTAGGAAGGGGATTTGGTTCCAGGGCAGTGATCACATTAACTGTTACCGGTAAAACTCGTTTTGGCCCAAAATTACATTCATTTTGTGCCTCGACACTAAGTTCAAACTTTCCCTCAATTTCCCATGAAACCGTAATACTTGCAGTTCCTTGTCCTGCAATAATTTTACCATTACCCAAAATGCTCCACCTGTAATTCAAACCGTCAACTGCTGTGGTTTGATATTTTGCTTGCCCAATTGGGATAATAGTTTCACCCTGAATTTCGGCAGGTTGATCTGGAGCCTTAGTTGACCGGATTTGTTTTGTTATTGTCGGGGATTTACCACAGTCATTTGAAGCAATTACACTCACTTTTTGGTCACCGGTACTTATCCAGCGAATAACTACGGCTGAAGTTCCTTGACCTGAGAGAATTTCACCTCCTGATACTTCCCATGTGTAAGTAATCCCGCTCTGATTTGGTAGGGAATAAGTTGAATTTGTTTCAATACACACTGAGCCATCTCCTGCGATAGAGGTTGGAATATTTGGTATTTGATTTACAAGTACCTCCAATGCAGAAATTTCCCCAATGCCACAAAAATTAGCTCTATTTACGAAGATTGCATTTCTTCCCGACTTAGTCCACTCTACTTCCAGGGTAGATGTACCCTGTCCGGAAATAATATTTCCTCCATCCACTCTCCAAACAATTTCAGACCCAGGTTCCGGTGAGCTGTTGATGGTATAAATGCTGGTACCGATACAATCTGTAACATTTCCCGAAATAGGACCTACCAAACTTGGAGCTGTGCAGGAGTAACTTAAAATAGTGCCGTCCTTGCCGACGGCGAAGGCAGATTTTGGATCCCCAAAGTTTACTGAAAGAAGATCACGTATTGTGCCAGTATTTATTTTGAACCAAGTACTGCCTCCGTTTACCGTTTGGTAGGAAGTTCCTTTCTCCCCAACGATAAATCCCAAGTCTTTATTAAAAAAGTCAACCGAAGTTAATTTTATTTTTTCTGGGAAAGGTAAAATCTCCCAGCTAACGGCTTTATTCTTAGTTTTTAATACAATTCCATTATCACCAACTATAATTGCAGATTCTGTATCAAGTTTAGCTAGAGCATTCAAGTTCTCTTCTGTAATTTTTTCTTGGGTTTCCCAAATAGCACCACCAATTGTCCTGCTTATTAATCCATTATTTCCAATAGCAAAACCAATGTTATTATCAAAAAAAGACAGGTCTTTCAAATCAGTTAGGGTCCCGGAATTAATAGATTGATCCCAGATTGTGCCGGAATTGGTTGTCTTGGAAATAAAACCGGTTGTGCCCACTACATAAATCGATGAGGCAGAAAAGAGATGAAATCCTTGAATATCGTTTGTTGTTGATAAAGGAATTGGAATCCAGGTCGAGCCAGAATTTGAAGTTCTAAAGACTTTGCCTGATGTAGAAGAAGCAAATCCTGTTGAGTTATTCCAAAATTCTATATCCAGAACAGCTGATTGATCCGGAATAGGTCTTAAAGTCAGCGAAGTTGCAGCATTAGTGGTTACATAGATTTGGCTGGAAAGTCCTGAAATATATCCAACGGTGGGAGTTAAGAAATCTACCGAAGAAAAGTCGTTGCGAATTCCTGCTGCTCTTGTTGCCCAAGTTCCCCCCGAATTAGTAGAAAAAATTATATATCCATTTTGTCCAACGGAATAAATCTGGCTAGTTCCAGGTCGAAATGCCAAGGCATGTATATTTCTGGTATTTGTAGCTCCAAGGTTTATTTTTGAAAAAGTACTGCCTGAATTAGTAGTCCGTATTAGTGTTGCACCTTCTCCAGCAGCAATAATTATTCTTGAGTCCAAGGGGCTAGCGGTTACTTTTTTAAGACTGGTAGTGACATTTGTATTTACAAAATTCCAAGTATTCCCCCCATCTGTTGTGCGAAAAAAAGTACCTCGGTCTCCTACAACATATCCTAGTAAAGCATTGGTAAATACAATCCCATTTAATTTCTCTGATGTATTAAGTTTGATTTTTTCATAGGTTAGTCCTTTGTCAAAGGATCTTAGTAGTGATCCTTCTTCAGCAGTAAAGAACCAAGTTTTTTCATTTAGGATAAATCCATCTTGCAAACCAAGTGAAGTATTGGTTGGTATTGAATTCCAAGTATTGCCTGAGTCAAATGAAGTAAGAAGTACCCCGTTTTCACCGGAGATTATTATCTGATTAGTGCCAGTTAAATTGATGCTCTTTAACAACCCTTTCTCACCAGACTCTACTTTTTCCCAGGTAACCCCACCGTTGATTGATCGATAGATTTTGCCTTCCTCCCCTACTGCAATTCCAATTGATTCATTGATAAAGACTAAATCAAAAAATCTTGTATCAAATTTCTGTTCAACCTCTTTCCAAGTAGTTCCAGCGTTATCCGAATAAATTATCAGATTTTCCCCCACTGCAAAAACCTTTTGATCATTCACCCAATGAATTGATTCAAGATCTAAACCCCAGCCATGCATGCGGGTCCAGCTTTGGGCCTGAGAAGCCAAGACAAGCAAAAAAGTAAAAAATGTGGCTAAAGTTATTTTTTTCATCAGTTCGATAATACAGTGTATATCAATTCATTTGTTATTCAGTTTACATAAAAAGTAAATTTAGAACAAGAATTAACGTATTAACAGGACATTTCTTCCGAAATTTGAATTATACCATTTAACTGACCTCCAGATGAAAATCAACAATCTTCTTTTTTTAATTCTATTTCTGATTATTTCCTGCGGTCCGCAGGAACGTATTTCGAGAGAAGCTTTTGAAGAGGCAAACCGTTCCATGGAAGTGAAACGGATAACAGAAGTTGAAATTATCCAGGAGGCAATGGTGTGGGGAGATTCTATAACCCTTGAGGCACAGAATCAGCTAGTTTCTAGTCTTTCCCAGGCGATTTCTGATAAGGGAATACCTGGAGCGATAGATTTCTGCAAGGTAAATGCCATGCCGATCTTGAAGAAGATCGACAGCCTTCACTCCATTCAAATCCGCAGAGTATCTTCTAAACCAAGAAATCCTTTAGATTCGCCTGACTCGGAAGAATTTCCACTTTTGGACGCCTATGAATACAATGCTGAAAACAAGCTAAAAAGTGATCCAATTGTGCAAAAAACAAAAAATGGGGAGGTTTTCCTTTACACTAAGCCGATTATGATACCAAATGGTATGTGTTTGAATTGTCATGGTAAGGTGGGGGAGGAAATCAATTCCCAAACTTTAGAGCGATTGAATCAATTGTATCCGGCAGATTTGGCGAAAGGCTATGCTATAGGAGACCTAAGAGGCATGTGGTCTGTGAGAATTCCAAAGAAAGAAGTCGTAAAAAGGTTGTAAAAGCTAGGAACAGGTAAAATCCGATTTCCGCTGAAAAAGCTAGTTTTGCCTAGTAGATTAGACGAAGCACTTTTGTGCTTAATTCTTGGAGTGTTATACACCTCCTTTTTGATAAAAAAGCTTTAACTAAAACTATCTTTTTTAACGATAGGGTCTAATTTAGTTAGGGGGATCCGGATAATTGGACGTATGTTTTCTCTCAGAATTTCCTTTAACCCAAAGGCAGGTCTTCCTATTCTAGTTGAGGATTTTTTTGGAGTCAAAAGATAGAAAAATGGTGGTAAATCCCTTGGATATACCTGTTTTAGTCAGGGAAATCGCTTTTAACATTTGATAATTAAAACATGGAACGAAGGGATCGAGAACCTTCCTTTTGAAGACTTGTGGGTTATAACCATTAAGGTCATTGAGAAAATTAAGAATTATAGCTTAGTCTTTTTTGAAGAAATCCCACTTTTATTCGATTTAACAGTAGAGTAGCTCTTAATTTTCTCGTGGTTAACTACATGAAACTGGTTTGTTTATTCAGTCGGACGGAAAAATGGTAAGTTTTAAAAGCGATTTCCCTGCTGTTTTAGTGGGTATCTATAAACGAGACTATCAAAGATTTTTATTTCACAAAAAAGTGAAAGAATCAAAAACTATGTTAACGAAAAACCACAGAGCCACATAGAGAACATATTGGGAAGCGATATTTATAGTAACCTACTGATTATATGCTTATTATTCACATTAGGATGAACGATAGCTTTTAAGTCCAAGTAAATTTTTTGTATGTAAGATCTTTGTGTCTATTGTGGTTCATCCTTTTTTCTGTTCTTGTTCATTTAATTGGATAACCCAATTGGTTTAAAGTTGTCCCATTAATAAATCCACTATCGATTATAAGTACGGCCATTTTTGCTGATTCAAACCCTAGCCAAAATAATTCAACCTCACCTGCATTCTTTCTAACATCCATAAATTTTATATAAAAATTCCCTGAATTTTTGTTGAACTGCTCCTTAAGTAGCCCCTTAGTTTTTCTTATTTTGTTTAAGAAATTCTATATAATTTTTAAACAATATTGTTTTAGATCATAAAAAAAAATTACCATTCAAATAAATGACATAAAACAGTCAGCTTTTGATGAAAAACAGTTAGTCGATTTTCGAGGATAAAATCAACCTTGGCACATAAGTTTAAATTAACCCAAACTGCCTATGAAGTTTTATACTCATGTCAGGCTTTATGTACTGACAATGTTCACCTTCCTCATTTATATAGGAGGAGTGATTGCCCAGAACCGTCAGGTTTCTGGTGTAGTTTTATCGGGGGAAGATAATTTCCCTCTCCCGGGTGTTTCCATCTTAGTAAAAGGAACCACCACGGGCACAGTTACCGATGTGGACGGTAATTTTAGGATTTCGGTTTCATCAGAATCTGCAGTTCTAGTTTTCTCCTTCATCGGATTTGAATCCCAAGAAGTACTTGTGGGGTCTCAAAGCAATCTTTCAATTACGCTAAAGCCTGATACCAAATCGCTGCAAGAGGTGATTGTAGTAGGTTATGGCGAGCAAAAGAAAGAAACAATTACGGGATCAGTTGCTTCAGTAAAGGGAGGCGAACTTGCCAAATCCCCCGCAATGAACCTTTCCAACTCTATTGCTGGACGTATGCCGGGTGTAGTAGCGGTAAACCGAAGCGGGGAGCCTGGTTATGATGGTTCAAGTATCCGTATCCGTGGTTCCAATACTCTGGGTAATAACGATGCCTTGATTGTAATTGATGGTATTCCTGCTCGAGCTGGAGGTATTGACCGATTGAATCCCAACGACATTGAGAGTATCTCTGTATTGAAAGATGCTTCCGCTGCGATTTACGGTTCTCGTGCTGCTAATGGGGTTATCCTTGTGACGACAAAAAGAGGTAAAAGCGGTAAGCCTGAGTTCACTTTCCAGATAAATCAAGGTGCTGCCCAGCCTACAGTTATTCCTGACTTGGCTGATGCAGCACAATAAGCAGAGATGCTGAACGATTTGGACATCTATGCACTACCTGTTGGAGAATGGGCTGCAGCAAATCAAGCCTACAAGACAGCGGGTACGTTTACCAGACCAAATGGTGTGGTTCGTAAAGCACCTTACCTGCCTAATGAATTGGAACTTTACAGAAATGGATCTGATCCATGGAACTATCCCAATACGGATTGGTACAAGTCCACCTTGAAGACCTGGTCTCCACAGACCCGAGTAAATGCACAGTTGGTTGGAGGAAATGACAATGTGAAGTACATGACTTCTATTGGCTATCAGGACCAGGACGGGTATTACAAGCAGTCTGCAACAGGATTTAAGCAGTACGATATCCGAATGAATCTGGATGCTACAGTCAATAAGTATGTGAAAGTTGGTTTGGGTATTTTGGGAAGGGAAGAATCAAGATTTTTCCCAACAAGAGGTGCAGGAGCAATCTTCAGAATGCAGATGAGAGGTAAGCCTAACCAGCCAGCTTTCTGGCCAAATGGTCTTCCTGGACCTGATATTGAAAACGGTGAAAACCCTGTGGTCATTACAACGGATAAGACCGGATATGACAGAGATACCAGAGATTACTTCCAGACAACCGGTAATATTGAAATCAAGATTCCTGGAATTGAAGGCTTGAAAATTACCGGTACGGGTGCGATTGACAAAACCATGCAGTTCAACAAGCGTTGGGAGACACCTTGGATTTTGTATCAAAAAGGAACAGGATTCGAAGCTGATGGAAAGACACCATTGCTTGTAGCCACAAAAAGAGGCCCAGCAGATCCACGATTGACTGAGGCGAACAGCAACACATTGAATATTCTTTTGGGTACTGTAGCTTCATATGATAAAGTGTTTGCAAACGACCATACTGTAAATGTCTTAGCCGGCTTCAATAAAGAGACTGTATCCGGAAATAATTTCAACGCATTCAGAAGATATTTTATTTCTACTGCAATAGATCAGATGTTTGCTGGTGGTGATTTGGAGAAAAACAACGGTGGTGGTGCATTTGAAAGAGCCCGACTCAACTACTTTGGTCGTGCTTCTTACAACTACAAGGAAAAATATCTGGCTGAATTCCTTTGGAGATATGATGGTTCATACATCTTTCCCGAAGCAACCCGTTATGGTTTCTTCCCTGGCGTGATGTTGGGTTGGGTAGTATCTGACGAAGGCTTCTGGAAAAATACCCTTGGAAAGACGATGGACTTCTTCAAAATCAGAGGTTCTTGGGGTCAGTTGGGTAATGATCAAATCTTCTTCGGAGGTGTCCTTCAAGAATATCAATTCCTTTCCACTTACGGATTTAACTCCTTTATCGCTAATAACACCGAAGTAAAAACCTTACTTGAAAACAGGGTTCCAAACCCAAGAGTTACCTGGGAAGTGGCCAATAACTCCAACTTGGGTTTTGAAGGTCAGTTTATGGAAGGTAAGATTTTCTTCGAGTTTGATGTGTTCTACAACAAGCGTACAAACATTCTTTGGCAGAAAAATGCTTCTGTACCACAGAGTACTGGATTGACGCTTCCTGCTGAAAATATCGGTGAAGTGGAAAACAAAGGATACGACTTCAGTGTAGGCTACAGAGGAAACATTGGTGATTTCAATTTCTCTCTAGGTGTGAATGGTGGTTATGCCAAGAACAAAATTTTGTTCTGGGACGAAGCTCCGGGAGCTCCTGATTGGCAGCGATCTACAGGTAAGCCTATGAATACATTCCTGGTTTACCAATATGACGGAGTGTTTGCTACTCAAGAAGATATCAACAGCAGTAAATTAGATTATAAATCCATTACCAATAATCTTCGTCCGGGTGATATGAAGTATAAAGATGTCAACGGTGATGGAAAAATCAATCCTGACGATCGTATCCGAATGGATGACAATGATATTCCAAGATTCCAGGGAGGTATAACTTTGAATGCATCTTTCAAAAACTTTGACTTGGCAGTGTTATTCCAGGGTGCTGCTGGTGCAAGACAGTATGTAAGTGCAGGAGAATCAGGAAACATCGGTAACTTCCTATTGGACATCTATGAAAACAGATGGACGATCGATAATCCAAGCAGTGTACATCCAAGAATTGCTAACCGAAATGATCAGTACTTTTCATCCGGTAACACGTACTGGTTTAGAAGCACGGACTATATCCGCTTGAAAAACCTAGAATTGGGCTACAATTTACCTTCATTCCTTGCTGAGAAAGCAGGTGTGAGAAACCTTCGTGTTTATGTAAATGGGCTTAATCTGCTAACCTGGGATAAATTGGGTGTTTATGACCCTGAAACTGCTAGTGCCACAGGACAATATTATCCTCAAGCTAGAATCATCAGCACTGGTCTAAATGTTACTTTCTAACTTTGACACACATGAAAAGATTAAATAAGATCTTCGCACTTATTCTTGCTACAAGCTTTGCGATTACAGCTTGTAATGACGATTTCCTTAATACAAGACCATTGGGGCAGGTATCGGAAGCTGCTGTATGGTCTGACCCGGCACTTGCTGAGGCATTTGTGGTGGGGATTTACCAAGGTTTTGGAAATGGTGGATTTGATGAGCAGATGCTCGCTTCCCTTACCGATGAGGCAATTTTCACCCACCCTGGCAGGGGAATCACTACCATCACTGAAGCCAGATCCAATCCGGCGGATATAGGATGGGTAAATGGCACCTTATCTTGGAACAATATGTATCTAAGAATCCGTGCGGCAAACGTAGCTATCCAAAAATTGTCAGATTCTAGCTTTCCAAAAGGAGCCAATACTGATAGATTGATAGGTGAGGCCAAATTCTTAAGAGCCTATTATTCCCATCAATTGTTGAGATACTATGGAAGCTTTCCGATTGTAGATTTCCCCTACACGTTGGAAGCTGAGACGTTCAAAGCTCCTAGAAATACCTTTGAGGAATGCGTAAATTTCATTGTGAAAGATTTGGACGAGTCGGCAACATTGCTTACCGGAAAATCCAGAATTAATGGTAGAGCAACCCAGATTGCAGCCCTTGCGCTGAAGTCCCGAGTATTGTTGTATGCTGCCAGTGATTTGCACGATGGTCCAACTGCGAAAGCTAAATCTCCGGAAATGGCTTCTTATGCGAAGATCGAGTATTTGGCATATCCTTCAGGAAGTAGAGCGGAAAGATGGCAGAAGGCTCAGGCTGCTGCAAAAGCAGTATTGGATGCAACTACAGGAAGTAAAATGGGACTTTCTGCTCCTGTTTCTCATGCTGAAGGTATCCAAAACTACATCAACAACTCTATGGCAAGAAGTGGTGGTGAGGCTGAAATCATTCTTGGAAGATATTTCATCAACCTGAAGAATGAGAACGGTGGTCGTCAGGGCTTGTTTAATGGACCAAATGGATATAACAACTGGGCAGGTAATACCCCGGTTCAGCTTTTGATCGATGACTATGAAATGATGGACGGAACCAAGTTTTCTTGGTCCAATCCAGAGCAAGCTGCTGCACCTTACAAAAATCGTGATGCTAGATTTTATGCTTCCGTTCTTTACGATGGGGCTCAGTGGAAACCTAGATCTTCAGCCAATCAGGTGAGAGATCCATTAGGTCAAATTCAAACCGGCACCTATGAAGTGACCAATGCTTCCGGTGCTAAAGTTACCCACTTTGGCTTGGATACCAGAAATAGTCCTATCGAAGACTGGAATGGTAGTTACACCGGATATTATTTCAGGAAGTTTGTAGATGCCAATCCTGCGATTGTTGATCAAAATACTTGGCAGCAAGTTCCTTGGCCAGTATTGAGATATACAGAAGCTGTGCTGAACTATGTAGAAGCTAGCATTGAATTGGGTCAGGAGGAAGAAGCTAGAAAGTGGCTCAACCAGATCCGATTCCGAGTAGGGCAGCCTGCGGTAACCGAAACTGGTGACGAGCTAAGACAGCGTTACAGAAATGAGCGAAGGATCGAGATGGCGTATGAAGAGCAGCGCTTCCATGACGTAAGAAGATGGATGATTGCTCCTCAGGCTTTTGGAAGACAAGCCAATGGCATTAGTATCACTGGTTCATTGAAATCTGGAAAAACACTTAACGTGTATAAGTTTGACCCTGATACGTATAACTATGTGTACAAGGTTATTGATATGGATCCGGGTAAGGAAAACAGAAAATGGTTGGACAAAATGTACTATTTGCCAATCCATCGTGATGAAATGAACCGAAACAGCGAATTGGTTCAGAACCCTGGATATTAAAATCCTGATTATCTTGTCCGAGCTATTCCAGTTGGAATGGCTCGGACTTAATTCTTATGAAGCATTCACGATTACCCCTTTTTCTTCTCGTAGCGATACCTTTATTTTTTGCCTGTAAGGAAACAGTTGAAACTGCATCGAAAACCCAAAATTTGCCTTCCAATCCCCTGTTTAAACTTCACTCAGCAGCTGATACAGGAATTGATTTTGTAAATCCCCTTGAGGAAAGTCTAAATCTAAATGTACTGATGTATGAATACCTCTACAATGGTGGAGGTGTGGCAGTAGGAGATCTCAATCAAGACGGACTAGATGATATTTATTTTTCTTCCAATGTGGGTGAAAACCGACTTTACCTAAATCAAGGAAACTTAAAATTTAAAGACATCACCTTCCAATCGGGAGCGGCTGGAAGACCCGGTCCTTGGAAAACAGGGGCAGTAATGGTGGATATCAACGGAGATGGATTATTGGATATTTACCAATGTCATTCCGGAGCCTTGATGCCTGAGAAACGCAAAAATGAACTTTTTGTAAATCAGGGAAATAATGCAGAAGGAATTCCTGTATTCAGGGAAATGGCCGCCGACTATGGCATTGATTCCGAAAACACGACTACTTCTGCTGCATTTTTTGATTACGACCTTGATGGTGACTTGGACTTATTTCTTCTAAATCACAACATCAAATCAATTCAAAATCTGGATGTGACCCGTACTCAATCGTTGTTAAAAGAAAAGCATGAAGCAGGCTCACAACTTTTTGAAAACCGAAATGGCAAATTCGTAGAGGTAACTGAAAAAGCCGGAATTTCTTCTTCAAGTCTTTCTTATGGTTTAGGAGTCAATGTGTCCGACATCAATCAGGATGGTTGGCCGGATATTTACATTGGTAACGACTATACCATGCCGGATTACCTGTATATCAACCAAAAAAACGGCACTTTTAAGGATCAAATCCAGCAGATGCTGGATTATGTCTCCCATTTTTCTATGGGGAATGATATTGCTGATATCAACAATGATGGACTGGTTGATATTCTCACCCTGGATATGCTTCCCGAAGACAACCAGCGTCAAAAGCTTCTTCTTTCGCCGGATAATTTTGAGATGTTTCAACTGAATGTGGACCGTGGATTTTATTTTCAATACATGCGAAATATGCTCCACCTGAATGCTGGAGATGGGAAATTTCAAGAAATCGGCCAATTGGCCGGTATATCAAATACCGATTGGAGTTGGTCTGCCCTTTTTACGGACTTGGATCTTGATGGGTGGAAAGATCTCTTTATTACAAATGGCTATTTGAGAGATTACAATAATCAAGACTTTTTGAAATACATGGACAATTATGTACAAACCAAGGGAGGACAGTTGAAACGCGAGGATTTATTGGCCATGGTGAAATCTATGACGTCTTCCAATTTAAAAAATTACACATTTAGAAACCGTCAAGATTTGACGTTTGAGAATGTGTCTGACTCCTGGGGTATTTCCCAAAATGCCAATAGTAATGGAGCTGCGTATTCTGACTTGGATAATGATGGGGATATTGACCTCATTATCAATAATATCAATGCCCAAGCAATGGTTTATGAAAACCTTTCTGCTCAGCAGCAAAAAGGAAATTTCTTCCGGCTGAAATTGAGGGCTGAAGGAAATAACAGCTTTGGATTGGGGGCAAAAGTGAAACTTTTCACCTCTGAAGGCATTCAATACCAAGAGCTTTCGCCATTTAGGGGATATCAATCTTCGGTCGCCCCTTACCTTAATTTTGGATTGGGAAATCAAACCACTATTGATTCTATTCATGTTTTTTGGCCCGGAGGAGAGGTTTCCAAACTTGAAAATCTCCTGTCGAATCAGATTTTAGAAATAGATCAAGCCGAAGCGCGAAAAGATTCTGGCAAAAAGCAGAGGGTTAGCTCTCCTTTATTTCAGGTTGTCAATAAAATTCCTTTATCCAGAGAGCTGGAGGTAAATGACTTTAAGCGTCAACCCTTGCTCAGTTTTGGAATTTCTGGAAATGGGAAGTCTTTGGTAATGCAGGATTTTGATGGGGATGGGATAGAGGATGCGTTTGTAGGTGGTGGTGCAGGATTGAGTGGGAGGCTGATTTTTGGAATTGATAAGGAGAGGTATAGCAGATTAGACTCAACGGCCTTTTGGGAAGACCGTGCATCTGAAGATGCTATCGCTGTGGCTTTTGATGCCAATGGAGATGGACACGCTGACATTTTTGTGGGTAGTGGAGGTGTGCACCAGTTTCCTTCCGGCGATCCTGCGTTAGGGGATCGACTCTACTTAAATGATGGCAAGGGCAAATTCCAAAGATCAACGAAGGCTTTGCCCAAGGAGTATTTTTCAACTGGAGCTGTTTTGGCGAGAGACTTTAATGGTGATTCTTTCCTTGACTTGTTGGTAGGGGGACGTGTTATTCCTGGGCAATATCCAACTTCACCAGGTGCAAGAATCTGGATAGGAGACGGAAAAGGCAGGTTTTCAGACCAGACTCAATCAATAGCCCCTGGTCTTTCTAGGTTAGGCATGATCACCGATATCGATGAGGCTGATTTAAACGCTGATGGGATAAATGAGTTGGTGTTGGTTGGTGATGCCATGCCTGTGACTATTTTTTCTCAGCTCAATGGAAAGTGGGAAAATTCCACCGCCAATTTCTTTGAATTACCCCAAGTTGGACTTTGGTCTGAATTGCTGATTGGTGACTGGGATGAGGATGGCAAGCCGGAATTGATTATTGGCAATCATGGAAAAAACTCACAACTTTTTGCTAGTGATTCTCAGCCCATGGAGTTGCTGTACAAAGACTTTGATTCGAATGGCTCCGTAGATGCTATTTTGAGCTATTACATTCTCGGTAAAAAATATCCTTCTCCAAGCAGAGATGAAGTTTTGGGTCAGGTAAATTTTTTGAAGAAAAAATACCTGGATTTCAAAAGCTACTCGGAGGTTAGAATGGATCAGCTATTTTCCTCCGAAGAAAGGATGGAGGCGTCTTCCATTTTCATCAATCGACTTGAAACCAGCTATTTCGTTTTAGATAACAATGGAAAATTTGTTTCCAAGGTGCTTCCAATGGAATCCCAATTTGCACCGGTTTTTGCTGCAGAAAAAGGAGATATTAACGGAGATGGTCACGCTGACCTTCTAATCGGAGGGAATCTTTTCGATGCCAAACTCAAGTTTGGCAGGTTTGGAGCAAATCATTTTCAAGTGTTTCTTGGAAATGGAAAAGGAATCTTTTCACCTCTCACGTCAAAAGAATCAGGAATTGCACTTAGAGGAGAAGTTAGGGGAGTCAAATTAACAGCGAAGCACCTCTTTGTATTGCTTAAAAGTGATGGAATCCATAAGTATCGTAACCTTTCATCAAAAGAATAATTCAAGAAAATCAGAAAAGCCGTATTTTCATTTTTGAAAGTACCAGTTTAAGCAATGAAAAAGTTTCTAGTCGCCACGGTTTTGATTCTAATGAGCTTTCAGCTGAATGAATCCGCTATTTTCGAGGCCTACACCCAGAAAATTCCCGGAACACCTGTTTCATTTACCATGACTCCCATTCCGGCAGGAAGTTTCTTGATGGGATCAGCTGATGCTAGATTTCCGGATCAAAATCCTGTTCATGAGGTGAAGTTGGATGCTTTTTGGATGGGAATTCATGAGGTGCAATGGGATGCGTTTGAATTATTTTTGGATAAGCATTTCGAGGAGACTATGACTGAAGGAGGAATTGAAGAGCGGGTAGATGGGTTGACACGTCCAAGTTTACCTTATTTGGATATGACCTTTGGTATGGGAAAGGAGGGTAAGCCTGCTGTGGGAATGACCCAGTATGGTGCGATTCAATTTTGCCACTGGTTGTACTTAAAGACAGGGATTTTTTATCGTCTCCCCACAGAAGCTGAATGGGAATATGCCGCCCGTGCAGGTTCAAAAGACCGGTTTTTCTTCGGCAAAGAACAATCCCAACTGAATGAATATGCATGGACATCTTCAAACAGCGAAGGAACTACCCATCCTGTTGGGCAAAAAAAATCAAATCCTTGGGGATTGTATGATATCTATGGAAATGTTCAGGAATGGGTTATTGATCAGTATGAACCTGATTTTTACAAAAAATCCGCCAAAGAAAATCCTGTCAATCCTTCTACTAAATTATACCCGCATGCCGTTCGTGGAGGGAGTTTCAAAACCGCAGATGATGAAATCGGATCTGCTGTCCGTAGCGTCTCAGATCCTTCCTGGAAGCGTATTGATCCGCAGATACCAAAGAGTCAATGGTGGTTTCCGGAAGCTCCGTTTATTGGCCTACGTTTGGTCCGCCCCCTCAACCCACCCTCACCTGAACAAATTATGGCTTACTATAACCAAGAGCCAATTGCAGATTATTAAAACCAAAATAACCATACTATGAACAATCAAAATTCCCGTAGAGACTTTATAAAGACCTCTGCTTTGGTGACCGGCGGGATGCTGGCACCCTCTTTTTTGGTTCCAGGGGCTTACGCAGCTCCTGAAAATCACTTGAAACTTGCTGTAATCGGTTGTGGTGGCCGAGGTACTGGTGCAGTTTTTCAAGCTTTCGAAACTGGTCACCCCATCAAATTGGTAGCGATGGCTGATGCGTTTCAGGACCGTTTGGATACAAGTTACAAAGCCATATTTGACAAGTATGGAAAGGATAAAGTTGATGTTCCAGTAGAAAAGCGATTTGTAGGTTTTGATGGGTACAAAAAAGCTATGGCGGAGGCAGACGTCGTGATTTTAGCAGCGCCTCCCGGATTTAGGCCTTCTCATTTCGTTGAAGCGGTGAATCAGGGGAAACAGATTTTTGCCGAAAAGCCCATGGCTACAGATGCTGCGGGGATCCGAAAAGTCCTTGCTGCGGCCGAAATTGCCAAATCAAAAAAATTAAATGTAGTAGTTGGCTTACAGCGTCATTACCAAGCAAACTATGTAGAAGTCATGAAGCGTGTTCATGACGGTCAGCTAGGTGATATCGTTGGAGGTCAGGTATATTGGAACGATGGTGGTGTTTGGGTACGTGAGCGTAAGCCTGGTCAGACGGAGATGGAATATCAGATGAGAAACTGGTATTACTTCAACTGGCTTTGCGGGGATCACATCGTGGAGCAGCACGTGCACAATATTGATATTGCCAACTGGGCAAAAAATGGGTATCCTGTAAAAGCTGAAGGTACAGGAGGCCGTGCGGTACGGACTGGGAAAGACCATGGAGAAATTTTTGATCACCACGTATTGACCTTAACCTACGCAGACGGTTCAGTAATTCATTCAGAATGCCGGCATTTCCCAGGTGCTGCCAATCGTGTGGATGAGACCTTCCAAGGAACTAAAGGCAAAGTCTATTTAAGTGCAGGAAATCATGGAGTAATGACCGATTGGAAAGGAAATTCCATTTACACACACAATCGAGAAAATAATCCTAACCCCTATCAAGTTGAACATAACGAATTGTGGGGAGCACTGGTAAAGGGAGAGTATAAGTTTGCTGATGCTGAAAATGCCGCAAAATCTACCCTAACCGCTATTATGGGGCGTTATGCTACCTACTCCGGGAAAGTCATTACCTGGGATGAAGCTTTAAATGGTTCGGTGGATCTTTTCCCAGAGACCCTTGCATGGGATGCCATGCCGAAGTTAGTACCCGGTGCTGATGGGTATTATCCTCATGCAATTCCAGGAAAAACCAAAGTGATTTAATCCATGGAAAGAAGAGGTTTTATAAAAAAAATGGGTCTTGGAAGTGCACTTCTGGGTGCCACTGGGGCGATTAGTCTGCCTGCTTATTCTAAGGATAAAGTGGCTGCGCCAACTTTCAAAATGGACTTTGCTCCCCACTTTGGCATGTTCAAAAATCATGCTCCTGGTGGTTTGGTTGATGAGCTGAAGTTTATGGCTGAACAAGGATTTCGTTCTCTTGAGGACAATGGCATGCTCAAAAGATCGGTTGCAGACCAGGAATTGATCGGAAAGACGTTGAAGGATTTGGGAATGCGGATGGGGGTTTTTGTTATTGATGGAGGAGATAATTGGAAGGTTTCTTTGACTACCGGAAAACAAGAATTTCTTGATTTATTTTTGAAAACCTGTCGGGAATCTGTTGAAGTAGCAAAGCGAGTCGGCGCAAAATGGATGACCGTAGTGCCGGGATATTTTGAGCGAAACCTTCCTATGGGAGTGCAGACGGGGAATGTGATTGAGGCCTTGAAGCGGGGAGCTGAGATTTTTGAGCCGCATGGATTGACCATGGTGCTTGAGCCGCTTAGCGATAATCCTGATCTTTTCTTAAGGCATGCAGACCAGACCTATATGATCTGTAAAGCTGTTGGAAGTCCATCATGTAAAATTCTGTACGACATCTACCACATGCAACGAAACGAAGGGAATCTTATCGCTACGATGGAAAAAACCTGGAGTGAAATCGCCTACATTCAAATAGGAGATAATCCAGGCAGAAAAGAGCCAGGCACAGGTGAAATTAATTATTCAAATGTGTTTAAATATATTCAGAAGAAAGGGTTCACAGGAGTAATGGGAATGGAGCATGGGAATGCATTGCCCGGAAAAGAAGGTGAACTTGCTTTGATTGAGGCCTATCGAAAAGTAGATGTTGTATGAGATTTGTAATTCTCCTGATTGGATTTTGGGTACCTAGCGCAGTTATCCATGCCCAAACTCCAAGATGGCAAGAAATCCAAACAATAGTGAAAGCCTCCTTAAGGGGGCTTTCACCCGTTTCGGACCTGGTGTGTTGGGCAAGTGGCAGTGGAGGTGTCTGGTTAAGAACCACAGATGGAGGCAAATCATGGAACCACGGGGTAGTTGCAGGACTTGACACGGTAGATTTCAGATCAATTCATGCCTTTGATGAAAATAAGGCAATTGTTGCTTCTGCCGGACAGCCTGCGGTAATTTATATGACAGAGAATGGAGGGAAAAGCTGGAATAAAGTCCATCAGGAGGGAGATCCTGCTTTTTTTGATGCTATAACCTTTATTGATTCTCAAAGAGGTTTTGTGCTTGGGGATCCCGTTGAGGGGAAATGGATGATACTGGAAACTCGTAACGGAGGAAAAACTTGGAATTCACTTCATAATTTGCCTGGAGCAGAGCAAGGAGAAGCCGCCTTTGCCGCCAGTTCATCTTCACTCCTTATCGATAAAGACCAATTGATTTTAGGTACAGGAGGAAGTCAGTCAAATCTACATGTCTATTCGTTTTCAACGGGCAATTGGGAAAAAAATCCAGTTCCCTTAATGGTTCAGGGGCAATCTTCTCAGGGAATTTTTGCTTTGGTCAAACATAAAAACAAAATCATCCTTGCCGGCGGGGACTATGCAAAGCCTGAAATTCAAGAAGGTAGTTTAGTAATCTTATCTAAGGGACTTTTCCTAAAACCGGAAAAGGGTACTTCGGGATACCGGTCTGGCATTGCTGCTTTGAAAAATCCTGATTGGTTGATTGCAGTGGGGCCTGAGGGATCTGATTTTTCCAAAGATGGGGGTCAGAATTGGGGGATTTTTTCAAAGGTTGGCTATCATTCGGTAAAAACTACGCCAGATAAGAAAATAGTGTGGGCATCTGGTTCGAAAGGCAGGATAGGAAAATTGCTTAATTAACCCCTTTTTTTAAGTGATTTCTGGGCTTTTCTTTTGGTAGTTCGTTAAAATTTGAAATCATTACCTCCAATTTTATCCAATAAAAGACCTTAGGTAGTATATTTAGTGACCTAATTTGCTTTCTATTCCTCAACTTCACTCAATTCGCTATGTTTGAAATCATTCCTTCAATTTGGCTGATCAACGGTAAGTGCGTCAGACTCAAGCGTGGAGATTTTGCTACGGAAGAAGTCATCTCCTCAAATCCTCTGGAAATCGCACAGGCATTTGAGCATATTGGTTTAAAAAGGCTTCACCTCGTTGATCTCGATGGTGCAAGGAGGGGTGAGCCAAAAAACTACCATATTTTGGAGACAATTACTGGATATACGGATTTGAAAGTTGATTTTACAGGTGGGATTACAACAGACGGTGACGTAATCAAATGCTTTGAATTTGGAGCGAAAACGATAACAGTCGGCTCTGCAGCTGCCAATTTCCCCGAGCGATTTGCGCAATTTATTCTATCTTATGGTAGAGAGAAAATCAATCTTGCAGCGGATACCAATCCCTTAGATTATAAAATAAAAATCCGCGGATGGTTAAAGAAAACAGAAATTGATCTATTTGAGCATATCGAGTTTTTTTATGAAAGAGGCCTTAAGTACTTAAAATGTTCCGATGTTACCCGAGATGGCGTAATGGAAGGGCCTAATTTTGATCTCTATAAATCGATTTTGGAAAGATTCCCCAACATCCATTTAGCTGCTTCGGGTGGAGTAAGGGGTATTGATGATTTTAAAAAACTGCGGGATATGGGAGTACAGGCTGCGGTCTTCGGAAGGGCTTACTATGAAGGAAAAATCACACTGAAAGAATTGGAAAGTTTCGTTAAAAACAAATAAAAAAAAAATAGGTGCCATTTTTGACACCTCTTTTTTTTAGCGCTAAGGTTCAATCTTCTTTAAATTTATCCACTATGTAAAGGAATATATTGAACGATAAGGTAGAGGGGGATTCGTTTTTTTTCAGTTCCTTTTCTTGAATCATTCCAGTCCCGGAGAGTTCTTTTTTTACCGCACTCAAGGTAGCTGCCTGTTTTGTTGGAGAGGGTTTAAATAAAGGAGTACTAGTCTGAACATTCTCCAGAACAAGTACATTTTCCTCTAAATTTGGTTTATCTGCTTGTCTAGGGCTATTTTCTTCCTGTGCCTGTGTGTCCAATGAAAATAGGAAAGCAGAAAATCCCAGAAGACAGATTAGGCTTAATTTTGAAAAAGAGAATCCAGAAACTTTAAACATGACTACTCGGATATTTTGGGTTAGGTAAAAAACCTTTTTGTTTGAGAGACGACCTAAAAATAAGAAAAAATTTGACAATGCAAACGATTGAACTTGAAGATTTCAAAAAAGTTGATCTGAGGGTGGGAACAATAACTCAGGCAGAGGTATTTGAAAAGGCTAAAAAACCAGCCTATAAGCTTTGGATTGATTTTGGACCTGAGATTGGAGTCAAGAAATCCTCCGCCCAAGTGACTGTGAATTACTTGCCCTCAGATTTATTGGGCAGGCAGGTTATCTGCGTTTGTAACCTCAGGCCTCGCCAAGTTGCAGATTTTATGTCAGAAGTACTTGTCACAGGTTTTACCTCGGAAAATGGGGGAATCATTCTGGCAAGTTCAGATCAAGCAGTCCAAAATGGACAAAAACTGCATTAGGTCAATGTAATAAATATCCCATTCTGTTCACTCCTAACTGGAAATACGGGCAACTCGGAACAGTAGCCGGCACGTACTTGCCCTGTTTTCAAATCAAATCGATATTGATGGAGAGGACAGATAATTTCACCCAAACCATTTACGTTTGCATGTAAGAGACTGGCACCGAGATGGGGGCAGTGTGCATTAAATGCGAAAATTTTATCCCCGATTCTCAATAAAGCTATCACCTTTTCCCCAAGAATTACTTTCTTAATGATTTTCTCGGGTAAAAGTTCAAATGCCTCCTCCCTGCTTTTACCTAGTTGAAATTCCTTCATTCTTCTCTTCCTTTTGTCAGTTCAATTTCCCAGCGCCATTCTCAAAGGTTGGTTTTTTCTGAATTGTTTCTCAATTTCAGCTTTTCCAACCTATTTATTCGTCATCTTATGAAGAAAATACTATTACTATCATTTCTCCTTAGTGCTTTTCTGGCAAAAGGACAATCTATTGAAGGAGCATGGAAATTGGTAGGCCAGAATGGGAAGCCGGTTAACGAACGCGAATACATTAAAATTTATCAGGATGGTTATTTTGCTTTTGGAGTAAAAAATGTCTCTGACAATTCCTTCGTAGGTGCAGGAGGAGGCCCCTTTAGCTTCACAGGTGACAACTATACCGAAACTTTGGATTTTTTCACACTTAATCCTGAATATGTTGGAACTTCTACTTCATTTAAGGTGAACCTAAAGGGTAAGAAGCTGACTTTAACAGCCAATACCAAAGAAGGTTTGCTGGAAGAAACGTGGGAAAAGATTTCCGATTCAAAAGATGACCTGTCAGGCAACTGGGTGATTACAGGACGGAAGCGGGATGACCAAATCGCCCGATCTACTCCTGGTGCCCGTAGAACGGTTAAAATTTTGAGTGGGGGCAGATTCCAATGGATAGCCTTCAATTCAGAAACCCGTGAATTTTCCGGGACAGGCGGTGGAACCTACACTGCTAAGGATGGGAAATATGTAGAAAATATCACCTTCTTTTCCCGAGATAATTCCCGTGTTGGAGCTAATCTAGGCTTTGACTTTAAAGTGATTGAGGGTGAATGGCATCACAGTGGTCTGAGTTCTCAGGGTCAGCCGATTTATGAGATATGGACACCTTATTCGATTGGTTATAAACCTGCAAAATAAATTTCCAAAAAATTGAAAAAGGAGTCATCTGACTCCTTTTTCAATTAGGCATTAATCGTATAAAGGGCTTTAAGTTTGCTTACCACATAGTCAATCTCTTCTAGTGTATTGAATCGGCTGAAGGAAAACCGAACCGTATCTCTTTGAGGATTGTGGTGAATAGCCCGTAGAACATGGGAACCAACCGATGCGCCTGAACTGCAAGCAGAGCCTCCCGAGGCTGATATTCCCTCCAAATCCAAATTAAAGAGTAGCATTCCATTATTTGATTCTGATGGAGGCAAGCTTACATTAAGGACAGTGTACAGGCTTTTATTCATTTCAGAAGAACGTCCATTGAATTCAACTCCGGGGATTGCCGCAGTCAACTTTTCGATAAAATAAGTTTTTATCCCTTCGATGCTTCTACGATGCTCAGCCATGTGCTCATAAGCCAATTCCAATGCTTTGGCTATACCAATAATCCCCGTAACATTTTCCGTTCCTCCCCTCATATTTCTTTCCTGCGCTCCTCCATGGATAAATGGATGGATTTTTTTCTCTTTTCTGATGAATAAAAACCCTGAACCTTTAGGACCATGGAATTTATGTCCCCCGGCGACTAAGGCGTCAATAGGAAGATTTTTCAAATCGTGGACATAATGCCCCATTGTTTGAACAGTGTCAGAATGAAAAAATACACCGTATTCCTTAACCAATTCTCCAATTTGATTCAAATCATTCAAATTGCCCAGCTCATTGTTGCCATGCATTAAAGAAACCAGACTATTCGGATTTGATTTTAATAGATCCACCAAATGGGTCAAGTCGATGTCGCCTTTTTCGTTGACCTCTAGTAGGCTTATTTTGATTTTTCCTTTTTTGGCCAAATATTCCAGGGGATGAAGAACTGCATGATGTTCGATAGGAGAAGTGATGACATGGGAAATTCCATGACTTTCTATCCCACAAACCAAGGCAGTGTTGTCTGCTTCCGTTCCACCTGAGGTGAAAAAAATCTCAGAAGGACTTGCATTGAGCAATTCTGCAACTTTTTTTCTTGCTTTCTCAATGGCAGTTCTCACCTCTCGTCCATGACTATGAACTGAAGAAGGATTGCCAAAGTGGGATTTCATAAAAGGAAGCATGGATTCGATCACGCGATCATCCATGATTGTGGTTGCAGCATTATCAAAGTAAACTTTCATTCGGTTTATATAGGGAATGGGTAAAGATATCAAACCATTGATTCACTTATCATTTCTTTGATGTCCTGAATAATTTTTTTTGCCAAATGTTCCGCTTTTGCCTCTGAATCTGATTCAGAATAAATTCTAATGATGGGTTCCGTATTTGATTTTCTCAAATGAACCCATTCTCTTTCAAATTCAATTTTCACCCCATCAATATCATTGATGTTTTGTTTCTTATATTTTTCCTTGATCTCCGATAAAATTTTATCTACATCAATTTCCGGAGTCAATTCAATTTTGTTTTTTGAGATATAATAATTAGGGTAAGTCGCCCGAAGTTTGGAAATGGATTTTCCAAAATAAGCCAAATGAGTTAAAAACAAGCCAATTCCAACTAATGCATCCCTACCGTAATGTGATGTGGGATAGATAATTCCACCATTACCTTCTCCCCCGATGATGGCCTCAGTAGCCTTCATCTGATTAACAACATTGACTTCACCCACTGCAGCGGCTTCATATTTTCCGCCTCGTTTTTCTGTCACGTCCCGAAGTGCTCTAGTGGAGGACAGATTGGAAACTGTGTTTCCAGGAGTATTTGATAAGACGTAATCTGCAATAGCCACGAGCGTGTATTCTTCTCCAAACATGGATCCATCCTCGTTGATAAACGCTAATCGATCGACATCTGGATCAACTACGATACCTAAATCGAAACTTCCTTTTTCCAGCTTTTTAGAAATATCTCTCAAATTCTCCGGTAATGGTTCAGGGTTGTGTGGGAAATGTCCATCCGGCGTGCAATACATCTCTTCGATTTCAGAGACTCCCAGAGCTCGAAGCAGTTTTGGAACAGCAATGCCACCAGTGGAGTTTACTGCATCCACGACAACTTTAAAATTTCTGGCTTTGATTGCCGCAGTATCGACTAATTCGAGTTCTAAAACGTGTTGTATATGGCGATCAATATAATCTTCCAACAAGGTATAATTTCCTAGTTTTTTCACTTCTTCAAAAGAGAAGTCCTCCTTTTCGGCTTTTCCCAAAATGGATTTACCTTCTTCATCCGAAATAAACTCCCCTTTGGAATTCAAAAGTTTTAGGGCATTCCATTGGATAGGATTATGACTTGCTGTGAGGATGATACCTCCACCCGCATTTTCTCTGGGAACAGCAAATTCAACAGTTGGGGTCGTACTCAGTCCCAAATCAATCACATGTATACCCATACCTTGGAGAGTAGCGACTACCAATTTGGAGATTAGATCACCAGAGATCCTGGCATCCCTACCGATTACCACTTTTGGATTTCCTGTTTTTTCGATTACCCAGGCACCATAAGCTGAAGAGAATTTGACTACGTCAATTGGGGTTAGGCCTTCACCGGGTTTACCACCGATGGTTCCCCTTATTCCAGAAATAGATTTGATTAATGACACGTAAGAGTGATTTTTTAATTCGGAAGTAAAAAAGAGGATTGGGATAATTCAGCGGGGACTATTTAAATTTCGCTAGAACCTTATCCACTTCATTGTCGGGATTTGCACAGCTACTGTTCGAGTCAACTGTTTTACCACATAAATTGCAAGTTATTCCTTCTTTGTTTAAAAAAGGACTTTGAGAAGCACAAGTGCCTTTAAATTGACCGTTTTTGAGAAAGATAATTCTAACTGACATCAGGACAAAAAACAATGCCATAAAGCCAAGTGTAATAACCAGAGTTGCCATAACGGATAAATTTGATCAAATTTAAAGGTTTACTTTGAAAACGTCCATACTTCCGGCTTAGTTTCCCTTAAACATGTCAAATTTGAGTACACGCCCAGAACAGTTGGCCGCTTTTGGTCGTCTGCTGACCATCATGGATGAGCTTCGATCCCAATGTCCATGGGACAAGAAGCAAACTACAGAGAGCCTTAGGCATTTGACCATCGAGGAAACCTTCGAGCTTTCGGATGCCATTTTGGAAGCCAACCCAGAAGAAATTAAAAAGGAATTGGGAGATATCCTGTTGCATTTGGTTTTTTATGCCAAAATCGGCTCTGAAGAAGGGAATTTCGATATGGGTACGGTGATCAATTCGTTGTGTGAAAAACTTATCCGAAGGCATCCTCATATTTATGGAGAAACTTTAGCGCATGATGAGGAAACCGTCAAGCAAAATTGGGAGAAGATTAAATTGACGGAAAAAGGGAATGTTTCTGTTTTGGGAGGTGTTCCCAAGTCACTTCCAGCGGTCATCAAAGCGATGCGAATCCAGGAAAAAGCACGGGGAGTGGGTTTTGACTGGGAGGAAAAGCATCAGGTTTGGGAAAAGGTGGAGGAAGAAATGCAGGAATTCAAAGCTGAATTCAATGCCGAGGATCAAAAAGAAATGGATAGGGAAAAAGCGACCTCTGAATTTGGAGATTTGATGTTTTCCCTGATTAATTATGCCCGTTTTTTAGATATCAATCCTGAGGAAGCCTTGGAAAGAACCAATATCAAATTTATCAAGCGGTTTCAATATCTTGAAAATGCTGCACGGTCCGCGGGCAAAAATCTCAGCGATATGACCCTTGCCGAAATGGATGTGTATTGGAATGAAGCGAAAAGGATGTAGCTAGCCCTTGAAAAGCTTCATGAGTGGGATTGGATTTTGGAGGAGGGATTTATGAATGTACCAAGTACCAAGTATCAAGTACCAAGTACGAAGTACCATGTAATCAAAAATGGGGTTGAAAGTAGAAGGAAAAATATAAATATCTCAATAAAAACTAGGAAGAGCTAATCATTGAATTTACCAGTATGTCGAATCAAATCATCTTTACGTCTGAGGCTCCTGCACCTATCGGGCCATATTCCCAGGCAGTTTTAGCAGGAAACACCCTGTACGTTTCGGGCCAAATTGCCTTAGATCCTGATACAGCTGAACTTATCAACGAAAACATCACCGAAGAGACTCACACTGTCATGAAAAATTTGGAAGCTATTCTTCGGGTAGCTGGATTTGGTTTCTCGGACGTGGTCAAATGCACCATTTTCATTCGAGACATGGGAAAGTTTGCGACCATCAATGAAGCCTACAGTCACTATTTTAAATCAAACCCTCCGGCAAGAGAAACTGTGGAAGTGAGCAAACTTCCGAAAAATGTAAACGTGGAGATTTCCTGTATTGCAGTAAAATAAAAAAATTGAATCTGATTCCTTACCATAGCGAAACTCTAGTCAGCGCTCTTTCGAAGGAAGAGGTGTTGGGGAATTTGATGCGCGTTACGCGCGAAGTGAATTTTTTGGATACCAGAACGTTGCTGGATGAAAAGATTAAATTTAACGGAATGATAGGAAGGGAGGGTTTCAGGATTTCAAAAGCAATAAAAAAAGGGGAAACTTTCCTTCCTTTGGTAATCGGTAAAGTAGAAGGTACACCAAGAGGAAGCATCATTTTTTTACAGTATCGACTATTTCCATCTGCCCTTTTCTTCCTTATCTTCTGGACAATTCTTCTGATTGGCTTTTCCCTTTTCCATGTTTTTGCTATTCCCAATCTGTTAAACAGCATCCTTTGTATTTTCCTTGCAGCGGTCAATTATGGATTGGGTTTGCTGTTTTTCCATCGGCAGCTGAAAATTTCAAGGAAAATTTTCCATGAATTGATCGATTTTCAAATGAAGGATAAGTATTAAAAAGCGCATTGCTTAGGCAAAAAAAAGCCTAGGGCTTAACTTTGCAATCGAAAAATTTCACACCTATTTCCAAATACCATGTCAATTCGAATTGAAAAAGACACGATGGGTTCCGTAGAGGTGCCTTCGGACAAATATTGGGGAGCCCAAACCCAACGATCGATCAATAACTTCAAAATTGGCGGCGAAAAGAACAGAATGCCGATCGAAATCATCAGGGCTTTTGCCATCTTAAAAAAAGCCGCAGCACTTACTAATGCTGATTTGGGTGTCTTGGCTCACGAAAAAGCAGAGATCATTGGCCAAGTGTGCGATGAAATCCTGACAGGTCAGCATGACGATCAGTTTCCTTTGGTGATTTGGCAGACTGGTTCGGGAACCCAATCCAACATGAATGCCAACGAGGTAATCGCCTATCGGGCTCATGTACTCTTGGGAGGCTCCTTGGAAGATGTCAAAAAGAAAATTCATCCAAATGATGAAGTAAACAAGTCCCAGTCCTCCAACGACACCTACCCTACCGCCATGCATATTGCGGCCTACCAAATGGTGGTGGAAACGACCATTCCGGGTGTCCAAAAATTACGGGACACGCTGGCTGAAAAGGCTGAAGCATTTAAAAATGTGGTAAAAATAGGGAGAACCCACTTCATGGATGCAACTCCTTTGACTTTGGGTCAGGAGTTTAGTGGCTATGTCGCTCAGTTGGATCATGGTCTGAGAGCCCTTAAGAATACCCTTGCGCATCTATCTGAACTGGCACTTGGAGGTACGGCAGTAGGAACGGGCCTGAATACCCCTCAAGGCTATTCTGAATTGGTAGCCAAAAAAATTGCGGAACTTTCAGGTCTCCCGTTTGTCACTGCGCCCAACAAATTTGAGGCTTTGGCGGCTCATGATGGAATGGTAGAAGCTCATGGAGCGCTTAAGCAGTTGGCGGTTTCTTTGATGAAGATTGCAAATGATATCCGAATGCTTTCTTCAGGACCCCGTTCGGGCATAGGTGAAATTCTTATTCCGGAAAACGAACCCGGTTCTTCCATCATGCCAGGTAAGGTCAATCCTACCCAAGTGGAGGCGATTACCATGGTTGCGGCTCAGGTTATGGGAAATGATGTAGCGATCACGATTGGAGGTTCCAACGGCCATTTTGAATTGAATGTGTTCAAACCCTTGATTGCGGCAAATTTCTTACAGTCCGCCCGACTGATCGGAGATGCCTGTGTGTCATTCAATGATAATTGTGCGATAGGGATCGAGCCGAATACTCCAATGATTCAGCGTCATCTTGAAAATTCACTAATGTTGGTAACCGCACTCAACCCCTACATTGGCTATGAAAATGCGGCAGCAATCGCTAAAAAAGCACATAAAGAAGGCACTAGTCTAAGAGAAGCTGCAATTGCTCTTTATCTTTTGACTTCGGAGCAGTTTGATCAATGGGTCAAGCCTGAAGATATGATTGGAAGTTTGAAGTAAGTTCTGTGATTTTTGAATTGTGAAAAAGCTGGCCAATTCGGTCAGCTTTTTTGGTTAAAAAACAAGTGATGAATTTTACTTTTTGGGAATCCACTTGATTGTACGTCGCCATTTATTAATCGGGTTTTGGGTCTAGAAATGACAATTGCTTAA
>CAZNND010000018.1:0-56286 GCA_964574365.1 uncultured Limnohabitans sp.
TGTACAAATCAAAATTGAAAGTTTGGGTATGCGTTGAATTTCCCATCCCTTTGTTAAATCCATATTCTTCCTATTGATCAATTATATCCTTAAATACAAACAAGATGA
Source organism: uncultured Limnohabitans sp. (assembly GCA_964574365.1). GTDB lineage: Bacteria > Bacteroidota > Bacteroidia > Cytophagales > Cyclobacteriaceae > Algoriphagus. Next base: position 109 of record CAZNND010000018.1, read on the forward strand.
AATTTGGCTACTAGCAGAACACCTTATTTCCATTTAGTTTAGTTCAAAATCGAATTGCTCTGAACTATTTTGATAAAATATTTTTCCGGAAAGTCGCATCAGCTCAATTTCCTGTTCTTTTATCTGAAAAATAGAGGTGATAAGTCTATTTTCTGCCAAGAGAAGATTTACTTGGGCATCCCTGAATTCAAGATAGGAAGCGATGCCGAGACGAAATCTTTCAAGTGCTATTTCAGAATTTTCTTTTGCCACTTGATAATTCTTCTGTTCTATTTCAAGTAGCCTCAAATTATTTTGATAGGTATTAAAGGACCTTTGAATGTCGGATTTCAACTGAATTTCAAACTGGTCAAGGGAGTAGTCTTGAATCTTTTGTTGGACTTTAGCATTTTGGATCCTTCTGTTAAGGGTAAGTCCATTAAAAAGATTCACTGTAATATTTCCACCATAATTAAACCCCTGTCTTTGATTTTGAATCAGGAAACCTGCATCTGAATTTAGGGTGTTGTTAATGTAGGAACCATTCAAGTTTATTCCGGGCAATCTAGAAGCCTGCAATTCCCGAACTTGAAGAAACGCCACATTTTTTTGACGCTGCGTCAAAAGCAACTGTTTATTTTCTATGAATGCGTTGTCTTCCAAATCTTCCAAAACGAGTTGTTGTCCAATAGTTATGGTGTCTTTCACTATATATTCAGTTCCGGGATCAATAGCCATGAGTTCATTCAGGTTGACCCGGGCATTTAGAATTACCTGTTCCTGAGTAAGCAAAAGGCTAGAATCCCCGTTATAATCTACTTGAGCAGAAAGAAAATCCCGCTTGCCTGCTCCACCAAGTTCGTATTGAGCCTTAGCGATTTCCAGTCTGGCCTTACTGAGCCGAAGCGTTTCCTTTAGTACCTGATACCTCTGCAATTCCAAAATCAACCGGTAGTAGGCACTTGAAATTCCTGCAACAGTATTTTCTACTGTTACTTTTGCCTGTAACTCACTGATTTCGGAAAGCTGACCCAATCGTTTCATCACCACTACAGACTCAGGCCTAAATCCATAGATCCCAACCACACTAAAATTTTCATTTCGCGTTCGGGCATCATTGATCTGACGAGGAGCGGGATCATTAATAAATTTCTGCTCTACATCCTCCTTTGCAAAAGACCTGAGATATGTCGCATCCACTTGCGGCATAAAGAAATCACCTGCACTTATTTTCAAATCACCCTCTCTTAACGCCACATTTTGGACAGCAATTTTTATCTGGAGATTATTATCCAAACCCAATTGAAGAGCTTTTTCAAGATCTAAAGACTCTTGTGCCAAAGCCTTCCAGCTTAGGAACTGAACAATCAAAAACAGTACAACGGCTAACTTCTTCATGAAATGGTTACTAATTTTTCTTTTTTAGAGGTTAGATAAGTATAAACTGCAGGTATAATAAATAACGTCAGGACGGTGGAAAATGTAAGTCCTCCAATAACAGCAGCCCCCATTGGAACCCTGCTTTCAGCACCTGCACCAAGAGCAAGAGCTATCGGTAAAATACCTAGAATTGTAGAAAGACTGGTCATCAAAATGGGTCTGAAACGTGCAACTGCTGCCCCATAAATCGCCTCATAGGGATTCATCCCTTCCTCTTTCCTTTGGTTGGCAAATTCTACAATGAGAATACCATTTTTAGTTACCAATCCTATGAGCATGATAATGCCAATCTGACTAAAGATATTTAGTGTAAAACCAAACATCCACAGGGTGGCCAAGGCACCAAAAATCGCCAAAGGCACGGTAAACATGATGGTTAGAGGGTCTGTAAAACTTTCAAACTGAGCCGATAGTACCAAATAAATCAAAACCAAAGCAAAAATAAATGCAAAGAGTAAGCTGTTAGAACTTTCTCTGAATTCCTTTGATGGACCTGAAACATCTGTAGAATAAGATTCATCCAAAACTTCGGCGGCAATTTTATCCATTTCATCCAATCCTGCACCGATCGTATATCCTTGAGCAAGATTAGCTGAAACGGTAGCACTGACAAATCGGTTGAAACGATAGAGTTGTGGAGGAGTACTTTTTTCAACCACTTTTACCAGGTTGTCCAATTGGACTAACTGCCCATTGTCACCGCGTACGTAGAGCATCCGCAGATTAATGGGCTCATTTCTGTCCTGAAGTCTCATTTCGCCAATTACCTGGTATTGCTTACCTCCTTGGATAAAATAGGCAAACCGCTGTCCCGAGTAAGAAAGTTGAAGTGTTCTGGCAATTTCCTGAACTGAAACACCCATATTTCTGGCTCTTTCCCTGTCGATTTCAATTTCTAACTCAGGCTTAGTGAATTTAAGGTTGATGTCTGTGAATATAAAAGCAGGATTTTGGCTGGCTTTTTCCATAAAAGGAGGAATAACTTCCTTTAGCTTTTCAATGGTTGGCGCTTGAATGACATATTGTACAGGAAGTCCCCCTCTTCTATCGCCCACAGAAACAGGCTGTTGAGCAAAGGCTCTTACAGCGGAAATCTCCTTCAATTTGCCATTCATTTCATTAAAAATTTCCTGCTGACTTCGTCTTTGAGTTGCATCACTTAAAAACAGTCGGATAAACCCTGAATTTGTATTTGCCGTGCCAAAACCAGGAGAAGTCATACTAGTAACACCAACTACTTCAGATTTCGGAAACTCATCCATAATCCGATTTGAAAATCCATCAATCACGTTATCCATGAAAGAGAAAGTTGCTCCCTCAGGACCGGTCATATTAATTCTCAATTCAGAGCGATCCTCAATCGGTACCAGCTCGGTCTGAAGGTTTGAAAAGAACCAATAAATTCCTGCTCCCATTAATCCGATAATCGGGAAAGCTATCCATCGGACTTTCATGAATTTGGATAATGCCACATCGTAAAGCGTATTGAGCCATACATAAAAAGGTTCTGTCAAATTGTAGAAGGCATTGTGCTTCTCTCGATACTTGAGCATTTTGGCACTGAGCATTGGCGTCATGGTCAATGCAACAAAAGAAGAAATAATTACAGACCCTGCTACAACAATCCCAAATTCACGGAAAAGCCTACCAGTAGTTCCAGTCAGGAATATTACAGGGAGGAATACTGCAGCGAGGGCTACAGTAGTGGCAATGACCGCAAAAAATATTTCTTCGGTCCCTTTTGCTGCTGCTTCCAGTGGCTTTTCTCCCTTTTCTATTCTGGAATAAATATTTTCTAAAACCACGATAGCATCATCCACAACCAAACCAATGGACAATACTATACCTAAAAGCGTGAGGACATTGATCGAAAAATCCATCAAATACATGATAAAAAATACACCTATCAAGGAGATGGGAATGGTTACCACTGGGATAAACGTTGTCCTCCAATCTCTTAAGAAAAGAAAGATAATAGCAACTACGAGAATAAAAGCTGTGATGATTGTTTCCTGTACCTCGGTAATTGATTGTCTAATAAAGGTGGTGGTATCAAAACCTATTTCCGCCGTTACATCCTCAGGAAGGTCTTTGCTTATGCTTTGTAACCTTTTGTAAAACTCATCAGCAATTTCAATATTATTGGATCCTGGCAAAGGAACCAAAACTACTGCAACCATTGGGATCCCATCTCTTCTTAGGAGTGTCTTCTCGTTTAAAGCTGACAATTCCGCAGTGCCAATATCCTGAAATCTAACGATATTTGAAGCGCTCTCCTTGATAATCAAATCATTAAATTCCTTAGGTGAACTTAGGCGGCTTTTTGTTCGGACAGATAGTTCAATACTTTGACCCTCTATTCTACCCGATGGTAGTTCCACGTTTTCACTTTGAACTTTACTGAGCACATCCATTGGAGTGATTCCGTAGGAGGCCATTTTTAATGGATCCATTCGAAGCCGAATAGCATATTCCTTTTCTCCCCAAATCTGAATTCTGCTTACGCCCGGAATAGTTTGCAATCTTTCTTTGAAAATATTGTCTGCAATCTCAGAAAGTTCAAGAAGGCTTCTCTTATTACTTTTAACATTCACGCCAACAATCGGCTGAGAATCGGCATCAGCTTTAGAAACAACAGGTGGTTCTGCATCAGGAGGTAAATTTCGCTGAGCTCCGGAAACTTTGTCTCTTACGTCATTTGCGGCTGCTTCTAGATCGGCACCAACTTCAAATTCAACAGTGATATTGCTTCTCCCGTCGGAACTTGTAGAAGTTAGCGACTTGATCCCCTGAATTCCGTTGATCTGTTCTTCAAGAGGTTCGGTAATTTGTGCCAAGATTACATCTGCATTGGCTCCGACATACGATGTGCTCACATTGATCACAGGGGGATCAACAGAAGGATATTCTCGAATACCCAAAAGTGAGATCCCTATTCCACCAAATAGTAAAATGACTAGAGACATCACAATGGCCAAAACTGGCCTCTTGATGCTTAAACTGGAGAGACTGGACATGATTAATTAATGGGGTTGGGTTGAATAGGCATTCCCTGCCTTACTTGCATCACACCTGTTGTAAGTACCAAATCCCCTTCATTCAATCCTGAGAGAATCTGAACATGGGTATCTGTTCTGGTACCGATTGTAATCATCCGCTGTTCTGCTTTTCCATCAGCTCCTACTACAAAGACTTTGTAACCGGATAATTCAGGAATTACAGATTCAGCTGGAACCATGAGCGCATCTTCTTTTACTTCAAGGACAAACCTGATTTTTACAAACATCCCCGGGAGATACTTTCCTTCTTTGTTGGGACTTTCGGCTCTCAATTTCAAGGTTCTAGTAGCAGGATCAATTTGCGGTTCAAATGCATACACTCTACCCTGAACTTCCTGACTTGAAGACTCACTGCTAAAAAATATGGGGGAACCCACTGAAACCTGCGTAGAGTAGCGCTCAGGAATTGAGAACTCCAATTTAATAGGATCTATATTCACTATACTGGCAATTACATTGGATGAATTGATTACAGAGCCTTCAGAAATTTGTCGTAATCCTAGAATGCCATTGAAGGGTGCCCTAACTACTGTTTTTTGCAACTGGGCCTCCACCAATTTAATGTCAGAAAGAGCTGTGTTGTATTGGTTCAATACTATATCATACTCTTCTTGGCTTATTGCTTCCCTGGCTAGAAGTTGCTTCTGACGGTTTTCTTGAGTCTGAAAAAGTTTTTGTGTGTATTGTAGGCGCTGCGATTGAGCCTGAAGTTCATCATCATTCAAGTAAAGCAGAGGCGTTCCTTTTTTAACATATTGCCCTTCTTTAAAGTTAATTTTGGTTACCAATCCTGAAATTTCAGGTTTCAGTTCGACCGACTCATTAGGCAAAATGGTACCAGAAATTTGAAGTTGATTGGTAAGTGTTTCTTTTTGGATTTTGATCACATTGACTGGAATGGGCTGAGAACCACCGCTATTGGGGCCTCCACCAGTCGAAGGACCTGAAGGAGCAGGGCCTTCTTTTCCATTTTGATCCGTCAATCTGGGATAAAAAAAAGAAACTGCCACAATCAGAACGATACCAATTAGAACAAGTATTTTAGTTTGTTTTTTCATGTAGGAAAAAGACTTTTACTGATGATTTTTTATAAACGCTAGGGACAGTCGATTGAATTGATCCGGTTTTTCTACATTGACCACATGGCCACACTTTTCAAGAATCTGGAGAAATGATTTTTTATGCTCTTTGACCAGATTTTTCACAGGTTCCAAAAACATGACATCCTGGTCCCCCATAACATAAAGCGTAGGGATTCCGATGTCTTTTTCCTTGAAGTACCTGAGCAAGGGATTGATATCTTTGGTCAATTTAAACCAGCGGATGAATTCTTTCTGACAAAGTTTCTGCGCTTCGTGAATAAATAGATTTCGCGATTCCGAATGCTGTTTGCGGGGCATAATTATAAATGCAAACAAGCGGTACAACCACATGTAAGGGATAATTTGTTTGAACGCATTTCCCAAAAAGACCAAAATTCTACTTTGTGTGGTCAGCCGGGTTACCGCGCCTGCCATGACTAATGATTTGACCCGATTAGGTCTCATTTCAGCGAGTTGCCTGGCCAGAATAGTACCTAAAGATACACCCATAATATGGGCTGGTGGCAAATTTAGATGATCCAAAACCTCTAAGATATCTTTCGTAACTGCTTCAAAAGTGTATTTCTGATTCCAAATGGATTTTGGCAAATCGGTAGATTTACCATGACCTCTCAAGTCGATCAGCAGAAGGTTAAAGTCTTTTTGAAAATCCCTAAGCTGTTTATGCCATACGGCAGAGCTTCCGCCGGCGCCATGGATAAATACAATCCACTCATTACTTTCACTATGTAAAAATTGCTTGTAGTACAACATACAGTAAAAACCTAAAGGAAAGTCAAAGGTTGTGGAATGTCAAATTTACTATTGCTTTTGCATGCTTTCCAAGAAAACATACTGAAGGTAAATTGATGCCATCAAAGGAAAATTAACGTGATGCTATTGTCTCTTTTTGACTCAATAGTCAAGGGATTAGTTTAACTGGCAAAAAAATAAGTCTGAAATTTTTACTTAAAAAACTTTACAGGGAAGAACCAAAATTCATGAAAAGTAAAAAAAGAGCCCCAAATAGGGGCTCTTAAGTCACTTATTAGGTTGTTTATTAATTGAAAATATACCTCAAGCCAAACTGCATTCTCCAAACATCAGAGACACCTGCAGTAGGTCGGAATGAAGTAGAAATTAAATCAGTACCAAAGTTTCTGAGTCTGTATTGAGGTCTTCCATTTGATCCAATTGGACCGCCTTGAGCCGAAGATGGAACAACAAGCGGCTGAGTGGAATTGAATGTCTGTCCAATACCCCAATCCTTGTTAAGGAAGTTACCAACGTTCAGAATATCCACCCTGAATTCAAGTGTGTTTTTCTTGCCTTTGATATCAGTGAACAACTGCTGCGCAAAAGAGAAGTCTGCTCTATACACCATTGGCATAATCACGGCACCTCTTTCTGCAAATTTTCCACGGTTAGCACTTAAATATTTGTCCTGCAAGATGTACGCTTCCCATGCAGCAGCCTGTTCAGCTGAGGTGAACGTCTTTCCACTGGAAGTATATTGCTGGAAGTTCATTTCGTCTATATTTTTTGGAATATAGATGAGATCATTTGCTGTACCGCCATCACCATTCAAATCACCACCAAACACATAACTGCCGTTTCCGATAGTTCTTCCTTCCCAGAACAAGGAGACTGAAGTATTTCCAAACTTGAAGATATCCTTAGTATAGCTTGCAGTAGCGAATACTCTATGACCCATGAAATTGGAAGAGAAACCAACACCTGGGTTATTTGGATCTCTTTGGATAGGATTATTAAACCAGGTACCTGCAGCAATTGATCCTGCATCTACTGTGTTTCTAGACTCACCGTAGCTGTATGCGGCTTTCATAAACAATCCGTTATTAAATGGTCTTTCTAATGAAAGGGATGCTACCCAAGAGTTTCCAATAGCTTGATTCGCCAAGGTTACTGCATTAGGGATTTTGGAATTAATTCGGTTGTTCGTCCAACGTGGTCTGTTGTCTGGTCCAGAGAAAGATGCCTGGTTTACCGGCAAATTGGCATTGTAATACGCGATACCATTTACATCAGAGTTGTAGATGAATTCGGCTGTAGCAATGATTCCGGCAGGCAACTTTTGATCAATAGCAATATTGGTTCTCCAAACCTGAGGGAACTTAAAGTTAGGGTCGGTAAGGGCTAACTCATAAGAAGCTGCTGGGTTTCCAGTTACTTCTGTGGGCTTATAATTATTTGGATCAGGATTGAAAGGTCTTGTTGTAGTGTTGTCCAACTGGGCAAAACCTGTCAATATACCATTGTTACCTACTTGGTTAGAGATCCATACATAGGCAGGACGTCCGGTAAAGATACCTGTACCACCTCTCAGTTGGGTCTTTTGGTTGTTAAATACATCCCAGTTGAAACCCAATCTTGGAGACCAGAGGATATTAGGCTCCGGAAGCTTATCTGTTTGCGTCTGATAATATGCACCAACTGGATCTCTGAAAAAGAAAGTCTCAACCTCTTTGTTTCTAAGTGCAGTAGCTCCAAAGTAAGGAACATCCACTCTCAGACCAAGAGTAAACTTAAGGTTATTTCTAGCCTGAAATTCATCCTGACCATAGACACCAAAATAGTTTACTTCCAAAGGCTGGATTGGTTTTTCAGATCCAGGTATGTTGTTCCATCTTACTTGGAATCTTCTAAGGTTTACGCCTGAAGGTGTGGCGTTAGCGTTTGCCAGGAAGTTGTTTGCATCTTTGTAGAAGTCGTCCAAAGAGTTGTACACATAGGCAGACTGCGAACCTGGGAAGAATACGTTCTCAGACTCATAATACTCATAACTGAAACCAGCCGTGATGGTATGCTTTCCAGCAAAAATCTGAAGGTTGTCCTGAATCTGGAAAGTCTTATATCTCAACTCATTGTTTGGAGTGAAGGGTTCAAATCCAAATGATGTATATGTAGCGCCGTTGTTTAGAATATCCACCATAGGGAAGAAGGTACCTCTGCTGCCACGGCTTTCATCTTGGAAAGTATATCCTACGATAAGACTGTTGCTGACGTTGTTACTGATTCTTGTATTCAATTCAGAAACAATGGAACGGATATTTTCCATGATGCTGTAATTGGAGTTTTGAAAGTTTAATGCCTCAGGTCTGAAATTCCGGCCTCCAAAACCCAAAGAAGAGGAGCTAGACATAATTACGTCCGTTGAAGAATCCAAATGGTTGTATCTTAAGCTTAGCTTGTTCTTGTCGTTGATATTGTAATCCAGCTTTACCAAGAATTTGGTTGCTAGAGTTTCGTTGTCATAGCCTTGATATGGACCTGTCTCGTAGTTGAATTTGTCCTTGAGGAAGGTGCTAAGATTGTCCAAATCAGAAGCCAAAACTCGGGTTACGTTTCCTTGAATTGGTTCACTTCCATTATTTGCTCTCCAGGTAGTGCCTGGTCTAAGTTCCTGATCATCCTCGAAGGAAGCAAAAAAGAACAATTTGTCTTTGATGATTGGTCCACCAACTCTAAAACCGATTTGTCGATAGGTAAAGTCACCTGGATTGAATATGTTTTCTCCAGCTTCTGTACCCACGTTGTTGTTATTTCTCCAAAAATAATAGGCAGAACCCTCCACTTCATTGGTGCCTGATCGGGTGACGGTATTAACACCTGCTCCTGTAAAGTTACCCTGTCTGACATCATAAGGAGCAATATTGATGGAAATCTGTTCGATTGCATCTAAGGAGATAGGTGAAACACCAGTTCTGTCACCTGGCTGTCCACCAAGTCCAAATGAGTTGTTGAAATAAGAACCGTCAACAGTAATGTTGTTCAATCTGTTATCTTGTCCAGCAAAGGAACTTCCGTTAGCTTGTGGAGATAATCTGGTAAAGTCTCCAATTCTTCTGGAGATTGTAGGAAGTTTGTTTAATGCTCTATTGTCTATAGAAGTGTTAGCACCTGTTCTTTCATTGGAAAAAAGGCTGTTGGGACTGGCAGTTACAAGAACTTCGGAAAGCTCCTGACCGTCTTCTTTCAAAGTCACATTTACGTTGGAAAATACACCTAAAGAAAGAACAAGTCCGTCTATCTCTTGGGTGGAAAATCCGATAAATGATACTGAAAGTCTATATGGACCACCTACACGCATTCCTGGGATGGAATATTTACCCTCTAAATTAGAAACCGCCCCGTATCGGGTACCGGAAGGAAGGTGAGTCGCAACCACGTTCGCTCCTGGAAGCGGTTGACCATTGGCCTCGATTACAATACCGGAAATACCCGATGTAGTAACCCCCTGTGATAATGCAAGCCCAGAGCTCATTACGAGCATCACTAAGGCCAGCAAATTCTTCAGTAAATTTTGCCTCATAAATTTTTGTTATATAAGTTGGTTTTGATTGGTAATCCGCGCAAAGGTACAGCCGACAGTCTAATCGCTTAGCGTAGTTAACATTAAATTTTGCTGGCCAAATTTCACATTTTTTAACGAAAGCTTAATCATAAAAACAGAACATTTTTTATGTTTAAATAAAAAAAGCTAATTTTAACATAAGCAAAATTTAATTATGACACTCTTTTCCGAATAATAATTTGATTTTTTAAGATCAAATAAATCTGAATAAACCTGGTTTTGCCACATAAAAAATCTCAACTATCCGATCAATACAGGTTTTTATTTTATCTTGTGGAATTAATTCAAAATATTATTCGATTGAGAGATAAAAACATCATCTGGCTTTATTTGTTTTTAATTGCCACAATTTCAGACCTGTTTTTTTTGACTGAGAGTAATCCTTCGATACGGATTTTTTCTAAACCGCTCATTTTATTGAGTTTAACCATTTACTTTTTTAAACTTTCCCAAAAAATATCCTTCACCCTGTTGGCTAAATCCATACTGGCGGCACTCCTTTTTTCTTTGATAGGAGACATTCTTTTGCTTTGGCCGAAATTATTTGTATATGGACTAGGTTCCTTTTTAATGGCTCATGTGTGTTATATCATTGGGTTCCGACTTGCACAAGAGAGTAGTCCTCGACTAGGTCAATTGAATTTTATCAAAGCTTTTTTATTCAATCTTCCGATTTATCTGGCTGCTATCTTTGTTTTGTATCTTATCCTACCCAATTTAGGAAACCTTAAGATCCCTGTTTTAACATACATCCTGGTGATAGTGAGTATGGTGGCAACTGCAAGAGATCGATTTAAAAAATGTAGCCCAGCCTCTTTTTGGCAGGTTTATATTGGGGCATTGCTTTTTTTCACCTCAGACGGGATTATCGCAATCAACAAATTTTACCAATCTTTTCCCGAATCCGATGTCATGATCATGGGTACCTATGCCAGTGGACAGCTGCTCATTGTCATGGGGATCAGATCCTATTTGGTGACTTCTAAAAAATAGAGGCTACTTTTTCTAAGAGCCTAAATTACTATGTACTTTTAAAATCGCTTTTAGGAATATACGCTTCTTTGCCAGCAGGAGAAAATTTTTGAACTACAAAGAACACGAAGGGCACAACTTTCTTTTTACTCGTGTTTAGTATGGGATTTATTCTTGGTGCTTAAGCGATTAATTCACCTCTTATTTGGAAAATTATGTTTTAGGACACAACCTGTCCCGGAGAATTTCGGGAAGGCTGAAAAGCTAAAGCTTTGATTTCGAAGGTGTAAAAATCAAAATTGAAAGTTTAGGTATGCCTTGAATTTCTCATCCATTTGTTAATTTTAACCATAAAGGACACCAAGGTCGCTAAGTTCTTTTTTTAGTTGTTTACTATGGGATTTATTCTCCGCCCTACAGCTATTAATTTCCCCTCTTTTTAGAAATTTATGTTTAGGCACTACCTGGAAAAGCTAAAGCTTTGATTTCGAGGGTGTACAAATCAAAATTGAAAATTTGGGTGTACGTTGAATTTCTCATCCCTTTGTTTAGTTTAGGTTCTTCCCATTGATCGAATTAAATCCTTAAACACAAACAAAATGAATATTAGCTACTGCCAAGATTCCGTATATCCCATTTCGCTTTTATCTTATTTTTTCAAAGCCACCCGTATAGAAAGCTCCTCAAGCTGATCAGTAGAAATAGTACTTGGGGAATCAATCATGACGTCCCTTCCGGAATTGTTTTTTGGAAATGCTATAAAATCCCGAATGGAATCAGACCCTCCAAAAATTGCGCAAAGCCGGTCAAATCCAAATGCAATCCCCCCGTGTGGTGGTGCGCCATATTCAAAGGCCTCCATCAAAAAGCCAAATTGCTTTTGCGCCTCTTCATCTGTAAAGCCCAAATGGGTAAACATCAATTGTTGTGTTGCTCGATCATGGATACGGATTGATCCTCCTCCTACCTCTACTCCATTGATCACCAAATCATAGGCGTTGGCACGAACAGCGCCCGGATCTGTCTCAAGAATGGGTATATCTTCCCTTTTTGGTGAAGTAAAGGGATGGTGCATCGCATGAAATCTTTTTGTCTCTTCGTCCCATTCCAATAATGGAAAATCAACCACCCACAAGGGTTTAAATACTGTACGGTCTCTGAGACCCAAATCTTCTCCCATTTTAAGCCGAAGCTCCGATAACTGCTTTCGGACTGTTTTGGTATCCCCACTCAAAACGAGCATCAAATCTCCCGCTTGCGCATTGAATGCAACAGCCCAATCCTTTAAATCTTCAGGTGAGTAGAATTTATCCACACTGGATTTCAGGCTGCCATCCGTATTGAAACGGACATAAACCAGCCCTTTGGCCCCAATCTGCGGTCTCTTCACCCATTCAGTCAGTTCATCCAGTTGTTTTCTTGTGTATTCGGAAGCTCCTTTAGCACAGATTCCCACAATCAATTCCGCCTGATCAAAAACAGGAAAACCTTTCCCTTTTGCTAACTCATTCAATTCAACAAACTTCATGTCAAAGCGAAGATCAGGTTTGTCGTTACCATAACCCTTCATGGCATCAGCATACGTCATATGCTCCACATAGCCTAGTTCAATACCTTTAACAGCCGAAAACAGATGCTTTATCAAACCTTCAAACGTGTTCAATATATCCTCTTGCGTTACGAAAGCCATTTCACAGTCAATCTGTGTAAACTCTGGCTGTCTATCTGCACGCAAATCCTCATCCCTAAAGCATTTGACAATTTGGAAGTAGCGGTCAAAGCCACTGACCATCAACAGTTGCTTAAATGTTTGAGGGGATTGGGGAAGGGCGTAAAATTCTCCCGGATTCACCCGGCTTGGGACGATAAAATCCCTTGCTCCTTCAGGAGTTGATTTGATCAAAACAGGAGTTTCAACCTCTATGAAGTGTTGACCATCCATATATTTTCTGGTCTCCTGCATCATACGATGCCGAAGCTGTAACTTTTCCCGGATTACATTCCTCCTCAAATCAAGATATCTGTACTTCATCCGAAGATCATCCCCGCCATCTGTTTCATCTTCTATAATAAACGGAGGTATTTTTGCCGGATTCAATACGACTAGTTCCTCTGCTTTAATTTCAATTGCGCCAGTAGGAATCTTTTCATTTTTGGAGGTCCGCTCAATCACTATCCCACTTGATTGAACCACAAATTCCCGACCCAATTGAGCTGCCTTCTCAAGGAGTGATTTATCCGTAGATCCTTCTTCAAAAATCAATTGTGTAAGCCCATATCGATCCCTCAAATCCACCCAAATCAATCCTCCTTTGTTTCTGACTCGTTGTACCCAACCGGCTACAGTTACTTTTTGATTGACGTGGTGCAGGCGAAGTTCGCCACAAGTATGAGTTCTCAACATGGGTATATTCAAATTTTAAGAGGCCAAAGATAAATATTTGCCTTAGAGTTATCCACGGATAATTGAAAGATTAACACCAATTCGGGATTTGATTTGCTGTTTTTACAAAAAAATCCAAGTTATTTAAAGCTTCAAATACTAAAACGATCAAAAAACAGTTGGTTTTTTTATCGAAACCCCGCCAAATTTATCTTAAATTTCGATTTCTGGAAGATCGATTTTAATCACCCCATTGCTTTTCCCTTCCAGTTTTTAACCTGAAAACAGAAGACCAATACAACTACTGAGCTATGAATAAGAAATGGATGGGCCTGAGCGGTTTAATTCTGTTTATATGTGCAATTGTCACCTATCAGTTTGAACCCAGCATTTTAATCGGGCTAATTCCGGAGAAGGAGAAAACAACAACTGACAGCCTGCTCATCAAGGAAAAACAAGAGGTGTACCTATATGGAATAAATGTTACAGGACTGAATATTATTGAAGGTAAAGTAACTAAAAATCAAACCCTCGCCACCATATTATCTCCATTCAATGTTCCTTATCAAATCATCGATGAAATAGCAAAAAAATCCAAAGGGATTTTCGATGTCAGATGGATTGCAACGGATAAAAAATTCACTGTCATTACGCCCTCTGATTCGTTAAAGGCTCAATTTTTTATTTACGAGCCAAATCCTGCGGAATATGTGGTTTTCAACCTTGACTCTGTAAATGTATATAAAGCCGAGAAACCATCAGAAATAAGGAAAAGGGAAATAGGTGGGATTATTGAAACCTCCCTTTATAATGGCATGATTGACAAAGGAATTTCACCCGAACTGATTGATGAATTCGCAGATTTATATGGCTGGTCAGTTGATTTTCAAAGTCTTCAAAAAGGAGATATTTACAAAGTCGTTTTTGAAGAAAAGCTTGTGGAGGGGAATGTGGTATCCGTTTCGCCTATTCGATTGGCATATTTTGAACATAAAGGTCAACCCATGCACGCCATACCTTTTGAGCAAAATGGGCAGATTTCTTTCTTTGACCAAAATGGCAATAGTCTTAAAAAGGAGTTTTTAAGAGATCCGTTGAAGTACACTAGAATCAGTTCGCGATACAATCTCAACCGATTTCATCCTGTTCAAAAAAAATACAAAGCCCATCTGGGGACAGATTATGCCGCTCCAACCGGGACTGAAATCCGGTCTGTTGGAGATGGTACGGTTGTCGAGGCTAAATATACCTCAGCAAATGGGAATTATGTCAAAATCAAACATAACGGTACTTACACCACACAATACCTACACATGTCCAAAATCGGGAAAGATATCAAATCAGGTACGAGAGTACGTCAGGGACAAGTAATTGGATATGTGGGAAGTACAGGACTAGCTACAGGCCCTCATTTGTGTTTTAGATTTTGGAAACATGGGAAACAAATGGATTGGCTGAAAGAGAAAATCCCTCCTTCAGAACCCATTTCTACCCAAAACAGAAACGCTTTCTTTGCCAAAAAAGAGGAAGCAGTAACGCTAATGGCTCAAATTAACCCAGAGATTGACGACAGACTAATGGCGTCTAAAGCAAGTTCAGAATAAAAAAACTTTTGGAATCTTTCTCCTCCCATCTTAATTTTCCTATGGTCTTACCGTTGAGAGGGCAGAGCTTCATTACGAAAAGATTCTATGCAGACGCTGGGGGGGGGGATATTGTGGCTTTTTATTAAATACCGAACTGCAATCATTTCTGCCAGCAACCAAAAGCCCGGTTTCAATAAATCAATGATCCTTCTTGTCTCTAATCTCTTGTTTCTAGTCTCTTGCTTCTAGTCTTTTGTCTCTCCAATTTAAGCCTTCCATAACCCATCAGTTTTAGTTTGACATGGATCAAGATAGTTCAATCCGCATCAACAAATATCTTAGCGAAGTTGGGTTTTGCTCAAGAAGGGCCGCAGACCTGCTTTTAGAGCAAAAACGGGTGACCCTAAATGGGAAAATTCCAGAGCTTGGAACCAAAGTTTTTCCGAATGATGAAGTTCGAGTAGATGGAAAACTAGTAGGTACACCAAAAAAAGATCATGTTTACCTTGCGTTCAACAAACCGGTGGGAATCGTATCCACTACGGATACGAAGGGAGAAAAAGACAACATCATTGACTATATCGGACATCCGGAACGGATATTTCCTATTGGAAGGTTGGACAAAGACAGTGAAGGTCTAATCTTGCTTACAAGTGAAGGCGATATAGTCAACAAGATTTTGCGTTCAAAAAACAACCATGAAAAAGAATATATCGTCACCGTGGATAGACCGATTGATACCAATTTTGTAAGAAAGATGTCCTCTGGAATTCCAATTTTAGGTACTGTCACAGCTCCCTGCCGAGTGGAGCTAATCACCAAATTCAAATTCAGAATTGTTTTAACCCAGGGATTAAACCGGCAGATTAGGAGGATGTGTGAGTATCTAGGCTACGCCGTAAAACAACTAAAGCGGATCAGAATCATGAATATCCACTTGGATATTCCCGTAGGAAAATGGAGAAATTTGAGCGAAAAGGAGCTTTCTGAGCTGACAAAAATGATTGAACATAGCTCAAAAACAGTTTAGAAATAGTAAAAAAAGCCTTACTCTCGCAAGGCTTTTTTGATTCCTACATTCTGTTTTGGGGGAGATTTATAGATTTTCCAAGCCAGAGCTCCGTCCGGCGATTAAGTTGTTCCATTTCAGGGGTACAGGGAATTACCGCACAATCATGGATTGGCCTGCTTTCTCCATACCAAGCAGACTTCATTCGGCGCGAAGATATTCCTCTGGTGTTAAGGTAGTCCATCACGGATTTGGCTCTTCGCTCTGACAGCTTTTGATTATATTGTACCGTACCTTTCTGGTCTGTATGACCTTCAATAAACAACATTAGGTTAGGCAACCGGTTTAACATCGATGCTGCCCGCTCCAGATCTTTTTCATGGATAGACCTTAGCATATCTTTATCGAAATCGAAATAAATGGTAGGTAGATTTTTGATTTCATCCTGGATTTTTTCAAAGATTTTTTCCGGATCACAGAAATCCAATTCCTTCAACTCTTCCGGAATTTCGTACTGTTTGTTGGGATCTGAAAAAGCCTCCAAAACCAATTCAGACCTTCTGTTAAGTTGGTGTTTGGTCTCAGGACAAGGCACATCATTGCCACAGTCATTAACCAATTTACCTTCACCAAACCACTCCAAGCGAACCCGATTGGCACTGATTCCTTTTGCAACCAAGTACTCCGTTACAGCCTTAGCTCTGTTGTTGGACAATCGAATATTATATTCATCGCTTGCTCTAGAATCTGTGTGACTGGCTACCAGCAAATCGAGGAAGCTATACCTTTTCATAAGCTCCGCAAGCTTATCCAAAACCGGCATTGCGTCCTTTCGAATCATAAACTTATCGAGATCATAATACACAATATCCAAATTGAGCGGCAACTGATACGGTATTGGCTTGAGTACATACGATCTTTTCAGTGTATCGCCAGAAAAGCCTTTCGTGCTGATTGATTCATCCGTAATTGAAAAATAACCCGGTTTGGAAATATGTAAAACAAAATCGGAATCCGTTTCAAGCTGTGCTACTAATTCTCTATCGGTATTCCTAAAACTGGGAATGGTAATTGCCCGGGGCTTCATTTTCAAGTTTGCGGAATAATCACTCGTAATGAGTTTACCCTCACAGTCCACTACTCTGGCAAGGAAATACTTGTGCATTTCTTTTGCCATGTAGATATCGTCTAGTCCAATGCCTCCCTTTCTGTTGGATGAAAAATACAAGGTCCGATCCTGGCCAAGTCTGAACGCAAAATCATCCAACCGTGAATTGATGGGGGAACCTAAATTTTCCACGTTATTGATCTGTGAAATGTAAAAATCTGCCTGAAAAATGTCCATTCCACCCAGTCCTTGATGTCCTGTAGAGGAGAAGAAAAACTTGCTCCCTTTGCGGGAAGGGAAATTTTCATCTCCTGTAGTATTTACATCAGTACCCAAATTCACTGGTTTACCAAAGGACATATTTTCATCAAATTCCGAGTAATACAGATCATAGCCCCCAAAACCTCCGGGCATATCGGAACTGAAATAAAGCCGTCTATACTCTTCATCAACAAAAGGATGCATAACCGAATAGTTGATCGAATCATTATAGGGAAAAGGAAAAAAGCCTTCCAGATTTCCATCAGGCAAAATTCTGCTGTAATAAATTTCGGGCTGAATCGTAATGTTTCGTTTGTTTTTGACCTTAGTAAAGGACCTTGTCACCGAATAAAACATCAGGCTATCTTTGACGTCAAAACTTGGATCGGAAAAACCAAGGGTTCCGGGAACTTGGGAAATAACCCAGCTGATTTCTCCTCTTTGGTTTTTTTTGAAAACCGAAAAATACTGCCTATCCGTCTGACTACTAAATTCACGACTGAAAAATTTATTCCTCCCGTCAATTCGGATACCAGGCATTTTCCTGGAAAAACTTTTCCCCCGATCTGAAACAAAGTAGTGATTCCCATGCTGGTCCTCGACCAGAAAAAAATCTGACTCTGTGGAATTCAGGTCTCCAAGATTCTCAACCTTTAAATTACGGAAAGCCCTTGGATCAACCCGCTTCGCAAACTCCAAACCTTCAATTGAAACACCATTTTGTAGAAGAAAAGCCCTCGCCTCCTGTTCTTTTTCGATTATCTCTGCTATTCTTAAAAATTGGATCTGATCCGTTTCAACTGACTCTTCATAAATCAGCACATTTTTCCACCAGTTAAACGCCTGATCGTAGTCCTTTAACTTTTCATGAGCAATTGCCACTTTTTTTGCCGTCTCATAAACTAGTTTCCTTTCAAAGGCTTGAACATAAATTTCCAAAGCATGATGGTAATTCATCAGATCCATCTGCTCGTCTGCATATCGAAGTCTGGATTTTTGGGCCTTAACCTCTTGGACTCCCAAAAAATATAGCACTATGGCAAATCCCAATATTGTAATTATCTTTTCTATATTCAGAACCATCTTTGATTTTTCATCTTGGCTATTCGTGGCATCATATAATAACCTAATGACAATTCATGTGAATTATGCCGATAATCCTGAAGTACATTAAGACTTTGATCATAAGCATAACCCAATCGAAGGCGGTCTGTGGCAAACAGTTCAAGAATTGCTGCAACAGCATTGCGACGAGTCAAGTCACCATCCACGTCGGTCCAAATTTTCATATTCGAACGATATGAAGCTCCTAACCATAGACGATCTAGAAACAAAAACATCCCATTTATGTCATAATTTGTAGGAGATCCTTTTACCTGTTTAACGAGAAAACTCGGTTTGAAGCCCACCGCATCAGAGATTCTAAACATAGCTCCCGCAGTCAGGTAATAATGAAAGTCATGGTAAGCCAAAGCCATGTCTTCTTTTTCCAAAGCATTTTTCCCGACCAAATTGTATAAGCTAAATCCAGCGAAAAATTTTTGATTGTGGAAAACAATCCCGTATTGAGATTAGGGGTAAAACTGTTGACCATTCCTCCCATTATTTCAGGGTCATCTTGATCGTTGGGGTCTAATTGATCCCGGTCAATCATGTATTCTGAAGCGCCAAATGTAGCGCCCAAACCCAAGAAACTTTTTTGTCCAACCTGAATTCGGTAGGCGTAGGTCAACATGCCTGTTGTGGTGCGCGCCGGGCCTTGTTTGTCATTTAAAAGTGAAATTCCAAAACCCATGGTTCCTTCATTTGCGCTTAGATCAACTGTCACAGTAAACGTTTGGGGAGCCCCTGGAAAACTGATCCACTGACTTCGATAGGTAGACTGAAAGTAGGGCTCCCCCTTATATCCAGCATACCCGGGATTCACATGCAGTCCATTGAATATGTACTGGGTAAACTGGGGCAACTGCTGCCCAAAAGCTACCCGAGTGGCAACAAATGCCAGCATCAGGAAGGTTACGATCATTTTAAAAATCATTTTCATGGTACTTGATGTTTAATCTTTAATTACTTGAATCCATCCTTTAAACTCTGTAGTTACTCCTAGTGCATCAGTTACTCTCAACAGATAATAGTAGGTGCCTGCCACTAATCCGGCTGCATTCCAGTCATTGCCATAATTCTCACGTTCAAAAACATGATCACCATATCTGTTGAAGATCACTATGCTGTTGGTAGGATATTTGCCCAATCCCTGAATTTCGAAGCTGTCGTTCTTTCCGTCACCGTTTGGTGTAATTACATTCGGAATTCGGAATGGCTCAATCACAGTTTCCACAGAAGCGGTATTATCTCCATCGTTAGTATCATCCTCAGAAGACCCAACTACCGCTGTATTGGTCACAGTGCCTGCCAAACCTGCTTTCACTTTTATCCTGATGGTGACTGAACTACCGGGCTTCATCAACGGAATCTCGAATTTTAAATTATTGCCAACCACCGTGGCTACCACCTCAGAACCACTAGTATTGGAAGCCACCACATAGCTTTGGTAGGTAAGCCCTGAAGGCAAACTGTCTATAATTTCTACATCTGTTGCATCCGTCTCGCCTTCGTTAGTCACGACTAGCTGGTAGTCAAACAGGTCTCCCTCGAATACTTGTTCAGAAAGGACCTCTTTGGTAATGGACAGATCGGCGTCATTATTCAGGATTTTAAAGAATACCAATGCTGTGTCGGAATTGGCTGGATTAGCTGTTTCCCTCAATACATATTCAAGACTATAGGCACGAATATCGTTTACTCCCGGAATCAAACTCAGCTCCCCACTTTCATCAATCAACAAACCGAGGATTCCATCCAACTCGATGAATTCAAAGTCCACCTCTTCCGAATTGGTTGGAACACCATTTAAAAAATCATTATCCAGAATATTACCTATTGATCCACCGTATCTTTGGAAATAGGTTCCAAAATCATCGTCATTGGCGAGTATTTCTTTTGATCCGAACTCAATCGTCAGGCTATCTGTGTCATTGACTTCCTGGCCACTAGGTGGAATTGCGGTTACAGTTGCCACATTGGTCAGATTTTCACCTGACATATCCTCCAAGGTTACTACATACTCCACGGATAGGGTTACTGATTCCGATGGAGACAATTCGGGAATAGTTTCTTCAAAGCCTGTCAGCGGATCAATTACCCTAATATCTTTGAGCGTTACATTTCCGGTATTGGTTACTTTCAACGTGGAGATTACCTTTTCTCCCGCACCAAAAATCGACGTCCTATCAGCGGATTTTTCAATCTTTACGGAAGGTAATTGTGGTATTAAAGTAGTCACCTCAACTGAATCAACGGGATTCTGAGCCTCCACAAAGGCAACATTGACCACTTTTCCATTATCTACATCTGCTTGAGTAACAGTATAACTTGTAGTCAATGAAATACTAGCTCCTGGTGCCAAAACACCTAGGTTTTTGTTTAATTCGGTAAGTGGATCTTCCAACACCACATCGAAGAGTGTTACATTTCCTGAATTAGTCACGGTCAGGGTGTATGTAATTGATTCACCTGCCTTAAGGATTTTTGCATCATTATCCGTTTTATCCACTCTAATCGACAGATTTTTATCTACTAACACCGTGAATTCATCCTGATCCGAAACCTCTGTAGCTCCAGACGTGGCCGTTACCGTGGCTAGGTTTACGATCGAACCAAAGTCCATGTCCGCCTGTGTAACCGTGTATGAAACGGTCCTTTCCACAACCTGACCCGGCGCAAGAGATCCAACATTCTGGCTGAATCCTGTCAGCGGATCAACTAGCATTACACTACTAAGGGACATATTACCCGTGTTGGTCACTCTTAGTGTGTAGGTAATGATATCTCCTGCTGCCGAAACTGTCGAAACGCTCGCTGTTTTAACAATCTCAATTGAAGGAAGCTTAGTCACCTTTATCAACTCCTCATCCTGATCCGTCACTTGTGTGGTTCCAGATTGAGCTGTTACCGTGGCTATGTTCAGGATCGATCCTTTATCCATATCCTCCTGGGTGACTGTATAGTTAACAGTTTTCTCCACAACCTGACCAGGAGACAGTGAGCCAATATTCTGGTTAAATCCTGTCAATGGATCGGCAATGGTCACGTTGCTCAGGGTCAGGTTGCCTTTATTAGTCACCTTCAGCGTGCAGCTGATTACTTCGCCCGCTGCAGAGACGGTTGATACATTCGCCGACTTCTCAACCAGAACTGAAGGAAGCTTGGTTACATTCACCAACTCCTCATCCTGATCCGTCACTTGTGTGGTTCCAGATTGAGCTGTTACCGTGGCTATGTTCAGGATCGATCCTTTATCCATATCCTCCTGGGTGACTGTATAGTTAACAGTTTTCTCCACAACCTGACCAGGAGACAGTGAGCCAATATTCTGGTTAAATCCTGTAAAGACATCGATTATGGTAACATTTAAAAGCGTAGTGTTTCCTGTATTGGTAATCTTTAGCGAATAGGCAATCACTTGACCTGCCTTATCCACTGTAGAGATCGCAGCAATCTTTTCAATAGCAATCGAAGCGGACTGTTGAGCAGTGATTGTCTCGCTGTCCCTATCGCTGTAGTCAGTTTCTCCAAAGGTACCCTTGGCGGTTGCGGTATTGTCAACTTGGCCTGCATCCAGGTCTGCCTGCTTGATGGTGTAAGTGGCCGTAAAGATTTGGGTGGCTCCCGGTGCCAGGCTTCCTACGCTTGCCGGACTGATAGCACTCAGGCCGTTCAGCGGATCGCTTACGCTCACATTGCTCAGGGTCACATTGCCTGTATTTGTCACCGTGAAGGTGTACGAGATCACTTCGCCTGCCTGATTGAAGCTAGGCTGGGAAGCGGTCTTTTGGATGTCGATAGAAGCGGACTGGTTTGCCGTGATTGTCTCGGAATCGGTGTCGCTGTAGTCGGATTGGCCGAAGGTTCCATTGGCAGTTGCCGTATTGTTGACTTGGCCTGCATCGAGATTTGCCTGCTTGATGGTGTAGCTCGCCGTAAAGATTTGGGTAGCATTCGGTGCCAGACTTCCTACGCTTGCCGGACTGATGGAACTTAGTCCCGGAAGCGGATCGGTAACGGTGACGCTACTCAAGGTCACATTGCCCGTATTTGTCACCGAGAAGGTGTACGTGATCACTTCGCCTGCCTGATTGAAGCTAGGCTGGGAAGCGGTCTTGGTAATGGAAATGTCTGGCGATTGTTGAGCCGTGATTGTCTCGCTATCCGTATCGCTGTAGTCAGTTTCCCCGAAGCTTCCCTTGGCGGTTGCGGTATTGTTGACTTGGCCTGCGTCCAGGTCAGCGTGCTTGATGGTGTAGCTTGCTGTGAAGATTTGGGTTGCTCCCGGTTCCAGGCTTCCTACACTCACAGGGCTGATTGCGCTTAGTCCCGGTAGCGGATCGCTTACGCTCACATTGCTCAGGGTCACATTGCCTGTATTTGTCACCGTGAAGACGTACGTGATCACTTCGCCTGCCTAATTGAAGCCGGACTGGGAAGCGGTCTTTTGGATATCGATAGAAGGGGATTGTTGAGCCGTGATGGTTTCACTGTCCGTGTCGCTGTACTCGGACTGTCCAAAGGTTCCAGTGGCAGTGGCCGTGTTATCCACACTTCCCGCATCCAGGTCGGATTGAGTTATGGTGTAAGTGGCCGTGAAAGTTGCGCTGGCGCCTGAGGCTAGACTGCCTACACTTGCCGGACTGATCGCACTCAAACCAGGCAGCGGATCGCTTACGCTCACATTGCTCAGGGTCACGTTGCCTGTATTTGTCACCGTGAAGGTGTACGTGATCACCTCGCCTGCCTGATTGAAGCTAGGCTGGGAAGCGGTCTTTTGGATGTCGATCGATGGAAACTGGCAAATTAATACGGTCAAATTTGTGCCATCTTGGACGGAATCAAAACCAAAAAATGCTGAAACTTCGGCCTCATTGTAGATTTCTCCCAAGTCCAGGTCATTTTGGGTCACTTGGTATGTGGCAGTGTAAACCCATATTTCAGAAGGATCTAACAATCCATTGCCATTTAAATCCCCAGAAATCAAATAAATCTCAGACAAACCAGAGAGTTGATCAGCCACTGTAAGAGCACCTAGCGAAACATTACCCTCATTAGTAACAGTAAAAGAGTAGGTTATAATTTCTCCTAGATTCACCCTCACACAGTCTTCTCCCTGACCTGGGATTTTATCAATTGATTTGACGATCTTGATTGCTGCCAACTGAGGCAATACTACTTTCTCATCATCCTGAGCAGGAGGAGAGAGGTTTGAAGTGGCCTGAGCCGTATTATCAACATATCCCAGATTGATGTCATCCTGAGTTAGCGTGTAGGTTCCCGTAAAATGATTTCCACTGTTTGCACCTACTGCAAGGGCAATAGGGCTTCCCAAGATGGTCAGTTTGGGATCGGTAACGGTAACATTCTCCAAATCAACAATACCTTTATTTTCTACCAAAAAAGAATAACTGATGGTCTCCCCAGCATCGGCCAAACCATTAGCATTTAAATCATTGAAAACACCGGTTTTAGTCAAACTCAAAAGGGGAATAAAAGTCCCTTCCACAGTGACACTATCCCGGTTACTTACCACAATATTCCCATTGAAGAGGGTGGTAGCCTCAGCCCTGTTGGTAACTTTGGCAGCTATTATATCCTGCATGGTCACTGCGTAAATAGCGCCTACCGATAAACTTAGGTTAGGTTCAAGTGGCCCGGTTCCATTTGGAACCGTTGAAATTTTATCATCAGAAACTAAAAAAGGCCCGGATAAGCTGATATTGCCTTTGTTTGTAAGCGTGTAGCTATAGGTTATCAGATCCCCGGCAGCAGTGTACTTTCCATCGAGACGCGGATTGCCGTTTTTGTCTGTCACAGAAACCAGTTGCTTGTCCAATTCAAGAACAGTTCTCGGTTGGGTTACAATTACTAGGAATCCTCTGGAAATTTTTCTGCCACATTGATCTGTAACCGTAATATAAATCTCGCATTCCCTGTCTGCAGCAACAGGGTTGATGAACATGACAGGGTTTTTTAGGGTATCATCATTAAAACTGATGATGTCTCCACAAGAAGACGTCCATTTAAACTGAAAATTTAATACTCCTCCATAATCTGAGGAAAAATCAATTGATAAATCAAGTTGGGTAGCCTCTCCGCTGAATAATTTAATAGGAACCTCATTACCCAAGCCAATATCAAACTTAGGTTTTCTGTCTTCCACGGTAAAAAAGGCAAAATTGAAAAACATCCGCATGGCGGCTAATGCGGCAGGAGTATTAACCTGATTCAATTTGTGACCACCCTGATACATGACCAATCCAAAATCAGTTTTCCCGAATGCATGCCCATATAGGTTATTTGATGCAGGGCCCTGAAAAAGAGATGGCACACTTGCGTTTATCGGATCTTCTACAATTCTTAGGGCAGAAGGTCTCCAAATACCACCATTTTTTGCGGTCTAAGGTAAATACCATTGCTGGGAGCCGTTGTCCTGAGCCCCATCCGTAGAACCTAAATATTGGGCTACAGGATCAGCTGGCCAATTGTTAATTGTCGTAGTACCGTTACGTTTATCCTCGTAAGTTACATTTTCAGGGATAAGCCCTTCAGTGGTGAGAAAGTGCAAGTTGCTAGTGGAATCATAAGGATCCTGTAAGTCTTCAAAATTTCCCCCCGATTGACAACCTGCCCAGACAGATCCCCTAAAATTTTCCACCCATAATCCTAAATTCTGGTAATTGGTCCAGTTTAATGTTTTTGTATCCAAGTGTGGTAAAACATAAATATCATCACACTCATTTAATTCGCCAGGTGTTTTCCAGTTGGCTGAATTACTTCCACCGTAAGCAGACGTCGGGATTCCCGCTAGAGCAAAATAGGGTTCAGCTATGCCTCCACTGTTTTTGTCCAAAGTCCACTTCGGGGGATCAGTGAGAGAATAAGCAATTGGTGCTTGAAAAGCTTGCGTAGTTGTGACCACCCTGATTTAATTGTTTCCGACCTGGCTTAAAAAGTTGGTAATCCTTGTTTTTATTGCCGGAGTCAACTCTTCTTTCCTGATAATAAACGGCCCTCCCCTAAAATCTTCTCCAGCATGGGTAAAGTCTAGCCCATCTTTGGATTTAGTTGGATTGATCGCCCATTTGATTTCTGTTGCTTCATTTGAAAGCAAGTGATATACCAAACCCTATGCCCGCAGGGTATTGGCGGCAGTCTGAGGCGTTCTTCCCATGTCAATAATGTAAGAACCTACCGGGATTGTTTCATAGGTTGTGGATTGGGATTGAACTTGAAAAGGAGAAATCAGGAGCACCAGGAAAAAAAAGAACACCTGTATTTTCGTTCTTCCATGATAGGTGACAGACTGATCAAAAAATCCACCAAAACTCGCGGATATAGCCTTCATACAATTGGTCAGGCAATTCATAGTAGTGTATATTAAAAGTTCAGTTAAAAATGTTTTAGCTGCTCGCAAAAGATTTAAAAGAATTTTTCAATAAAAATCTTTAGTTCAAAACACCTAAAATCAGGACAATAATTCATTTTATTACTTATTTATACATTTAAATATTAATCTATTGATTAAATGTGAATAAATTTCATTTTATAGTTGTAAAAATACACTTTATTACTAATAGAATCCAAACGATTTTGGGAAAAATTTTTAATAAGGTGAAGTTTTTTTTAATAAAATGAATTATTCACGCTTTTTGTCTTCAAATATTCCATTTTATTCATTTTATTAAAAAAATAGGCTGTTTAAATCAAAGAGCTTATGATTGGCATTCAAAAAGCTCCTACTTGTTAAGAAAAAATCATGAAGTTTTAAGTACCTTTTGCCTAATACATTTGTAAAACCCAATACAAGAAAATGAACAGTCCAAAATCAAATCAATCTATACCTGAACTATTTCAAAATCAACTGCATACAAGTATATCTTGGAGAAAATCCACTTGGGAGGAACGGGTTGCCCGATTAAAAAATCTAAGAGACTGGATTAAATTCCATCAAAGGGAAATACAGGAAGCTCTCTGGCAAGACTTTGCAAAACCTGCCATCGAAGTGGATATGAATGAAATATTTCCCGTGACCTCGGAAATCAACCATGCCATTAAACATCTCAAATCATGGATGAAGCCAAAAAAATTGGGAACCCCCATTCCCATGCTCGGAACTTCCGCCGAAATTCATTTCGAGCCCAAAGGAAGGACTCTGATTATTTCTCCTTGGAACTTTCCCTTCAACCTGACAGTCGGTCCTTTGGTATCAGCCCTTGCTGCTGGTTGTCCAACCATAATCAAACCCTCGGAGTATTCACCAAATACCTCCTCACTTATTGAAAAGATGATTCGTGAGCTTTTTGACGCACATGAGGTAAGCGTCTGCTTGGGAGAATCTGATGTAGCTATTGAATTACTCAGCCTACCCTTTGACCATATTTTTTTTACGGGCAGCCCAGCTGTTGGCAAACTTGTCATGAAAGCGGCTTCAGCACACCTTAGCTCAGTAACTTTAGAATTAGGCGGTAAGTCACCTGTAATTATTGACCAGTCAGCAGATTTAGAGGACGCCGCACAAAAACTAATTTGGGGAAAATTTGTCAACTGTGGCCAAACCTGCATAGCACCCGACTACATTTTGGTTCCCGAGAATAAAAAAGAAGAGTTTATTCTTAGAGCGAAAACCCAAATTCAAACCTACTATGACCCGAAATTCAAGGGGATAGAAAGCAGCCCTGATTATGCTCGGATTATCAACCATAAACACTTCGAGAGGCTTAAAGGCTATTTGGATGATGCCCTGGGAAAAGGAGGGAAAATAGCATTTGGCGGCAAATACGATCCTGCGACTAGGTTTTTTGAACCAACCCTACTTTCAGATGTGAGGGAGGATATGGAAATTTTCAATGAAGAAATATTCGGTCCCATTCTCCCAATTATAGCTTACACAGACCTCTCGCAGGCCATCGACCTGATCAATTCCAAACCAAAACCTCTTGCCTTGTATTATTTCGGCGCAAATTCCAACAACGCAAAAGCCATAACAAACTCAACAAGCTCTGGAAACCTGGTTTTCAATGACTGCGTCATCCATTTTCTTCACAACGAGCTGCCTTTTGGAGGAGTTAACAACAGTGGAATAGGTAAAGCCCATGGATACCATGGTTTTCTTGCCTTTAGTCATGAAAAAGGTGTGCTAAAACAACGGATTGGATACAATAACGTCACCCTCCTTCGGCCGCCCTACGGAATCAAAGCAAAACAAATTGTATCCACTTTAATTAAATGGTTCTAATTTTGAGCACTAGGTAAACCGTTGAAAATTGACTCTTAAATGATCTAAGGGTTAACTGTAATACGATTTGAATACAAAGAGAAACTCCTAAACTACATTCAACAATTTTAAGTCCATGAGAAACTTACGCCTTTATACCCGCTTTTTCGTAATCTGGACAGTTACCGCTTTCTTGATCGGCTGTTCTATTGAAGGAGAGAAACCCACTAATAAACTACCCGCTAAAGAACTTTTGGACTTGGCTTATGGAACAGATGGAAGACAAAAGATGGATGTCTTTTTACCGGCTGGTAGATCAAAGGATAAAACACCACTTTTGGTGTACATCCACGGAGGTGCATGGATTGACGGAAATAAAAGTGAGTTTTTACAGTTTAAACCCTTGGTAGAACAAGCTTTTCCTGGTTTTGCTTTGATTTCAATTAATTATAGGTTGTTTGATTTAGTTACTAAACAAAACAAGTTTCCTGCCCAGGAAGAGGATGTGGCATCAGCACTTTCCTTTATTACCACTAAATTGGCCGAGTGGGACATTTCTCCAAACCTAGTTTTGAGTGGTGCAAGTGCTGGAGGCCATTTGGCCCTGCTTCATGGATTAAAAAACAGAAAGTCAGAAATCAAGGGATTGGTTGCATTTTTCCCTCCCACTGATTTGACAAGCTTGTTTGGATTTAATAACCTGACTACCCTTGGCCTGACTGAAATCCTAAGCGGTACTCCTCAAACGGCAGCCACCACCTATCAAAACTCGAGCCCAGTCAAGTTTGTCAGTCAGGATGATCCTCCCACCATTTTTTTTCACGGGGAAACAGATGCTGTGGTACCCATTTCCCAAAGCGAACAACTTGAGGCAGCATTAAAAACTGCACAGGTTCGCCATCAATTTATCCGTGTGCCCAATCAGGGGCATGGCTTCAGCACCGAGACAAATGCCTCATTACTTAAACAAGCAAAGGCTTTTTTCGGGGAATTCTAAAAATGGTTCATCTTTTAAGGGATATATCTTAAAGAAGTACAATGGAGATAGAGCCTTCGGTTGAAATATAGTTTCCGTATCTCATTTTAAAAGAAATACAATTGAAATATAGCCTTCGGCTGAAATAAGGCCCACTTGTTGGGTCGAAATACAGGTTGAAAACAGGAAATATGCTGACCTATTTCGCGACGCGTATTTCAACCGTATCTCGCGTAGCATATCTCATTTTGAAAGAAATACAATTGAAATATAGCCTTCGGCTGAAATAAGGCCTGCGGCCGAAATATACTTCCCATATCTCGCAGAGCATATCTCTAACCTATCTCGCGTAGCATATTTTTTAAGAAATACTTAGAAATATAGCCTATGGCTGAAATAGGGCATGACAACAGAAAGTACGCTGACCTATTTCGCGAACCGTATTTCAATTGTATTTCGCAAAGCGTATTTCAACCGTATTTCGCGTAGCATATCTCATTGTAAAAGAAATACAATTGAAATAGGGCCTGCGGCCGAAATACAGCCTGACATCAGAAAGTACGCTGACCTATTTCGCGAAGCGTATTTCAACTGTATTTCGCAAAGCATATTTCTATTGTATCTCGCGAAGCATATCTCAAAAAAACAGGAAGTACAAAAAAGAAAATCCCGCAGATCATGCGGGATTACCGATTTTCTTCAGACTTTTTGAAGTCTAAAGGTTTTAGCCTTCTTTTTGATTGTCTCAACCACCTTCTCGGAAGGTTGCAGGTTAAGCTGATCCAAGTACTCCATGGTGCTCAGCATTTCCACATATTCCTGCATCAGCGAATCGTCGCTGTGCATCGCTTGCATCAAGAGTTCTTGTTCTGCCTCCGGCATCTCCTGGTAGAGGTATCTCAATAGGTCATTTGGGGTAAAGCATTTTATCATAGGCAATTTGAATTTTTTTCATCTTTTTTCGCAGGTGAATAAGCGCATAACGCATTCTCCCCAGGGCGGTATTGATACTCACTCCCGTTTGTTCGGCGATCTCCTGAAAACTCATGTCCAAATAATGCCTCATGATCAAAACTTCCTTTTGAGCATCAGGGAGATCTTCAATCAACTTTTTGACCATTTCCAAAGTCTCTTCTTTTATTCGGTTTTCTTCCACAGAATCCTCGGAGAATTTCATGGAATTCAGCAAGTTGGTTCCATCCTCCAATACTATGGTCGGATATCTCTTTGCCTTTCTAAAATGGTCAATTGCCAAATTGTGCGAAATCCTCATCAACCAAGGTTGAAATTTACCCTCCTCGTTGTACTTATCTGAATTCAAGGTTTGAATCACCTTGATAAACACATCCTGAAGCAAATCTTCAGCAAACTCCTGATCTTTCACAATCAGAAAAATCGTGGTGTAAACTTTAGTTTGGTACCGATCTACCAAAAGTTCGAACGCGGCCTCGTTTCCGTTTCGATATTGAGCGATTAATTCGCTGTCCTCTGGACCTATTTGCTTACTCATCTTAAGTTGGTTTATGTACAACGTAGAAGTCTAAGCCATAGTATCTAATTAGGTGAAAAGAAAATTATTAATTGATCGATAAATTGGTTTGAAGAGTTCAAATCTAAATTTATTTAATGAGTATTGTCAAGTCTTTTGAAAAAATCGAAATAAAATTCTAAATAAATTTAATTGTTAACTTTTTATTCCAAATTTCTTGAAAATACAATCAATATCAGGATAAATGCCTTTTAAATAAAATTCCAAAAACCCAAGATAGGTTTAAATTCCCCTTCCCAAAAGCCAGAAAAAATAACCTACATTGATTAACTTCGTCCCCATTCAAAGAAAAATAAGAATCAATGGACCTAAGCGGTAAAGTAATCAATCAGCTTCCAGAAGTAAGCGGAAGTTCAAAAACAGGCAATTCCTGGAGAAAACAGGAATACATCATTGAAACTGTCGGACAATATCCTAAAAAGGTTTGTGTGGCTGTTTGGGGAGATAAAATTGATCAATTTGGATTGAAGTTAGGCGAACAGGTCAACTTGGGCATTGATGTGGAAAGCCGTGAATACAATGGACGCTGGTACACTGAAGTGAAAGCCTATAAAGTGGACCGCACACAGAGTGGTGGCAACATACCTCCTCCTGAAGATGTGTTTTACCCCGAAAGTGAGGAAGACAAACTTCCATTCTGATTACTTATTTCAACACCTTTTTAAACTGATCTTTTCTATGATGGACGATTTTGAAGATGAATCCTCTTGGGACGAAGAGAATGAATTTGACCCTAAATCCAGACGGGATCAAATTTATTCTCACCCCCTAATGAAAAAAGCAATGGAGATTGTCTCCATTACCCATGCCTTGGTGGGAAGTCTCGATGAAACGGGACAAGAACGCTACGGAGGCATGATGATGGAAGACGTTACGGTGATGAGCTCCAAATTTGCGGGTGCACATGGTGTGGACAGTTACATCCTGAAGATGGAAAATGCCACGATCATAAAAGTGCATGCACGCCACCTCCACACCATGACTTACCAACTCGCTATGGAGGAAACCCATGCCGAAGAACACCTCGAGCTCCTCAGAGAGGCTATTGAGGAATTTCGACTACTTTTTTTGGATTGGATAAAAAGCTTTGATTCGGCAGAGCGATACGACGACGGCTGGGGATTGTTTGTTTAGGGCAAACTTTTTATTCGATGATTTTCCGTTTCTATGCCAGTAAAAATGGATAGAATTAAGACATTCAAAATCCCAATACCATTTTTTCTGTTCATTTGATTAATAGATCTCACCTGAACAGATTACTTCTTCTATAAAACAGCCGGCAAATCTCTACACAATAGGGTAAGTTCGCCAAAAAGGATGAAAATTTTTATTCTTATTTGCGCCTCTACGTCTTAGCGAGAAAAAATTATTTCTTAGGGTGGAATTTGATCTATAATTCCCTGAGCAATCTCTCGCAAGGGCGCAAAGGATTTCTCTTTCCTTTCCACTATAAATCTTCTTGAGTAGCAGTTTTTAGCTTTTTCTAGAATCAAATTACTCCTTTTTGAAAGAAAGGTAAAAAAAGGCCTCCTTGTGTGTAGGTGGAAATTCATATTCTCCAAAATCAACCCATAAAAAAAGCGGGGCTTACTCAGCCTCGCTTTTCACTTGAAGTTCGATTTCCTCTCCAGATTCATCTAGAAATCTGTATTCCGTCACAGGTAGAGAAGAATCTTTAATCAGTCGGATCCATTTAAAGTACTTGAAAAACCACTTTACACGTCGGCTTATCAAGCCAGTGGTAAAGTATGCGTGCAGGTAGGGATGCAGCCCAATGTTAATTTTGTCCACGTTTTGGATCGTAGCGATATGCTCCAGATCATTCTCCAGCTTATCCGCCACTAAAATCGAGGCTTGGATTTTGCCGGTACCGTTACACGCCGGACAGGTTTCCTTAGTCACAATATTGACTTCTGGGCGAACGCGCTGCCGGGTAATTTGCATGAGCCCAAATTTGCTCAGTGGCAAGACGGTGTGCTTGGATCTGTCAGACTTCATCTCCTGCATCATTGCGTCGTAGATGACTTTTTTGTTTTCGGCTCTTTTCATGTCGATAAAGTCGACCACAATAATGCCTCCCATGTCACGGAGGCGGAGCTGTCTGGCAATTTCTTTTGCAGCGACCAGGTTGGTTTTTAGTGCAGTGGACTCCTGATCACTTTCTTGGTTGGACTTGTTGCCGCTGTTGACGTCGATGACGTGTAGTGCTTCAGTATGTTCAATGATGACATAACCCCCTTGAGGAAGGCTGACAGTCTGTCCAAACAAGCTTTTGATTTGCTTTTCTATTCCAAAACTTTCAAATAGCTTAGCCTTACCGTTGTAAAGCTTGACAATTTTTTCTTTTTCAGGAGCTATGGACCTGATGTAGGATCGGATCTGATCGTAAGTTGACTCTTCTTCTACGGTGATTGCGTCGAATGATTCATTGAGCAGGTCTCTCACAAGTGAGGAAGCCATGCTCATCTCTCCAATAATTTTGTCCCTGCTTTTGGCTTTCAGCAATTTCTTCATTCCTTCCTCCCAGCTGTTGAGAAGATTTCGAAGGTCTTTGTCAAGTTCCGTCACGGACTGTCCTTCAGCCACGGTTCGGATGATTACTCCGAAGTTGGCGGGTTTGATCGAATTGATAAGTCTGAGTAGCCTTTTACGCTCTTCGCTGCTCCGAATTTTCTTGGATACATTCACTGTATCAGAAAAAGGAACTAGTACAAGGTAGCGTCCAGGTAGAGAGAGCTCACAGGATAATCGGGGTCCTTTTGTGGAAATGGGTTCCTTGACTACCTGTACCAAGACCTGACTGGTTTTGGCTAGAATCTTGTCGATTTTACCGACTTTGTCTATTTCAGGCTCGTTGTCAAAACCCTTGAGCAGATAATTGTTGTAGTTGTTGTTGCGTACCATTTTGGTAAACTTGAACAAACTGTTGACATTCGGGCCAAGGTCCTGGTAATGGAGAAAGGCATCTTTCTCATACCCAACATCAATGAACGCCGCGTTGAGTCCATTGACGATCTTTCGGACCGTGCCCAGATAAATGTCACCAACCTTAAACTGATTATCCATTCCCTCGGAATGAAGTTCAACCAGCTGCTTTTCCTGCAATAAGGCAATCCGACTTCCATTTTGAGCAGAATCGATTAACAATTCCGTACTCAAATTTTCGTCTTATTAATTATGTAAATGAACGTTTGGTATTAAAACGGGAAAAGAAAAAGTGTATTACTTCTTCTTATGTCTGTTTTTTCTCAGTCTTTTTTTACGCTTGTGAGTCGCGATCTTATGTCTTTTTCTTTTTTTACCGCAAGGCATAGTCTTTTGAATTTAAAGTGTTTAAAATAATTTATAGCCTATCGAGGTAGCCCTGAACACTACTTAGGATCATGGGGTCCTGAGTAATTTTCCTCACTGCCTCAAACTGTGCTTTCGCTTTGTTTTTTTCCTTGGCTTCAAAATAGCTTACACCAAGGTAAAATTGGCCCTGAATATTTTGAGGATGATATTTAATCAATTCCTCAAAGCGCTCGGCGGCCTTTTTAAATTGTCCTGATTGCATAGAAAGCACTCCCATATTGAAAAGACCATCTTCATTCTGTGGATCCTGCTCTAAAACCTCACGGAGCATGGTAATACCCTGCATAGGATTGGCTGAGGACACATAGGTCATGGCAATCTTAGTTTTCAAGTCTAGTCGGGCTGGATCCTTATCCAGAACCTTATTCAAATAGTTTCTGGTCTTTTCGCCAAGAACTTCCACCTTTTTTTTATCCAAAGCAAAGGTAAAAGCCTCATAACTTGCTTTTCCCGCTTCTTCAGATAAAAAAAGATCATTCGGCAATATTTTAGCGGCCTGAGCCCAATAGTAAGCAGCGCTGTCGAATATACCCTCTTGCTTATAAATTCCAGCCAAAACCTGGGCAGCGGTTACTTTTTCTTCTTGTGTTGGGGCATTCAGGAAGTTAGTAATCTGCTGATTCGCTTCTATTCTGTTTTCAGCAGACAGCTCGTTCTCGTGGGTTTTGGAGATAATGTCCTCACTTGCTGAAGATTGTTCACCCGACTCCTCCACTTTTGTCGCCGTAGCCTCATTATCTACTACCACTTTGGGAAGGGAGTACAATGAGATGATCGCTATTACTCCTAGTGCGACGAGAACGAGCTGTGATTTTTTCATGTCAATGTTCGCTTAAAATTAATCTTGCGAAGTCATTTGTTTGATTTTTTTGCTGTTTTTGATCTTTTCTACAAACACTTTGGAAGGCTTGAACGCAGGAATAAAGTGTTCATCGATCACAATAGCGGTATTCTGTGAAATGTTTCGGGCAATTTTCTTTGCTCTCTTTTTGTTGATGAAGCTTCCAAAACCTCTAACATAGATGTTTTCTCCATCTGCCATAGAGTCTTTCACAACTTTGAAGAATGCTTCGATGGCTTGTGTCACATCATCCTTTTGGATCCCGGTTTTATCGGAAATCTTGGTGATTACTTCTGCTTTTGTCACAGTGAATTTAATTTAGAATTAAGAAATAAGCTTAACAACCTATTAACCAAGTGTTTTTGGGACTGCAAATGTAAGATAACCAAGGCAATTAAAAAAGATATTCGAAAAATTCCCTTGGTTTGCAAATGAATTAATTCCCTCTAATGAACTCTAAAGACAGTGAAAATCAGGCATTTTCGAACCATATAATTACTTGGTATCGGGAAAATCCCCGAGAATTACCTTGGAGAGAGACCTCTGATCCCTATAAAATTTGGCTTTCAGAGGTGATCCTTCAACAGACAAGAGTGGCGCAGGGCATGCCTTATTATTACGCCTTTACTCAAACCTTTCCCACGGTAAAAGAACTTGCCTTAGCCCCTGAATCGGAAGTCTTGAGGCTTTGGCAGGGTTTGGGGTATTATAGTAGGGCGAGAAATCTCCATGCTTGTGCCAAATCTATTTGGCATGAACGAGGTGGGGACTTTCCATCCAACTACACCGCACTGCTACAATTGAAAGGCATCGGTAGCTACACCGCAGCAGCAATTTCTAGTTTTGCCTTTGGGGAAGTCAAGGCAGTTGTGGACGGCAATGTGTTTCGTGTCCTCGCACGGTACTTTGGAATTGAAACGGACATTGGAAGTTCAAGGGCAAAAAAAGAATTTGAATCTCTTGCGAATGAACTTATTCCAGCAAATAATCCTGGAGAATTCAATCAGGCTATGATGGATTTTGGAGCCAGAATGTGTGTGCCTAAAAATCCGGATTGCCCCCATTGTCCAATCCAAAACTCTTGTTTTGCCTACAAAAATGGCTTGGTAAAAACCCTTCCTGTCAAAATCAACAAAACCAAAGTGAAGGATCGTAACTTGGATTACCTGGTCATCCGCTGTGGAGATTTTTGGGTTTGGAACAAAAGAGAGGAAGGCGATATCTGGACAGGGTTGCACGATTTTCCTCTTTTAGAATATGGCTTGCCTCCTTTCGATGCTACTGAATTGCAAAAAACGAAAGTATATCCAAAAAAATACAGACACTTATTGTCGCACCAAAGACTTCAGGCCAGTTTTTCCGAACTGGAAATACCTGAAGAAAAATACCCCATTCTGCAGAAGTGGTGCGAAAACGAGGGTTTTCTATTGGTGAATGAAAAAGATATAGACTACTTAGCTAAGCCTAAATTGATTGTAAATTTTTTGCATGATCAAGGGATTTGAGTAATTTCAATCGTTCTAATTTTTTTAACAAACAATTTAACGTTATGGCAGGAGTAAACAAAGTTATTTTACTGGGAAACCTAGGTGCAGACCCAGAAGTGAAGTATTTGGAAGGCGACAATGTAGTGGCCAATCTAAGACTTGCAACTACCGAATCCTACAAAGACAAAAACGGTAATCGGGTAGATCAGACGGAGTGGCATGATCTCGAACTTTGGGGGCCTCAAGCAAAAATCGCCGAGCAGTACCTTAAGAAAGGTTCCCAGATTTTTGTTGAAGGCAAAATCAAATCAGATGCCTGGCAGGATGACCAAGGTCAAAACAGAAAACGGATTAAAGTTCGCGTGATCAATTTTACCATGCTTGGAGGAAAACCTGATAGCATGAATGGTGCAGTGGCAAGTACTCAGGCAGTCCCAACTGCTCAAGCAGTTCAACGGCAAACAGCTTCGGTGGGTGGAAGTGGCAGTCCAGAAATTTCGATGGACAGTGCGGAGGACGATCTTCCTTTCTAATGTGATTTCAAATCCCCTGTGCCATTGGTTCAGGGGATTTGTTTAATTTTGCCTAGAATTACAACAATCTTTTATGGACGACTCCTACCCGAGTTACCTGCTGATAGCACAGGTTTTTGAGCTTTCTTTGAGCTATATCCTCCTCAATACTTTAGCCTTATTTATTTTATTATTTGGATCCGCTTTGGTTTCCGGTTCTGAAGTTGCATTTTTCTCGCTTACAAAAGAAGATCTTGCAGGCCTTTCCCAGACCAACCCGGATAAAGCCAAAGAGATATCCAAACTTTTATCCTCACCAAAAAGGCTACTTAGCACCATTTTGATTCTAAATAACCTAATCAACATTGGTATCGTCACCCTAACCACTTTTATAACTTGGGATATCTTCGGTATAAACGCCTCCGGAATTGTCATTCTTTTGGTTCAAACGGTCGGAGTAACCTTCGCCATTGTTTTCTTCGGTGAAATTGTCCCAAAAGTCTATGCAAATCAATCCAAATTCACTTTTGCAGTCCGCCTTGCCGGACCTCTTGGATTTTTCAATTCCCTACTCAAACCCTTTTCTTCCTTTTTATTGGGATTTAGCAATCTGATTGAAAAAAGAATTCAACAAAAAGGATACTCTCTTTCGGTAGATGAAATACATCAGGCACTCGAACTTACCACTGAAGACTCTCCTGAAGAAGAAAAGGAAATTTTACGGGGAATTGTCAATTTTGGCACCTTGAGCGTAAGACAGGTGATGAAAAGCAGAATGGAAATCACCGCAGTTGATAATGAAATGGATTTTCATGAACTCATGAATAAAATCAACAAAAGCGGCTATTCCCGAATCCCTGTTTATGAAGAAACCATTGATAATATTTTAGGCATCCTTTACATCAAAGACCTCCTTCCTCATTTAGAAAAGGATGAAAACTTTAATTGGAAATCGTTGATCAGAAAAAGCTTTTTTGTCCCGGAAAACAAAAAAGTGGACGCCTTATTAAAAGACTTCCAAAAAATGCGCGTTCATATGGCAATCGTCGTAGATGAATATGGCGGAACTTCCGGATTGGTAACCCTCGAAGATCTGATCGAAGAAATCATTGGAGAAATAAATGATGAGTTTGACGATACAGAAAACATTTTCTTTCAGGAACTTGACCGTGACACCTTTATTTTTGAAGGAAAGGTGTCTTTGAACGATTTCTGTAAAAAGCTGGAACTTGATCCTCAAATTTTTGAGGAAGTCAAAGGAGAAAGTGAATCCTTGGGCGGACTTTTACTCGAACTCAATTCCAAAATGCCAAAGAATGGGACAAAAGTCCTATTTGAAAACTTTGAATTTACTGTTTTGGCAGTGGATTTAAGAAGGATTAAAAAAGTGAAAGTTCACATCAAATCAACCGAAAAGGACAGTTCAAATCTATTTACAGATTAATCCCACTTTGTCACTTTTGAATTTTACTAGGCACGGCACAAGAAATGGGAACAATTTCCAAGTTTCCCACATACTTGTCCGCAGGAGGAGGATGAACATAGATAAAAATCACAAAACTTGTCCGCCGAAGGACGATTCACACAGATTTTTTAAATTCTGATCAGTTATTCCAAGGGTAACAAAAGATCTGTGAAAATCTGTGTGCATCAAATCCGTGAAAATCTGTGGGAAAAAGTTAAGAAGATATTACGAGAAATTGACTTTTCTCCAATTTATAAGGTTAGAGATAAAACCTAATTAAGTTTCACCCAGAGTGCTCTTAATCTGACAAAGTAGGATTAATTACCCTTGTAATACTAATTTTTTACCCTGTCTTATTCTCCAAATTTTATTCTGTTTGTGAGGTAAACGTCAGTATCCTAAATTTCTGTCGTGAAAAAACAGAAATGAAAATTTTTAAGAATTTTATCAATTTATTTAAAAATGTTATTTCCATAATTTTTTCACTTTTTATGCGAGATTAAGCTAAATCAGAGCTGGATTTTTGACTTTATCTATACTTTTCACCAAAATCAGTGAATTTTAAAGCCATATTTTGAATTTTAAAAAAATATAGGATAGCCTTGTTTTATAAATGATCCTGCATAAAAAGAGCTCATTCATTGCAGTAATTTTAATAAAGGAATTTTTTTTTGTAATTTTTGGAAATTTTAAACCTATTTAACTATTATAAAAATGCAACAAGGTTTATATCGACCGGAGTTTGAGCATGACTCCTGCGGTATTGGCGCGGTGGTTGACTTGAGTAACACGCCGACTCACGAAACTATCAGCGATGCCTTATATATGCTGAGTAACATGGAGCACCGTGGAGGTAGAGGTTCTGATCCTAAAACTGGAGATGGAGCAGGAATTTCCATTCAGGTTCCCCATCTGTTTCTCAAAGATGTAACCGCCCGTACCGAAATCAATTTACCCGAACCCGGATTTTACGGAGTAGGGATGACCTTTTTTCCAAAAAACAAACAGCTCTACAAAAGATCAAAAGATCTTCTCAATCAATTGATCGAAGAAATGGATTTTGAACTCATTGGATACAGGGAAGTGCCTGTCGATGAGACTGTACCCGGTTCAGGAGCATTGGATGTAATGCCCAACATTGAACAGCTTTTTGTAAGCCATAAAAACGGACTGACGGGTATTGATTTGGAAAGGAAGTTATATGTGTTGAGAAATTACGCGACTTACAAGATAAATTCTGAAATCCCGGGTGTAAACCACTCTTTTTATTTCGCAAGCTTAAGCTCGCTTACCCTAATTTATAAAGGTCAATTGAGAACAGACCAAGTACTGGCATTCTACAAAGACCTTCAAAATCCAAGAATAGCCTCTGCTTTTGCCATTGTCCACTCACGATTCTCCACCAACACCTTTCCCAACTGGAGATTGGCACAACCTTTCCGGTTTCTTTCCCACAATGGAGAAATCAACACGATCAGAGGCAATCTCAACAAGATGAAGTCCAAAGAGGCTCTGATGAAGTCCAAGTTTTTCACGGACGATGAATTAGCCAAATTGATACCTATTACCAATAAGCTGAATTCTGATTCAGCAAACTTGGACGCAATGGTTGAACTCTTGACCTTAAGCGGTCGATCCCTGCCACACGCTATGATGATGCTGGTGCCCGAAGCTTGGCAAGACAACCAAGTAATGGATCGTGATAGAAAAGCCTTTTATAAATTCCATGCTTCATTGGTTGAACCTTGGGACGGTCCAGCAGCTTTACTCTTTACAGATGGTAAATCGGTGGGTGCGACGCTAGATCGTAACGGACTACGCCCACTGCGTTATTTTATTACGAGGGATAATCGGCTGGTTCTTTCTTCGGAGGCGGGAGCTCTTCCTATCCGTGAAGCAACAATCACCGAAAAAGGAAGGGTTAGCCCAGGCAGAATGCTTTGGGCCGATTTGGAAAAAGGTCGAGTCCTTTTCGATGAAGAGGTTAAAGGAGAAATCTGTCGTCGACAGCCCTATGACAAATGGGTAAATGAACAGCGAACAAAGTTACGTTTTGTGCCAGATCCGGAAGAACTTACCCATCCCTACACCACTGACCAAATTCAAAAGGCTCAAACTGTTTTTGGATATACTTCAGAAGAATTAAAGGTAATCCTTGCGCCTATGGGTGATACCGGCTACGAAGCCGTAGGATCTATGGGTGCAGATACGCCTCTGGCAGTCCTTTCAAAGCAAAGTCAGCATATTTCCAATTATTTCAAGCAGCTTTTTGCGCAAGTGAGTAATCCTCCGATCGATCCGATCCGGGAGAGATTGGTCATGTCGCTGTTTACCCGAATCGGTGAGGGGCATAATATCTTGGAAGAAACCCCGCAACACACCAAACAAATTCATATTTCCCAACCGGTTCTACTAAATGAAGATTTGGAAAAAATCACTCGAATGGGTCATTTGGGGTACCGTACAACAAGATTATTTGGACATTTTGTTACCGATCATAAACCTGGAAGACTCCTCGAGGCACTTGACAAACTTTGCCTTGAGGCCGAGGAAGCAATCCTACAGGAAGGGAAAAATGTGTTGATTATTTCCGATCGAAACAGTTCTGAAAATCTAGCTCCTATCCCGTCTTTATTAGCGATTGGAGCAGTTCATCAGCATCTGGTAAAGAAAAAAATAAGAACTCGTGCCGGGTTGGTTCTAGAATCGGCAGACATTCGCGAGGTTCACCATTTTGCCACTGCCATAGGGTATGGAGTATCTGCCATCAATCCTTACCTCGCCTTGGAGTCCCTACTCGACATGTTCAGAAAGGGTCAGTTGACAAAAGTTAAGGACGAAAAAACACTTGTTGCCAATTACCAGGATTCCATAGGAAAAGGACTCTTGAAAGTACTTTCCAAAATGGGAATCTCTACACTTCAATCCTATCAGGGAGCCCAAATTTTCGAGGCCATAGGTCTGGGACCAGAAGTAATGGATAGATGCTTCAAAGGAACTGTTTCCCGAATCAGTGGAATCTCCTTTGATGAACTGGCAGAAGAAGTACTTATTCGTCATCGTGCGGCATATGATACCCATTCGGCTATCTTGGAGACGGGGGGTGTATATCAATGGAAACGAAGAGGAGAAAAACACATGTTTAATCCTGAAACCATCCATTTACTTCAAAAATCAACCCGACTAGGTGACTACGAACTATACAAAAAATTTGCCGCCAAAATCAATGAGCAAACCAAAGACGCTCTGACACTTAGAGGTCTATTTGAGTTTAAAAAACAGATTAGTGTACCCCTTGAGCAAGTTGAACCTGCAGAAAAAATTATGAGGCGATTTGCCACAGGTGCAATGTCCTTCGGTTCAATTTCGCATGAGGCGCACACTACTTTGGCCATAGCGATGAACCGAATCGGAGCCAAGAGTAATTCAGGCGAAGGAGGGGAAGATGAAATCCGATATGAGAAAAAGCCAAATGGGGACTGGGAGCGTTCTGCTATCAAGCAGGTGGCCTCCGGGCGCTTTGGTGTAACTTCCCATTACCTCACCCATGCGGATGAACTTCAAATAAAGATGGCACAAGGTGCTAAACCAGGTGAAGGTGGGCAGCTTCCTGGACACAAAGTGGACGATTGGATTGGAAGAGTAAGGCACTCTACCCCAGGCGTTGGTTTAATTTCACCGCCTCCTCACCACGATATTTACTCCATTGAGGACTTAGCTCAGTTGATTTTTGATTTAAAAAATGCCAATCGAAAGGCAAGAATCAACGTAAAACTCGTGTCTCAAGCAGGCGTGGGTACAGTTGCAGCCGGAGTAGCAAAAGCCGCTTCTGACGTAATTCTTATTTCTGGGGCAGACGGAGGAACAGGGGCTTCACCACTTAGTTCTATCCGACACGCCGGCTTGCCTTGGGAACTTGGCCTTTCAGAGGCTCATCAAACGCTAGTAAAAAACAACCTGAGAAGCAGAGTTGTCCTCCAGACTGACGGGCAACTTAGAACGGGGCGCGACCTTGCCATTGCCACGCTTCTAGGTG
Organism: uncultured Limnohabitans sp.; assembly: GCA_964574365.1. Taxonomy (GTDB): domain Bacteria; phylum Bacteroidota; class Bacteroidia; order Cytophagales; family Cyclobacteriaceae; genus Algoriphagus. The sequence goes on from CAZNND010000018.1 coordinate 41,907, forward strand.
CTGAAGAATGGGGAATTGCAACAGGTGCCCTGGTTGTTGAAGGTTGTATTATGATGCGTAAATGCCATCTCAACACCTGTCCCGTAGGTATTGCTACTCAAGATCCTGAATTGAGAAAATTATTTACCGGTGATCCGGACCATGTAGTCAATTACTTCAGGTTCCTCGTTCAGGATCTGCGTGAAATCATGGCCTCTTTGGGATTCCGTACCGTGGATGAAATGGTGGGACAAAGTCAGGTACTTCAGTCCACCACTCACCTTAACCACTGGAAATGGGACAAAATTGATCTTTCCCCCATTTTCCACAAAGTGGAGGTGCCTGATCATGTAGGAATTCATAAGCAGATAGATCAAGAATTTGAACTGGAAAATGTACTTGACCGACAGCTAATCAAATCAGCCACACCGGCATTGGAGCAAGCCATTCCAGTACAGGGAAATTTCCAGATCAAAAATACAGACCGATCCGTAGGCGCCATGCTGTCCAACGAGATTTCAAAAATATATGGCGGAATTGGACTTCCTGAAGATACCTTACATTTCAAGTTCACAGGTTCTGCTGGTCAAACCTTCGGTGGGTTCTTGGCAAAAGGGGTAAATTTTGAATTGGAAGGCGAAGCAAACGATTATTTTGGAAAGGGACTTTCGGGAGGTCGCCTGATTATCTATCCAAGTAGAAATGCCCGTTTCGTTCCGGAAGAAAACATCATCATTGGAAATGTTGCATTTTACGGAGCCACATCAGGCGAGGCCTATATTAATGGCAAAGGAGGGGAACGATTCTGTGTGAGAAATTCCGGGGTAAAAGCAATCATAGAAGGAATCGGAGATCATGGATGTGAATATATGACTGGAGGTCTGATGATTAATCTAGGTGAAATAGGAAGAAATTTTGCCGCCGGTATGAGCGGAGGAATCGCATATGTTCTCAAAGATTACATCACAGAAATCAATACCGAAATGGTGGACATTGATCTGCTTGAAAAAGAGGATTTTGCCACAATAAAAGCCTACTTAAAAAGACATGTGAAGTTGACAAACAGCAGTTTGGGTCAAAGATGCCTGGATGAATGGGAAAGTGCCAAAGAGAAATTCATTAAGGTCATTCCAAGAGATTACAAATCAGTTTTGGAAAAAAAGGCAAAAGAACAAGCTAAAACATTGGTGTAAGATGGGAGCGAAAGACGGATTTATCCAATTTAAGAGAGAAACCCCTGTGAGTCGTAATCCCAAGGAGCGAATTGGGGATTACAAGGAAATATACGAGGCCTTTTCTGACGAAAAACTCAATCATCAGGCAGCAAGATGCATGGATTGCGGAGTTCCGTTCTGCCACAATGGGTGTCCCTTGGGCAATGTGATTCCTGAATTTAATGATGCAGTCTATCAAAAAGACTGGGCCCAGGCTATAAAAATCCTGCGAAGCACGAATAACTTCCCTGAATTTACCGGAAGAATATGTCCGGCACCCTGCGAAGCTAGCTGTGTATTGGGTATCAACAAAGATCCAGTTGCCATTGAGCTGATCGAAAAGAACATCGCAGAAAAAGCATACGAGTTGGGACTTCTTACTGCCAATCCTCCTGCCAACAGAACTGGAAAGAAAGTTGCCGTGATTGGTTCGGGACCTGCAGGATTGGCGGCAGCTGACCAACTGAATCAGGCCGGGCATGAAGTTACCCTTTTTGAAAAGGAGTCAAAGGTAGGGGGGTTACTCCGCTATGGGATTCCTGATTTCAAGCTTGAAAAATGGGTGATTGACCGAAGGATTGAATTGATGAGAGAAGAAGGCGTACAATTCTCCACCAACACTGAAATCGGTTCAACCATCAAAGCGGGGCAAATTCTCCAGGACTTTGACGCTGTGGTACTATCCACGGGGGCACAACAACCTAGAGGCTTGAATATAAAAGGAGACAAGCTCAAAGGAGTTTATTTTGCAATGGAATTTCTTGGTAAACAGAACCAGGTAATCGGAGGAGAATTGCCAGAAAATCCTATTTCAGCGCAAGGCAAACATATTATTGTGATCGGAGGGGGAGATACGGGCAGTGATTGTATCGGTACGTCCAACAGACATGGCGCGGCATCTATCACACAGTTGGAATTATTACCAAAACCACCTCAACAGCGACACACCTTAAATCCTTGGCCCGAATGGCCTATGACGCTGCGAACTTCCAGCTCTCATGAAGAAGGTGCCCAACGGATGTTTTCCATCTTGACCAAAGAATTTGTCGGAAATGAAGCAGGAGAGGTTACCGGTTTGACCTTAGTGGACATTGAGTGGAAAGAGAAAGGTGGTAGAATGACGTTTGAAGAGATTGTTGGAACTGAACGGACAGTACCCTGCGATCTTGCATTTATTGCTATTGGATACACAGGCCCTGCTCAAAACGGGCTTTTACAGGCTTTTGGAGTTGAGGCTATGGAAAACAGCCTTCCTAAATCCAAGAATTTTCAGAGTACTAATCCGAAAGTTTTTCTTGCGGGAGACATGCGCAGAGGCCAATCGCTGGTTGTTTGGGCTATTTCTGAGGGAAGGGAAGCTGCAGTAAAAGTAGATGAATACCTAATGGGCTCATCGACGCTACCTATGAAAGATGCTTCATTCTTTGAGGTAGAGGAACAAATCGCAGGTTAAAAGTCATCAAACCCCCAAAAAGCTTACACTGCCTATTTACTAGTACTCTGTTTAGTTGACTGACTCGAGATATAGAAAGTCCTGCCAAGGCAGGACTTTCCTCTTTTTATCGGGATCCACCCCGACGGAAGTGTGGTCGTGGATGAAAATTCTTTTCATCTTCAACCATTCCGTCAGGTCTTCGTCCCGGACGGTGATCCATTTTGATTTCTTCCCACTGCTTGCGTTGTTCTTCCGTTAGAACTTTCTTGATCTGTTCATTTTGCGCATTCATTTCAGCTTTTCGGGCATTCATCTCCTCGCGATGTTTTTGCATTTCAGCATCCCGTTTTTTGGCATTTTGAAGATTGATGGCTAAAACCTCCTTCTTTTGTTCTTCCGAAAGATTCAATCGGTACGCCATTCGCTCAGTCATTACTCGGGCTCTTTCTTCAGCGTCCGGCATTTTTCTTCTGATTTGGGCAGTCAAGTCTAAACTCAAAAGAGTAAATACAGCCATCCCAATGAGCATCCATTTTTTCATAGTTGTTTTGGTTTTGTTTGTGGATTAGACCAAGCTAAAATTAGAGGGTTTAAAAAGGACTCCAATTCAATGTGTTAAGAAATCTTAATGAAAACATTTGAAATCTATCGATTCATTTTTTTAAACACCGACGTATTTAAATTAGGTCAGGTAGAAAGGATAAAATGACTTCAACATTGTGATTATACCAAGTAAAAGAATTTACTAATTTTGACATTGATTAAAAAGCATATCTATGGGAAGAGCATTTGAATTCAGAAAAGAAAGAAAGTTCAAGCGTTGGGATAAGATGTCCAAAGTTTTTACCCGACTAGGTAAGGAAATCGTGATGGCCGTAAAATCAGGAGGCCCGGACCCTATCGGTAATTCAAAGCTTCGCACAGTCATACAAAATGCCAAAGGTGCCCAAATGCCAAAAGATCGTATTGAAGCTGCGATCAAAAGAGCCTCCAATAAGGATGAAAAAGATTACGAAGAGGTAGTATATGAAGGCTATGGCCCATTTGGAATAGCCATTATTGTAGAGACATCCACAGATAACACAAACAGAACTGTTGCCAACATACGTTCTTACTTCACCAAAGCTGGTGGATCCTTGGGCACTTCAGGCTCTGTTAGCTTTATGTTTGAACGTAAAGCGGTATTCCGTTTTGCAAAGGCTACTTATAATCTAGACGAATTAGAACTCGAATTGATCGATTTTGGGCTTACTGAAATTGCCGAAAATGAAGGTGAAATATTTGCCTACACAGAATTTGAGGACTTCGGTGCCATGCAAAAAGCTTTGGAAGATAGAGGAATAGAGATTATTTCAGCCGATTTTCAGCGGTTTCCAACTACGCTAACCGAACTTACAGAAGAACAAGAAGAAATAATAAACAAATTAATTGATCGTCTTGAGGAAGATGACGATGTCAATCAAGTCTTTACCAATATGGCTTAAGGCTTAACAGAAATTTTTCATGGAGTTCAAAAGAAGAGAAAATTTTAGACCTACTGACAAGAAACTCATATTGGTTGGAAGCAAAAATCCCGTCAAAATTTCTTGTACTGAAGACGCTTTTGTTCGTGCATTTAACTATACTTTTTTAGTTGAAGGAATTAACACACCCTCAGGAGTATCTGAACAACCCTTTGGTGATGAGGAAACCTTGTTAGGCGCAAAAAATAGAGCACTTAACTCAAAGCTCATTTTTCCGGAAGCTAATTTTTGGGTAGGAATTGAAGGTGGAGTGGATGAGGATGAAAACGGAATGTTTGCTTTCGCCTGGATTTATATAGTAAATGATGCAGGCAAAACAAGTCAATCCAAAACAGGAACTTTTTATCTCCCAAATCAAGTGGCCAAATTAATTAAAGGTGGAATGGAATTGGGCAAAGCTGATGACCTTGTTTTTAATCAGGAAAATTCCAAACAAAACGGGGGATCCGTGGGAATCCTAACCAATGGAGTGGTAAATCGAGAAGAATATTACCGACAGGCAATTATTTTGGCATTGATACCTTTTTTGAATGGCAGCTTGTTTTGATTAAAAAAGTACATTTTCATTATATCTCGATGAGCATATTCTTTAGGAGATACTGTAGAGATATCGCCTGCGGCTGAAATAGGGCATGATAACTGAAAGTACGCTGACCTATTTCGCGAAGCGTATTTCAATTGTATTTCGCATAGCGTATCTCATTTTAAAAGAAATACAATTGAAATATCGCCTACGGCTGAAATATACTTCCCATATCTCGCGTAGCTTATCTTTAACCTATCTCGCATAGCATATCTTTTAAAAAGGGATACAGTGGAAATATAGCCTGCGGCTGAAATAAGGCCTGCGGCCGAAATATAGTTCCAATATCTTGCGTAGCTTATCTTTAACCTATCTCGCATAGCATATCTTTTAAAAAGAGATACAGTAGAAATATAGCCTGCGGCTGAAATAAGGCCTGCGGCCGAAATATAGCCTTAGGACAGGGTAGTGTCCCTATCTTGCGAAGCGTATTTCAACCCTATCTCGCATAGCATATTTCCAACGTATTTTGCGAAGCGTATTTCAACTGTATTTCGCGCAGCATATCTCTATCATATCTCGCGAAGCGTTTTTCTTTTTTATGATTAATGCGCTTGCAACCAATCTAATCCCACACCTACCTCCACCTCAATCGGCACAGGGAGTTGGATCGCCTGGGACATCAGTTCAGGCACATGCTTTTTCAGTAATTCAACCTCGTCACGATGCGCATCAAAGACCAATTCATCATGTACCTGAAGAATCATCTTGGATTGTAACTTTTCTTTTTTCATCCAGTCATACACATGGATCATGGCCACTTTGATCAGATCTGCAGCCGAACCCTGTAATGGGGCATTGATCGCATTTCGCTCGGCAAATCCCCGCATGGTCATGTTGCGACTGTTGATATCCCTAAGGTAGCGGCGACGACCCAGCACGGTTTCCACATATTCAAATTTTCTCGCCTTTTCAATGGCGCCATCCATGTATTCCTTTACCGCTGGAAACTCCTTGAAATACGCATCAATGATTTCCTTGGCTTCCGACCTTGGAATAGCAAGTCGTTGCGCAAGCCCGAAGGCCGAAATCCCGTAAATAATCCCAAAGTTGGCTGTCTTCGCTTTCCTTCGCATGTCTGAAGTGACCTCCTCCAAGGGAACTTTAAAGATCTTAGCCGCTGTGGTGGCATGGATGTCACGCCCTTTTCGGAAAGCCTCCAGCATGGATTCATCCTTTGAAAATGCCGCCATCAACCGAAGCTCTATCTGGGAATAATCCGCCGATAACAGGACATGGTTTTCGTCTCTGGGCACAAAAGCCTTTCGGATTTCCCTCCCTCGGTCGGTTCGGATGGGGATATTTTGAAGGTTGGGATTGATGGAGGAAAGACGACCGGTTGCGGCTACAAACTGATTGTAAGTCGTGTGAATCCGCCCAGTTTTCGGATTGATCATAGTAGGCAAGGCATCCACGTAGGTGGATTTTAACTTGATCATCTGCCGGTGATCCATAATTGCCTGGGCAATTTCATGCTCATCTGCCAGCTTACTCAAAATTTCCTCTCCTGTAGCGTATTGCCCCGTTTTCGTCTTTTTGGCCTTGGGATCAAGCTTGAGCTTTTCAAATAGCACTTCACCCAACTGCTTGGGAGAGGCAAGATTAAAGCGAACTCCTGCCAACTCATAGACTCGTTTTTCAATTTCACGGCTTTCATTTTCCAGCGTAACCGACAATTCAGCCAAACTGCTCGTATCAATCCGAACTCCCTCAAACTCCATGTCGGCTAACACCCGGATCAAGGGGTTTTCTACCTCATCAAATAGTTTTCCTAGGCCATTGGCATGAAGTATTGGATCCAATTTTCCTTTCAACTTTAGCGTAATGTCTGCATCCTCCGCAGCATAGGCCGTAACTTCGTCCTCGTCCACATCGCGCATATTTCCCTGTCCTTTTCCTTTTTTCCCGATAAGTTCGGTGATTGAGACAGGCTTGTAATTCAAGTATTGCTGTGCCAACCAATCCATACCGTGTTTTCCTTCCGGCTCAATCAAGTAGTGGGCCAGCATGGTGTCATATAGAACTCCTTTGAGCTCAATTCCATAATTCTTCAATACGAGCATGTCATATTTTACATTCTGCCCGATTTTGATGATGGACTCATTTTCTAAAATCGGCCGAAGTAAATCAAGGATTTCAGCAGTGTCTTTTCTCTCGGAAGAAACGGGAATGTAATAGGCTTCTCCTTCCACATAGGCAAAAGACAACCCTACCAATTCTGCCTTCATGGCATCCAAATCAGTCGTCTCGGTATCAAAGCAAATCTCTTTTTGCAAGAGTAGGTAATCGACCAGTTCCTGTACCGCTTCTTTTCCCTTGATTTTGTGGTAATTATGGATATTCGTATGGATGGTTTCCAATATTGCCGGGGTGGAAATGTGGATTTCTTCCTCTGCATGATCCTCTTCGGAAGAAGTTACAGCAGGAGGAACCGCACCAAATAAATCCATCTGTGTAGGCGAAGAAATTGCCGCTTTCTTTCCAGAAATATCCTTAAATATCCTACTTGCCAGCGTCCTGAATTCAAGCTCACCGAAAATGGATCGTAACTTTTCTTCATCAAATCCATCATAGCGTAAATCCACCTCATTAAACTCTACCGGGACATCTATTTTAATCGTCGCCAATTCCTTAGATAAGAGTCCTTGCTGCGCAAAATTCTCCACATTTTCTTTTTGCTTCCCCTTCAGCTTGTCCACATTGGCAATCAAGCCTTCGACTGTTCCAAATTCTTTGAGCAGTTTGGTGGCGGTTTTTTCCCCTATTCCAGGAATTCCAGGAATATTATCCACCGCATCGCCCATCAGTCCAAGCATGTCTCTCACCTGATCCACATGCTCAATATCCCATTTTTCACACACTTGTTTCGGACCTAAGACATCTACTCCGTTGCCCATAAAAGCTGGTTTGTACAGAAAAATATGATCATCCACAATCTGCCCGTAGTCCTTGTCGGGAGTCATCATGTAAACGATGAAGTGATCTTTTTCAGCTTTTTTTGCGATGGTACCTATGATATCATCTGCCTCAAATCCCTCTAATTCCAAACAAGGAATTCGAAAAGCCCGGACTATTTCCTTGACCCAAGGGATCGAGACCGTGATATCCTCCGGCTGTTCTTGTCGATTAGCCTTATAGGGTTCATATTGGGTATGTCTGAAAGTTGGTGCTTTGGTGTCAAAAGCAACGGCAATATGAGAAGGCTTTTCTTTTTCAAGCACTTCTAACAAAGTATTGGTAAAACCGAGCATTACGCCCGTGTTCAGCCCTTTAGAGTTAATTCTTGGATTTTTACTAAATGCAAAATGGGCTCTGTAAATCAGCGCCATGGCATCCAACAAAAAGAGTTTATGGGATTGTTTTTGAGACATATCGATCACTTTTAACAAAAAAGATTCTACAGTGCCAAGTTAAGAAATTATCCTTTGGCCATGGATCCGTGTTTTTTAAAAGATTGCCTGCTCCTCTACTTTGTCACAATTAGAGAACATGGTAAAAACAGATCGGTTTTTTCCAAACTTACGCTTTGAAAGAAAAGTACAGGTTTAGTGACGTCATTTTTAACTATCCTCACAAGCTTGTGATTTTTATCCGTGTCAATCCATGGGAAACTTTGAAATTATTCGCTAATACCCGTTTTGTTCTCTTGATTTTAAATTTGACAAAGAAGGGCAACTGAATATGATCAACCCTTTATTGGGACTTCATTTCGGTTTGGATGAGGTAATTTTTAACCTGCAAACTCCTCAGAAAAATCAGCGTCAAGGGAATCAACCAAATTAATTCATTGAATATCAGATGAAAAATGCTTCGCTTATTCCAGGATATATCGGGTGCAAAACCTAGGATGAACCAGATTGCGGTAATCAATTTTCCTCCTATACCTGCCAAAATTAACCATACCCAAGACACCGGATAAAATGCTGAAATGAAAATAACCAATCCAACCAGCATGCCAAATGTACCAAAATAGGTTGTAGGAAGAGTTTCTAATCCTGTACCCCCCATGGCCATCCACTTCAGCAATTCCGGCCCAAACCACTTGTAAAAAGCCGACCAGGCGATGGTGTACATTCCAGCCAACAGCAGCAGACCTCGGAAGTGCATAGGAAATTTTGGCGTTTGATCCATGGGTGACTTGGTTTTTTTTGGGTAATTGAACACCTTGAGGCGTCACTTGTTTGGTATTTACACAAAACTATCCAATGAAACGAAAAAACCATCTAAAATCCGCTCCTTTTCTGATTCTTGGTGCTACAGCCCTACTTTCCCTTGGTTTTACTTTGGGTAAGAATTTCGGAGAAATAAACCCAGCATCCATTGACGCAGCTGCAGACATGATTGGACTTTCCTTCTCTCCTCAAGAGAAAGATAGCATGATCACCTCGTTGACCAATCACCGAAACAACTTTGAAACCCTAAGAAAGACTAAACTTGACAATTCGGTTGCTCCTTCATTGGTCTTCAACCCCTTGCCACGGGGCTTTTTCCCCAGTCAGGAGCAAAAACCCTTTGATTGGGGTTTACCAACTCGGGTAAGTTTGCCGGATAAAGAAAATGATATCGCATTTCTTTCTGTAAATCAACTTTCTGTACTTATTAAAAACAAACAAATCAGTTCCGAGCGACTCACTCAAATTTACCTCAACCGGATTAGAGCCTACTCAGATACCTTAGAATGTTTGGTGACGCTAATGGAGGCATCTGCTATACAAAAAGCCAAGGCAATGGATCGGGAAATTGCAGAAGGTAAATACAGGGGTCCCCTTCATGGAATCCCCTACGGAATCAAAGATTTACTTGCGGTACCCAATACCAAAACCACCTGGGGAGCAATGCCTTACAAGGATCAGGTAATCGATGAAACAGCCACAGTGGTGCAAAAGTTGGAAGAAGCAGGAGGTGTTTTGATTGGAAAATTTACGCTTGGAGCCTTGGCAATGGGAGATGTATGGTTTGGGGGAGTTACGAAAAACCCATGGAATCTCAAGCAAGGGTCCAGCGGTTCTTCTGCCGGATCAGCTTCAGCCGTAAGTGCCGGGCTGCTGCCCTTTGCCATAGGCACCGAAACTTTGGGATCGATCGTTTCACCATCAACTCGTAACGGGGTGACTGGCCTTAGACCAACGTATGGCAGAGTTAGCAAACACGGCGCCATGGCATTGAGCTGGTCCATGGATAAAATCGGCCCGATTTCCCGATCCGCCTTGGACAACGCCATCGTCCTTTCCATCATCAACGGGATGGATGAAAAAGATGCGTCCACGATTCCTGCTGCTTTCAATTATTCCTCTAAAAATGCGGTCAAAAAACTTAAAATAGGGTATTTCAAATCCTTTTTTGAAGCGAATAGACCGAATATTCAAAATGACCAAGCAGTATTAACGCTTTTAAAAAATCAGGGAATCGAACTTCATCCCCTGGAACTCAAAACCAGTATCAATGCCGCTCCTTTAGTGACCATGTTGCAGGTGGAAGGTGCTGCTGCTTTTGATGATCTAAGCCGCTTTAACCTCGATGATCAACTCGTGGCGCAACACCGCAACGCGTGGCCAAATATTTTCAGATCCGCTCGATTTATTCCTGCGGTGGAATATGTGCAAATGAGCCGTCAACGAAGTATTTTGATTCAAGAGATCCACGAATTGATGAAAGGCTATGACGTAATCGTTACACCTTCATTTGCGGGCCAACAATTGCAAATAACCAACCTAACAGGTCATCCTGCGCTATGCCTGCCAAACGGATTCGCTGAAAACGGTAGTCCAACCTCCATCACCTTCTTGGCCAATCTTTTTGATGAGGAAAAACTGATCATGCTAGGACGATTGATTCAGGAAAATACGGACTGGCAAGCCAAAAGACCACCGATGTTTGACAAGTAATTCGGAAAATCTTGGGGCTCAAATTAAGGATATCGGATTGGACAGTCCATCAATACTATTGGGCTTTAGCCCATTCAACATAAAAAGGCGATATTCCCAAGAATTCGCCGGCGAGGAGTTTTATTAAAATCAACACAACCCTTCGCCGGCAAGATGGTCAAATTAGATTGGGGATTTTATGGTTATCCGCTTACATACAAGTGTCCAAGTATGATTTCGTTTTTAAATTTTATACATATAAGAAATTTTGCTAGTAGGGAATAAAACGGATAAATTTTTGAACCAAATAGAACACGAAGGTCACAACTTTCTTTTTACTTGTGTTTAGTATGGGATTTATTCCCTGCACTAAAGTGATTAATGTCCCCTCTTTTCTAGAAATTTATGGTTTAGGGCACAACCCGGAAAAGCTAAAGCTTTGATTTCGAAGGTGTACAAATTAAAATTGAAAGTTTCTGTATGCGTTGAATTTCTCATCCCTTTGTTTAATAAAAATATAAAAACTCCGGTTTTTTCATTTACAAAACGGTATAGGGTTGGACATCTCCTCTTGTATGTAGGCGGATAATCCTATCGGATTTTCTGGAATTATCGGATTGGCCACTATCATCAATGGGATTGGGCTTTAGCTCATTCAACATTAAATGACGATAAATCCGGAAAGCGCCTGCACAGGATTTCATGAATATCAACACCTCCCCCCGCCAACAAGAAAGGAAGGATTGGATTTGGGACTATATCTTCAATCTATTATCTCCCTATTTCTTTATCTCCTTATCTCTTTAAACTTTTCCATCAACCTATAACGCAAAAAAAAGGGAGGCCATTCAGCCTCCCCTTCATATAAATACACTTTTTCTTATCCTGCAGCAGAACCTCCATGCATTAACAAATAAATTGCCGCACCAGCAAAGTATCCTAAGGCTGCTAGCAAGGAAATTTTCTTTAAATACCAGCCAAATTCAATTTTCTCCATACCCATCGCCGCTACACCTGCAGCTGATCCAATAATCAAAAGACTTCCTCCTGTACCAGCGCAATACGCAAGATATTCCCAGATAAAGTGATCCTGAGGATACATTTCCATGCTGTACATACCCATACTTGCAGCCACCAAAGGAACGTTATCCACAATTGCAGACAACACACCTATTAAGGTGATGATAATTCTGTTGTCTCCTAATGTGTCATTCAGATAGCTAGCGAAATTAGCTAAGGTACCCATAGACTGTAAAGAACCTACTGCCAATAAAATACCCAGGAAGAACAATACGCTAGGCATATCGATTTTTGTCAAGGCATGACCTGCTGTATAGTGCTTTCTTTCTGCTTCATCCAGATCAGGATTGATCAATTCGGAAATTACCCAAAGAACACCCAAGCCCAGCAACATTCCCAAATAAGGCGGCAAATGGGTCACTGTTTTGAAAATTGGAACAGAAATCAAAGCACCCACGCCAACGGCAAGCATTAGGTTTCCACTGTTGACAGGCAAATTTTTATTTTCCTTCTCTTCTTTAAAATTCCCGAGAGTTCCTTTCAAGGTAAAAGAGAGGTAAAGAAGTGGAACTGCGGCACAAACAATGCTAGGAATAATAAGGCTCTTTATGATAGCACCGGCGGAAATCTGTCCACCAATCCAAAGCATCGTCGTCGTCACGTCACCGATTGGGGACCATGCTCCTCCTGCGTTAGCAGATACTACAATCATACCCGCAAAAAACAAACGCATTTGCTTGTCCGGAATTAATTTTCTAATCAAGGATACCATAACAATGGTTGTGGTCAAGTTGTCCAAAACTGCTGAAAGGAAAAATGCTACTATACAAACCACCCAAAGCAGTGTTATTGGGCTTTTGGTCTTGATGCGGTCAGTAATGAACTTGAAGCCATGATGTGCATCGACAAGTTCCACGATGGTCATCGCACCCATCAGAAAGAATAGAATTTGTGCGATTTCATTCAAATGGTGTCCCAACTGCTCTGTGACATATTCCAAATGAATTTCAGCTGCTCCAAGGGTACTCGCTTTCTCCCCGAGTTCGTGAAGAAAGTGCTGGAATCTTTCACTTTGTATCAAGGTATCTGATGATCCGGATACAGTGAAAATTGTCCAACAAATAACGGCTGTTAGCAAGGCGGAGGCCGTTTTGTTGATTTTAATCGGATGTTCCAGCGCAATAGCCAAATAACCGACTACAAAGATAATGATGATTAAAAACTCCATTTTTTTGTGTTTTGGTAATAGGTTAATTTTTAGGTAATTAAATTAGGTAAAGGTTTTACGATTCTAAGGTCTTTGGGGTAATTTTCCTAACCAAATGCCAATTTTTGGATATAAATCCATAAAAATTTGGTAGAAAGGTCAGCATTAGACAACCAAAATACTGTTTCGAACAGCTAGGCCTTAAATTATTCCTAAAATCCTACATTACCAGTGTTTTTTTACATGAGCTGTGAAATGGCAATTTCATAGGACGTTTGAGCCAGATTAAATCTGCCTTGATTTCTCGAAAAGGTGCGTGCCATGGCTTCCTTTATCGTCTTGCTTACATCTGAAAAAATCCCATGATCCGTCAGTTCAATCGTATCATGCATCAAATAAGCAAATGTCCTAGCCATGCCACAATTGGCGATATAGTCAGGAATTACCGAAACACGCGCATCTGTCCAAAGCCCAATAGGACCTAGAAAAATTTCTTGATCCGCAAATGGAACATTTGCACCACATGAAATTACTTCCAGTCCCCCATTTACCATCCTTTCAGCTTGTTGTAGAGAAATCAACCTGGAGGCCGCTGCAGGAATAAAAATTTCGGTCTTGAGATCCCAGACCCTTTTGTTCATTTCATCAAAAGAAATCAAATCCTCAGACACCAACTGATTTCCATCCCGGTTTACGAACAAATCACGAATTTCATCCAAGGAAAAGCCTTCCTGTTTGATTAGGCCTCCCAGACGATCTATAATGGCAACGACTTTCACTCCCTCAACGGCAAGAAAACAGGCGGCAGATGCAGCAACATTTCCCCAACCCTGAATAATTGCTCTTTTGCCCTGAATTGGACCTCCCCAAATTGCATAGAAATGACGTACCGCCTCAGAAACACCATATCCGGTGATCATATCCGCTACCTTATATTTTCTGGGGCCATTGGGCGTGTACTTTGGATCTTCCAAGACTTTGGAAACACCCTGCCTCAACTGTCCTATTTTTCTGATTTTCTGGGGTTCATTGGCATGGAAATGCCCATTTACAATGCCTTCCTGAGGATGCCAAAGTCCATAGGATTCAGTGATCGGAATCACCTCGTGGATTTCGTCCACATTGAGATCTCCTCCTGTGCCGTAATACGTTTTTAGCAAAGGCATTACCGCCTTATACCACCTTTCCAAAACACCTTGTTTTCTGGGATCTCCTGGGTCAAAATTAATTCCGGATTTTGCGCCCCCAATCGCTGGTCCTGAAACAGTAAATTTCACTTCCATCGTCTTGGCCAAGGATTCCACTTCCCGTTTGTCCAATCCCTTTCTCATCCGCGTACCTCCTCCAGCCGCTCCTCCCCTGAGTGAGTTGATAACCAACCATCCCTCAGCTTCCGTTTCACTATCTTTCCATTCAAAGACAATCTCCGGGGATTTCTTTTCAAACTTCTTTAGCAATTCCTGCATTTTCTTTATTTGGGTTTATTTCTGCCCCAAAAATAGAAAATTCAGAACTCCTTACTTCTCGCAAACTGGATTTGCGGTGATTTTGAAAA
>CAZNND010000019.1:0-54240 GCA_964574365.1 uncultured Limnohabitans sp.
CCATTAAGGACATTGAGAAAATTAAGAATTATGACTTAGTCTTTTTTGGAGAAATCCCACTTTTATTCGATTTAACAGTAGAGTAGCTCTTAATTTTCTCGTGGTTAACTACATGAAACTGGTTTGTTTCTTCAGTCGGACGGAAAAATGGTAAGTTTTAAAAGCGATTTCCCTGTCTATCCGCTCCTTCGTAGAAATAGGGATAAACCATTGAATTTTAATTATTCAAATAAAAATGAAATCCAGGATATCTCTTTCCCCACCTCGATTCTTGAGCATTAATGACTCCTGATTTTCTATCCTTATTGTGACAGTTTAGATAAAAAAAGAGGAGATCTTTTGAATCTCCTCTTAAGTATTTGAATCAGGGATGATTACATCATGCCACCCATTCCTCCGCCACCCATTGGAGGCATTGCAGGAGAATCTTCTTTCACATCTGCCACTACACACTCAGTAGTCAACAACAAGGCTGCAATTGAAGCTGCATTCTCCAGAGCCAATCTAGTAACCTTGGTTGGGTCGATAACACCAGCTTCAAAAAGATCCTCATACTGATCTGTTCGAGCATTGAAACCAAAGTTGCCTTTGTTTTCTCTGATTTTGTTGATCACTACGGAAGGCTCACCACCAGCATTGCTTACGATAGTTCTCAAAGGAGATTCGATGGCAATTCTTACAATGTTGATACCAGTATCCTGATCATCGTTGGAACCTTTTAGGGTGTCCAGTGCAGAAGCCGCTCTAACCAAAGCTACACCACCACCTACAACTACACCTTCCTGCACAGCAGCACGGGTAGCATGAAGTGCATCGTCAACGCGGTCTTTCTTTTCCTTCATCTCTACCTCGGTAGCAGCACCGATATAGAGGATAGCAACTCCACCAGAGAGTTTTGCAAGTCTTTCCTGCAATTTTTCTCTGTCATAGTCAGAAGTGGTTTTTTCGATCTGAGCTTTGATTTCAGCTATTCTTCCTTTAATCGCTCCAGCATCACCTGCACCATTGACAATGGTAGTGTTATCCTTATCAATGTTGATTTTTTCAGCTCTACCAAGCATGTCAGGAGTTGCATTTTCCAACTTGAAACCTCTTTCTTCGGAAATTACAGTTCCACCAGTAAGGATTGCAATATCTTCAAGCATTGCCTTTCTTCTGTCACCAAATCCAGGTGCTTTCACTGCGGCTACTTTCAAAGCTCCTCTGATTTTATTTACAACCAAAGTCGCAAGTGCTTCACCGTCAACATCTTCAGCGATAATTACCAAAGGCTTACCTGCCTGAGCTACCGGCTCCAATACAGGAAGCAATTCTTTCATAGAAGAAATCTTTTTGTCATAGATCAACACGAAAGGATGATCCAATTCCACTTCCATCTTCTCCGTGTTAGTAACAAAGTATGGTGAAAGGTAACCTCTGTCAAATTGCATACCTTCTACGGTCTTGACTTCAGTTTCAGTACCTTTCGCCTCTTCAACGGTAATAACACCGTCTTTACCCACCTTGTCCATTGCGTCAGCAATCATTTGTCCAATTTCCTCATCATTATTTGCGGAAACCGTTGCCACTTGAGCTATCTCTTTGGAAGTGGAAATATGCTTGGAGTTCTCTTTCAACTGAGCAACTACTGCCGCTACAGCCTTATCAATTCCTCTCTTCAGATCCATTGGATTGGCACCTGCAGCCACGTTTTTAATACCTACGTTGAAGATTGCCTGGGCCAGAACTGTAGCAGTGGTAGTACCGTCACCTGCATTATCAGCAGTTTTAGATGCCACTTCTTTTACGAGTTGTGCACCCATATTTTCAATCGGCTCCTTCAACTCGATTTCTTTAGCTACAGATACACCATCTTTTGTAATGGTTGGTGCTCCAAATTTTTTGTCAATGATGACGTTACGACCCTTAGGACCCAAAGTAACTTTTACTGCATCTGCCAAAGCATCTACGCCTTTCTTGAGTTGATCTCTGGCGTTGGTGTCGAAAAACAGTTGTTTAGCCATTTTTTATATAATTTTCAGTTGTTAAATAAAGAATTAAAGGATTGCAAAAATGTCAGATTCTCTCATAATGAGGTAGTCGTTGCCATCCACGCTGAGTTCCGTACCGGAATATTTACCGTACAAAACAGTGTCTCCTACTTTTACAGTCAATGGCTCATCTTTTTTGCCGTTGCCGACCGCTACGACAGTTCCTCTTTGGGGCTTTTCTTTTGCTGTGTCCGGAATATAAAGTCCGGAGGCAGTTTTCTCTTCTGCTGCAGCCGGTTGTACCAAAACTCGATCTGCAAGAGGTTTGATGTTAACGTTTGACATAGATATGTTTTGTTTAAGTTTAGATTAAAATGCTATTGACCACTACGCACTTCCTGTGCCAATGGTAAATGATAGGAAATTACTGACAATTCGGTCGTAAAAGTGAAGTTTTTATCCGAAACCTACTGTCATTTTTGTCATTTTTTACTGTCAAATTTTCCCGGATGTCAGAAAAAAATGTCAGAATTCTGTATTTTATGACATGAAATCCATTAAACGTAATCCCTTATATGAAAACTCTACCCAAAAACTGGATAACTGAGGGTCTGATTGATTTCGAGTACAAAAAGTATCAATTACTGGCCTATCTTCAATCCACCGAAAAAGAATTTAAAGCTATAAAGCTGTACCCTTCACTCAGTGATTTGATTGAACATCACCGAACTTTAAAGGAACTGGAAACCGGGAAAACGGATTTAAAAAACCTATTTCCAAAAGCCTTAACAGGAATAGATTTTCATCAAAGAAAACTTCAGTTTGAATCTCCCATCCAAGAGGGGAAATTAATGGAAGAGCTCGCTCAAATAACCTCTTTTGCAATTCCAAAGCTCTACAATCAAATAGAGGGAGGCAGGGCGATCTTTGATTTTGTTGAGGAGCAACTGGAATTTGAACCGGTTGGAGTCCTACCGATATATAACCTAGAAGGCTACATGCTGGTAACTCAGGAAAACCAACCCGAGATTCATGCATTTCGCTATAAAACCCATTTTTTGCAACTCGCAGGAGAACGGTTTAGAAGTATTTCATTCTGGCTGATAGGAACTTTCAGAAAATCCCTGATAATGACCTTGGAGAAATTGAAATTGCACCTGATCAAAGAAATCAAAGATTTGCCAAATCCCGCTACCTGGAGACTTCATAGCCAACAGGTATTTCCTTTGGAAGAAACGCTGCTACCAGTTGGAAAAAGAATTTTACTCAGGACTGTATCGGAATAAGGCCAATTGGAGAACTTGAGACAAAAATTTAGTGTGAATCAAGGTAGTTCTTCTGCTCATATCGGATTAATCGCAGATAATTCAAGAAAATGTTAACGTTGGAATGCTTTATCTATCTAATTCCATTAAAAATTGATAGAGAAATCAAACTTTTTCGGGTAAATAAGGATTCATCCTAAGATTAAACCTAATTGAATTGGATCTTAATGAGTGGAAGAGAAAAATCAAAATTGAATTCATAAACTAATATTTTCACTTAAGCCAATGAAATACTTCTTGAAAAGTGTCAAAATGGGGCAAAAAGAACCATAAAAAAAGCCTGCTCATCCTGTAAGCAGGCTTTTTTAATTCAAGAAATTTACTGTTTAGCTGCAGAGTCAACAGCCGGTAGCATTTGAGCCGGAACAGCAGAAGTCGAATCACCAAAAGCAGGAGCTACCACTTGCTGCTTGGCACTTTCTATGTTTGGCGATGAAAATTGGTTTGGCTGATTTGTAGTGGTAAATACAGAGGAGACTAAGGAAAGCACTAAAATTGAAACAGCCAAGATCCAAGTAGCCTTCTCAAGGACATTTCCAGTCTTTGTCACTCCCATAATTTGGGAGGCACTACCTCCAAAAGCTGCTCCAGCTCCTCCTTTTGAATTTTGACCCAGAATTACTAAGATGAGCAACACAGCCAAAATCAAAATAACACTGATTAATACATTGAACATATAAGATGAAGGTTATTCTTTCAGTTTTTCAATTAAGTCAGCAAAGTAAGCCCTTTTATCGGGAAACTTCAAAGCCATTTTACCATAAATTTCTATGGCCATATCTTTTCTACCTTGTCTGATCAAAATTCGAGCTAAAGTCTCAGACACCAGGTTGTCGTTAAATTGGCTACTTGATTCTGCGAGATTCTCCGCAGGCTGATTCTCCTCAATTTCTCGAATTACTGCAAGCTTGAAGTCCTTTTTGTTGAATTCTCTGATAAGGTCTATCTGCTCCCTTTTTTTGGAATCCATAATTTCCTTTTTCTCCCTCATCTTGATGGACTCGATTAGATCTTCATTGGGAAGCTTTCTTTTCTTTTTTTCAGGTTTGGAGAAATTTTCTTCTGTGGTTTGCTCAGCACTTTTATCATTTTGAGCCACTAGGTTAATTTTTTCAGCAAAATTAACAGGCCGTTCATTTCCAGAAATCTCGACTATTGAGTCAGAACTATACAAAATGGGATTTTGTATTTCCGTAGGAAGCAAAATCCACTGCTTTAGTCTAAGGCGATCCGGACTGGTCAATGCTGCCATTTCCAAAGAAGAGCCATGTGATTTTTTGTTTTTCTCGAACTCGTATTTTGCGGCAAGGCCATGCGCCAAATGGAAATAGGGGACATTGGCTTGGAGCTGTTTTACCAACAGGTAGTCAGGCTCACTTAATTGTCCGGGATTTCTGAGAAATTTCAAAAAAAGGTTTGAATCCACAACAACGATTTTTTCACTAATATAAGGAATTTACCAATTTGCCACTGTTGCAGTAAATATATCCTGTATGATGATTTCAAAAATATCTTCCACTAATTGACTTTCTACATCCAAAAGGGTAACTGTCCTGGGATCATAATCTTTAAAGAAAGTAAATGTTTGCTTCTTGTTTTCTTCCTCGTTAGTCATATTTACATATTCTACCTCCACAGCAATTGAAAGTCTCATTTGACCTGCTCGATCAGGTAAATTAGGATCTCCACTCGAAACAACTGCCTGTGGCGACAGAGCATAGCTAACAATAGAACCGGAAAACTGAAGATCGCCGTTGCTTCGAACCAATTCCAACTGCGTGTTACGCTGATAGTATTCTTTTAAGGATTCGGTAAATCGCTGTTCCATATTTGCTGGTCCACCTCCAGAGTCATTAAAAAAATTATCAACAGAAAAAGTCTTGACCAATTCATAATTGATATTGGTTCCGGTAAAGCTATATTTCACAGCACAGCCCTGCCAAACACAAAAAAGACAGATTTGTGCGAAAAAAAGAACTCTATTCAATTTCATATTGCTTAATTTTTCTATAAAGAGTCCTTTCAGAAATCCCAAGATCGCTAGCGGCATACTTTCTTTTGTGGTTATGCTTTTGAAGTGCTTTAAGAATCATCTCCTTTTCTTTTCTTTCTAGGGAAAGAGAACTATCATCTTCTTCATGTAAGATGTCCTCTATCACATCTTCCTCATACTCATCCTCTACTGCAGAATTAGCTTTTTTTGAATCAATAACTAGTGGAGTAGTGAAAGGTGAATTTTTTTCCATGGTCTCTTTCTCCAAGACATCTGATTCAATGTCTTCAAAAAGACCATGATGCTTCTGCATGATGCTTGAATTAATTCCACCACTTTGGAAGGATTCCAAAACAAGCTTTTTCAGTTCATTCATATCCTTTTTCATATCAAAAAGGACTTTATACAAAATATCCCTTTCAGAAAAATCTGAAATTTCCGACCCACTCGTCCCCAATGCCATAGGAAGTTTGGCACTTTCTTGGGGCAAATACTTTGAAAGGGTTTTTGCGTTTACCTCACGCTGATCTTCTAAAAGGGATATTTGCTCTGCAATATTTTTGAGCTGTCGAATATTCCCTGGAAAAGTATAACGCATCAAAATCGTCTGAGCCTCACTATCTAAGGTTATTGGTTTAACTTGGTATTTTTCAGAGAAATCTGTCGTGAATTTCCTAAACAAAAGGACCATATCCTCTCCCCTTTCCCTAAGTGGTGGTACAAAAATGGGCACGGTATTTAGTCTGTAATATAAGTCTTCACGAAATCTACCCTTTTCTACTGCCTTGATCAGATTGACATTGGTAGCCGTAATTACACGAACATTGGTTTTTTGAACTTTGGAGGAACCCACCTTGATAAATTCTCCATTTTCAAGCACCCGAAGAAGTCTCGCCTGGGTTCCAAGCGGCATCTCACCAATCTCGTCCAAGAAGATTGAGCCACCATCAGTCACCTCAAAATACCCCTTTCTAGCCTCATGCGCTCCAGTAAAAGAACCTTTTTCATGTCCGAATAGCTCTGAGTCTATAGTGCCTTCCGGTATGGCTCCACAGTTAATCGCGATAAATTTCCCATGTTTTCTAAGGGAAAGCGAATGAATTATTTTGGAAAAACTTTCCTTACCGCTGCCACTTTCCCCTGTAATCAACACGGTCATATCTGTCGGCGAAGCCTGCATGGCTACCTGGATGGCATGATTGAGTAATGGGCTATTGCCAATTATCCCAAACCGTTGCTTTACGCTTTGAATTTCCGATGGGGTAATCATACCAATTCGGGATTGATTTCCAAAACTTCCCCAAACAGAGTTGCTGCCGAACAATCGGTGATTTTAACCCTCACATAATCTCCAATGGCCAGTCCTCCTGCTGGAACAATGACTACCTTATTGGCCGAATTTCTGCCTTTGAATTCAGATTTTGATTTTTTGGAAAATCCTTCAATCAGAATCAGCTGTTCTTTTCCTAAATCCAGCTTGTTTCGTTCATGAGACAACTGACTCTGCTTTTCAATAATTTCTGCCAATCTCCGCTTTTTGATTTCCAGCGGTATATCGTCTTCAAATTTCTTGGCAGCGAGGGTTCCCGGCCGTTCTGAATAATAAAACATGTATGAAAAGTCGTATTTCACAAGCTCCATAAGTGACAAGGTATCCTGATGCTCCTCTTCTGTCTCTGTACAGAAACCTGCAATCATGTCTGAAGAAATTCCGCAATCTTCACCCAAAATTTCTCTGATAGCGTGCACCCGATCCAAGTACCAATCCCTGTCATAGGTACGATTCATCAAGTCTAAAATCCGACTATTCCCCGACTGTACCGGTAAATGGATGTAATTGCAGATGTTATTGTACTTCTTCATGGTGAAAAGCACCTCATCTGTGATATCCTTGGGATGGGAAGTCGAAAACCTGACACGTAGTAATGGACTGACTTGGGCAACCAGTTCCAAGAGATGTGCAAAATTTACAACTTGGCTGACTGAATCCTCTTTTTTATCCAACCTGGCTTTATTGTTCTCCTCAGGTGACCATTTATAGCTGTCCACATTCTGACCCAAAAGGGTAATTTCCCGATATCCTTTTTCAAAAAGGTCTTTAGCTTCGGCCACAATCGAATGTGGATCCCTGCTTCGCTCCCTGCCTCTAGTAAATGGTACCACGCAGAACGAGCACATATTGTCGCAGCCCCTCATAATAGAGATAAAGGCTGTCACACCATTAGAATTAAGCCTAACTGGAGCAATATCGGCATAGGTTTCTTCACGGGAGAGGAAAGTATTCACTGCTTTTTGTCCTTCTTCCGCCACTGCAATCAAATTGGGAAGATCTCTATACGCATCCGGTCCCACGACCACATCCACAATTTTCTCTTCCTCGAGTAGCTTTTCCTTCAATCGCTCCGCCATACAGCCCAAAACCCCGATAGTCATTTCAGGTTTTTGTCTCTTGATCGCATTGAAGTGGATAAGACGGTTTCGAACCGTTTGTTCCGCTTTTTCTCGAATCGAGCAAGTATTCAAAAACACAACATCTGCCTGATTAAAGTCAGAAGTCGTATCAAAACCATTGTCCTTCATGATGGAAGCCACAATTTCCGAGTCAGAAAAATTCATTTGACAGCCGTAACTCTCGATATATAGTTTTTTTGTTTTGCCTGTATTTTCGTCCTGAGTGGTTTTGTATTCGCTTGCTTGGGCTTCCTCTGCTTGAAGAATATCGATGTCTTTGATCAAATTCATAAAGTTGAATACTATTTATTGAATGGTTGTCAATTGAAATGTAATAACTCGCTTTAGTTTTCAATTTGATTGCAAAAATAGCAATTATCGGACAAAATGGCAGGATTTGAATCTACTATTTTAATGATTTTGGTTTTAAAAGTTTGGAGGAGATTCAAAAATGACCAAAAAGGACTATTGATTGAGATTTTTAATTCGGAAAACCACGGTTAAATTTATAAATGAAAATGCCCTCTAATTTCTTGATTTAATCCTTTCTTTTGAGCTTAGTTTTTACTGGGGACAATAGCAGGACATTTAAATCAGCATCACCACAAATTCACCTCAACTTGCCATGCTTTTTTCAAAAAAAAGAAAAATAACAAACTGGTTAATTTCCTCCTTGTCCCTAGGTTTAGTTTACTGGTTTTCCATTTCCTGCAATACCATAGAGCCTTATGATCCCGCAGTAAACAAGCCCCAACCTGAGGATTCAAAGTCACTTTCAATTAACATTGATAAATCCTTTGATTTCAAGAATTTTCGGGCACACACCTTGGTGGATTCCGCAAATTTGGATAACCCAAGGGAAAAATTGTATGCGCCAACCGAAACTTCATCTCCACTGATTTTCACGGATAATGCTACAGGTGATGTCATGGCTCTAGTACATTTAGATCCAAACAAGTCAGAGATTGAAATCAATGCAGAAACCGTTGCCAAAGCATTTATGGAATTATTGCCTGCTTATCCTTCCTTAAATGAGGGGGATAAAACAAAGTTTTGGGAGGCTTCCAAGGGGGTTAAGGCTTACACAGACCTGCTGATAAGTATTGGTAATCAATTAAAATCCAGAGAATCCATTTATTCCGACAAACCGGAACACCTTTCGAAAATTATTGCTTTAAACGAATACCTAGTTTCGACTTATTTAGAAAAGAAAGCTTTACCCGGCGCTCGGACAGCCGGGGTTCAGGAAAACTTTTCCAATTGGGTTACCTCGGCAAACGGAGCCTCAATATTTAATCAAGTCAGCAGCTTCGTTCACGTTGAATTTATTCCGATTGGCCAAGGCTCCAAAATTTCAAAACTATTGGAACCCAAAGAAATTTTTGAGGATCCAAGCGCACTTCCCATCTCCGAACTTAAGGTACCAGACAATTGCTATACAGTAAATTTAAGTCAAGATAAAGAGGAAGCCAAATCAGCTAACATTTACGCAATTGCCCAAGGGGCAACAGCGCTAATTTTTAATGCGGTATTCGGTACAATCAGTGGGGGCAGTAGAAATGATTGCATTGCAAAGATTGCAGGTTCATTGACTACAAGTGTCACTGGAACTGTTTTGGAGTCAGCAAATTCCAATGACGGGGTTTTAGCCATCCTTACAGGTACATTTGAGGCCAGTAAGTCTGCTGTTCTTACCAATTTTACAGATATAATATGTGCAAGATATTTTACCTCTAAATGGATTATATATAGGGCTATGGTCAAGAACTTATTCCTTGTTGGGAAGATTTACGAAAGTATTTCCGCATTAAAGAGTGGTAGTGAAATGGTCCCATTTGCCAAGGCATTGCTAGACGGCGTTGAATTATCGGAAGTTCTTCAACTATACAATGGAAATTTAATTCAGGCTTGTGTAGAGGGAAAAAATGTGAGTGTTTTCAATGAGATTTACTCTAAAGGAAGCATAATTTATCCTACTGTTAAAATGGTTTCGAAATCCGAGTTTGGTCCGTGGAATAAATCGGGCTTTAAAGTAGATTGGAAAACATCAATTCCCAATGGAGGGACCGTTAATTTACCCTCGTCCTCTACAAACTCATCTGGTGAAGCGACTGTAGAATGGACGCTTCCTACCAACTATTCTGGAGAAGTGCAGCTTATTGCAGAAATTAAAGACAAAGAATCAGACCATCTATTCGGAAGTCCGATCAAGTTTACAACCAAAGTCACTCAAACGGATTCTATCCAATTTTACAGTGAAAAGGTCATTGGTTCATGGACTGCAAATTCTATTGATGGAAGCTCAGTTACATCAACCTATCAACTCAAACTTTACGAAAATGGCAAAGGAAGGTATATTATAAAAGGCCCTAATGGAGCTAATAGAGATGGTATAGATGAAAATGGGGATAGTTACTATGATGTCGATTGGAAAATCATTAAGGTTGGCGACGGATTCTACCTTTCTGAAGATGGTTTTTGGCACTTTGGCTTTGAAGCTTATCGATCATTTGCCCCTAGTTTGGAAAATGCAAGACTGAAATACCCGATTTCTTTCTTTTTGACCTATAATGATTTTGGTCAGGGACCCTATGCTTCAAGGAAATACACAAAAAATTAGAATGATAGGTTTATTAAAGTAGCTGATATCAAAAACTCTGTATTTGGTTATATGATTATCCGCTTACATAGGAGTGGAAAAGTCTTACCCCCAAAAAAATTGTAATCAGTAAGTGATAATGTACCAAAAATGGAAAGTTGAAATGTGCCAAAAATGGTAACAGTTCTATACCAGATTTGGGATATTACCACTTACTGATTATTATTAGAAGGAAAATAGCAGACAAGGAAAAAATTCTTAAAAATTACCTTCGGTAAAACAAAAAGAATCCTTCGAGCATAACGAAGGATTTTTTTATCAAAATGAGTTAATAAATGTTTAAAGTCCTAGTGTCAAATCAACTTATTAAAAATAATTTTTAATTAGCTTTCTAATTTTTCGATCATCAACTTCTTGAAACAATTTATCAATATATAAATCCGCTTCATACAGTTGTTTAGTCCTCAAAGCCCGATCAAGGTAATTTAAAGCAACAGAATTATTTTCCTTTTTGAGATTCAACAATGCAATTGAATATAATAACCTAGGATTGTTTGGTTCTTCTTTCAATAAATTCAATCCATTACTTTCTAAATCTTCAATAAGATTGTTTTCGCCCTTTTTCAGACTTAAAGATTTTTGAGCAAGAAGGGTTGTTTGATATCTTACATTAGTCGGTTTATCCTTGTATAAAGAACTTAATTGTTCAAAAAATCCATAAGACTCTGAATAAAGGCCAAGTTTCGTAGAAATTAAAAGAGCATATTCTAAAGCATTTTCAAAATTTTGCCCATAATTTTTTACCAACTTGAAATGTTTATAAGCTTGTTCATAATTTAAATCAATGTAACTTATTAAACCTAAATAATAATTACTATTATCTTTATATTCTAAATCTAAAGAAGATTGATTGAAATTTATAACTGCATTTTTAAAGTCTTTTTCTTTAAAATAAATATAACCTCTCAAATAAGGATACCCAGCATTTTTGGGATTCAATTTAATACCATACGCAATTGTAGCGAATGCCTCTTTAATAGAACCTACATTCAAATACGCTTCCGCAAGTCTAATTATAAAATTTTCTTCTTTATGATTAGGGATATCTTTGGCTTTTAAGAAAGATTCTATGGATTCATTGTATTTCCCATTATCAAAAAACAGATTACCCAAACCAACATATACCTTTAATAATTCTTTATCAAAAGCTATTCCCACATTTGAATCAGATGAATTTTTTGTATATCTCTTCTTTGCTTCTTGAACTGAATTAATCATTTCATTATATAAACTTAAGGATTGATCAAAACGTCCAGCTTTTGCATAATTGTCTGCCAGTTCAAATTTAATTTTTTGATTATTAGGATTCAAGGTTCTCAGACGTTCCAGAATAGGAATCGCTTCAGAATAAACCTTTTTTGTTTTTAACAATATTGAATAATAAACAAGCCCACTTATTGAATTGGAATTCACATCTAAAACTTTGTTTAGAATTTTTTCAGCTAGCTCTAATTCTCCCTGGTTGATAAAACTCTCAGCTCTAAAACCGAAATCGGAAAGTTCTTTTTCAATTTGTCTTTCTAAAGTTTGATTAAGGTCCAATTCCCTAGAAATTTTTAAATGCTCTAAAGATTTGAAAGTATCTGAGTCCTTGATAGACAAGGCATAAAAATAATGATAGGTGGGATTGCCATACTGAGCAGAAATACATTGCTTAAAATGATATTCTGCATCTTTAAAATTATTTTTTGAGAAATAAATTTTTCCAAGTTCAAAGTGTCCGGCAGGCGCAATTTGATTTATTTCATTAGCTCTTGTAAAATCCGCAACTGCTAAATCTACAGCATTTGTCAATAGATATACTTTACCCCTTTCTATGTAAAAAGCATAATCTGATGGATTTTTTTCAATCAAATACGTAAGATCACTCAGCGCGCTTTTGTAGTCAGCTAGTTGGGTAGAAATTTTTGCTCTTGCCAACCTAGCCCTTGTGAAATCAGGATCTTTCTTAAGGATACCGTCTAAAGGATCTAAGGCAGACTTAATTTCTTTTACTTTATTCAACTTAGTATAAACATTTTGAATTAACAAGGCCTTTCCGAGATCATATTCAATATTTTTATTTTTTCCTTTTGACTTTTTATCAAAGTCTTTAAGTAAAGATTCATTAGGTTCTAAAGAGAGGAAAAAAGTAACATCATCTTTAGCATTTATCCTTTTCTCCAAATAATCAACTTTTTCTTTTGTAGCTTTATCGTTTTTAATATTCAAAAGAGACTTATACCTTTTCAAGGCAATATCGATGTCTCCCCTTTTTTCTGCATTAAGCGCTTGAGTTGAAAAGAGCTTCTCTAATCTATCTTTGGACTCTAATAACTGAACTTCCTGCAGACGTTTTGATCTGCTAGACATTAAAGTGACATAAGAATCGTATTTTTTAATGGTTTTTGCTTGCTCAAAAGAAACGAAAGCATCATCAAACCGTTCTTCTGTAAACGCTTTCTCACCAGCACTTAGTAGAGAATAATAATATTCGTCGTAGCCAGAATTCTCTTGAGTAATGCTAGTCTCTGAGGAAGGAGTTTGAGCCTCTTCAATATCTGAAGCTAAAGAAACAGTAGAATTGGAAGATTTGGAAATATCAACTAAAAACGGTTTTAAAGCTATAAAATCAGGTTTGTAGGAATAAGAGAAACCGGCAATTGAGGCATACCACTTGCCTGAATTGTTTTTTGAAATTTCCAATTCAAGATTCCAATTCAAGGGCGTATAAGAAAGTTTCTTACTCGAAAAAGTACTTGAAAAATTCCTTGTAAAATTAACAATAATAAAATAGTTATCTCTTTTATATAATTCAGAAAGCACAATATCTTCAAAAGAGACAGAGCTTCCGTTTGTTTTATTATATTGCAACTTAAAATTGTTCAAGTAAGTTCTAAGCTCAATATTCCTTTCACGATCCGTGAGTTCAGGATTCAAATCATCTTCGACAATAATTTTTGAATCTTTAAAAAGTCTATTCGAATTATTGGGATCAAAGGAATTATTTACAATTTCATCTATCTCTGAATCAAACGCTTGACTATTCGAAATAAAATTTAGTAATTCCTCGAACTCTTTTACAATGAGTCTGGACTTTGATTTTATTTCCTTTATATCTCTATCCTCTATTGATTGAGAATATGACAAGAATGATATAAACAAGCAAAGCGTTAAAGACAAGAAAATTTTTATATTATTCATTTGTTTTGATAGATGAAAGTTCTGTAATTAACCAACCTGATTTTTTTTCTACATTATCAATATAATCTATAGAAACCTTATATTGATCCAATACATTGATATTATATTTAAGATCTTTAATGTCTCCTATGATTAAATTCCCTTGAATAATTTCATGTACAAGGATTGAAAACTCATCGACAACAAATTTGTCAGAGAAAATCCCTTTTATATCATTACTCTCATTAATGAATTTCCCTAAACTTGAAAATCGTAAATTATGATTACTGGGATTAATAAATTTATTCGGATTGAATTCAATTTTCTGCCAAGGATATTTTGATGGTATTGCATTATAAATAACCCACTTCATTGAACCATCACTTAAAGTTTCAATTTTAAGATAAAAATCTATTGATATATTTTCATTTTTATAAACAGACTTGGTTGTTAAAACACAAGTGATATCTGTTAGTCCTAATTTTATATAATAATCCTTATCTAGGACTAAAGAGACAAAATTTTCAATCAGCTTTTGATCGATCTCTTTACTTGAATTGAAGAGCGATAAGATAATTCCACTTCTGTTTTCTTGAGCGAGTTTATTTTTCACAATCACTCCATTTTTGATGAAATTCAATTCATTATTAAACCTATCAACAAAATCATCGATTTGCTTCACTCTAACTGCCCAATTCTCATCGTAGAAAGTATTTTCAAGGGATTGGGCATGCAAAGAAACGCATGATGCGAAAAATAAAAAGATTATTATTTTTTTCATTTGGTATCTACAACTCCGATATCAGACAATAAAACATCCCAAACCATTTCTTTTTTACCTTGTATCGATTTTTCCATGCCTTTAATGACAATCTCTACATCCTTTTGAGTAACATCTGAATAAACAACCTGATTATCTTTATATCCTCTAAATGTTTGCTTCACTGTAATAGATCCATAATAATTTCCATCGGGTGCTTTCCTAAAGTTGGATACATAGTTGATATCAGCCCATTTAATCTCAACACGGTCATACTTCAGCAATTTCAATCTTACGAGGTAGTCTCTTATTTTCCTTTTCATGACCTCAGCATATCCCGAGGTAGTAACTTCAACAATTACATTCTCGTCAACAAAAAGTTCAAAAGCAAGTTCAATTGCTTGGTTAGCCGATTCAGGAACAGTTTCTTTGCTAGCTATAATTCCCAAGTAATTGGTGAAATCATCTATTTTTTGCAAAGCTTTGTCACTGAATTCTTCGAAATCAATATCATTCAACTCATCCGGTGAATTGGAAGATCCGGAATTTACACTGTCTGTTGGAACCTCTAGAATACTTGTTGTATCCGCATACACTTCGGAATTTTGATCATTCCTTACCGTGGTTTTAAGATTGCTGTTACTTTCCAACTGACTTGATTTATTGTTTGGAACCTCTGTTGAAGCTGCCTTTCTGACCGGAGCTTCATCTGATTTGTTTGCCAGTATTATATTTGATCTACTAGTTGTATTACTTTCCAACTTGTTAGACGAGATTATATTTGATTTTCCTCCAGGACCTTTGCTGCTAGTTGATTTGCTTATCGAATTTTCATTTGGTCTGTTGGAAGCGACTTGACTTGAACTCGACCTACTAACTGTGGACTCGTTTTGATTTGAGTTTGAGTTGACGTTTTGACTCATACCCAAATTACTACTCATCCTTGCAGTATTAGCAGAAGGCTGAGTCTGCTCCACTATTTTAACTGGTTCAGCTTCCACTGGATTTTTATTTTCTGCAGGTACTGTTTTGGCGGCCGTGCTTTCGCTGGAATCGCTAATGTAAGCTGGTCTTCCAGAAGGTTTCCCTGCGGCAGTAGGGGTAGCAGACTGCTTTTCGGCAAGAGCATATACTTTAGGTTGTACATATTCTAAAAGTGCCTTTACCTCAGAAGCATTCCTAAAAAAAACATGATCCCCACTATTATAAATAGCTAAAACCGCCTCATCACCATTGATTTTTAAAAGATCATTAGATTGAGCATCATTAAATTCAATTTCACTTTTGGATAGATTACGAATTACCCCTATCCTAATCTCCGCAAACTTATCGATAATTATATCATTACCTAAAGCTTGAGCATTCTTAGCATTTTCAAATTTCAATTCACTTGTTGGAAGAGTGAGAAATTGACCATTTCCGAAAATGATTATAGCTGATTGATTTACATTTAAGGTTTGAGACTTGCCAGACTTAGGGGTTGAATAAGTAATCGAACTTGAATTAATCCCATCTACGGTACACTCAATTTTAGTTCCGTCCGTTTTATAAATGAAATCTTGCGCCTTCAGAAAACTAATATGAAAGAATATTAGTATCGAAAAAGCAATTTTTATTAAATTTTTCATTTTATTCAATTGATTTTATTGTGATTTAAAAGAATTTTAAGGTTTATAAAACTTGACTAAAAGACATAAAACCTTAAAAATCATTTTTTTTAATTTTGAATAGGATAAATTACTTTTTTAACCCATAATGTAAACTAAACTTCAATTCAACAAGATTTAAACTTTTAAAATCCAACTTCAAGGCACCCAAATCAGGAAATTTCTGATTATCCAAATTAAATTGGAATGGTGCAGAAGAAGACATACTGGTGTAGTTAAAAGATAGATTCCAGTAATTTTTGCTTTCACCAAAATAAAACAACTTGCCCAAACCTAGTACATAGCCATTTAGTCGTTCTTTTTCGAGTTGAGGATTTGAATTGGTAATTGATAAACCGGAGGTAAGCAGACCAGCTGAAGCTACAATCTCTTTTTTAGGATATAAATTAATTTTGAATGAAGTGGGGAGTGAAGTCATTAAAACCATTTCCCTTACCGAATTATCTGCATCAGGATTGGGATCATCTGGCAAAAAAGAAGCAAAGCGAACAAATCCTTGAGAAACGCTCACTCCAAAATATTTTAGAGGGTTGAATGTAAACCCTATTTCTCCTCCTAAACCTAATCTAAGTGCAAGTCCTTGATCTGTCGAGGTCCACTCTTCGGGGGAAAGTATAATAGGTAAAGATGCGGACAAATCAACCGACACCATAGGTCTCCACTCTGGATTAATTTGAAATGAGGGCATTTTACCGGTAAGTTTTTCCGTGATTCCCGAAATTATGGTTTCTTTTTTCTCTTTTTGTTTTTGATTAGAAATCACCACACTTTCAGGAAGAGGTTGATTAAATACCTCCTCAAAACCATTTGAATAGATGATCTTCCATATAATCGATAACCTGAGGCTTGATTCCATTCCAGGTTTTGCGTTATCCTCAAAAATTATCTGAGTTTCATCAATTTTAATCACTTTACCATCTTTTATAGATCGGTCCACCAAAAACACCCTGTCTTTAACTACCTGAGCAAATGAAAAAGTGGAAATGGAAAAAAACATAAGCACGACAAATTTTCTCATAGTTATTTAGTTAGTAGAAAGCTCAAATTCTTTTTAATAAAACATTAGTTTGCAAATAAAATAATGGGTAATTAATTCCTGAAACCCATAATTCTAAAGTAGTGATAACAGCTGACTAAAAAAACATTGTAAAATTAATAAGTCAAATTTATTTCCGATTCATATTTCTCGATTAAATTTTGAAATTGACTAGAAAGAGCTAGTGCATAAAATTGAAAATATCCCAGAATTTTATTTTTACCTATCCTATTTGAAAATTTAGAAAGCGGAACAGGAATTAGGATGCAATTTCAAAGATCCCTAAGTACTTTGCCTGCTGAATGAGTGTTTTCATAGTTCTTTTGCTACCTGTAAAATACCTGATAGGATTCAAATAAAATCTGTGACGGCATGTTGTTTAACCGTTTTTATGATCCTACGGCGGACAGGTTTGTGGAAAAAAGTGTAATTGGCAGCTTTTACTCATGTCTTTTTTCTCTAAACTTAAGTTAACACATAAAACTCATAAGATTTTACCAAGTAACTTGAGTCTGGCAAGGTAGCATTACCTAGAAAAACTATAATTGGACAACATTTTTATTAAATTATACTAATATTTTTTATAATTAAATTTATAAAAAAATAATTTTTTTTTACTACTTCTACTAAAACCATTTCGATTCTTCTAGTTCACCCTGCTGGTTTATTGCTGAAATTAAAATGCTATTTGATCAGTGACAATCTTCAGTTATTGATTTGAACAAAAATTCGAAAGGAATCCTAATTTTTCATACTTTCCGTACCTTTGCGGACTAATTTGAAAATCTACCTAGACCTAGTGGTTAAAAAAATGAACTTTCAAGAATCCATCATCCAGGGAATTCAGCTGGCTTTTCAGAACAAATTTAACCACGACCTTCCCATGGAGCAAATCAGCCTAGCTCCAACCAAAAAGGAATTTGAAGGGAGCTATACCTTTGTCGTTTTTCCCTTTTTGAAAATTTCTCAAACAACTCCGGAAAATACAGGCAAACTTATCGGCGAATACCTGAAAGCATTTGTTCCAGCTGTCCGAGACTTCAATGTGGTGAAAGGTTTCTTGAATTTAGTTTTAGATGAGATTGTTTGGTTAGATCTTTTCAAGAAAATTTATAGCAATCCAGAACTTGGTCAACTTCCTCCTAATGGGCAGAAGGTCATGGTAGAATATTCCTCACCCAACACCAATAAACCCCTACATTTGGGACATCTACGAAATAATTTTTTGGGTTATTCAGTGGCTGAAATTCTAAAAGCCAATGGTTACGAGGTGATAAAGGCCAATTTGGTCAATGATCGCGGCATCCATATCTGCAAATCCATGGTGGCCTACTTACATTTTGGGAATGAAGAAACCCCTGAAATCTCCGGGCTAAAGGGTGATCATTTAGCGGGGAAATACTATGTCAAGTTTGATGTAGAATACAAGAAGCAGATTGGAGAACTTATTGCTGCGGGTCAATCTGAAGAAGAAGCAAAGAAGAATGCTCCAATTCTGATAGAGGCTCAGGAAATGCTCCGAAAATGGGAATCTGGAGACAAATTAGTCGTTGCGCTATGGAAGCGAATGAATCAATGGGTGTATGCAGGATTCGAGAAAACCTATAAAAAAATGGGGGTTGATTTCGATAAATTCTATTACGAGTCAGACACATATCTTCTTGGAAAAGACATCGTGGAGGAAGGTCTAGCCAAGGGAGTTTTTTTCAAAAAAGAAAACGGCTCGGTTTGGGTAGATTTGACTGATGAAGGACTAGATGAAAAGCTAGTTTTAAGGGGAGACGGCACCTCCGTTTACATCACACAAGACATGGGCACTGCTGATCTCAAATACAAGGACTTCCAAATTGATAAATCGGTTTACGTGGTAGGAAATGAACAGGATTACCATTTTGATGTCTTGTTTAAGATCATGAGGAAACTAGGTCGATCCTATGGACCTGGATTGTTTCATCTCTCCTATGGGATGGTGGATTTGCCAACAGGTAAAATGAAATCAAGAGAGGGTACTGTTGTGGATGCGGACGATTTGATTCAGGAAATGATAGAGACTGCAGAGCACCATACTAAAGAACTTGGAAAAATCGAAGGATTTACGGAGGAGCAGGCCAAGGAGCTTTATGAAATTTTAGGGCTTGGAGCTTTAAAATTCTTTTTGCTTAAAGTGGATCCAAAAAAACGCATGCTGTTTAACCCACAGGAATCCATTGAATTTCAAGGATATACAGGACCATTTGTGCAGTATTCCCATGCGAGAATTGCAGCGATTTTGAGAAAAGCTGAACAAATAGGAGTGAAATACAGTGTATCGGATGTTTCAGAAATAGATGAATTGTCAGAATCAGAAATTGCACTGATTCAAATTTTAAATGAATTTGAGCGGAAAATTAAATTAGCGGCAGATGACTATTCGCCTTCCCTAATCGCTCAATATTTATTTGACCTCGCAAAGGAGTACAACAGATTTTATGCAGATTTACCTATTTTCCATGAAAAAAATCTAAACACGCAAGCATTTAGGGTTGCCCTTTCTGCACTTACGGCTAAAACAATTAAAAAAGGAATGGGGTTTCTAGGTATTCAAGTACCCGAACGAATGTAAAGTTAAAATCAATAAAGGACAGTCAACCTAACATTTACAATTCATCTTCATTTAACGATTGCATACTGACCTAAAAAACATCAATCAATGAAAATTATATTAATCACCCTTAGCATGCTACTATTAGCTTGCGGAAAAACTCTTCAGCGACCTACCAACGCTGCATCCTTTCATCCCTCCTATAACCAAACTATGGAAAGCCCACTCTATGATTTCAAACTGAAAGACCTCAATGGTAAAGAAGTTGATTTTTCTTCCTTTAAAGGCAAAAAACTATTGATCGTAAATGTGGCATCCAAATGTGGTTATACAAAACAATATGCACAGCTTCAGGAGCTTTATTCCAAACATGGAGATAAGATTACCATCCTTGGATTCCCTGCCAACAATTTTGGGGGACAGGAGCCTGGATCCAATGAAGAAATCAAAGAATTTTGTTCTATCGAATATGGCGTAACTTTCCCCATGTTTGAAAAAATCTCAGTAAAAGGTTTTGATAAACATCCGCTATACAGATGGCTATCCGATGCCAAAATGAACGGTTGGAATAACGAGGAACCAAGCTGGAATTTTTGTAAATATTTCATTAATGAAAAAGGTGAATTAGTAAAGTTCTTCTCTTCCTCTGTTACCCCTTTAGATGAGCAGATTTTGAAACTAATTGAGGCGTGAACTGACTAAATTTCATTGAAAAAAGAGATTACATCCAAGAAAGAGGCCTGGCTGCATGCAGTCAGGCTTCGAACCTTGCCTTTAGCGCTTGCGAGTATCCTTTCAGGTTCTGCCCTTGCACTATGGCAAAATTCTTTCCGTTTGGAAATTTTCATATTGGCT
Source organism: uncultured Limnohabitans sp. (assembly GCA_964574365.1). Lineage (GTDB taxonomy): Bacteria > Bacteroidota > Bacteroidia > Cytophagales > Cyclobacteriaceae > Algoriphagus. The sequence continues at coordinate 20,460 of CAZNND010000019.1, forward strand.
TCCCTGACGACAATTTTCCTTCAGATTCTCTCCAATCTCTCCAATGATTATGGTGATTTTGTTCATGGAGCGGATTCTTCCGAACGTCAAGGCCCCATCCGAGCAGTTCAATCAGGAATCATTTCCCTCAAAGAAATGAAAAAGGCAATGTTTTTATTTGCACTACTTTCATTCATTTCAGGTCTTTTTTTGATTTTTTTGGCATTTTCGAATTGGATGCTCTCTCTTTTGTTTTTGGGTATAGGATTGGCAGCAATTTGGGCCTCGATCAACTATACTTCGGGCAATAACCCGTATGGCTATGCAGGTTTTGGGGATCTTTCGGTCTTTATTTTCTTCGGATTGACTGGGGTTTTGGGGACCTATTTTCTTCACACCTTAAACTTTAACCTGTATGCGCTTTTTATTGCGATCTCCCTTGGGTGCTTTAGCACTTGCGTTTTAAACATCAATAACATACGTGATATCGAGTCTGATAAAACGGCCGGAAAAAGATCGATTCCAGTTCGAATTGGAAGAAAAAAAGCAATAGCTTACAATTGGTTTTTATTATTTACAGGCAACCTTTCGTTAATGATTTTTGCCTTATCAAGTAAACAATACTTTGCTTTAATTGCTTTTTTTAGTCTTTTTTTGATGCTCAGAGTGGGTTTTGGTATTCAAAATTCAAATTCTTCATCCACAACTGATCCATATTTAAAAATGATGGCAATAAGCACATTGATTTGGAGTGTGCTATTTGGAGTTGGTTTATTGTTATAGATGATGCCAGCACTGTGAAATTAATTCCCTGCTTGAATGCAGTATTACTTATTCCTTGCTAGGATTAGGGTAACTGAGTTAGAAAAAATGAACTTACTGCGCCAAAAAGAAAATGTCAATCAATCCAAAGACTGAGATATATCATTTTTTACTGTTCTATTGTTTGTAAATTCAGGTGTCCTAAAATAAAAATCCATGATCACCGTATTTGTCCCCTTCGATTTCTCCCAAACAGCTACTCACGCATTAAACTTCGCAATCGGCTTGGGAAAGAACTATTCAAAAATCAGTATCACCGTATTCCATGTCGTTGAGATTCCCCTAACCACAGGAATAGGAACATTGGGAGGTGGTTTAGATCCTATTGGGGATTTTGAAAACCAAATGTTTTTTAAGGAATTGGTCGAAACCAGAAAAAGACAACTTGAAGAGTTGGAAAAAAATTATCGAGGCGAAGATTTCTCTCTAGAGACTAAATTAGTAATCGGTCATGCATTCAATGGGATTTCTGAAGCCATCGAAGAGTTCAAACCAGATTTAGTGGTTATGGGTTCGAAAGGTGTATCTGGGTTAGAAGAAGTTTTGGTGGGAAGCAATACAGAAAAAGTCGTAAGGACGTGTAGTTGTCCGGTTATCACCATCAAAGGAGAAACATCTGTTGCAAACATGAAAAAAGTGGTTTTTGCTTCTGATTTTAAGGAATCAGCCAATGAAACTGCATCCAGGATTAAAAAGATACAGAGTTTGTTTCAAGCAGAATTTCATTTATTAATCGTCAATACTCCTGGAAATTTTGAAACATCCAGGGATTCCATTTCAAGGATTAACTCCTTCATTCAAAAGCATAAGTTTGAAAACATCAAAACTGCGGTCTATAATTCGCTGACTGAAGAATCAGGCATCATAGAATTTGCTGAAGATATTGACGCAGATCTCATTGCCATGACTACACATGGAAGAACAGGGATTTTGCACCTAATTACAGGCAGCATTGCAGAGGATGTGGTCAACCATTCAAAAAGACCCGTTTGGACATTTAAATCAAAATAAGTTAGATTTAATTCCGGGCAGAAGTTACTAGGAAATTTTAGGAAAAGCAGTGCAACGGCTATATATTCAAATCGAATAAATACTTAATTTCCTTAGGTTTAGTGTGCATTCCCAGCTAAAACTTTAAAAACACGATGGTTAAAAAAACTAACGACTGGAAAAAAAGAGAGGGCGTGGTGTATTCCACATTGGAGAGTTTTGAATACAACACGGATAATTCGGAAGTTGCTGATTCACTTTTACCCGCGCAACAAAAACTTAAAGTTTTATTGGACAAAAAAGCAAGAGCGGGAAAACAGGTTACTCTTGTAGAAGGATTCGTGGGAAATGAGGAGGATCTTAGAAATTTAGGTAAACTTTTGAAAAATAAATGCGGTGTTGGTGGTTCCACCAAAGACGGTGAAATTCTGATTCAGGGAGACCACAGGGACAAAGTACTTCAGGTATTGTTAGATGCTGGCTATGGGGCAAAAAAGACAGGTGGTTGATGATGCCTCATTGGTTTTTCAGGTTGATGATTTATCCTTTTTTACCATTATTTGCCTTTGAGGCGTTAAAAATAAAAAAAAATGGCGCAAAGTTATCTGGCTTTCCAGAACACTTTAATCTGGGACAAGGCAGAAAAAAAATCATAATTCTTGGAGAATCCACCGTTGCTGGCGTAGGAGCTAGTTCAATTGAGCATACGCTTTCAGGAAATTTATCAACTCTATTGGGGAAAGACTTTGAAGTGGAGAACTTGGGCAAAAATGGTCTTACACTAAAAAATTCTATTTTTTTCTTTAAAAAACACAAAAAAGAACCTAACTCCAAGACAACTGGTTTTTTCTTATTCTTCGGTGCTAACGACTGCTTTAGGTTAACAGATCCAAAAGAATTTCACAAAGAACTCCGGACGCTCATTTCTTTCCTGTCAAAGGAGTATTCCCCAGCATGGATTTATTTAGCGGATATTCCTCCCGTTCATATTTTTCCGGCTTTTTCTTCTCTGCTACGTTATTTTATGAAAATTCAGAGAAGTCACCTTCAAGCTGAAATGCTTTGGTGTTCAAAGGAAAGCAGAATCATTATTTTTGATCCAATTTCAATCCCTATTGACCAGAATTTTTTTTCCATAGATCAGATTCACCCGTCTGATATAGGCTATAGAAAAATGGCTGAATTCGCAATAAAAAAAATTCAAGGTGATGGCTGGTTAAAAAAAGAGCATTACCAGGGTTAGTTTAGCCTTCAATTTCTTCGACTAGCTCCTGATACCAGGCTTCACCATATTTTCGGATGAGTGCGCTTTTCAAAAATCGATAAAGAGGGACTCCTAGATTTTTTCCCAAGTGGCAGGCTGGATCGCAAATATGCCAACGCTCATAGTTTAAGGCGTCAAATTGTTCATATTTGGTTAATCGAATAGGATATAAATGACAAGAAATCGGCTTTTGCCAAGAAATTTTCCCGTCGAGATAGGCTTGTTCTATTCCGCATTTTAGGATCCCCCGCTCATCATAAAGTGCATAGGCACACTCACGGTTTTTTCCAATGGTTGGAGTACCTTTATCTCCATCCGTATCAATTACCCAAGTACCTTGTGATTCAATGGCCTTACGGCCTTCTTCGGTAATATAATTTTTTACAATAGGATAAATTTCATCCAGAATTCTAATTTCATCTTCTTCCAAAGGTGCGCCAGAATCTCCCTCTACGCAACACGCACCTTTACAGGCCTCTAGATCACAAACAAAAAAATTTTCTTTTATATCATCTGAGAGCACTGCATTTCCTACAAGGATCATATTGAAGCAAGATTTTAAACAAATTTAAGGATAATTAGAGGGTGAGTGCAAATTGACCTGCTTATAAAAAAGAACCGCTCCTATCGGAGCGGCTCAACCCAGCACTATGAAGAAAAGCTTTTTAAGCCTTCAATAACAGAACAGGTATGAGGAGGAAAGGTTTAAAAAAAATCGAAAAAAATCTATTTTTTTATCTTATATCGATTAAAAATTTTGTGCCATTAATTTCCCTCTTCAGATTCCCGTATTGGACAAGCAACCGGCACCTCCTTGCATGAGTCTATTTTTTTTGAAAGAGATGGGTTTAGTTCTTCAAAACAATAAAAAATTTGTGTATCCGGATAAGTGCACGTATGTCATTTATCACCGAATTAGCGCCGGGTAAATACTGTTCATCCATTCCTTAAGGGAGACCTGAACCTAAATTTGCATGACCCTTGGGATCATGGACTGAAAAACTCGGGTAGAGCTTAGGGAAATTTTTGAAATTAAATCAGGCCTTTCACTTTAATTTGTAAACCAATAGCATTCAAATCTTTAGCTTTTCAACCTTAGTGTCTTTCCCGAATTATTAGGAAGAGCATATGGCAAAAAAAAATTTCATAGCCACGAAGTCGCTAAGGCAGTAAAGGAAATGAGAATTGCCATCCTGTTCAAACCTATCTTTCATTCTTTGTGGCTTTCCCGAACTCTTCGGGAGAGCTTGTGGCAAACCCATAGATAAGCCATTAGTATAGAATCGATCTTACCATGATAATAGGATTAAACATTCTCGATCTTTGCAATGCCACTTAAGCAATTGTCATTTCTAAATCCAAAATCTGAATAATAAATGGCGACGTGAAATCAAGCGGAGACACATATTAATAAATTCACTTTCAATTAATTGAGTCGGGCTTTTCCTCAGGGAAATCGCTTTTAAAACTTAGCATTTTTCCCTCCTACTGAAAAAAACAAACCAGTTTCATGGAGTGAACCACGAGAAAATTAAGAGTTACTGTTAAATCGAATGAAAGTAGGATTTCTGCAAAAAAGACTCAGCCATAATTCTTAATTTTCTCAATGACCTTAATGGTTCAAATCCACAAATTTTCAAAAGGAAGGTTCTCGATACATTCGTTCCATGTTTTAATTACCAAAAGTTAAAAGCGATTTCCCTGGGCTTTTCCTTGAATCTACATTATTCTAGACGATAGTGATTGTTTTTTTTAAAATGTCATTTTGTAGAACTTGATTATCCACTCATATAAGTGCCTAGTAATAACCTTCAATAAATTCGGATAAATAAAAAAAGGGTGTTTCCAAGGGGCCCGATTTCCTGAAACTATTTCTTAATTCTTTCACTGAAAAGTTGCGGAAGACAAAAAGGAAAACCGAAGTTTTTCAACTAGATCTAGCAGACAATAGTTATTGAGACCTTTCAGAAGAATTAATAGAAATGAACAATTGGAACCCAAATCTTAAAATTTATTTAGCGGTCTTTGCACCTTCTTGTTGAAATTAGTTGTATTTGAAAAATTTCATGGAGGTTATGTCCCACAGGTCAACATTATTTTATCCCTTGAATGTAGGCAGAAATACAAAAGGTAGAATGAGAAGAAAAATCAAATCCATTCAAACAAAATAATGTAATTTGCATAGTGCAAGTCGTCTTGTCGCTCCGATCCCGATTGCTATCGGGACGGGGAGGAAAGTCCGGGCAACGAAGAGCGCCATACTTCCTAACGGGAAGGCTCCAATCTGGAGACGGATTGGAGACAGATAGTGCCACAGAAAATATACCGTCCCGATTCCAATCGGGATAAGGGTGAAAAGGTGGGGTAAGAGCCCACCGCCCCAACAGTGATGAAGGGGGCACGGCAAACCTTATGGGTTGAAAGATCAAATAGGCCCCGGGCAAAGAGCTGCTCGTTCGATACCGACTCTAAGGAGGCGGATTCCGGGGCGGGTAGATCGATGGAGTCTTGGTGTGAATCAAGATCGAGATAAATGGCAAGATTCCTGAGCAATCAGGAAACAGAACCCGGCTTACAGACTTGCACTTTTTTTCTTACTTTGCACTATGCCAAAAATTCTAATCATTGATGACGAGCGATTCATTCGCGCTTCCTTAAGAGAAATTCTTGAATACGAAAGGTATGAGGTCTCAGAGGCCCAAGATGGAGAAGAGGGTCTTCAAAAGATCAAAGAGGAAGATTTTGATTTGGTTCTTTGTGATGTAAAAATGCCTAAAATGGACGGCATTGAGGTGCTTGACCAAGCGAAAGCATTAGAGAAAACTCCACAATTCATCATGATCTCTGCTCATGGAAGCATAGAAACAGCAGTTGATGCAACCAAAAAAGGAGCCTTTGATTTTATTCCAAAGCCCCCCGACCTAAATAGACTTTTACTCACGGTAAGGAATGCTTTAGACAAAAAGCAATTAGTCACGGAAGCTAAAGTCCTCAAAAAAAAGCTTTCCAAGAAATTGGATATGATTGGAAAATCTCAGGCAATTAGTAAAGTAAAAGAAACTATAGAAAAAGTTGCTAAAACTGATGCAAGGGTACTTATCACAGGGCCAAATGGAACTGGCAAAGAACTAGTCGCACATTGGATTCATCAAAAAAGTAATCGTCATCAAGAACCCTTCATCGCTGTAAATTGTGCCGCAATTCCTTCAGAATTGATTGAATCTGAACTTTTCGGTCACGAAAAAGGCGCCTTTACTTCAGCCCATAAACAGCGTTTGGGGAAGTTTGAACAAGCGCAAGGAGGAACTTTATTTTTAGATGAAATTGGTGACATGTCACTTCCAGCCCAATCTAAAGTACTTCGGGCTTTGCAGGAAAATCTTATCACCCGCGTCGGCAGTGATAAAGACATCAAGGTGGACGTCAGAGTATTAGCTGCAACAAATAAAGATTTAAAAAAAGAAATAGAGGCAGGAAGATTTAGGGAAGATTTATACCACAGGTTAAGTGTGATATTGATTCAAGTCCCCGCATTGAAAGACAGAAAAGAAGATATTCCTCTTTTAATAGAAAAATTTCTACAAGATATCGCCGCCGAAAATGGAACGATCAAGAAGAGTATCACAAAGGAAGCTATTGAAAAACTAATGGGTTATCCATGGACCGGCAATATCCGGGAATTACGAAATGTAGTAGAACGATTGGTAATTCTTGGAGAACAGATAATCAATCTCGAGGATGTCAAAAAGTATGCTGACTATTAAAGTCAGCATACTTTTTCAACCGGAAGACTTTTCAGATACAGGAGATTTAGCATAAGCAGGACACGGTTTGCTTGATGCGCAGCTGCCAAGGGCTAAAATTCCGATTAAAAGAGCAAGGGAAAGTATTCTTTTCATAGATGAAGATTTAGTAACCTAAATATGTTAATAATTTTTTAGATATCAACTACTGAACCAACAAGCTGCACCCTCTTATCTCGGAATTATCAAATCTACCTAACACCTCAAGGTTACCTTTTCCATCTATCTTGCCCAAATCTTGAGTTTCAATGAACGAGCAAGAATGAAAATTACCTAAGTCTATCACATTTATACCACCTTGCGATCTATTGGTCCAGCTAAATGGATCATTTATATCTCTTAAAAAAATCCGCAAACTATATGGAAGCTTATATTTACCATTTCCAAACGAATAGGCTTGCGACATCAATTCAGTCATCCCATATTCAGAATGAATCTGATCCAGGTTAAAAAAATCTTTTAACCGGTCATGAACTTCTTCCCGTATCATTTCACGTCTCCTACCCTTCATTCCGCCTGTCTCCATTACTATTAAATTATCCATTTCAAAAAATGGACGGTTTGACTCAGCCAAATCCAGCAAGGCAAAAGTAACTCCCAACAAAAGGACTTTTCTTGAATCATTTTTTAAAAGTTCTAATTTATTCAACAAATCGACTTGGTTATATAGGTAGAATCCGGAATGTTCCGACAGACTTTCTTCAATGAAAAATTTAGCCATTGAAACCAAACTACTTCCGGGACGCTCCAAATAAGCTGGAAGTAGAGCCAGGACATGAAAATCTTTAAGAGACCCATAGTTGTCTTCAAAAATCCTCTTAGCGTGTCGAAGGTACCATGATTCAGACCAAAAATAATGTCTGCTTGTAATCATTCCTGTAGTACCACTACTAGAATAAAATCCTTCAAAATCTCCTACCTTACCTGAAATTACGGAGTAGTCTTTAAAAAATCTGATGGGCAAAAAAGGGATCTCCTCTAGGGTACTGATTTTAAACGGATTAATTTTCCTTGCCTCGAGATATGACCTATAAATCTCATTGGTTTTAGACTGAAAATAAAACAATTCCAAAGCAAAACTTTCAAATTGGTCAGAATTCAATATATCCAGCCTTTCTGAAAAACTTTTGAAGGGTGACATCGTTTTATTAATTGGATTTTTTCAGTGGAAAAACTTCCTGTAATTTAGAAAGCAAATTTACCTTCAACTCATGCGAATCAAAAACTATTCTGGATTATTGTTTGGATTTTGTCTTTTGGGAACCTCTTGCATTAGTCCTCCTGAAAATTTTCCCAGCACACCAGAAATTGAGTTTTCAAGTTTAGAATATGTTTCCACATCAGGACAGGATTCCCTGATTTTAAACATCAAGTTTAAAGATGCCGAGGGCGATCTAGGGCTTTCTCCTGTAGACATCAACCCACCCTTCAATCCTTTGATTTACAAAAGGGATGCTGTAGGAAACTTAATAACGTATTCAAAGAGGCCAAGTAATGCTCCTATATATAACCCAGTTGATTGGGTAATCAATCCAATTGTTAATAACATCATTATACGGGATACCGTTTGGGTTGAAAAAAACGAAAACCAATACAACATTTTCGTCAGGTTTTTTATTAAACGAAATGGGACTTTCAGAGAATTTAGGTGGCAAGACCCCCCATTTTTTACCACATTCAACGGCCGATTTCCTAGGATTCTTAACTCGCCTGTTGGGCAACCAGTTGAAGGTCAAATTCGATATGCCATGTTGTCATCTGGATGGGAATCAATTTTTAGGACGGACACTATTCGAATAAATGTCCAAATCCAAGATAGATCACTCAACCGCTCCAATGAAACCTCAAGTCCAGAACTGACTCTTCGTCAAATTTCAAAAAAATAACAGCAAATTCACTTTAGAAGGTATTGCTTTAGTCACTTAAATTGACGGGAATTTAGTTGGATTTGATTCGTGCATCAATTGATATACCTTTTCTACCACATCATCAGAACTTGGTTTGGAAAAATAATCTCCATCTGAGGAATATGCCGGCCTGTGGGCTTTTGCTGATAAAGTTTGGGGCTCAGAATCAAGATATTTAAACACCTTCTGATTTTCCAAAACCTGTTGAAGCATGTAAGCCGATGCTCCTCCAGGGACATCTTCGTCTGCAAAAATTACCCTATTGGTTTTTTGTATGGATTTCCCAATTAACCCATAGATGTCAAATGGAATCAATGTTTGAACATCTACGACTTCTATTGAAATTCCTATTTCGAAAAGATCAGAAGCAGCCTCCATTACAATCCTGCACATACTTCCGTATGTAACGAGTGTAACATCCGAACCCTCCCGTAAAATTTCTGGTTTGCCCAAAGGAACAGTATATTCTCCTATATTATGAGGCATTCTTTCTTTCAGCCGGTATCCGTTGAGGCACTCAATTACCAAGGCAGGATCATCCGATTTTAAAAGGGTAGTATACATGCCTGCAGCCTGGGTCATATCACGCGGAACACAAATCATCATTCCCCTCAAACTCGACAGAATCATGCCCATAGGCGAACCAGAGTGCCAAACCCCCTCTAAGCGATGTCCTCTTGTCCTTACAATTAAAGGAGCTTTCTGTCCACCCTTAGTCCGGTAATGGAGAGAAGCTAAGTCATCTGACAAAATCTGAACTGCATACAACAGATAATCCAAATACTGGATTTCAGCCATTGGTTTGAGCCCTCGAAGCGCCGAACCAATACCCTGTCCTATGATCGTACATTCTCTGATTCCAGTATCGGTCACTCTCCATTCCCCATGCTTGGCTTGTAAACCTGCAAATGCCTGATTAACATCTCCTATTTTACCAACATCTTCCCCAAGGGCAAAAAATCTAGCATCATGCTCCAGTGTATAATCAAAAAATGCCTGCAAAACCTCTCTTCCATCTACAAGCATTGACTTATCGTCAACCAATGCAGGTACCTCCCTAACCTTTAGCGCTGAAAAATCAGTTTCACAATACAAATGACTGCTGTACCGGTCGTAATTTTTCTCTTGCTGCAGATCATACCATTGCTTGAGTCCATTTTTAACAGATTCATTCTCAGCACGAAGAGTGAGAAGGGCCTTTCTTACCACAGTTACCACATCTTTACGAATAGGATGGATTGTCCTTTTTAATTCATCGGCCATCTGATTCAAAATCAGCTTCCGGGTGGATTTTTCTCCAGTCTTTCGTATCAAAGAAACAGCAGCCTCAAGTTCTTCTTTGATCTCTCGGGAAAATTCATTCCAGGCAGCATCTTTCTGACGTCTTACCTCTAATTTGACTTGGGCCTCTATCTCATCAAGTCGATCGGCTGAACTTATGCCATTGGTGATGATATACTCACGAAACTTTTCTATACAATCCCAATCTTTTTCCCACTGCAACCTTTCAGCAGATTTGTAACGCTCATGAGAACCAGAAGTCGAATGCCCTTGTGGCTGGGTCATTTCCTCAACATGGATTAAGACAGGTACATGCTCTTTTCTAGCCAATTCACCAGCCTGTAAAAAGACCTGATTCAAGGCTTCATAATCCCATCCTTTTACCCTAAATAGTTCAAAACCATTCTCTGTGCCAGTTCTTTGGAAACCTACCAACACCTCAGATATACTTCCTTTGGTGGTATGGAATTCTTGGGGCACAGAAATCCCATAACCATCATCCCAAATGGCAATCACCATAGGCACTTGTAAAACTCCTGCGGCATTAATCGTTTCAAAAAACATTCCCTCAGAAGTAGAAGCATTTCCTATGGTACCCCAGGCTACCTCATTGCCATTTACTGAAAATTGGGAAAAAGATTTAAGCCCCTTATTCTCACGATAAAGTTTAGATGCATAAGCGAGTCCCAATAATTTCGGCATCTGCGCAGCCGTTGGGGATATGTCTGCGGCTGAATTGTATCGATTGGTAAGATCTTTCCATGTTCCATCTTCATGAATTAATCGGGTGGCAAAATGGCCGTTCATCAATCTTCCTGCGCTGGCAGGATCAGCCTCCACTTGGGTATGGGCATACAATTGGGCAAAATATTGCTGGACTGTCAACTCCCCAAGCGCCATCATAAAAGTTTGATCTCGATAATAGCCTGACCGAAAGTCCCCTTTTTTAAAAGCCCTTGCCATCGCAATCTGGGCGAGCTCTTTGCCATCGCCAAATATCCCGAATTTGGCCTTGCCCATAAATACTTCCTTCCTTCCCATCAAGGAAGCATGTCGGCTCATGACAGCAACCTTAAAATCTTCTTCTATCGACTCCTTTTGGAATTGGGATAGACCCTGAGGACTTGTGCGAAATTTAACTTCCATAGAATCCATTTTACTAAAGCTATTCCGGGTTTATAACAAAGAGTACGTCAAAAATAGAAAAAAACCTTGGCTGCGCAAATCGTGAATATTTCGAATTACCAATATTTATTTGGATTAACCAGATAAAATATAATTTTAGAAGAACTTTATTTTAATAATAAAATTTATACAAAATTTTAATTTATAAAATTGGGAAATTGAAGTTAAAGTGATTTGAATCGAATTCTTGAAAAAAAAAATCAAAATTTTCGTTTTCTAAAATTCATTAATCAAAATATTATCTATCTTTTTTTGAATTCATGAAACAACGTTTTGAAAAAGCCCTAAAAACCAAATGGTATCAAAATACTATTCTTTCATTGAGTTTTTTGAAAAATTTAGCTTTCTATCTTTGTAGCAAGCAATTTAAATCCAAATAAACTTAGCCATGATAATAGGTGTACCCAAGGAAATCAAAAACAATGAAAACCGAGTTGCGCTTACTCCTGCAGGCGCAAAGGAGCTTATCAAAAGAGGTCATACAGTCTATATTCAGCAAGGAGCGGGAGTAGGAAGCGGCTTCGCCGACTTGGAATATGAAACCGCCGGAGCCAATATTCTACCAAGCATAGAAGCAACCTACGAAATCGCTGAAATGATCATGAAAGTGAAGGAGCCGATCGAATCTGAATACACGTTAATCAAGGCTAACCAATTGTTGTTCACCTATTTTCACTTTGCTTCCTATGAGCCTCTAACTAAGGCAATGGTAGCGAGTAAGGCTGTTTGTTTGGCTTATGAAACTGTCGAAAAAGCTGATAGAAGCCTTCCCCTCCTAGTTCCAATGTCTGAAGTAGCCGGTAGAATGGCCATCCAAAAAGGCGCTAACTACTTAGAAAAGCCTTTAGGTGGTCGAGGGATTCTTTTAGGTGGAGTACCTGGAGTTTTACCTGCCAAAGTTTTAATTCTTGGAGGGGGTATTGTAGGAACTCAAGCTGCCTGGATGGCCGCAGGAATGGGAGCCGATGTGACCATCATGGATGTTTCATTGGCTAGAATGAGATATCTCGATGATGTGATGCCTAAAAACGTAAAGACGATGATGTCCAACGAGTATAATATCCGTGAAATGGTCAAGCATGCTGACCTGGTCGTTGGTGCAGTATTGATCCCCGGTGCAAAAGCTCCTCATCTAATTACAAGAGACATGCTCAAGGACATGAAAAAAGGTGCTGTATTGGTAGATGTCGCTGTGGATCAAGGAGGTTGCATTGAGACTTGTAAACCTACAACGCATGAAAATCCAACCTTTGTCATTGATGATGTAGTTCACTACTGCGTGGCCAACATGCCTGGTGCCGTTCCCTACACTTCTACATTGGCATTAACAAACGCTACGCTACCGTATGCAATCCAACTAGCAGACAAAGGCTGGAAAAAAGCCGCAAATGAAAATACTGATTTGGTACCCGGTTTGAATGTGATTAATGGAGAAATCGTATATAAGGCTGTAGCAGATGCCTTCAATATGCCTTACACTCCTGTAGAAAACTTCCTGGCTTAATTGGATTGTGATCTGAAATGAAAAATCCCACTGGGGTTATTTAGTGTTTTTTTAATAAAAAGTCCTGCCAGGTTTTGAAAACCTGGCAGGTTTGACCTATGCCTTTCTAACAAACTCTGATTTCAAAGCCATCGAACCAAAACCGTCAATTTTGCAGTTGATATTGTGATCGCCTTCTACCAATAGGATACTTTTTACTTTCGTTCCAGCCTTTATTGGTTTGGGTGCGCCTTTTATAGGAAGGTCTTTAACAACCACTACAGAATCTCCATCTGCAAGGATAATTCCATTAGAGTCTTTGACTATCAGTCCTATTTCGATTTCAGAAGGATCCCACTCATATCCACAATCAGGACAAACCATCAGACCGTTCATTTCATAGGTATATTCAGATTTGCATTTGGGGCATTTAGATAAATTTTACATATTTTAAATATGAAAATAATTTATGCAAAATCCTTGGAACCACTTACCATGAACTCGACTTACTCCAGATTGACCATGAATAAGTGTAAATCATTCTTATAACGAAGCCATCAATTCATGGAGTGCAAGGTCCAGATCTTCAGGCACTACTAGACCTCCTCCAGAAATTACTCCAGTGCTGACACCCATCCATGCGATTTCATTCGTTTTAGCGTCCTGAATCAAAAAAATCACCCTGCCGATCATCCCTCGATTTACGACCATGTTGTTGTTGCCCCCTGTCGGATTTTGATTCCCTGAATTATTTGCACTGTAAAAAGGGCCCGGAATAGAAGAATAATTCCCAAATTCCTGAATGAACCTGCGGGTAACTGCCACTCCCTGAACCAAAAAATCAGGATTCTCTAAAGACTCTTGGAAACCATATTCAAGCAGTTTATCTCTGAAAACATGCTTTATTCGTTCATTACGTTTATCTGAATAATCCTCCTCCACCAATTTAAAGTTTTGATATCCCTTCAGAATTTCCTCATTGGCGACGGAGTCAACGGTAATTGTTTGTGAAATTTTGCAGGAACACAAACCAATCAAGAAAAGAAATATTGGTAGAAGCTTTTTCATAATTTGTGATTTATGGAGCAATAAATTAAAAGTAAGATTAATTCAGCACTAAGTTTAAACTCTGCGTTTTTTATCTAAAAAATCATTCTAAAACTCACTCCTGTAGACCCCAAACTGATATTTTGAACCAAACCTGGTAATTCCCCCGCATGCGCCTGATGAAATCCATACATTACCGCATCAAATACCAACAAAAAAGCGCCTTGTAAAATCACCGATTGACCAAATCCAACCAATCGGGAATTATCCAATCTCAGTCCTCTTTCTTTCATATAAAAACCCCCTGCCATATAGGCCACATCCAGGGCAGCATTGACCAAAAGAATTTTCTCAATGCTTTGCTGTGCTTCCATCGTAGCCCAAAAATCTGTCCCTGGCACTTCCTTGGTGGCTTGGTAGTAGCCTAAACCGGCAATGAACAAGTTTACCGAGTTCCAATACAGGTTCATCTGATGAAAAGCTTTGACCTCTCCGCTAGTCTGACTCGCTCCTATCCCACCCCAAACCATATTTCCGATAGCCCAAGTTCCCAAAATCAGCATTCCGCTACGATTGTAACCGAGTCTGGTTTGGTTGAAGTCCTGCAATGCAGGAATTTCCTGTGCCAAAAGCGGGAAGGAAACCAAAAAGAAAAATGAAATTAGTGCTGATTTCAGAGCGGGTTGAGTAGGTGTTTGCATAGTCCATAAACCTACAACTTTTTGATTGGTTTGAGAGAAGATCAAGGTTCTTTGTTCGGGCCGCGGTATTCAACATTCAGTATTCGATGTTCGGCGTTCGATATTATTTTGAGTTCGAGGTTCGGGATTCAAAGTTTAAGCCGCCTTCTACCCCTTCGGTCTTCCCTAATTGGTAGATAAATGGCCTCAACTTCGCTCAGCCTGACAATAAAATCGGACATCCGACATCGGACCCTACATTTTCAGAGTATCCCAAATCATGTTCAGCCCAAAGTAACAGATAAGGATCCCTACTCCTTTGTTCAAAAATCCTCGGAGCCTCGGAGTCATCAGATGAGCCAACTTTCCCGCCACAAAGGCTTTCCCTAAATCAATTCCAAACACGGTTAGAAGCAGCCCGAAATAATAAAAAAAGCGATCACCGGAATCCCAATTATTCTTAGAAGACACCAAACTGGCGATTGAAATCCAAAACAGCATCACAAAAGGGTTGACTCCATTTACTCCAAATCCTTTTACAAATGCAGTTCGCTTTTTTAGTTTCTTAATCATCAAACCACCCGAATTAGGTCGGTCTATTACTTTTTTTCGCCAAAAACTAATCCCAAACCCTATCAGGATACATCCTCCTACATAGCCTAAAGCTTTTTCGATCAGGGGATATTGGGTCAAAAAGTTAACTCCAAAATAGGTAATCAACACATACACCAAGTCGCTGATTAAAATCCCAAAAGCCAACACAGCTGCGAATCGGAAGCCATTCTCCATACTCGTTGTAATCAGCATAAAGAAAACTGAGCCCACCATCAGAGAAAATAGAAAACCCATGGTAATTCCATCTAGTATCGGATTAATCATCTCATCCTACTTCTTTCAAAAAGTCAATCCACGCATTCGCTTTTTCATTTTTCAGAACTCTTGGAAATTTATTTTGTCCACCTTCTTTTCCTTGAATTTTCATCCATTCATAAAACAAAGCGGAAGGTACTATTTCAACTTTAATTTTTTTCAAGGCATGCTTTCTTTCTACTTTGTAATCATCATTAAGCTCTTTCAAAAAGTGATCTAAAGATTTTTCAAGTCTTTTAGCATCAACTACATCATCTGTACCGATAAACCAGTGATGGGCAAAAAGATTTTTGTGTGGTACACCGAGCACAGTAAACTCCTTGATCCTCACATCAAGTTCATTCGAAACTAATTCAATGGCTTTATTCATATTGTCCACTGAAAGATGTTCTCCACACAAACTCAAAAAATGCTTTGTCCGTCCTGTAATGATGATTTCAGATTCCTCTTTGGACACAAACCGAATCACGTCTCCTATCAGGTACCTCCAGGCGCCTGCACAAGTGGTAATCAAAATAGCATAGTCAATACCTTCTTCAATTTCATGGATATTGAGCGTTTGAGCATCAGTTTTTACATTTCCATCATCATCAAAATTTCGTTGATGAAATGGGATGAATTCATAAAACACCCCATTGTTTAACACCAATCGCATCGATTTCCGATTAGGCAAAGCCTGAAAGGCTAGAAAGCCCTCTGATGCAAGGTAAGTTTCGATATAGATCAAGGGCCTCCCAAGAAGACGTTCAAATCCCTTTCGATAAGGATCAAATGAGACACCACCATGAACGAAAATTTGAAGATTCGGCCAAATCTCATGGATGTCCTTCACTTCATACCGATCAATAATTTTTTCGATCAGGATTTGAAGCCAAGCCGGCACTCCAACGATAATGCCGATATCCCAATCTTTAGCTTTTTCTACAATTTGGTCAAGTTTATCTCCCCAATTTTTATTTCTGGAAATTTTCTTACCTGGTTTATAAAAACGTTGAAACCAAATCGGAAGCTTGCTTGCGGTAATCCCACTTAAGTCCCCTGAAAAATAGGTTCCATTAAACTCCAAATCCGTGCTTCCTCCCAGCATAAGAATACCTTTGGTAAAAAGGGAAGCTGGAATATCATATTTCGACAAACTTAAAATCTGCCTTACGCCTGTTCTTCGAATCGCTTTCACCATGGATTTTGTAACCGGAATATATTTGGAGGAGGAACCGGAAGTACCTGAACTAAGTGCAAAGTGCTTCACAGAACCGGGCCAGGTCACATTTTTTTTCCCTTCCAAAAGTTTCCTCCAAAATTCCTCATACAAGGAATTGTAGTCATAAATTGGAATTTGGGTTTTGAATACCGAATAAAAGGTATCGGGAGCTCCACGGAATCCACTTAAAACACGCTGAAAGTCATATTTCTTTCCGATTTCGGTTCGCTCTGCTTTGAGGAGAAGTTTTTTGAGTTGTTCCTTTTGCAGGTCAAGCGGACTGGAATATTCTTGCTCCAAACTTTCCCTAAGACGAATTCCTTTTTTAAGCAAATTGCTGAGGATTGCCATATCTTTGTTATTGATCCTTTTTTCAACAAAATTGACAGGAAAACCCCAAAAAATGAGTATCGTAGCGAGTTTAGAAATTGTTAAGAAATCGTTTCCAAATCCCGACTGCAAGCTAATCGCAGTTAGTAAAACCAAACCCATCGAAGATCTTCGTGAAGCGTATGCGGCGGGGATTAGGGACTTTGGAGAAAACAAAGTGCAGGAAATCCAAGCCAAACAACCCGAAATGCCCGCAGACACCCGCTGGCACATGATTGGCCATCTTCAAAGCAACAAAATCAAATACATTGCCCCCTTCGTTCACCTCATTCATGGTGTGGACTCCTTCAAATTGCTGAAGGAAATTGACAAGCATGGAAAAAAAATAAATCGGGAAATTCCGGTTTTATTGCAGATCCACATTGCAATGGAAGAAAGCAAATTCGGATTTGACCGGGCAGAGCTAGAAGAAATGCTGGTCTCAACTGAGTTTACGAGCCTGTCTCATGTCAAAATCGAAGGCTTAATGGGAATGGCAACTTTCACTGAAAATCAGGAGCTAATTCGCAAAGAATTTCGTGGACTGAAGCAACTTTTCGAAGAGCTGAAAACTCGAAAACTCCCGGCTTTTATGGAAATGAATGAGCTCTCCATGGGCATGAGCGGAGATTATCAAATCGCCCAAGAAGAAGGCAGCACCATGGTGCGGATCGGTTCGGCCATATTTGGAGCAAGAAATTATTCACACGAATGAAAGGGAAAAACATACTCGTACTAGCAGGGATTTCAGGAGCAATAGCAGTAGGACTAGGCGCCTTTGGAGCACATGGTCTAGAGCCCCTTTTAATTCAAAATGGTCGATTGGACACCTTTGAAACAGCTGTCAGCTACCATTTTTACCATACTTTGGGTCTATTGGGCTTGGGGATTTTGGCCTTGATCAAGCCAGATTGGAAAGGGTTAAGTTTTGCAGCCGGGGGAATGTTATTGGGCATTTTGATCTTCTCAGGTTCGCTATATATCCTCTCGTTGACCGGAATCACCTGGCTGGGAGCGATTACCCCAATCGGAGGAGTCGGCTTTATTTTGGGTTGGTTGGCCTTGGCTTATTCCGTAATTAAAAATGCCTGATATGATCAAAAGAGGCACATTTTTACTATTACTACTTCTTCTTCGGCTCCAGCTTTTTGCCCAAATCAAACAGGAAAATTACCTGGCTTTGGAAAAAGCATTAGGAACGGAAAGTTTTTTTAGCGGGCATTTGACGGGTTTTATGCTCTATGACCTGGATTCTCAGCATGTGGAATTTGAGAAAAACAGTCAGATACGGATTCTCCCGGCATCGACCACCAAGCTATTTACCCTCTTCGGTTCTTTGGTCATTCTTCAGGACAGTACGCAGACATTAAGGTATGTTTCTTCCGGGGATACCCTGAAAATTTGGGGAGCTGGAGATCCAAGTTGGAAATACAAAAACTTTACTCAGCCTGATTTCCAAAAGATCCTAGGTAATCATGCTGTGATTCAGTTTTCCGATGCCAATCAGATTTCTCCCTCTTTTGGTTACGGCTGGCAATGGGACGATTATACTTATGATTACTCCGCCGAGCGCAGTTCACTTCCGATATATGGGAATTTGGTTCGAGTTGAAAAAATAGGCCACCGACCTCAAATAAGCCCTAACTTTTTCGAAAATCAAATTTTCACGACTTCAAAGCCTGTGAAAGAACTGGAGCGGGATTTTCATAGCAACAGGTTTTATTACAACCCTTCCACTTTTATCGGAAGAGAAGAATTTATTCCTTTTTTAAGTACTCCGGAGGTTATTGTAAAGCTGGCTGAAGCGGAGACTGGCAAACGGTGGATCTATAAGGCTGAAGCTCTTCCGATGCAACACCAAAGCTGGAGAGGCGCTCCGCTATCACCCATTCTCAAAGAAATGATGTCTGAAAGCGACAATTTTTTGGCAGAGCAGTTGCTATTTATGGTTTCAGATCGGCTTTTTGGCAATCTAGACTCAGAAAGAGCTATCGAATACATCATCAAAACTTACCTCAATGACCTTCCTGACCAACCCAAATGGGTAGATGG
This sequence comes from uncultured Limnohabitans sp., assembly GCA_964574365.1. GTDB lineage: Bacteria > Bacteroidota > Bacteroidia > Cytophagales > Cyclobacteriaceae > Algoriphagus. Next base: position 39,393 of record CAZNND010000019.1, read on the forward strand.
AAGTGGACTCAGCCGCCATAATTTATTTACGCCCAGATCGATGGTGACGCTGTTTGAAAAATTGTACCGCCTGCTTCCGGAACACGAACTGAATGAGTATTTAGCAATTGGCGGAAAAACAGGCACCTTAAAAAACAACTTTCAGGCAGTACAACCTTACATTTTTGCAAAAACGGGAAGCATGAGCAACAACTACAGCATCGTGGGTCGGGTCAAAACCAAAAGCGGGAAAAATTATGCTTTCGCCTTTATGAACACCAACTTCCCTTACCCTGAATCTACCGTAAGAAAAGAAGTAGAAAAGGTTATGGTAATGGTCAGGGATGGGTTTTAGGGTCGGTTGGTTGTGGAGCTATTTGGTTATCAAGTTATTAGGTGATTGGGTGATTGGAATATAAATTAAGCAGGTTATTTTTATGGGTGTTTGTTGGTAGTCTCGGGCTAAGCATTTTTACGATTTTGTTCTGAAGCAGGAAAATAAGATTAAGAGTATGAATGAATTAATAAGATTTTTGGGGACTAGTGCCTTTTTTCTATGGATAAATTCTGTTTCTGCCCAAGAGCTGTTTTCAACTGCCTGGTATTTTGAGCATTACCAACCTTTTGCCTACACCTTTTCCCCAGTTGGATTTGCCGGCCCTGGAGAGGCTTGGGTTTTTGATGGAAGACCCGGGGTATTTTTTAAAATCACCGAAGATGAAGAGCTGGACAAAGTAAAAATTTTCAATCAGCCTGAACGAATCCGTGGGATTTCCATCGAAAAATCACTTACCGAATTTGACTTAAAAGATCTCGAATCCACCCTCAAACGCTTCCCTAATCTCCAGTTCCTACAGTTTTCCGGAACTTCTTTTTTTCAGCCTTCACCCGATCAACAAATTCCTTTTCCGGATTTTTTGAAGGACCTGACTACCGTTACCATCTTTTCATTTTTGGGTCCTTCCGAATTTACTGAAGAAAGTTTAGTTGATGTTTTAGAAACTCACAAAGGGCTTGAAGGATTATTTTACTTTGGAGAACGAGGAAAAATCTCATTAAAACTACTCTCTCTTCCCAATTTAAAAGCCTTGAGATGTGGTGTTGGTTCACTTCCTGAAACTGATTTTCCCAATCACATAAACTATCTGGAACTTCAAGGAACAGACAGATCAGGCTACACTGACAAACCACTGGAAAGAGCAAAAAAATTCCAAAAAATTAGCCATCTAAAAATCAGATATGGGAGAATCACCCCTGAATTTGAATTTACTGGGTTTAAAAAACTGAAGTATTTGGATCTTGAAAGTTTGGACTCCCTCGGGTCAATTCAGATTTTCAAAAAACTAGCAGTGCTAAAGGATTTGGAAACCCTAAAAATCTGGTATTTACAAGGAACAAAACTAGATTTCGCACCATTAGCCCAGCTTTCCTCCTTAAGATCGCTTTTCTTGGGAAGGGTAGCAATTGGAACCAACCAAGATCCTCTTGAAGCAATAAATAAACTTGAAAATCTCGAAAAACTGACACTTACAGAGGTAAGGACAGATTATGAAAATCATAGTCTCTCCAACCTTTCCAAGCTTAGGGAATTGGTTTTGACCTCTGATTCCATCCACTCACTTTCTCCAAAACTCTTTGAAAACAAGCCTTTGGAGAGAATTATACTGTCTTACAATCAATTGACAGCGCTGGAAGGAATAGAAAATTGTCTTCAATTGCAAAACCTTCAAATTCAAGTTAATGAGATTAAGTCTCTTTCTTTTCTGGATAAAGGCTTCCCAAATCTTCGTGTCTTAGATGCAAGTGAAAATCAGATTCGGGATATTCCAGATGATTTTAGTAAGCTAAAATCACTTTCAAGCCTGAATTTAGGCTTAAATCAAATCACCGTTTTCCCATTAGAAATATCGGCATTAACAGAAATAGACACCATTCTTTTAAATGGAAATCCGATTTCAGAATTTAGAGGAGAAATGGTTGAAAATAGAAGCCTGAGAGAATTGATTTTCGTGGGAACATTTTTCAAAACATTGCCTGAAGATTTTTCCAAATTCAAAAATCTTAGCTATTTGATGCTTTCTCATGGTCAATTAAGCAAGTTGCCCTCTGGATTTAGAAATCTCAAAAACTTGAAACTAAGCTCTCAAAAACCGGATTCTAGTGTGGTTTTTCGACTTCCTAAAGATTTGTATTTGAACACAAACCTGGAAAATTTGGAATTGGGATTTTCTTCCCAATTCAGCCTTACTAGCCTAACGGAGTTCCTCTCAAATTTCAAACCTACAAAGCCTTTTTCATTGAATTTGGTAAAAATGGGCATCACCGAACTTCCAGAAGGTGATTTTTGGCAGAAAATCAATTGGGGAAGCATAGAACTCAGTTCAAACCAACTTGAAAAACTACCTGCATCATGGAAAAATCTGAAAAATTTTGAAAGGATACAGTTATTCGGAAACCCTCTTCTACCTGGAAACAATAAACGTCTTTTTCTGACCTCCTATAATCAGCTTGCAGTCTTACTTTATCTTCAAGGCCAAGAAATCGACTTAGCAGAAATACCGCGAGCAGATATTTTAGCAGGTATTTCTCATTTGATCACCAAATATAGATCCGAGGTCCATGGAGATATCATTCTTAAGCTTGCAAAACTAGCCGAAGAAAATGGAGTGGATGAAAAAGATCTTACCAATAACTCTTTGGCAATTGGACTGGCACTTTATCAGCGGGGAGAATATGCAAGGGCGATTCCCTTTTTGGAAAGCCATCTGAAGGAATTTCTGAGCCAAAGGTTGCGTGTATTGAATCTAATTTATGATACCTTGAAAGCTTTGGAAGTTTCCTACACCCAAGAAAAGGAATACCAAAAATTAATCGACCTGTACCTAATTCAAGGTAAAACCCTGGGGATAACTTCAGGTTTCTTTTATGCGGGTCTTCTGGAAAAAAAATATGGAACGGTAAATCAGGCTGATGTTTATTTAAATCAAGGACTTACCGCCCACCAAAAAAGACTAGAAGCTTTGGAAGAAAAAAATCAATTGGGCTTAGGATTCATTTTGGAATATCTGGAGGCCAGTTTAGTAGCAGGAAACCAAAAGACGTTTGAACGTATTTCAGTAATTGCCTCATCATGGACGGAATCAGACGAGAATTACCAAACCATTTTCAGGATGCTGACAGAACTCAACCAACTCCAGAAAGGTTGTTCCCAATCTCAATCCAAACCAAAAATTGTTTCCGGTTGGAGTTTTTCTCTTTTGGAATTATGGATAGATTTAATTTCTGAGAATGGTACTTTAATGGAAAAGCTCAATGAATACCGAAGCATAAATGACTGAAACTTATTCATAAGTTTAGTTTGTAAAGTTTCACGCCTAAGTCACCCAATTTTCTTCGTCATGAATAAACGTACCTTTGTTAAATCGCTGGGCCTTGCATTTGCCTCAGCCCCTTTTTTGAGTTTTGATACAAAAATTTCAAGGCCATCAGGTGGATTATTTCCGAAAGCCATTCAGAAAGGAGACACTGTAGGTATCATTTCCCCCTCCGCAGCAACGGCGGACAGGATGGAATTTACCTATGCCCAAGAGGCCATGGAAGCCCTCGGATTTAAAGTGAAAGTCGGAGAAAATCTCAAAAATCGCTTTGGCCACCTGGCAGGAACAGATCAGGAGCGAGCTGATGATCTCAATGCCATGTTTGCAGATCCGGAGGTAAAATTCATTATCTGCCTCAGAGGTGGCTCTGGCGCAGCTCGAATTTTACCATTGATCAATTACGAAACCATCAAAAAAAATCCTAAGCCTTTAATGGGTTATTCTGACATTACAGCCTTACACTGTGCAATTCAAAGCCAGACTGGCTTGACTACTTTCCACGGACCCAACGGTTCGGGCAGTTGGAACAGCTTTCATGTGAAGCAGTTTCAGCAAGTATTTTTTGAGAAAAAATTAATGACTTTCCAAAATGAAGTAACGAAAGGAGATGACTTGGTTGCAAAAGGAAATAGAATTCAAACCTTACAGGGAGGGACTGCCACGGGACGAATTTTGGGAGGAAATTTAACTGTTCTTTCTGCATTATCAGGGACACCTTATTATCCGGATTTTCAAGGATCTATATTATTTATTGAGGACATAGGCGAAGATCCGTATAGAATTGACCGAATGATGAGTACCCTACAGTTAAATGGTACTTTGAGCAAGATCAAAGGATTTATTTTCGGACAATGCTCGGATTGCAAACCCGGCGGTGGTTATGGAGCATTTACCATTGACCAGATTATGGATCAATACATCATTCCGTTGGGTATTCCGGCTTACACCGGAGCCATGATTGGACATATCCCGCGTCAGTTTATTGTACCGGTTGGAGCAAAAGTTACGATGAATGCCGATGCGGGGACATTTTCATTAGTAGAATCTGTTTTTCAAGCTTAACTTAGGAGTTCACTCTTTAACCTATTTTTTAAATGGAACTTTCAAAGGTAATTCAGGACATTCAAGAAATCATTTTTCAATCCAGAGCTCGGGCCGTTCGATCTATCAACACAGAAAGAGTTTTGATGTATTGGCAAATCGGCAAGCGAATTTTTGAAGAGGAACAACAAGGGATGGATCGTGCGGAGTATGGTTCTTATTTGATAAAACAACTTTCTGTAAAGCTTAGTAAAGAATTTGGAAAAGGTTTTTCTGAAAGAAATCTGGAATTAATGAGGTCGTTTTTTCGAAATTTCCCAATTCCGCAGACACTGTCTTCGCAATTGAGCTGGAGTCATTACTCTACACTTTTGAGCATTGAAAATCAAGATAAAAGAGAGTTCTATATTTCTGAAATTAAAAAGAATAATTGGTCTGTCAGAGAATTTGAACGCCAACTCAACTCTCAATTTTACGAACGACTTCTACTCAGTACGGACAAAGAGGCTGTGTTAGCGATTGCCAGAAAAGAACGTATTCCCGAATCACCTTCCGAAATCATCAAAGATCCAATGGTTCTCGCGTTTTTAGGATTAAAAAGTGAAAGTTCTTACTTTGAAAAAGAGTTAGAAACTGCCATTATCACTCATTTACAGGATTTCTTACTGGAATTAGGTAACGGATTCTCATTTGTGGCGAGACAAAAACGGATCCACTTGGATGGAGATGATTTTTTTATAGACCTAGTTTTTTACAACAGACTGCTCAGCTGTTTTGTTTTGATTGAAATTAAAAACCAAAAATTGACACACCAGGATCTTGGCCAACTCCAGATGTATGTAAATTGGTACGATCGGGTTGAGAAATTACCCCGCGAAAAACCTACGATCGGAATTTTACTTTGCGCAGACAAAAATAATTCCATGGTAAAATATGCACTCCCTGAAAACAATCAGACTATTTTCGCAAGCAACTAAAGGCTTTATCTCCCCAGTGAAAAACAACTCCTTGAAGAATTGAACAAAGAACTTAAAAAAAGATTAGACCTGTAAGATTTGAATAAAACAAAAGAATTTAAGTTCAAAGATCCAGTCAAAAAAAGCTGTTTTGCAAAAAAATACCCTGAGACTCCATCTACTCATCAAACCAAATTTACCAGTGAATTATGTTAACAAATTTAATTTCAGTTGTCTTTTCCTTGTTTTTAATCACCCTATGCAATTCTGAAGAACCGATGACTGTAAAAACAATCAATTACCTGGCACTTGGAGACAGTTACACCATAGGCGAGGGTGTGGATGAGGAAGAGCGCTATCCCAATCAGCTAGTGACCCGAATGAATGCAATTGGGGGGCAGCTTTTCTTTCCTGCCACAATTATTGCTAAGACGGGATGGACTGTCGATGAATTGGATGCCGGAATCACCGAAAGGCAGCCTTCTGCGAAAGGATATGACTTAGTCACGCTTCTGATTGGAGTCAATAATCAATACCGAGGAAGACCTGTGGCTGATTATGAAAAAGATTTTGAAGCGATGCTCAAGCGTGCAATTGATTTCGCCCGAGGAAAAAATGATCGCGTCATCGTCTTATCGATACCGGATTGGTCAGTTACAGGATTTGCAAAAGCCCGAAATACAGATCAAAAAAAGGTAGGAGCCGAAATCGATGCCTATAATGCTGCCAAAAAAGCACTTTGCAACAAGTATCAAGTCGCGTTTATTGATATCACTGAAGATTATAGAGTCATTGGTGGACAAACAGAAATGATGGCGGAGGATCGACTTCATCCTTCCGGATTAGTATATACCCGATGGACAGATAAACTCATTGATGAAGTGAGAAAAATTAAATTTTGATCTTTCCTTATTACATAAAAAGACCAAATTCTTAAATAGGAATGCTTATTTTCACGACTTCAAGGTTTGTGAGATTTCCAATTTGCACATTCTTTAATTTTCTATGAAGATTATTTGCATTGGCCGTAACTACGCGGCCCATATCGAAGAACTAAAAAATGAGAAGCCTGGAAAACCTGTTGTTTTTCTAAAACCTGATACGGCACTTTTGAAAGGAGGCGCTTCATTTTTTTACCCGGATTTTTCAAAGAACATCCATCATGAGATCGAACTAGTTTTAAAGATTTCCAAGGAAGGAAAATACATTCAATCCCAGTTTGCCCATCGCTATTTTGATGAGGTAGGTTTAGGGATTGATTTTACTGCTCGAGACCTTCAGGACGAATGCAAATCCAAGGGATTACCTTGGGAAATTGCAAAGGCTTTCAATGGATCCGCTCCCATTGGTGATTTTAAGCCTATTTCTGAATTTGAAGACCTCAAAGACATAGATTTTTACCTTGAAATCAATGGGGAATTGAAACAAAAAGGAAATACTAGCCTCATGCTTTTTGATTTTGCAACAATTATCTCCTACGTGTCCCAATTTTTCACATTGAAAAAAGGGGATTTAATTTTTACAGGTACACCTGCCGGAGTGGGTCCGGTAACTATTGGAGACCGCCTAGTTGGATTTATTGGAAAAGAAAAAATGCTGGATTTTGAAGTCAAATAAATTTAACCTATTCGTTTCTTTCTTAATTCTGCTTTTTTCAGAGGCACACTCTCAGGAAATCCAAAAAGGCTATTTCAGGTCACCTGTAAAACCTGGTTCAAGGAACTATCTTTCCGGTAATTTTTCTGAACTAAGACCAAATCATTTTCATACGGGACTGGATTTTAAATTTGGTGGAATTGAAGGCGAGCCTATTTATGCTGCTGCTGATGGTTGGGTACATCGAATCAAGGTTTCTTCTTTTGGCTATGGAAATGTCATATTTCTAAAACATCAAAACGGGCAGATTACCCTTTATGGACATCTTAGAAACTTCAGCCCAAAAATTGAGGCTTGGATGAGACTAAAAATGTACGAGAAAAAGCAAAATGAGCTAGAGACTTATCCTGTCCAATGGGAAATCCCGATAAAAAAAGGAGAGCTTATTGCAAATGGTGGGAATACCGGCAGTTCTGGAGGGCCCCATCTCCATTTCGAAATTCGGGACAGTTTGGATAGAGCAATGGATCCATTATTAGCAGGCTTCCCCGAAATTTTAGACAATATTCCACCAACCCCACAAAAGATTGCTATAGTTCCACTGGAAATTGACAGCCGGGTGAATGGAAAATTCCAGCGTTTGGAATTGACTCCAATCTTAAAAGGGTCAAATTATAGAATACCGGAAACAATTCAGGTCACAGGTAAAGTTGGATTAGAAATCCAGAGTTTCGATAAACTTGACGGCGCTGATAATCAAAACGGCTTTCCAAAGTTTGAGGTAATCGACGAAAGCGGATTGCTTTATAGCCTGTATATCAAACAGGTGGATTTTAATTATGACAGACATTTCCTCTTGCATACCCATGAAAACAGGTTTACAAAACTTTACCATCAACCCGAGCTTAAGTTCGACTTTTTTTCTCCAAATACTTTAGGAACAGGCATATTTCAGGTTGAACCCGGAAAGAAGAAAAATATCCAAATCAAACTTATTGACGCATACAACAACGCTAGGTTGGTTGATATTGAACTGTTAGGAAAAGAACTAGACCCCTATGTTTCGGATAAGTCAATGGGCATTTATGCCCAAGTGAGCTATTACCAAAACGTCATGAAAATAAAGGCCCCCCAAACGACAAAAGGAGGCTTAGCCAAATATTACATCAAAAACCAAATTTTTGAATTGCTCCCTGCTTATCAAGATGACCAAAGTAGAATCTATCTATGGGATCTTCGATTTGGAATCCCAACCAAGGTTGATCTTTGCTCCGAAATTTTAACACCTGATCTTTTCGGTTATTTTCCATTAGGCAAAGAACATCTTCATGCAACAGATAAATTACAGATCAAAACAACAGAAAATAGTCTTTTAGAAGATTTATTCCTTAGAGTAACCTTCTCTGGCACACAGGATTCTCCTGTTCTCAAGATACAGGAAACCAATGAATACCTTTGGAATCCCATAGAAGTGGTTTGGAAAACAGAAGGGATTTCACTTGATAAAAACAAAACTCACGTATATCAGCGTGCAGTAAATGGTGTTAAATCTTTTGTAGGAGGAGAATGGACAAATGATCAAATCAGGTTTTCGACAAGAAATTTCGGGAGTTTTGTTTTAGCAGAAGATAGCCAAAAACCTAACATCACCCCAATAAGAGTAAACAGCCAAGGTTTAAGATTTTCAATTAAGGACAATCTATCTGGCATTAAGAGTTTTGAAGCTTTTGTAAATGATCAATGGATTTTAATGCGTTATGAACACAAACAATCAGTTATTTGGTCAGAAACTTTGAATGAACAACTTTTAAGAGGTTCAGTTTTACTAAAAGTAACCGACATGGCCGGTAACGAAGCCGAGTGGCGGGGCACTATTTATTAACTATTGTTTATACCTAAACTCAAAAACACAATGTCACTAGAAGTTGGCCAAATGGCACCCGAATTCGAAGCAAAAATTGAAACCGGAGCGACTATTAAACTCTCCGATTACAAGGGAAAAAAAGTGATTCTTTACTTTTATCCTAAAGATGCTACTCCCGGATGTACTGCGCAGGCCTGTAACCTGCGAGACAATTACGATGCTTTACTCAAGTCTGGTTATGTGGTTTTAGGGATTAGCTCTGATGATGAAAAATCCCATAAGAAATTTATTGAGAAGCAAAATCTTCCCTTTCCTTTAATTGCAGATACGGATCTCAAAGTGCATGAAGCCTATGGCACTTGGGTAGAAAAATCCATGTATGGAAGAAAATACATGGGTACCTCACGGACCACGTTTGTGATTGACGAGCAGGGGAAAATTGCTGAGGTGATCGAAAAAGTTGACACCAAGAACCACACTGCTCAAATCCTAAAGTAAACCTAGCTAATGAAAAAACAATCAATTGAAGAACTCCAAAAAATCTGCACACAGCTGAGAAGAGATGTGCTGAGAATGGTACATGCTGTACAATCCGGCCACCCTGGCGCACCACTGGGTTGTGCGGAATTTTTCGTCGCCCTGTACTTTGACCAACTTCACCACAATCCTAATTTCCAAATGGATGGAAATGGAGAAGATCTTTTCTTCCTTTCCAATGGTCACCTTTCTGCAGGCTGGTATTCTGTTCTTGCTCGTAGTGGCTACTTTCCAGTGGAAGAACTGAAAACCTTCCGTAAGCTCAACTCCCGACTTCAGGGCCACCCTGCCACACATGAACATCTTCCGGGTATTCGTGTGGCATCTGGTTCTTTGGGACAAGGTCTATCTGTAGCCCTGGGAGTGGCCCAAGCCAAAAAACTCAATGGTGACGACAAGCTTGTTTACCTTTTGATGGGAGATGGAGAATTACAGGAAGGGCAGGTTTGGGAGGCTGCCATGTATGCTGCGCACTATGGAGTGGACAATTTGATTGCCACAGTGGATTACAATGGTCAACAGATAGACGGCCCTACGACCAAGATCATGGATCTAAAGAATCTGAGAGCCAAATGGGAAGCTTTTGGCTGGGAAGTGCTCGAGAGTAAAAATGGGAATGACCTACAGTCAGTCATTGATGGGTTGGAATTAGCGAAGTCTTTGTCAGGAAAAGGTAAGCCTGTTATGAATCTTCTTTATACAGAAATGGGCTACGGCGTGGACTTCATGGTTGGCACCCACAAGTGGCACGGTTCACCTCCAAACGATGAACAATTGGCCAAAGCGCTAGGGCAATTGGAAGAAACACTCGGCGATTATTGAATTCCCATCCCAAATGATACGAAAATGAGCTTAGACTTAAAATTCACCTATACTGAAAAAAAAGATACCAGATCCGGTTTCGGTGACGGCTTCCTCGAAGCAGGGAGAAGAAATCCTAATGTAGTAGGCCTTTGTGCCGATTTAATCGGTTCGCTTAAAATGGGAGATTTCCAAAAAGAATTCCCTGAGCGCTTTTTTCAAACAGGAATTGCAGAGGCCAATATGATCGGTTTGGCTGCGGGGATGAGCATCGGAGGAAAAATTCCTTTCACTGGCACTTTCGCTAATTTTGCCACAGGTCGAGTGTATGACCAAATCCGTCAATCCGTGGCCTATTCCGACAAAAACGTCAAGATCTGCGCTTCACACGCTGGACTGACCTTGGGTGAAGACGGGGCAACCCATCAGATTTTGGAGGACTTAGGCATGATGAAGATGCTTCCTCACATGACAGTGATAAATCCATGTGATTACAATCAAACCAAGGCTGCGACTTTAGCGATTGCGGAACATGAAGGTCCAGTTTACCTGAGATTTGGACGCCCAAGCTGGCCCATTTTTACTCCTGCTGACCAGAAGTTTGAGATTGGGAAAGCCTGGAAAATGATCGATGGAAAAGACATCACCATATTCGCCACAGGCCACTTAGTTTGGGAAGCAGTGGTCGCTGAGGCCATGCTCCGTGAGGAAGGCATCCATGCAGAGGTTATCAATATTCATACCATCAAACCTTTAGACGAGGAAGCTATTCTTGAATCTGTAAAAAAGACCGGTTGTGCAGTATCCGCAGAAGAACATCAAATCAACGGTGGCTTGGGAGACAGTATTGCTCAAACCCTAATCCGCAACCAACCCGCACCTCTGGAATATGTGGGAGTTAATGATAGCTTTGGAGAGTCCGGCACTCCAAGCCAGTTGCTTGAGAAATATGGTTTGAATGCTGAAAACATTGTAAAAGCAGCAAAAAGAGCATTGAAGCGCAAATAACCTTTGAGGTTTAAAAAACTTTGATGGTTTATGAAACAGCTCCAAGATTTATTAATTCTAAAAGCTATTGACATACATCAAACCTTCGGGGTTCTAGAAACCCCAAAGGTTTCTAAAAACCACAGTCCAAAATGCTGTGGTTTTTTTACTTTTGAACGATGAAAATTCTACTTTCTGTCTATAGCGACCTAGTTCTGAATCCGATCCAGACTGAACATCAGAGGGAGTTGTATTTCATGATGGATGAAATATATCGATCAAGTTACCAGCACATGTGGAAAGATAAAGGAGACTGGTATTTGGAATTGATTTATGGGAATGAAACTGTACAGAAGGAGCTTTCTCAAAGTCTATCCAACTATTTTTTTGTAGAATGGGGTGAGGAGAAAATCGGGATTTTGAAATATGATTTTCCTTTTTCTCCCAAAGAAATCGAAATCTCCAATGCCATGAAACTTCACCGCCTATACCTTCATCCCAAAGCCCATGGAAAAGGTATAGCGCAGATTTTGATGAAGCATTGCGAGCAAGTGGCCAAAGAAAATGAGTTGCATGCTATTTGGCTTGAAGTAATGGAATGCAAGCCACAAGCCAAGCGGTTTTATCAGAAAAATGGGTTCGCACCTCTCCATTATTACAAGCTAAATTTTGGCAAGATTTTACCCGAATATTCCGGGATAGAGATTTGGAGCAAAGTAATATGTCCAGATTCAAAAACGTGTTGAGATCAAATCAGAAGCTTTAAAAAAAAAAATTAGAGACAACCTGTACCAAAATCGTGTGCAAATGAAAAAGGCACTCCGAGAAAAAATCTCGTAAGTGCCTGATTTTCAAGAGCCCCTTGCCGGGATCGAACCAGCGACCTACTGATTACAAGACATAAAACTTGCTTTTTTCAATTTTTTTATTTTGTTTTTTTTCACACATAAAGTCCTGATTTTCAATACTTAAAAAAGGATAGTTTTATTATTATTATTTAAAAACTTATACGGTTTTGTGCTGAAATTGTGCTGAAATCTTTTTTTTCTTTATACTTGTGCTGAAATTGTGCTGAAATTTTTTCGGCTAATTGCCTCCAAATCCACGGCTAAAACAGGAAATGGAAATAAGGCGGAAACTAAAGAAACAGACAAATGAATAAACCTATTGTAACTCTATTTTACAGCACCAGGAGAAAATTAAATTATGCCCCTGGAGCGTATCCAATTTCAATTCAATTTTATTTCGATAGAAAACGAAAATTTGTATCTACTGGAATAGTATTGACCCCAGAAGATTTCGAGACAATCACAAAAGGAACCCCCCGAACAAATGAGCTGAAAGGAATCAAAGCAACTTTGGATAACCACCTATTTAAAGCTAATTCCATCATCGAGGAGTTGAAAGGTAAATTTTCATTAACCAAAGCGAAGAAACTTTTTTTAGATACCAATTATTCCAGCGATAAAGACAGCGTTTACAGCTTATTCGAATCCTACATTCGGGAACTTGACACAAACGGCCAAATAAAAACATCAGATGGTTACAAAAACGCAAAACACAGCCTCCAGGCGTTCGAACCTGTCCTTTCTGTTTCGCAAGTCACCCAAGAATTTTTGGAGCGTTACGAATATTGGTTAACCGTTACCAAAGGTAAATCCATAACCACTTTGGGAATCTACCTCCGAAACCTCCGAACGATTTTAAACCGTGCAATAGAGGCCGAATTGATTTTACCAAAGAATTACCCGTTTGGAAAAGGAAAATTCATCATTCCAACCGGGCGAAACGTCAAAAAAGCCCTAACTATTGACCACATACGAGAGATTAAAAATTTTTTTACGGTTCCAGGATCACCAAGCGACAAAGCAAAGGATTTCTTTCTGTTTAGTTATTTATCCAACGGAATCAATTTCAAAGATGTTGGCAGGCTAAAAAATGAAAATCTTAAGGGAGACCAAATTCACTTTGTCCGGGCAAAGACAATACGAACCCGAAGGGATTACACCCCAATAAAAACCAGCCTTAGAGCTGAGACATTAGAAATAATTGAAAAGTGGAGGAATCCAGATAGATCACCGCAAGCGTATCTTTTCCCAATCCTTACTAAGGGAATGACCGCAAAGCAGGAAACTAGAAAAATTCAAGATTTTGTAAAGAATACAAATTCGAAACTTGATGAAATAGGAAAAGCCCTGAATTTACCCCTTAAACTGACTACCTATGTAGCAAGACATTCTTTTGCCACTATTGCCATAAACAAAGCAGGCGCACCTATTGAATACATTTCAGAAGCCTTAGGCCATTCCACTCTTAATACAACCCGGAATTATATTGACAGCTTCGAGGATAAGAGAATTAAACAAATAACTGATTCTCTTTTATGAAAGTCCTGAAACCTAATTTTGAATTATTGGAAAGAATTGGAATTACTAGCCGATTCCGTGATTACCAAGGATACAAACTTGAAATTGAACAAAAGGATTTTGACAGCCTGAAAACGTTTTTCAAAGGTGAAAAAGCAAAAGAATCTATGGAAGAACTGTTTTTTTATCAGTTGAATTTTTGTGAAAACTTTTCGCCTGAGACGGTAAATTTTATCGAGGATGAAAAATCATTCTTTCAAATGCTTGACCAACTGCAAAAGGTTGATTTTTCAAAACTTCAAAAAATTGAATTGGAATTTTCAGATAGGAAAAATGAAGGAGGTGAAAAAATAAGTCTTCATCCTGATTGGGTTAAACTTTTTGGAACGCTCATAAAATCTGAATTTGAACAAGATTCAAAAAACAGAGAAGTAACACCAAAAGGAAAAATAAAAGAATTGAACAAGATTCAAAAAATTGATTCAGTAAATAGGCTAAGGATTCAAAAAGCCCAACCGGACATCCTTAAAATCATTCAAGCTAATAATCCTGAGGCAAACCAAATGAACTCTTTTCTATGTGCTTATGCCTTGTTTTATCAAAAGGGCTACCGATTGAAATTTGATCGTGACAATACAGAAAAGGAAGACGACGAACTTACTGAGGCAGATTTTTTACAACGAATTGAAGAAACCACCAACCCCATGCAATACAAAGTTTTTGATAAGATAATTTTTGACAGAACTAGAGTTTGTAAAAACGTAAAAAGAAAATAAAAATGTAGTTATTAAATAAAACAGAGAAAATTTAATTTCTTAAGGGTACTCACTAAATGAGTACCTTTTTTTTTGAATGTGAACAAATTCAAAATTTCAACAAAACAGAGAGGTACTAACTAAACTTTACCCGTTTAATTTGGGATTTTTCAATTTAAAAGGAGGCGCACAAAAAGCGTCCCCTTTTCTTCAAAGTGTAGGCATTGAACGCCCACCCCTTTTCTTTGAGGGCGGGGTCAATGTAATGCGCACGGGTTTCGGATTCGTTCATTAGGACACTCTTAAGGCTACGGATTTCTTGGTGTAATGCTTATCAAAACCTTTCAGAATATTGGTGCTATAGAACTTTTTCTTTTGTCCTTTTGGGTTATTCCAATCAAGGTATCGTTCTCCACAATACTCTTCTTCCTTTTCGAGTTCAGCTTTAATCTTCCAAAACTCTTTATTGATAATCAAATCTTCATATCTGTCAATCAATTTTGGCTTTAAATCGTTTGACCAATTCCAAGGATACTTATTCCTGAACGCATCCTCACTGTCAACTTTTAACGATACAGCATCTGGATTT
>CAZNND010000020.1:0-47298 GCA_964574365.1 uncultured Limnohabitans sp.
TTCTCGATTAGTTTATGGTCAAGATATACTTCCCCCTCACTTTGCACCATAAGTCCCGCAACCAAGCGCAAGAGCGTACTTTTCCCTGAGCCACTTTCCCCAACGATGGACAAGAACTCCCCTTTTTCAAGTTCAAGAGAAAAATCTTGGAGCGCTACGTGAGCATCATAAATTTTGGAAAGTCGGCGGATGGAAAGATAACTCATGGCACCAAATGTATGAATTCAAACTAATCACAAAAAGGATTACCAATGGATACAAAAGTCCGTTAATTTTTCGAAAAAGAAATTACCCCAAAATCTCATGGCATTCCAGCGCCACTATACCTAAACCTATCTTCAAAAGGTGAGTCCACTCCGATAAGCGGTAAAATGGTGGAATTACCCTTCAAATTTGAATAGAATGAGGGTTTTTCCCATTCAAAATGACTTTTAGTAGTAAACTCAAAGGTCAACTATTTAAACCAATCGTTCTGGCTTTGGTCTAATTTTCAAAAAAAACCAGCACCATGAAATTTTGGATACTCTACTTCTTAACCTGCCTTTTTATTCATTTCGGATTCTCACAAACCCAAAATCCGGTTTTGAAATTTTTCCCCGAGGGAACTATCCTCCACGGAAATATCCCCTACAACCAAGACACCCTAAAAAAGCACCTCCTGGACATTTACCTTCCTGGCAGCGCCAAGGGGAAAGTTCCGCTGGTGATCTGGGTTCACGGTGGAGGCTGGCTTTCAAATGACAAATATGCAGACATAGGTTACATGAAGGCTACTGTTTCCAAAATTCTGGAAAGCGGCTATGCCTTGGCCTCGATCGATTACCGTTTCAGCACCCAGGCCGTGTTTCCAGCTCAGATTCAGGACTGCTACCAGGCAGTTTCATTTCTGTATGAACATGCCGAAAAATATGGATTAGATAGGGAAAGAATGGCCTTGATGGGGTTTTCGGCAGGGGGCCATTTGGCTTCTTTGATGGGATTGGCAGCAAATCAGCAGGCAAACGAACTGTATTTCACCCAGTCCAGAAAAAATCTGAAATTCAAGGCCGTTGTTAATTTTTATGGACCGGCTGATTTAACGCTTTTCCCCAAAGCATTTGATCCTAAATCACCGGAGGGTCTATTGATCGGAGCCTCACCGCTTGACCGTCCAGACCTTGCAAAAATCGCAAGCCCAGTAAGCTATGTGGACAAAAATGATCCTCCATTTCTGATCATTCACGGTGAAATGGATGAATTGGTATCTCCGAATCACTCCAAATTGCTCAGCGGTTGGCTGACTGTTGCGGGTGTGAAAAACAAATTAATTATCGTACCCAATGCTCCCCATTTCGGGAGCATGTTTGACGAGGTAGAAATCAGGGAAAAGGTGTTGGAGTTTTTAGGAAAAGAACTTTAAGGCAGGGTAATACGGTAGGAGATTTGCCTTTTGAACCCAAAAAATTATTGATCATATCCCGCTGCTGGGAGTGGTAGGGAGATCTAATCTTGTCTAATAAGCTCGCCCTCTACATTGATCTAAAATCTGGATTTGTGGCAAAATGATGATTTTCAGGAAAAGGCTAAAAACCGGAAGCTTATGAACAAAAATCAATAAGCCAACCAGCCTCCATCAGCCACAATCACCTCTCCATTGATGAAGGAGGAATCTTCAGATGCTAGAAAAAGCGCAATTTTTGCGATTTCTTCCGATTCCCCCATGCGCGGCATGGATCCGGCGCCGCTACTGCATAAAGCTGCGCCCTCGGGATCTGGATGAGCATCTTTCATGATGTTGGTGTTGACTCCGCCAGGAGCGATCACATTGCAGCGGATTCCTTTCTTGGCATACATAAACCCAATATTTTTGCTCATTCCGATCAAAGCATGTTTGGAGGTGGTGTAGGCTAAGCCCGCTCTGGAGCCGGAAACACCCCCGATCGAGGCAATATTGATGATAACTCCCCCACCCTGCTTCAGCATTTGAGAAACTGCCAACCGGCTAGCATAAAACGGCCCATTGACATTCACCGCAATCACCTTTTCCCAAAGCGCATCAGATACTTTGTCCAAAGGCATAAAATCATCCATAATTCCCGCATTATTGACCAGGATATCCAGTTGCCCAAACTCATGAACTGCTGCGTCGACCATTCGTTTGACCTGTTCTTCATTCGAAACATCGCAATGGAGACCTAACACATGCCCTCCGTTTCGACGGATCTGATCGGCAACCTCTTCGACATCAGCCGTGTTCAGGTCAGTCAACACCACTTTGGCTCCTTCTTTGGCAAAAAGTATAGCCATCGCCTTTCCCATCCCGGATGCGGCACCGGTGATGATCGCCACTTTGTTTTCAAGTCTTTTCATGTTTTTTAGTTTGTTTTTTAGGATGTATATGGGATAAAAAGTTAGGTTATCGAGTTGTCATGTTGTCAGAGTTGTCAAGATTGTCTGAATAGATCCTTGTCTATTTTTAAGGTATAAATTCATCCAATTTCATGTTTTTAGCCATTTTCTCGACTTCAAACCTCTCTTTCTCTTAATACCTGGTCTTTATACTTGGTACTTAGTACTTTATACTTAGTACTTGATTCTTGTCACTAAAATTAGTCTCCAATCCCAAGCTCCTTCTCAGCCTTAACCATCATTTCAATTCCTTTCAAAAGAGCATCTTGATTGAAGGAAATGCTGTCTATTCCCTCCGAAATAAGAAAATGGGCAAACTCGGGCCGATCACTGGGGGCCTGTCCACAGAGTCCAACCTTCTTTCCCTTGGCTTTAGCAAGCCGGATAACTTCTGAAATCATCCATTTTACCGAGGAATTTGTCTCATCAAATAGTTCTCCAAGCAATTCAGAATCCCGATCTACCCCCAGGGTAAGCTGAGTCAGGTCATTGGAACCTATCGAAAAACCGTCAAAAATGGCAGCAAACTCGGCTGCTTGGATCACATTGGAAGGAATTTCAGCCATGACGTAGATTTCAAGGCCTTTTTCACCTCTTCTCAGACCCAAAATTTCCATAAGTTCAATCACTTTTTTACCTTCTTCGGGAGTCCTGCAAAACGGAATCATCACCTTTAGATTCTCCAGTCCCATTTCTTCCCTTACGCGTTTGACTGCCTCGCATTCCATCGCAAATCCATCCCGATACCGATCATGATAGTAACGGGAGGCTCCCCGAAATCCTAGCATCGGGTTTTCTTCCTGTACTTCAAACTGACCTCCACCGATCAGATTGGCATATTCGTTAGACTTAAAATCACTCATTCTCAGAATGACCTCCTTGGGATAAAAAGCAGCGGAGATGGTGGCCACTGCCTGGGAAAGCTTATCGATGAAATATTCACGCTTATCCGAATAATCCTGACAAATTGATTCAATTTCAGCTTTCTCCTGCAAGTTCTCCAACTGTTCAAAATGGGCAAGTGCCATGGGATGAATTCGGATACTTTTATTGATTGCGAATTCCATTCGCAAAAGTCCTACACCCTCGTTTGGAAAAAAAGAAAGGTCAAATGCCTTTTCAGGATCGGCCAAAATGAACATAGGCTTTGTCTTGGGAAGCTCCATACCATGAAAATTATGGAGGGTTTCTTTCCATGGAATTTTTCCCGAATAGACTTTCCCCATTTTTCCAGAAGCATTATCTATGGTGATCAAGTCCCCATTTTTCAGTGTTTCGAGTGAATTTTCAGCCCCTACCACTGCCAAAGCTCCAATTTCTCGTGCAACAATGGCAGCATGACTGGTTCGTCCACCTTTTGCAGTAATGATGGCTGCCGCTTTTTTCATGATGGGATCCCAATCCGGATTGGTGATTTCGGTCAGCAGGATTTCTCCTTCTTCCAGCAAGTCCGATTCATCAGGAGAATGCAGGATTTTAACCTTGCCTGAGGTAACCCCATTTCCAATCGCATACCCTGAGGTAAGCAAGGGTCCCGTACTTATCAGAGAAAATTCTTTGAGTAAAAAAGGATCTTTTTCATAATGGATGGTTTCTGGCCTTGCCTGAACAATGTAAAGCTTCCCGTCCAGTCCATCTTTCGCCCACTCTATATCCATGGGCATCCGATAATGCTTTTCAATAGTCTCTGCCCAACGCCCAAGGATTTCTACCTCCAGGTCTGACAATACCAACTTTCGCTGTTTTAAAGGATCAGTATCGATATTGATGACCCCACCGGAATCAGAATAAACCATGGTTTTGGTTTTGGAGCCTGCCTTTTTGGATAAAATTGCCTTCTTGTTTTTTTCTAGTGATGGTTTAAAAACCAAAAATTCATCCGGAATCACAGCTCCTTGAACGATATTTTCTCCCAGTCCCCAACAACCCGTAATAAGAACTGCATTTTTGAAGCCTGTTTCTGGCTCAATGGAAAAAATCACTCCACTGCTTGCCAAATCTGCCCTGATCATTACCTGCACACCAACCGAAAGAGCTACTTCATGTTTGTCAAATCCTTTATCAAACCGATATTTAATGGCCCTGGCGTTATAAAGTGAAGCAAAACAGGATCTGACCTTTTCCAATAGGGCTTCTTCACCCTTGATATTTAAAAAAGAATCATGCTGCCCCGCAAAGCTTGCACCCGGCAAATCTTCAGCTGTTGCACTGCTTCTCACTGCAACATCAAGATCACGACCAGCTTCACTACAAAGTCCTTGATAGGCGTTTTTTATTTCTTCTGCGAGCAGGTCAGGGATTTTTCCCTCGAGCATTTTTGCTTTGATTTGCTGGGAGACTTCTCTAAGGTTGGAAAATTGAGTTGCGTCCAATTTGGAGAGTTCATTGTAAATGAACTTTTCCAGATTATTTTCCCGGAGAAAAAAACGGTAGGCATCCGCTGTCACCGCAAACCCATTCGGGATATGGATTCCGAGTGGATTGAGTTGCTGGTACATTTCTCCAAGTGAAGCATTTTTCCCGCCTACTCTCCCGACATCGTTCATTCCTAATCGGTCAAAAGTCAAAATCATATCATCCATAAAATGCTATTTTTATCAAATAATTCTAAACATACTTAGAATTCGATGAAAATAGGATGATAAAAGTCAGGTTGAAATCTTATTTTTTGTAATCGAACAAGCTCACCTTATTTTTGTTGGAAATACAAACAAACCCGAAAAATTACCATGAAAAAGACTAAACTATTTTTAATTGCCTTGGTGCTCTTGATCTCTACTTCTTATGTGGCGCAAGCGCAGCTTCAGCAGCCGGCAATGAGTCCTGCAGCGCAAGTATCGCAAGTAGTAGGTTTTACTAAAATCAGTGTCAATTACTCCTCACCGGCTGTGAAAGGAAGAAAGATCTTTGGCGAAATAGTGAAATACGGTGAAAGCTGGAGAGCAGGTGCAAATTCCCAAACCGTGATTGAATTCAGCACTGGGGTAAGCGTAGGAGGTAAAAATCTTCCAGCTGGTAAGTATTCCATTTTTATAACACCTGCAGCTTCCGGTGATTGGACTATTCACCTAAATAAGAAAGCAGAAAGCGTATATGCTTACACCAAGGATGGAAAAATCGATGAAGTTGCTCTAGCCGCTGACGATGCCGTGGCGGTAAAAGCCAGTCCTGTGGCCGTAGGTCCGACTGAAAGACTGCAGTATATGATTTCTGCCGAAAACAACAAAGTAGCAAAGGTAACTATGGCCTGGGAAAAGGTTGCAGTATCCTTCCTAGTGGACACTCAGGTGGACCAGAAAATGGAGCAGTTCAAAAGCCAATTCTAACTACCGATCTTGATCATACCAAGGCCTATTTAGAAATTGAATGGGCCTTTTTATTTTCCCCAACGTAGCTGGTTCTAGGGTATTTGAGTTTTTTGACTTTGGAAATCAAAAATGGGAGTCATAAATCCAAGAGATTTTCATTTGGGACATCGGGAGAAAAGTTAAATTTCTACCAAAACCGAAACCATATTTTTGCTAGATGCCGCACAAAAGCAAACCCAAGCCCCCAAAAAGAGCACAAACACCAAATGAAGAATATGCCAATGCCTGGTCTCATGGCACCGGCTTCATCTTGAGCTTAATTGCTATTCCTTTCCTTTTAAAAAGTGCATTAGAAACTGAAAATAAGGGATTAATACTAGGGGCTTTATTTTTTAGTTTGGGTGTATTGATGGTTTATGGGTTCTCAACAGCTTATCATGCAGCAATTGATCCCAAGAAAAAATCCAGACTTCAGATCTTAGACCATGTATCCATTTACTTTCTGATTGCAGGCTCCTATACTCCCATGATTTTGGCTATACTCAACCTGAAATCAGCAATTATTTTTTTGTCCTTCATTTGGGGTTCAGTGCTGGTAGGAACATTTTTCAAGCTTTTTTTTACCGGTAAATTCAAAACGCTATCCGTTATTATCTACCTGACTATGGGATGGTTGGCTGTCTTTTTTATTCAGGATTTGGTTGAGAAAGTACCTTGGAACACCCTATCTTGGATTGGGGCCGGTGGTTTAAGTTATTCAATTGGGGTGTACTTTTATGTTAAAAGTGAAAAGCTATACTATCATACCATTTGGCACTTATTTGTCATGGGAGGGACATCGGCACATTTCGTAGTGGTATTTCACTTGTTGGGATAGTAGGGTAAATTGAGAATCTTTTAATATTGCTTTGTTGCACATCCACTTATCACATTTTTTCATCTTTTTCATAGGCAATTTTTAATTTTAGATCAAACCAAAAATCCTCAAATGACAGCACTATCTCCCAATCCTACTCAGCGCTTGGTTTCACTTGATGTATTTCGTGGACTGACTATGTTTTTGTTAGTTGCAGAGGCTGCTTTGGTTTATGATGCTCTACTCGAACTATTTCCTGAAGGGCATGCCTTGCATCCGATTTTTCTTCAATTTACCCATCATGAATGGAACGGATTGCGGTTTTGGGATTTGATACAGCCTTTTTTCATGTTTATTGTGGGTGTGGCCATGCCTTTTTCCCTCAACAAAAGACTAACGCTAGAAGAAGATCGTAGCAAGGTTACTTTACACATCTTTAAGCGGTGCTTGATCTTGTTTTTGTTTGGTACGGGACTGCATTGTGTGTATTCCGGTAAAATGGTGTTTGAACTCTGGAATGTCCTTACCCAACTTTCGTTTACGGTGCTGGTTACATTTTTTCTTTTGGACAAGGGATGGAAAGTGCAGCTTGGGGTTTCTTTGGGACTGTTAGCCCTTACTGAAATTCTATATCGAAGCTATAATCCGGATTTGCCGTTTGAGCACGGTACCAATTTTGGAAATTCTATCGATCAGTTGCTGATGGGAAAAATAAACCGAGGAGGGTGGGTAGCCATCAATGCCATTCCCACAGCTGCCCATACAATTTGGGGGGCGATATTTGGAAATTTACTGCTTTCTTCCAAAGATTCTACCGAAAAAATAAAATTATTGGCAGTAGCCGGACTGATCGGTTTGGTAGTAGGCTATGGTTTAGACTGGGCAGGTATCACCCCGATTATCAAACGGATAAGTACTGTTTCTTTTGTTTTTGCATCAGGTGGATGGGCTCTTCTAGTTCTCGCATTTTTTTACTGGTGGGTAGATGTAAAAAAGAAAAGGAAAGGCATCTTCCCCTTTATGATTGTGGGGATGAATTCCATTTTCATTTACCTATTTGCAGAGACCTTGGGTAGGTGGATGAATAAGACAGTGGGTATTTTCACCACTGGAGCCTTTGGCTGGATTGGTTTTGGTGAGCACGGGTTATTCCTAATCGCATCTCTTGGCGCATTGGTGGCAATGTGGGGATTGTGTTATTTTCTCTATAGAAAGGGGATTTTCTTTAGGATTTAGACCTTTCCAATTCGATTTGCTTTGTCAAATAAAAAATAACATACAGCGGAAAGTTGGTCATCCAAGACTCCTTTCTGAAATCTGACATGGAAGTTCTGACGGGAATAGTATCTGGATAATTTTCGAACACCACCTTCAGACTTTTAGCCTTTAAATTTTCTTCCGCTTTCACTTCCAAGGGGACCACATTCCCTTGATGTTGAAATATAAAATCGAGCTCAGCCACCCCACGTTCTGCTGACCAATAGTAAACCGTGTGTCCTGCAGCGATTAACTCCTGCAGGACGAATTGCTCAGTAAACGAACCTTTAAATTCCGTAAAAAGACGATTACCCTCCAATATCGAACGAGCATCCAAGTCTACCATCGCGCCCAGAATGCCCACGTCTACTAAATAGACTTTAAAAGCAGAAAAATCCTCGTAAGCTTTCAAAGGTATTCCAGGCTTACTAATCCGGGAAATTTTACGAATCAATCCACAGTCACGAAGCCATTCCATGGCCAGTTCAAAATCTTTAGCGCGAGCCCCCTGACGCAGCTGACCAAAGATGAACTTCTTGTTTTCTTTGGCTAATTGAGCAGGTATTGAGTTCCAAATCATTCGGATTCTAGGTGCCACCTCAGAAGGAGCGTGTTTGGAAAAATCCTGTTCATAAGCATCTAAAATTCGTTTTTGAATGACTCTAACCTCTAAAAAATCCTTCTTTTCAGCATAAGTTTTCACCGCCTCCGGCATACCACCGATGAAGTAATACGTCCTGAGGTGATAAATCAAGTTTTCCCGAAAAGGAGAAATAAGGCTCCAATCCAAGTTGGAAAGCAGACTTGCTAAGGGCTTTTCACCAATTGCCTCCAAAAACTCAGAAAAGGAAAGCGGATAAAGATCCAGGAACTCGACTTTTCCAACTGGAAATGAGGTCTGCTTGTGGAGAGCGACTCCAAGTAATGAACCTGCAGCAATAATAAAGTATTCAGGTAATTGCTCATGAAAATACTTCAATGAAGTCAAGGCATCGGGGCATTCCTGAATTTCATCAAAAATCAACAAGCAATTTTTGGGATCTATCACTTTTCCAACCTGGATTTCCAAACCCTGAATAATCCTGGGAAGATCCAAACCTTGTTCAAACAAAAGCCTGAGTGATCGGCTAATTTCGAAATTCACATACACCGTATCAGAAAAATACTTCGAACCAAATTCCTGCATCAACCAAGTCTTTCCTACCTGCCTCGCCCCTCGAAGGACAAGAGGCTTTCTTACTGAAGAGTTCTTCCAAGCAAGAAGTTTTTGTAAAAGTTTCCGTTCCATTTCCCAGATTTAGGAACCAAAGAACGGTAGTATTTTACATTTTTTCAAATGAATAAATGTAATTAAATACACTTTTTCAAACGAATAAATGTAAACCCCTAACCCTTGGAGGGTCTCCTAACCCTTGGAGGGTTAGGGGTTCAAAAATCTCCCGAATCCACATCCTTGATAAACTGGATTACGCCCGGAAAAAAGTGCTCCGGATCATCGTATTGGCTCAGATGACTGCCATTCGGACAAGATAAAAAGCGCCCATTGGCCACTTGAGTTGACATCCACTCCATGTGTTTGGGATCCATGGTGTCGTGGGTAGCCCCAACCACCAAGGTCGGGATGGTGATATTTTTTAATTGATTTCTGATATCCCAACCTTTCAAACTTGCCCCTGGAGTAATACCAAACTCGCTGTAGCCCTGCATTAAGACATACACGTTAGGGTTGACCTGTGACATCATACGATTGATTTCCTCCGGCCATTCGTTGGAGGGCCTTCGCAAAACATGCTGGGGATAGTGATGTTGACTAAGCAATTCCATGTAGCGGGGATTTTCAAAATCACCTTTTCGCTCTATCTCCATCACTTCCGCAAAGACTTCTTTGGGCATCTGAGGCCCGAGAACTTCCTTGGCGTATTTTTCATACTCATCCAAGCTGGACATCATATTACAGATAATCAAGCCTTTAAGCTTATCCTGATGCTTCAGGGCATACTCCATCCCCAGCATACCACCCCAAGACTGTCCAAGGAGGTAAAAATTATCCTTATTCAATCCCAAAGCCGTTCTAACCTGCTCCACTTCATCCACAAATCGTTCGATCGTCCAAAGCGTAGAATCGTCCGGCTGATCGGAATGCGCTGATCCCAATTGATCGTACCAGATGAATTCGATGCCTTCCTGAGGTAAATACTCCTTAAAATTAGCATATTGCTCAAAGGTCATTCCCGGACCACCATGAATTAAGAGGACTTTCATTTTGGGATTATCCCCCACTCGCTTGGTGAATACTTTAAATTCTCCTTTGGGCGTCAGGATCGGGATCATTTGAACTCCGTCTTCAAAAGATACTTCTATGGAGTCGGAATGTTCAACTTCGGTTGAAGACTTTGGTTGGCAGGAAAACACCAAAATCAATATTGACACAAACAGAATGTTTAGTTTTCTCATTGGTGATTGGATTAATTTTATTCGATAAATAATTTGACTAGCTGTACTTTTTTATCAAAGATTATGTCTCTTCAATTTTTCTGTAAGAGGAAAAGTAGGCCTTTTCAGACATTCTCCCAAACAATCTCCTCCACCGCCTTCTTGGCACTGCTGAAGTTGATGCCAATATAATGAAGCTTTTTTTCCGTGTTGGCATATTTCTCCAGATAGCCCTTTGCCCTTATCTGGGCGATCGCTTCAGCCGCTGATCCGTCCAGTTTGAACTCCAGGCAGTACACCCCACCTCCATAGTCAACTACTGCATCCGCTCGACCATGCCGGGTATGCACCTCGCTCTGGATATACACCCCCAACAGCGAAAACATCAAATGGATGATCGCATGGTAAAATTGCTCACGCTCCCTAATCCACAAATCATAGGGGATTTGGGAAAAAGCCAGATTTATCGCAGACTTAAAATGCTCCGCATCGCCCTCCTTGAAGGATTCCAAAAACTCCTCCAAAATCGTTGCAGCAGAAGTTCGGACAGGATCCATGTACATATCAGCAAGGTTTCGGAGATATGACTCCTTGACCTCCATGTTGGGGAAACTTAATTTCAAACTTCTTAAAACAGGATTCTCACTCTTGATGGTCAAATAGCCCGTCTTAAACAATACCGGAACGATCTGCAAATTCTCTATGTCAAAATTGCTAATATCCCCAGCATTGGAAATTACTTCATCAAACTTGTAAAAGTGCTGCTCCCGGCACATTCGCATCAAAAACGTCGGTGTACCTGTCGCATACCAGAAATTCCCGTACTTGCCCTTTTTGTCAAAAAAATTCAAGAGTGAAAACGGATTGTAAACCTTGGCTCCCTGCTCATCCCAGCGGTAGCCGTTGTACCATTCCCTCACCTTCTCTTTGTCCACCAGCTTCAACTCCTTCACAAAATTCTCCTCCAGCTCCTGCTGACTGATCCCGCAGATCTCGTTGTAAGCCAAATCCAAGCTGATGTCCTTGAGGTTGTTCAGGTCCGAAAAGATGCTCACCTTGCTAAATTTGCTCACCCCCGTGATGAACACCAGCTTCAGGTGCGGATCCGCATCCTTCAATACGCTGTAAAAACTCTTGAGAATACCACGGTTTTTTAATGCCGTTTCCCTTTTATCCTTGTTTAAATAGTCTATGGGCGGCTTATCATACTCATCGATCAAAAGCACAACACCCTTTCCAAAACTAAGATGCAACCCAGAAATCAATTCATTAAACTGATCTTTCAGGTGAAGCTTCTTTAAGCTCAACCCATGACTACTTGCAATCGTGTTTAGTGTATCCTTGAGGGATTCCTCCAAATTATTATCTTCATAGGCCAACGTATTGAAAGAGATCTTAACCACCGGATATTCCTCAAACTCCCACCTGTCATAGATGTACAAACCACGAAACAATTACTTCTGACCCTTGAATACCGTATCCAGTGTGCTGATTAACAGCGACTTACCAAATCTACGAGGACGAGAAAGAAAATAGTATTTGTGGGATGAAATCAAATTATACACGTGACGGGTCTTGTCCACATACACTTTCTTTTCCGTGATGATTCCTGGAAAATCCTGCTGACCGATTGGATAAAGACGCTCTTTCATGGTTATAAAGAATGACCAAAGATAAGAAATTATAGGAGTACCAAAGACTTAAATAATTGAAAACGAATACTATAATTCATTTTATAGTTTGTTTTTCCCATGTTTTCAAATGAGAAGATTCAAAAAATCTCAAATTCTATCGATTCTAAAAGACATCAAAAAAGCCCAAACCTTTTCGATTTGGGCTTGGGCTTAGTCCTTAATAGGAGCAGGTTTTCAAACTTTTTCTACCCATTCCACACCTGTGTTTTTCCAGGCACGGTCACGAGCAGAATCAAGAACTGCTTCGCAGACCTTCTGGGTTTCAAATGCATCTCTGAAGGTTGGATGGCAGCTTTCGCCTGACTGTAGGCTGTAGAAGAAATCAGCTACTTGATGGATAAAGGAATGCTCATATCCAATTGAAGTTCCAGGAATCCACCAACGATTCATGTAGGGGTGGTCTCCATCCGTCACGTGAATGGATCTCCAACCTCTCACCTTTCCTTCATCACTGTGATCAAAATACTCCAAACGGGTAAGGTCATGTAAATCCCAACGGATAGATGCGTGCTCGCCATTGATTTCCAAGGTATAAAGTGCTTTGTGACCACGTGCATATCGGGTAGCTTCAAAAAGCCCAAGAGAACCGTTTTCAAAGTGGCAATGGAAAATACAAGCGTCGTCAATTCCAACTGCTTGCTTCTGTCCAGTCCCCTGATGAACCCGCTCCTTGATAAACGTTTCTGTTACGGCGGAAACATCCTTAATGCCTCCATTGATCCACATGGCCGTATCGATACAGTGTGCCAGCAAATCACCTGTTACACCAGATCCGGCAGATTCAACGTCCAATCTCCAAGTCCCGTCACCACCTTGAGGTAGATCAGGATTGATAGTCCAATCCTGAAGAAAGTTGGCACGGTAGTGGAAAATTTTACCCAACTTACCTGAGGCTACGATATTTTTTGCCAAGGTCACAGCAGGTACACGTCGGTAATTATACCAAACAGTATTTTTCACTCCGGCTTCTTCGACAGCTTTTACCATACCTTCCGCTTCAGCCACAGTTCTAGCCAAAGGCTTTTCGCAGAGGATCATTTTACCGGCTTTTGCAGCTGCGATGGCAATCTCTGCGTGGGTATCATTTGGCGTACAAATGTCCACAGCGTCGATATCGTCTCGCTCGATAATTTTTTTCCAATCTGTTTCATAAGACGCATAGCCCCACCTCTCCTTGAACGCTTTAGCATTGGCCTCTCTTCTGGAACAGCAGGCTTGGAGAACCGGATTGTATTCATATTCAGGGAAAAAGTCTGCCAATCGCTTATAGCCATTGGTATGGATTCGGCCCATCAAACCGGTACCGATAAGTCCTACTCGAATTAGTTTTTTATTGCTCATGATTTAATGATTTAAAGATTGGAAAATTGAAAGATTGGAAATTAGAGTTTCAAGGTTGGAAAGTGATAAATTTGTAAGGTTTAGGCTTCTACTATATCAATTTCCAAAATTGACTTCAATACTATCTTAAAACTCGTATTTCGTAAATCGAACTTCGTATTTCAATAGCCATGTGCTTCACGAACCTTGACCATGGCTGCAAGAATATCATTCCAAGTCTGCTGATTTTCCATAACAGCATTAGGAAACATACATCCATCCCAACAGATGTGGGTCATTGCTTTTGTCAAATCACCGTTACTTTCTCTCAGCCAGTAACCTGCATCATGGGCAATGTCCAACAGACCATTTGGATCGGTAGCCTGACAATGACGACCGGTCTTGTCGTGTGAACCCGAACCGAATACAGAACCGTCATTTTGTGCAACATGGAAATCGATAGTCCAAGGACGAAGGGCATCGGTAACAATTTTAAGTGCAGCTTTGATGACTTCTCTGTCTTTCAAATCTGCATCAACAGGTAGAATACGGTGCTCGGGAGCATTATAACCCATAGTGTAAAGGAAGGTATGAGACATATCCGCTTGGAATCCCACGTTTTTACGATCCGTCATTTCAAGCAACTCCAGCATGTGCTTCCAGCTGTGCATTCCGCCCCAGCAGATTTCACCTTCAGCAGCCAAACGTTCACCAAATCCGGCAGCCACATCTGCAGCCTCCTGAAATGTCTGAGCAATCAATTTGGAATTTGCCAGTGGATCTTTCGCCCAATCAGACACTCCCGCAGCAGAGTCAATTCTGACCACACCATAGTCTCTTACGCCGAGTTCTTTGAGCTTTTGTCCAAATTCACAGGACTTACGAACCATCTCTACAAAAGTCTTACGCTGATCAGCAGTACCCATCGCCGAACCAGCCCAAATTGGAGCTACTAAAGAACCCACTTTCAGGTTATGCTTTGCCACTTTATCGGCAAGTCTTTTGGGTTCATCGGGATCATCCAGATTGAAGTGCGGTTCAAGTAAACCAATGTCAATCCCATCAAATTTGGCACCATTGACTTCCGCGGCGACAGTCATGGAAAGTAGTGTATCAAAAGGAATCACCGGCTCAGAATCCGGTCCTTTTCCCACCAAACCTGGCCAGGTGGCATTGTGGAGTTTAGGAAAGTTATTCATGGTTATTTAGGATTTGAAAATTGAAAGATTGAAATATTTGAAGATTGCCAAGCCCAAAGGCTAAAAGCAAGATTTAATTCATCAGGGTTTACAGTACCACAAGATCAGGATTTTTTGGACCAAAGTGTTTCAACATCACGATCGGATCGGTCTTGGAGAGATTTGTAATCTTAACCCCAGCTTTAGCCGCATCTTCTGAAACAAAATACTCATCATGAGTCAATTGTCCAAATCGAATAAGAGCTGGAGTTTCAATATCCCAGCCTCCCATTTTTCCATATCCCTGCATCATGATCATACCATAGGCTGCGGCATCTTTGATCACTACCGTCTGACCTGGGAATACTGTCAATTCCTTGGCGCTGTAGTCATGAGAGCGATAGCAAATCCAAGATTCGTGGTATCCGGAAGCATGCATGGTTTCGGCAGCATGCACTGGCCTAGGCTCCATGTAATGATTGTCCATCAGATTTGGATTAACATTTAGATCCCAATCGATCATCTCCACCAATAAATCAAAGTCACCCCAACGATTTTTTGGTGTAGCATTCCAAAGTAATTCCTCGGGAATAATTGCCTCATTCACCAAAGACTGATACATCGCAAAAATATCTGAGGCCTTTTGGGGTTCATAGGTGCACAAACTTCCTGGAGCGTGAAGCATTCCTGGAGGCACATCCCAGCCCGTTCCAGGCTGAAGTCTGAAGGCCTGAGAATAGTTGGTGATTTTGTTATCCCCTTTGGTAAAATTCTTCAAACAATCCAAGATGATATCTTTGCTGGTTCCGGGAGCAATTCCAAAAAACGTATATGGAAAGTCCCCTCCGTGATTATTGACTTGTGGAGGAAAATAGTAAGCTTCCGGTTTTCCATTTTGATTGGTCAGTTTGCCAAATTCATCCGAAGGGTGAATGTGATGTGGAAGAGGCCCCATGTTGTCAAAAAATTTGGAATACATAGGCCAAGACTTATATTGATCCCATAGTCTGCTACCAATGATTTGCGCTCCCAGTTCATCTATGGCATCTCTGAGGAGAAATAGCTCAGTTTTTCCTCCATCTTCAAATGCTATGTGGCTCAAACCTTCATTTTTAGAAGTCAAAGGACCATTTTCTGCGGGTGTCGTCGAAGAGAACCAACGCTCATCAATTCCCCCACGCATACCTCCAAAGGAATAATAATCATCGGGATGAAGTTTTATCCGTCTTCCGGGCACGCAGAAGGATCTCGGAACCCATGTCGGTGTTAATCTTAAAATGCCCTCGCCCTGTTCCAGGGCCTTTTTCGCTAAACTCATGGTATTGGTTATTAGGTTATTGAGTTGTTTATATTGATTGTAAAATTGAAAGATTAGAAAATTGGAAGATATATGCTAATCCTTTCAAATGGTATGATTATTTCTATTGAAAATCCTTTACGTTTTCTCCAGAAAGAACCTCGAGGAGTAAATCGTAGGTTCGGGATTCTCTGGGCTGCAACAGAATCAAGGAGCCATTTTCTCTTGCGGCTGCCTGACCTATCGGCGGGTGAGTTGCCGGCTCCAAAGCAGTTACATATTCATTTTTCCCCCAATGTTGCCAGTTGATCAACCAAGGCATTTGCGATTTAGAAAAGCTGATTTTCAAGGCCAAACCCAGGTTATCATTTGCGTAGCCACAAACGATATTATCCTTGGCATCTGCTTTTGGATCGATAAAAGCCACATCTTCCCCAAAACCTGCATGTTCATCCATCGGAGCAGCACAGCGGGTAAATTCATATGTCCTGTTAAATTCAGTATTATTCGCATCAGTGGCCTTGGGCTTTTTGTCTCCCTGCCAAATAATCCGGGTTCCCTCATCGATCAGCGGCCAACCACAGTTGATATGATACAAAATCATATGGGGAGCAGGTGCATTCCCGAGATTAGTCACCGTGTCTTTTATCCGAATTTCTGGTGAACCGAGTTGACCTGAGATACTCCGATGCATTTGAAGACTTGGACCAAAAGTAGTCGTCTCCTTGACTTTAGCCACAATCTCAAAACTCATATCTCCAGAAAATATATCGGGCTGTTTAATAGAAACTAACTCAGCAGGTGTATTGGAATAGTTGCCATGAAGACCACGTGATTCTCCATCTTCTGTATTGGGTGGCCCGGCATTGGAAAGTCCGCAGGTAGTTACTAAGCCACCACCAAAAGTGCGAAGCCAGTCGATTCCTTTGTTTGAGAAAGGCTGGGGAGAAGTCAGTCCGGCATGGGAAATCCAGGCCAGGCTATTTTCATTGAAAAAAGCATCCAAAATATCCATACCCCGATCCAGAACCAGCTTGTAGCGCAACCCGGTTCCGGTATTCACCCAGGCAATCCGAACTCCCCGTCCTGATCCATTATCCAGCACCGAGGTTTCAATCCCACCGATTTGCTGTGAATTTGACAATTTATTCTTCCAATTACTGGGATTCCCGATGTTCATTGAGCTTTTGAAATAAAGAAGTAACCTATAAAAAAGCCCTTCTGAGACTGTCCTGCCCTATATGGGTGGATCAGAAAAGCTAGCCTTTAAATTAGTTAAAAGGTTAACTGATTGTTATCCTTTAATAAAAAAGAAAGTGAAAAATATTCTTTTCAAACAACTGCCATCACCTGAGGCGTTAATGGATTATCGCATCCTGTATTCATATTCAACTTTCCTCATTGATGTCGTATAGATGTCATATCAAGTCTATTTTGAAAAAGTGAAAGAAATTAGACCTTTGACCTGTGAACCTCGGAACTCAACTACGCGAAATCAGAAAAAATCTAGGTTGGACTCAGTCCGAACTTGCTAACCGATGTGGAGTAACCCTTAGAACCATTCAAAGAATAGAGAAGGGAGATGTCACACCAAGCGCATACACATTAGGTAGGTTAAAAAAAGAATTAGGAACTGATTTTTTTGAGCTGAAGGTGTGCGAAGAAAAAGCCACATCAAATCCATTTTCCAATTTTGAACAAACCCATATCATGCAAGCAGTATTTTCCTTGTTCTTGAGCAAAACATTCCCTAGATCAGCACTCATCTTACTAGCTATAGGTTTGATTGGTTTTGGGTTGAGCAAATCGATCTTTTCAATAACTGGTCTAGACCCTTCACGCTCCGCTACAGTCAACACGACCAATTGTGGCTTTGATACGGAGTGCGATATTTTGTTGACGGTAAAAGATAATAAAGGCAAAATCTTGGTTTAAAAAATCTATGGGGGGAATAGCTATGATAAGGCTAGTCAATTAATTCAGACACCAGATGGTGGGTATTTGATTTTGGGTTCAACCAGTTCCTTTGGAAATGGGAACTACGATATACTGCTAATCAAAACTAATGAAATGGGATTGACTATTTGGGAGAAAACATACGGCGGATTTTTCAATGAATATGGGGAAGAACTTGCATTGACCTCTTCTAGCAAATCCGTCACGATAGAAGGAACTCAGCAGTTTTGCACCACGCCCAATGTATCCGAAACCTGCGTTCAAGAAAAATGGAAGTTTGAAGTTGATCTAGAAGGAAACCTTATAAGCTAAAAAAGGCACAGATGTCTCTGTGCCTTTCTGATTTTAGAAAAACTATTTTACGACTTTTTAAGCATGATATTTTTAAACATCACCTTCATTGGAGGCCCCACATGAACCTGAAAGCCCATCATCCCTTTCAGCATTCGGTTTTTGGAATCTTCATCATGGACTTCACTCATCAAAGTACCATTGACATAATGCTTGAGAATATTGCCTTTTGCCACAATATGGATGCTATTCCAATCTCCCTTTTTGATGAGATTTCCTAATTCGGCACGATCTCCCAATTCGGAAACCAAATTCAGGCCTTTCCAGGCATTGCGCTCGACAAAACCGCGTACTTCAGCGATGGAATCAGGCTGTGAGGTTATGCGAGTTTTCTGTCCACGATAAGCCAAAGTAGTTCGCTTTCGTTCCTCATAATTTTGGCCAGTGTAACGATTAGCACCATCAATGTCTGCTTGATAACCACGAAGGGCATAAGGAACTTCGGTAAAGCGATCACTGCGGTATTGAACACCAGAGTTACCGGATTCTGAAATCCAATAGTCCACTTTAAGCTCAAAATCCCCTAGTTCACCACCTTTCCAAATGATGAAGGTATTGTTTTTCAACACAGTTTCGGGGGTGATTTCCCCTACTATTGCGCCATCTTTAACAGACCAGTACACCGGATTAAATTCCCAGCCATCCAGACTTTTTCCATCAAAAATCGGTTTAAAGCCATCCTGAACTTCATCCCTATTTGTTACTTGTTCAGTGAATGAACCGCTTCCATTCACCCAAGCCACCGTGGCTACAAGAGCCACGGCGATAAGAGATTTATAAGAAAGTGCGGAAATCATTTCTGAGCAGTAGGTTGTTTGTACACTGCATGGTCAGGATTACCTCCAGAAATCAGATACGCCATCAAATCTTTCAGTTCTTCCGGGTTTAGGCGGTTGATCAATCCTGGCATCATGATGGACACATCTGCATTTTTCTTGAGCACTACTGTGTTTTTTGGAACCGTTTTGATATCATTCGGAGCAAACGGATTTTGAGAAATGTAATAGTTTTGACCATCCTCATCATTTACTTTTCCTACAATAGAACCACCCGCTTTCAATTCCAGGACGGTTGCATGGTACTGATCAGAAATCGTTTCACTTGGATTGATGGTAGCCACTAAAATATCTTTTGGAGAGAATCGAGTTCCAAGCTGCGTAAGATCCGGACCAATGGCTCCTCCTTCTCCCTGCATGGTATGACAGGACTGACACAGCACTGCCGCGTACATCGCCTTGCCTTTCACCAGATCACGAGCAACAAGATTATTGGTTATCACCGAGTCGGCTTCTTCAACAGTCCATCTTCTTCCCGGACCTTCCGGCTGAACGCCGGTATTTGCTATATCATTTCCACTTGCTGTAAGCAACTTACCTCCTGACATTTCATCGTATTTCTCAAAATCAGCTTTATCCACAGAAGCCAAGGCCATTTTTCTGGCACGATCTAGGAAGCCTACATAGCTCCGACCACCTTTGTAGGCTGTCAAGGCATTTTTGATCCATCCAAAATATTCATCGCGCTGGGCAGAAGACCAACCTTTATCCGCCCCACCTAATACAGTGGCGTAGAATGTCGCTTGAGCAGGAGGTACATTAGCCAACATATTTGCGATATCCAAACCATATTGCGGGTTTCTGAAAATCAGATCAGAGGAAGATGTAAAGGTCTTTTGGTAATCTGGGTCGTCTTTGGCATTTTTCAACAAAGCCAACGTCTTCTCGACTGCCGATGGCGCATCCAAATGAACCATCAGGATAGAAAGCGATCTATTAAGTAAGTTGTCATTCTCTGGATAATTCGGATCCAGATAGGTTACCAATTGTTGTTTAACCGGTTCAGCTCCTTTGTCGTAACGATACAAAATGACTTCGATAGTTCGGAGAATATCCTGCTTTTCTTTTGCTGAAAGAGATTTGAAATCCACTTTCATCAAGCTTGTAAGCATAGCAGCAGCATCCGCATCAGTTGCGTGGTGAGCCAAAGCCAAGATTGCATGGATCTTTTTGGCTGGATCAGTTTCTGCAATCGCTTTGTCTTTCCAAGAGGCAACCGGCTGATGTTCCAACACAATTCTAGCCGCATATTGCACATAGCGATCGGCGTGACCAAGTTGATCCCAAGCCTTCTCCAATCCTTCAGCCGGGGCACCTGCCTTGTGGTATTGCTCCAGCTCTCTTCTAAGTTTTGCTTCCTGTGGAAGATCATCCAAGGTCAAAGGCACGTGCGTATCTAGCTCCCCTTTGTAGGTTACCCGATACAAATCAGATTCAAGTCTTCGACCGCCTGTAGCAAAATAAAACGCCCCATCTGGGCCAATGGCTCCATCCGTTAATGAAAGCGGAGAGCCAGAAATAAACTCTTCAGCCTCGGCCTTATACGTAGCTCCCTCTGGAGTAAGGTGAATGGCATAGATAATTCCAAAGCTCCAGTCAAAAGCATACAACGCTTTTTTGTATTTGCTTGGGAAGTTGGCATTAAATGCAAACATGGCATTCACAGGAGAACCCTGACCGATGTTTAGCACAGCAGGGAGGTTATCCGGATAATTTGGTGACCATTTGGAGTTACCTGTTCTCCAACCGAATTCAGAACCGCTAGTGGCATGATTGATTCGGGTAGGACGATACCAAGGCATACCAAAGTCCCATTCCATATCCGCATCATAAGCGAAAATATCTCCCACTTCATTGTAATCAAAGTCAAACGCATTTCTATAACCTGCAGAGATCAATTCCCAATCCGTTCCTTCCGGATTGATTCGAGCAATCCAGCCCCCCGGAGCCATTCGGTTGTTGGCATGGCCTCTAGGATCTTTGATTAAAGGAAACAGGTTATCCTCCTGCCATACATTTGGAAGGCGGTACGAATTCATTTCCGGTACATCCACATGATTACCTGCGATCAGATAAATACCCTTTCCGTCGGGGGTAACCTTCATGGAGTGAGGCCCATGTTCGCCTTGTTGACCTTTCAGTTCGCGGATCATGGTGATGGATTCAAACTGATCATCGCCATCCAAATCCTGAATTCTGTAGAGACCTGTAGGCTGACTGAATTTTTGGTTTGGATTATGATTCACCATCACATAAAGTGAATTAAAGGCATAAAGCAAACCTTGAGCATAGCCCATCCCAACAAGGGAATCCGGAACATTTCCGACGATTAGTTTTTCTACTTTTGGTTTTACTGTGGAATCAGATCCTATTGGAGGCAACTCCAAGCGATACAGGTAACCATACTGATCCGAAGTGATCATCCGGCCTTTGTCATCAAAGGTCATGGCAACCCATGAGCCTTGATCATTTTCTCCCGGGCTGTAGAGCAATTCTGCGACAAAGCCATCGGGGAGCTTAAGCTTATCAATTTTGGGGTTACCGGTAAGCTGCCGGCCTTCTTTTTTGCCACAAGCAAACACTACTGCTGTGACAACCCCAAGAATAAGGAGATTTTTTAAAGTGCTTTTGAGGAACATAATATTTTGGAGTTAAAGCTTATCAAGTTAATCCATTTGTCAGGGTAAAAGGTGGGAAATTTTTCAGGGGTTTAAAAGCCACTCATGAAATCTATTTTCTTTTCATAAAGATTTCCAGGCACCTGATAATCAAAATTCTTTTAAAAAATAACCCAACACCTTCCAAGTTCTGAAAGAACAAGAGATGTCGGGCTATTTCAATTTAGAAAACCAACTTAGAAATAAGGACTTATTTCAGCTTCAGCAGCTGGAAGTGCATAAAATTTAGTAATGTTAGAGAAAGCATTACCTCTGAATGTTGCACCCTTTGGATAATAATAAGCTTCTGGATCTGCTTTAGCTCTTGCAGCAAAGGCTGAAATTATTTCGGTAACTCTATCTGCACGTGTGATATCAAACCATCTTTTATTTTCAAAGGCAAGCTCGACTCTTCTCTCCTTAAAAATTGCCTCCCTCATGGTTGCTTGAGTGGATGCAGTGGTAGCCGCTAATCCGGCACGAGTCCTTACTTGATTCAGAAGTGTAGCTGCCTCACTTGTTTTACCCTGCTCATTCAATGCTTCTGCCAGGAACAAAAGAACTTCTGCATAGCGATATATCGGCCAGTTTGTCCCATGGTTACCATGTTGAGCATGTTTTTTTGCATACTTTTTAATGTAAGGAAACTCTTTGTTTTCTCGGAGGGAAGTTGCTAAGGTGATAAATCCAATGGAAGCATCTTTACGGGTATCCCCTGGTTCATAAGCAGCAATGATATCTGGGGTAGGAACATTATTACCTTGCCCATCTAACGGCTGAGGATTAGAAGTCCCTGTAATGGTCACCAATTCTTGGGGTCTCATCGGTCTTGGCATAAAGTTATATAAGAAAGATCCAGCCATCCCAGCAGCACCTTCCAAGAACTGAACCTCAAATATGGATTCCGCATTATTCTTGTTGCTGGTATTGTCAGAGAAGACATTGGAATAGTTTGGAATCAATGAGTAATGTCCACTGGAAACGATTTCTTTCAAAAGACCCTCTGCTCCAGACCAATTTTTCCGAGTGATATACACGTCAGCCAACAACATTCTTGCTGCTCCTGAAGTCGCTCTTCCTAACTCTTGTTGAGGTCTTGGTGGCAAAAGCGAAATGGCTTCCTGCGCATCCTTAATAACCTGAGCATAAAGTGTTTCCTGATCAGCCAACTCCTGAGCAGCCTCTGCCCGATTGGATACTGGAGCTAGGTGAAGAGGTGCTTTCTCAAAATACCTTACTAATTCATAATAGGCATAGGCTCTTAGAAACAAAGCCTGACCTTTGATATTTGCCTTACTGGTTGCATCGAAATCAACATCATCGATTAAGGCAAGAATTTGATTTGTCCTTGCGATAATGAGATAGTCAAGTCTATACTGATTAAGCACATGGGTATTTGTTGTAATACCCTGAGCTTCTGGTAATGCATGGTCAGAAAGGTCTTCCTGTTGCTCTGTTGCACCAAAAAGGATATTTCTGGCATAAATCGTATTATCAGACCGCATTTCTGTCAATAGCCAGGAACGATCATTAACAATGTTTCGCATTGGAGCATACGCTGCATTAACTGCCTGCTTAAAGTCGTTTTCAGTCTTAAAGAAAGTTGCAGAACTTAGGCTGGTCTCTGGAGCAATGGTAAGAAATTCCTCACAGCTACTGAGAGTTAAGCCAACCAACGCGAGTAATATGGTTATCTTTTTCATAGTTTCTCGTTTTTAGATTTTTCGCTCAATTAAAAGTTGATATTGGCACCTATTGTGAACGTTCTTGGAATTGGGTAACCCAGGAAGTCAATACCCTGGCTTAGGTTACCCCCGTCTCCCTGACCGTTACCCTGCATACTGGATTCCGGGTTTGAACCACCCCAGTAAGGAGTCCAAGTGTACACGTTCTGGATAGAAGCATAGAATCTAGCGCTTTTCACAAACTTCGTCAACTTACCCGCATCATAACCTATTGTAATATTTTTTATGGTAAAGAAGGAAGCATCCCAAACAAAGTTACTATTAGCCCAGTCACGCTCGATACCGGTAACGTTACCACCGCCAACAGTAGTACCAAAGATACCCTCTCCAGGATTGTCAGGTGAGCGGAAACGGTCTTTTGCTCTTCTTACCATGTTGAACACACCGTCCAAATTAGCTGTGGAATATAAATGGCGCATCCAAAGCTCATTTCCATAGGAGCCGGAACCCACGATGCTCATATCCCACTTTCCATATTGAAAGTTGTTCACAAGGCCATAAGTGAAATCAGGGAATGGGTTACCAATGATAGTTCGGTCGTCGTTGTTTCCACCTATTGTAAGAATTCCATCACCATTTATATCCTTTAACTTGATACTTCCCACGGTTGATCTACCAGGAACTTTAGGAGAGTTAGCCAAATCCTCAGCGTTCATATAATTGCCCAATTTCACCAATCCATAGAACTGGCCAAAAGGTTGTCCAACCTGTGTGATGTGGAAGGATCCATACACACGGTCAATTCCTTCAGCGAGGGCAATAACTTTATTCCTGTTGAAAGAAATGTTGGCACTGGTAGTCCACTTGAATCTACCCTCGGTATTTCTGGTATTAATTGAGAATTCATGACCCCAGAATTTGATTTCACCGATGTTATCGTTGAAGCTTCCGAAACCGGATTCCTGTGGAATCTGAACGCTGTAGAGCAGGTTTGTAGTGTTCTTTTGGTAATAATCGTACACAAACTGGATTCGGTCATCAAACAAACCTAAGTCAATGCCCATATCAAACTGCTTGGTTGTTTCCCAACCCAAATTAGGATTGGCAAGAGAAGACACAGCCGCACCTGGAACTACATTGTTGTTGAACACGTGGTTGATGGTGTTATTGATCAAGGCATAATGGGTGTAATTACCGATGTTGTTATTTCCAGTTACCCCAAAGCTACCTCTCAACTTCAAAAAGGAGATTTTTTCGTTGGTCTTCAAAAATTCTTCGTCAGACATTACCCAACCTGCAGATACGGATGGGAAGATACCCCAACGGTTGTTGGAACCGAATCGTGAAGAACCATCACCTCTCACAGATGCTGTAACGAGATATTTTCCTTTATAATTGTAATTCAACCTTGAAAGCAAAGAGGTCAAAGCCCATTCGTTAATTCCGGTAGTTGATGAATTTCTATTGATGTTGATTGCACCCTGTATGGTAGGTATTCTATCATCGGCATACGTGTCTGCATTGATTGTAGTACGCTCATTTCTGAAGTATTGGTTGGTATAACCAACAAGGACATCAAATGCATGGTCACCAATTGATTTAGCATAGGTTACCAAGTTTTCGTTCAACCAGCTCAAATCATCGTTGGTTTCTCTGGTGTAGGTTGCAACAGTAGGAATTGGCGCATTTAGCCTATTAGTTGCAGTAGATGGATTGAAGAAGGTGAAATTGGAATTTCGGATTTCCGCATTAAAAGTAGATTTGATGGTCAACCCCTTGATTGGTTTAAATTCAGCAAAGGCATTGGAAATCAAATTGGTAGTCTTGGTCACATTAGTAATCTCTTTAGCAGCTCTTACCCAGTTACCATATGCCCAAATATTACCCGTTTCGGATGGGAAACGGTTGAAATAGGTCAAGTCACCGTTTGCATCATAAATATCCATTACCGGCCAAGTGTGGATCGCGTTGAACAACAAGCCCTGACTACGGTCACCATCTGTACGTGGAGAGAAATCATACACATAAGTCGGAGCCAAATTTATCCCTACGCGTAAGTTGTCCAATAGTTTATAATCTGTATTCAAACGCATGGAATAGCGCTGATAGTCTGTGTTAATGACCACACCTTTCTGATCAAATACACCGGCTACCAATGAAGTATTGCTTCTTTCTGTATTAGAAGTTACAGTAAGGTTGTAGTTAGACATTGGTGCAACTTGCAAAAGTGCATCAAACCAGTCGTTATTCTTGTCTCTATATTGAGCCGGATTTTGGAAAACCGCTGGAACAGCTCTACCCGCATCCTCAAAAAACTCCTTTTTAAATTGGGCATATTCCTCTGCATTCATCATTTCCAGTCTGTTGTACTGGGGAACCTGCTGCAGACCTGTATAGACATTGAGCGAAACGTTGGTCTGATTGGCTTTTCCTTTAGTGGTAGTAATCAAGACAACACCGTTAGCGGCTCTTGAACCATAAAGAGAAGTCGAAGCAGCATCCTTCAATACAGTAATGTCTTCGATTTCATCCGGGTTGATGTTGGCAATGTTACCTGTGATCGGGAAACCGTCCACTACATAAAGTGGTTCGCTACCTGCAGATACAGAAAGCTGGCCTCGAATTCTAACAGACATCCCTGTACCCGGACGACCAGTAGTCTGGTTGATCTGCACACCTGCTAATCTACCTTGGAGCTTGGTGGTAATTTGCGCTACCGGCATTTCCCTCAATTCGGTGGCAGCAACGGACTGAACCGCTCCGGTCACCTCTCTTTTCAGCTGGCTACCGTAACCCACTACAACTACTTCGGAGAGATCAGAAGTTGAGTAAGCCAAAGAAATTGCAAGATTAGTCTGACCGGCTACAACAGGAACCTCCTTAGTGGTGAATCCTACAAAGCTGACTACCAGGATATCCCCTGCCTTGGCATCAATTGAAAATGAACCGTCAATATCGGTTACAGTTCCTTTTTGGGTTCCTTTAATCAGAACCAACGCACCGGGTACCGGCTCCTGGTCGGGTTCAGAAGTCACAACCCCTCGCACGGATTGCGCCTGACCAATACTCGCTATGCTGAAACATAGCATGACTAATAAAAACCCGATAAACCGGGCTTTTATTTTGGTTTGATAGTGGTTATTCATATGGGTGGATTTAAGTAATTGAAATAATTCCGTGAACAATATCATTTTTAAATTCAATGTCCCTATCCTGTTGAATCCTGTATAAAAATCAGAAAATCTAGAGGTTATGGGCAGGATAGGACAGGATAGGAAAGGATCCTTAGCGCTTTTTTTAAAAATTTCCAATTGGTAAAATCCCAAGAAAAAATTCAAGGATTAAAAAAGGGACGACTTATCTACCGCCTGTCACAAAATCTGGCTTTCAACTTCCGAAGTTTTAAGTAGACTATTACATCAAAATAAAAATATTTTATGCTTTTTATTTAATTTCTTAAAATTTTATTTCTAAAAAATAAAATAAAAAAAATTTTCTAATGATAGATGACTGGTATCCCGTTCCATCCTGCTAAATTCATCAGGATGCAAAGGGATACAAAGGGAAGAGGGGGTATCTAGCTTCATGAACTTTAAATCCCATGCTAACCATGAAACAAAAAACAAAATTCAATTTTAGTCACCAAGTTCTGTGGCTATTTCTATTTCTTTTATTCTCTGGAGGGTTGGCGTTTGGCCAAAACTCCACCATCAAAGGGAAAGTATTGACTGGTTCCCAAAATGAGCCAATACCAGGAGCACTAATCCTGGTTAAAGGTACCCAAACAGGCGCTGTGACCGACATCGATGGATCATTCCAAATCCAAGCCAACCCTGGAGCAACGCTGGTAGTAAGCTTTATCGGCTTTAAATCTAAAGAAGTTCCAGTACAAAGTGCCAACCAAACTATTACCATCTCCTTGGATATGGATGAATCCGAGCTCGATGAGGTGATCGTTATCGGATACGGAACTACCAAAAAATCTGACTTGACCGGCGCTGTGGGTTCAGTAAATGAGGAAGCATTAAGGGAGCGACCTTCCGCATCTTTGAATCAGTCATTGTCAGGTCGAGTACAAGGGGTCAACGTATCCGTTAACTCCGGAAGACCAGGTGGTCGGGCAAACATCCGAATCAGGGGTAATACCTCTGTAAGTATTGCAAACGATCCTTTGTTTGTAATTGATGGGGTAATTCTCCATGCGACTGGACTAGCCAATGGTAGCTCACCGATCGATTTTATCAATCCAAATGACATCGCATCTATTGAAGTATTGAAGGATGCATCAGCTACAGCAATTTATGGAGCTAGAGGTGCCAATGGTGTTATCCTTGTTACCACCAAACGTGGAAGCGCTGGTGGAAGTAAGATTACCTATGACTCTGATTTGAGCGTGGGAGTCCTTCCAGAAAAAATACCGCTCTTAAATGCCAAAGAGTTTTTGGCAATGGAAGATCTAGCTTATCAAAATGCCAAAAAATATGATCCCAATGGATGGGCGAATGGAATTTACAAGGATCCAAGATTGAAAAGAACCAATCCTAAGTTGTTTGACTCCAATGGAAACCCATTATATGATACGGATTGGCAGGATGAATCCTTCAGAAAGGCCTTGACCCAAAACCACCAAATTGGAATTACCGGTGGCACTAAAGACGATAGTTATGGTGTCTTTCTTGGATATCGAAATGAGGACGGCTTAATGAAAGAATCTTGGTTGAAGCGTTATTCTGCAAGATTCGTAATGGATAGCCAAGTGAAAAAATGGATTAAAATAGGCGGTGTGTTGAGCTACAATGACCAAAAAGAAAACCAGGTGGACCCACTTGGAGCAGGAGGTATCATTGCCATGCGACAAGTCTTGGAAGCCTTGCCAATCATTCCGGTTAGATATCCTGACGGAACCTGGGCTGGAAACGAAGATTACCCTGGAATGGAAGGAGGAAACAACCCCTTGCAAGTGGCTAAAGAGCGTATTTATAATGTAAACACCCAAACTGTGCTGGGTAACATCTACGCAAACCTATTCTTGGCAAAAGGACTTGAATTCAGAACCACCTTTTCCACCAATATCATCAATCAGCGAACCAACTATTATGGTGGCAGAATGTTGAACTACATCGCAAGAAACCAGGGCGGTGACGCACAAATCATCAATGACAAACTGGATTCTTGGCAGTTCGAAAACTACCTGACCTACAACAAAACATTCAATGAAAACCATTCATTCAATGCCTTGTTGGGATTATCCTGGCAGCACGTAAGCCGATTCAA
Source organism: uncultured Limnohabitans sp. (assembly GCA_964574365.1). Lineage (GTDB taxonomy): Bacteria > Bacteroidota > Bacteroidia > Cytophagales > Cyclobacteriaceae > Algoriphagus. The sequence goes on from CAZNND010000020.1 coordinate 28,491, forward strand.
TTTTATGGCTAGGGCTCAAAATTTCCAGGATGATTACTTTACCTTCAACAACTTGGGAGGTGGTGCCAATGCAATCCAGCCGTCCTCCAACACCTTGGCTTATGGCTTAAACTCTTATTTTAGCCGACTTAATTACAGCTATAAGCAGAAGTACCTTGTCACCTTCACAGGCCGTATTGATGGATCTTCCAAATTCGGTGAATCCAATAGATATGCGTTCTTCCCTTCTACTGCACTAGCGTGGAAAGTTTCTGAAGAGGACTTCCTTAAAGGCAACGAGCTTATCTCCAACTTGAAGCTCCGTGCAAGCTATGGCCAGACTGGCAACTCTGAAATCACTGCTTACCAAGCTTTTGCCGGAATGGGTAACTACACGGTTATTTTCAACAATCAGAGACAGATCGGAATAGGAATTAACCGACTAGCCAACCCTGATTTAAGATGGGAGAAAACCTCTCAGATTGATGTAGGCGCAGAAATCGGATTTTTCCAAAACCGAGTTTCCCTTGAACTAGATCTATATAGAAAAGTCACAGAAGATATGCTTTTGAGTGCTCCAGTACCTTCAAGTAGTGGTTACACCACTGTAAGTAAGAATATCGGTAGCATGGAAAACAAAGGAGTAGAAATTGGACTAAATACTGTGAACGTGGAGAAAAACGATTTCTCATGGAATACCACCTTCAATTTATCCATCAACAGAAACCAAGTTTTAGAATTGGCAGGTGGAGCTGACATTTTCCTAGGTTCAACCATCGTTAGAAAAGGAGAACCTGTAGGTTCATTCTTCGGGTTTGTTCACCAAGGAACCTGGAGTTCTGCTGAAGAAAGCACCGCTGCCAAATTCAACAAAAGACCAGGAGACATCAAATACCAGGACGTTAATAATGATGGTCGAATCAACGATGCCGATCGGGTAATTATTGGAAAAGGTATTCCGGATGCTTTTGGAACCTTGTATAACAGTTTCAATTACAAAAACTTCAACTTGATTGTTGATATCCAATACATGATGGGTAATGATGTGCTATTTAGAAGCAAGCACTCTGCAGAAGACCGTACAGGTATTGCTAACAGCTTCAAAACTGTCTTGAATGGATGGACTCCTGAAAATCAAAACACGAGCCTGGCGCAGATCAGACCACTCACGGCCGGTTATAACACAAACAATGATACGTTCCGAGTACAGGACGGATCTTTTGTAAGAGGTAGAAACATCATGCTTTCCTACAACTTCAATCCAGACCTTCTCGAAAGAATCAGTGTTTCTAGACTTAGAACCTTCGTTTCAGTTCAAAACTTTTTCCTTTCCACCAAATTCGAAGGGTTTGACCCAGAAGTATCGACTTCCGGAGCAGCATTTGATCAAGGAGTAGATCTATATTCCTATCCAAAGCCTCGAGTATTTATGTTTGGAATTAACGTAACCCTTTAATCAACCATGCAATTAATTATGAAAAATAAATTTAAGTACTTTATAGCTTCCCTTTTCGCAGTTACCCTTGGAGGGTGTTCTGATTTTCTTGAAGAAAATGACAAGTCCAATTTCACATTGGAGAACTACTTCACCAAACCTGAACATGCTACGAGTGTGGTCAATTCCATCTATCAAGATTTAAGGCCTGTCACAGAAAGCGGCTTTAATGGAGGTCCATGGATGATGGTCGAGTTTGCGACTGGACTGGCTGATACAGAATTGGGACAGGCTCAATTCAGCCTTTTCGTGAAAGATCTAGTTAATAACTCTGATAACGGATACGGACAAACCACTTGGACGAGCTACTACAGAGGTATCGCAAATGCCAATTTGGCCATTGCCAAAATTCCAACAATCACCATGAATGAAGTGGCTCAAAAGAAACTTATCGGAGAAGCCAAATTCATGAGAGCGTACTATTACTTCAATCTGGTAAGAATATTTGGGAACATCCCCTTGATCACAGAGCCGATTAATTTGTCATCCGAAGAATTATATGCCAAGCCTGCAAAACCAGAAGATGTGTATAATCTGATAGTAAAAGATCTTACTGAAGCGGAATCAAGCGGACTTGGGATGATGGACGCAACTGGAAGAGCTTCTTTAGGCGCAGTAAAATCTTTACTTTCAAGTGTTTACCTAACCATGGCTGGATTTCCGCTTTCCAAAGGAACCCAGTATTATAAACTGGCAGCAGATAAGGCTAAAGAAGTGATCGACTCTAAAGCATTTTCGCTTTTCAACTCTTACAATGATTTGCATGATCCTGCCAAGAAAAATATCGGGGAGAACATTTTCATGACGCAGTTTTCTCCATTCATCATGCCTTCATCTTGGCAAGTTTCAATTGTACCCTACAACAGAGGTATTTCTCAATATAGCTCTGAAACAGGAGGGATCTTTGCGCAAGAGGATTTTGTAAAAGCTTACGAGCCAAATGATAAAAGAGCACGAGAAAAAGAATTTTACTACACCAAGTATTCGTTGAGAGCTGACCGAAGCAAAACCTTGGAACTAGGAGATTACTACATCTACAAGCATTTTGATGAGGTAGCAAATCTCTCTACTACCAGCAGTGGCTTGAACTGGCCAATCATACGCTTTGCAGAGGTTCTTTTGATCTTTGCAGAGGCTTCCAACGAGGTTGAAGGACCCAATGCAGCTGCTTACGAAGCCGTAAACCGAATCCGAAAGAGAGCTGAATTACCAGATCTTACCGATCTCTCTAAGGATCAAATGAGAGAGGCCGTGTGGAGAGAAAAATGGTTTGAACTTTCTTTTGAAAACAAAACCTGGTTTGACATGGTGAGAATCAGAAAAGGATTCAATTCAAAAACCAGACAATTTGAAAACTTTGTAGGCCACAGATTTGTCTATGGACCTACCTTAAAAGAAAGAGAGTTATTATTCCCTATTCCAACAGCTGAAATCAGAAACAACAGTAATCTGGTACAGAATCCAGGTTATTAAACGAATGATTCACATAACGAGCAGGAAGATTTTTCCTGCTCGTTTTTGTTTTTAGCGGACTCATTCAAAAGAAGGAATACACCCAAATTTGGCCATAAACTTATGGAAGGGGGAAAGAAAAATGCCAGTTGTAAAAATCAATCAGAATTTCATGTAATTTTTGATTTTTACCCTAAAACAGAAGAAAAATAACTGTAAACTTATAGATGTAAATATCTATTTTGAATCGGTTAGATATTTTTAAATAATCTAACTACAATACCACTAAAACTTACCTAGTTCAGCACAAAAGGAACACAACACTATGAAGATTAAAATAAAGCTGAGTTGGTGTCTTTCTTTGGGGATAATTGCCCTGTTGGCAAGCTGTACCCCTGAAAAAACACTTGAATTAAGAAAAGGATCCAAGATCACCCTTGTCGGTAACAACTTGGGATCCAGAATGATGGAATATGGCCTTTTTGAAACCGAACTCCATCTCCGTTACCCGGACAGCACCCTTTTTGTTCGGAATCTTTGTGATCCTGGAGATACTCCTGGATTTCGACCAAGATCAGGGACTGATGATCCCTGGGCTTTTCCGGGAGCAGAGGAATTTCAGGAAGAATATGCCACCAAGTCCGATTCCAGAGGTTTTCTTGAAAAACCCGATACCTGGCTTACCAGATTGCAGGCCGATATTGTCGTTGGTTTCTTCGGATACAATGAATCGTTTCAGGGGATAGAAAAACTCCAGAATTTTAAAGATGAGTTAGAAGCTTGGATCATTCATTCAAAAGCGCAAAAATACAATGGGAACGCTGCTCCACAACTCGCATTGGTATCACCAATCGCATTCGAAGACCTCTCTGCACTAAAGGATGTGCCCAACGGAAAAGCTGAAAACGAAATGCTGAAATTATATGCCCAGGCCATGAAGGAAGTCGCGGATAAAAATCAGCTGGTTTTCGTGGATGCCTTTGGGCCAAGCCAGGATTGGTATAATGAAAGTGAAGAACCCTTGACCATTGATGGAAGCCAGCTCAACGAGGCAGGCTATGCCAAACTTGCCGTTTTACTGGCAGATAAGCTTTTTGGAAAGTCGGAACAAAAAGCAGAAACCAACCGGGAAATGATCCACCAAGCTGTGATGGAAAAAAACTGGCTTTGGCATAATGATTACAAAATCCCAAATGGGGTTCACGTGTTTGGAAGACGATATGACCCCTTCGGACCGGACAATTACCCATTTGAATTGGAAAAAATCCGTCAGATGACCGCCATCCGGGACACTGCAATCTGGGAAGCCAATCAGGGCAGAACCAAAGACCTAGCTGTCGCAGATGCCAAAACCAGATCATTACCAGATGTAACAACCAATTATAACCCCGAAAAAAATGGGGATTTGAAATACAAATATGGTGACGATGCCTTAAAGACACTCAAGGTACCTGATGGCTACAAAATCGAACTTTTCGCCTCTGAAAGTGAATTTAAGGATTTGGCAAATCCAGTCCAGCTTTCCTTTGACAACAAGGGAAGGTTGTGGGTCGCTACTATGCCGAGTTATCCGCACTACAAACCTGGAGACGCACGCCCAGCTGATAAATTGATTATTCTCGAGGATACCAACGGCGATGGTAAAGCAGATAAGCAAACCACTTTTGCTGATAACCTCCACATTCCTGTTGGTTTTGAAATTACAGCTGAAGGCGTGTATGTGTCACAAGGTTCAAATCTGATCCTGTTGGAGGACACCAATAAAGATGATAAGGCAGACAAAAAGACTGTATTGCTTTCCGGTTTTGATGACCACGACACCCATCATGCCATATCCGCCTTTACCACGGATGAAAGCGGTGCTATTTACATGGCAGAAGGTGTTTTTTTGCACACCAATGTGGAAACATCCTATGGCCCTGTCCGAGCAACAAATGGCGGTTTTTACCGGTATGAGCCTAAGCGGCACAAACTGGAGCGGGTAAATCAAGTGAGCATTCCTAATCCTTGGGGAATTGCATTTGATCGCTGGGGACAGAATTTCTACGCAGAGACCTCCGGTCCAAACGTGAACTGGATGCTTCCGGGTTCTACGCTTCCTAGATATGGCAATGCAAACTACAAAGGACCGAACCTTATCGAAAAAGACCACATGGTTCGACCTACCTCCGGATTGGAATTTATTTTCAGCAGGCACTTTCCAGATGACGTCCAAGGAGACATGATCATTAACAATACTATCGGATTTCTGGGAACCAAACAGCATCAGATGGTTGAAGATACGGTTGGGTTTACTACCAAATGGAGGCAAGATCTGATCGTGTCAACTGACAGAAATTTCCGCCCAGTGGATATGGAAATAGCCCCAGATGGCTCCCTTTATGTAGTGGATTGGCACAATATCCTGATAGGCCACATGCAGCACAACGCACGGGATCCACTCAGAGACCATGTACATGGGAGAATTTACCGGGTAACCTATCCTTCCAGACCTTTAGTGACTCCTGCAAAAATTGATGGGGCAAGTATTTCGGAATTACTGGAAAATCTCAAACTTCACGAATATAGAAGCAGATATCGTTCTCGCCGTGAATTAAGAGGAAGAGATGCGGCTGAGGTGACTGCTGCAGTGGAAAAATGGGTTGCCGGCTTGGATAAAAATGATCCAGATTATGAGCACCACAGATTAGAGGCACTTTGGGTGAGCTGGGGAGCAAATAAAACTAATCAAGCCCTGTTGAAAGAATTACTGAAATCGGAAGATTACCGAGTGAGGGCAGCAGCCACCCGGGTAGTCCGCTACACCGGTCATCAGGTAAAAGATCAGGCACAATTGCTCATTGCTTCAGCCAAAGACCCACATGGAAGAGTTCGAATGGAAGCCATTGCAGCTGCTTCCTGGCTACCAAGGGAGATTGGGGTACCAATTCTGGCCGAGGCAGAAAAGCAAGAAAAAGACAAAACCTGGATCCCAAGAACACTCGAAACTGCCATTGCCCATATCAATGGACTTTCCGTGATGCAGAAAAAAGAAGAAGATGTGAAATCTTCATTGACAGGATCTGACCGTGAACTTTTCGTACTTGGAAAGGAAATTTATGCCCGAGAAGGCTTCTGCGCCACTTGCCATCAACTGGATGGCGGAGGCCTGACCGCATCCCAATTCCCTCCACTTCGGGGCACACCTTGGGTGACTGGTAGTCCGGAACGACTGATCAAAATCGTGTTGAAAGGTATTATGGGACCAATTGAAGTCGCTGGTCGAGAGTATCCTGGACAGGTGCCGATGACACCTTATGAAGGCATGCTTAACGATACCGAAGTTGCGGCAGTATTGACTTATGTCAGGAATTCCTTTGGAAATCAAGCCTCCCCTATTTCTCCTGATTTGGTGAAAAAAGTCAGGGACGAGGTGAAAGGAAAAGAAGGATTCTGGAGTCCTACAGAGTTGTTGAAGATGCATCCGATGGAAAAGTAATTTCGGTTTGGGGATGTCGGATTTCGGATTTTGGATTGGTAGTTCGATGTTCGATGTTCGGAGTTCGATGTTCGATGTTCTTTATTGAAAAATTGGAAGATTAGAAGATTGGAAGATTTTATGTAGTTGATTGAAAATTAGCACCTTGAATGTCGGATTTGGGATGTCGGATTTCGGATTTGAGATTCGACATCCTTTATTCGATTTTTCGGGGTTGGGATTTGAGATTTGGGATTTCAGAAATTATGCATAGACAGCTACTGCTGTTTCGGATTTCCTACCTCTAATTCATTATTCGATATTCGGTGTTCGATATTCGATAGTTTAGATTTCGAATTTCATAATTAATGTTTCCTATTTCGTAATTACAAACGCACTATTTAATTGTCCGCCGTGGTTAAAGACCCTAGATCAACTATGAAAACTCTCCTCACGCTCACCGCCCTTTCCCTCCCTATCCTTTCCTTTTCCCAATCAAAAAACCTACGTTTCGAAAAGCAACAAATCGCCTACGAAAGCTATGAGTCAGTGGGAATTATGGATGTGGACAAGGATGGGAATCCCGATTTGGTTTCCGGAAGTTACTGGTACAAAGGCCCTAAGTTTTTGGATCGGCAGCTCATCGGGCAAGTCAAGCGGTTTGGAGAGTACTACGAGGATTTTTCAACGATTCCCATGGATGTCAACGGGGATGGAAATATGGATTTGATCACCGGAGGCTGGTTTGAGGGCAAATTGATCTGGAAAGAAAATCCCGGAAAAAACGGAGAATGGAAGGAACATTTGATTGCGGAAACGGGCAACATTGAAACGGTTCGGGCCTGGGATATGGATGGAGACGGGACTTTGGAAATCGTACCCAATACCCCAAGAAAACCACTCGCTTTTTACAAGTGGGTAGGGCCTAACCAATTTGAAAAACATGAAGTCTTCGAAACCCAGGGCCATGGCCTTGGGTTTGGAGACATCAATGGGGACGGGAGGGGAGATCTGATCAGCAGCTATGGCTGGTATGAGGCTCCGGCAGATATACGTAAGGGAACCTGGACCTTCCATCCCACTTTTGAATTGGGGGACGTAAGTGTTCCAGTCATTGTCACCGACTTGACCGGAGATGGGTATAATGACATCATCATGGGCAATGGGCACAACTACGGCTTATTTTGGATGGAACAGAAGCGGGATGCGAAAGGCAAAATCAGTTTTAGCAAGCACGATATTGATCCCTATCATGCGCAGTACCATACCTTGGAATGGGTCGATCTGGATAAAGATGGGAAGAATGAATTGATTACCGGGAAGCGCTACCGCGCACACAACGGAAAAGATCCGGGAGGAAATGACGAGATCGGATTATACTACTTCAAATGGGATGGAAAGAGCTTCGTAAAAAATGTGATCAGCTATGGACCATTTGGAGAAGGAAAAGGGACGGGCCTGTATTTCTCAACGGCTGACCTGGACAAGGATGGTAAACTTGACATTGCGGTAGCCGGGAAGGATGGGTTGACGGTGTTTTTTCAGCGGTGAGATTGGATTTTGCGCAATTTTGTTTTTGTTACCTAAATAGGTAACTTTGGAATCCATTTTAAAAAAATGCCTGAAAATTTCATTCGAGATATTTTCTATTTCAAGCAGTTCTATTTGGATTTCTTTCAGGAATTAAACCCTGATGCTCAGAAAAAATTCAACTGGACTTTACAACTAATAGCTACAATAGAAAGAATTCCAGAAAAATATTTCAAGCATATTCCTGCTCGGATGGGTTATATGAAATAAGGGTAGAGTTCGGTTCGAATATTTACAGAGTATTTAGTTTTTTTGACGAAGGGAAATTAATTATTCTGTTGAATGGCTTTATAAAGAAGACCCAAAAGACCCCTAAAAATGAAATTGCCTTAGCGGAAAAACTAAAAAAAGAATACTTCGATGAAAAGCGAAAGAAATAATCTAACCTCTTTCAGTGATCACTTGAACCAACAGTATGGAAAAAGAGGAACAGCTGACAGGGAAAAATACGAACAGGAATTTGAAGCATTTCGATTGGGGGCAATGCTTCAGGAACTAAGAAAAGAGAAAGGATTGACGCAAGAGGAACTTGCTGAAAAATGTGGGACAACGAAAAATTATATTTCAAGAATTGAAAATAATGCTTCAGATATTCGGCTATCAACTTTGATGAGAATCATTCAAGATGGATTTGGAGGAGTATTAAAACTAAACATTGATTTTTGAATAAGAACAACACTCGTGAGTCTTGTACTAGGATAGATAAACCCAAAATTTCGGAAGACCGATCTATTTTAGATAAAGCAGAAAAATCCAGTTTAAAGGACCAACCAGACTTAAATCAGGTTAACAAAAATCCACAAAATAAACTCCCATCCAAGAATTCAAAAATCAATCTTGATTTCTCCCCATTTGTCAAGAGTTTTACAAATGGAAATACAATCCCTACTGAGTATGACTATAAAAAGGATTATCAAGTTTATCAGGAAGGAAAATACTGATGAAATGCCCATGATAAGTACTTCTCGCACAGGGAAATGATTATCCAGGGTATTCCATGTGGCCTTAAAAAAACAAATTATAAACACATGAAAAGGGTGTTTTTGACACGAATGTAATTTTGAATCTATTTGCTGAAAGATGACGATTTAAGAATCGGTGGGGAAAGACACCAGCTCAAAAAGTCAAAGCCAAATTCTGTCCACCAACTGATTCATGAAACATTTCTTTTTTTCTCCCGAATCATAAAATTCTTAGCTTTGAGTTGACCTCCTCCTATTTATTTTTTTGCTAGTCAACTATTTTGAAACTTTAATCCAAACGATTACCTACAAGTCAAAACCGACACTTATGAAACTTATAAACCTTACCGCCCTTCTATTTACAATTGGCTTTTTCACTCCCTTTGCCCAAGCCCAACAAGGCGAAAAGGTGTATAAAACTAATTGTGCAGGTTGCCACGGCGCCAACCTCAAAGGTACTCCCGCCGGATCCAACCTCTTGGCAGAAACACTGAAACAAGGAAATGACAAAGCCTCCATCAGCCAAAGTATCAGCAAAGGTATTGCAGGAACCTCCATGATCAGCTGGAGCAATGCGCTGAGTCCTGCAGACCTGGAATCGGTGGCCGATTATATTCTGAACGCCCGAAAATCACCGCAAGGAGTCCAGGAATCTGAAAAAGCCCTGACTTCTTCCACCCAGGATTACACGCTGAAAATCGAAAAACTGGTCACGGATGGACTGGTTTTCCCCTGGGGTATTGAATTTGTCGATGCTCGCAGAGCACTGATTTCCGGGAATAAAGGCGCACTTTACTGGGTGGTCGATGGCAAACTGGATCCAAAAAAAGTGACCGGCCTTCCCTTTATTTATGGAACCGACCTGGTCGGAGGGATGATGGACCTGGCCTTGGATCCAAACTACTCCGAAAATGGCTGGATCTATTTTGCCTTTTCCCACAATCCCAAAAACACAGCAGACAAAACCTCTCCTGCCATGACCAAGGTAATCCGAGGAAAAATAAAAGACTACCACTGGGTGGAGCAGGAAACGCTGTTTGAAGCTCCGGATTCCCTACTTGTCGTGGGCGGAACGCGCTGGGGCAGCAGACTCCTATTTGACAAGGAGGGATACCTGTATTTTACTACTGGGGATATGCAACAAAGCGTTGCAGAAGGGGTTAATCCACAATTACCTTCTCGCGCTGAGGGAAAAATATTCCGGATTCATCCCGACGGGAGTATCCCCAAGGACAATCCCTACTTTGGAAAGGCAGGAGCTTTACAAGGCATCTATGCGGTAGGCACCCGAAATGTTCAGGGACTAACCCAACATCCCATCACTGGAAAAATCTACTTCACGGATCACGGACCAAAAGGTGGGGACGAAGTGAACGTACTGAAAAAAGGAGGAAATTATGGTTGGCCGATAATTACTTACGGTGTCAACTACAATGACAGCCCAATCACCAGCCTGACTGCCAAAGAAGGCATGGAACAGCCCCTCACCTATTATGATCCTTCCATTGCCATTTGCGCGGCAGAATTTGTCACGGGTGACCTTTTTGCCAAATGGAAAAACCAGCTATTGATCACAGCGCTCAAGGATCAGGAAATCCGAAGATTGGTCATTGAAGGGGATCAGGTACTCAGCCAAGAAGTTATTCTAAAAGGAATGGGGCGAGTTAGAGATGTCAAAATCGGGCCGGATGGAGCACTATACGTGTTGACCAATGGGCCGGATGCTTTGCTTCGAATAACGCCTCAGTAATGGAGGATATAGTAGACGGCTCCAATCAGCTTTCCTTTTTCCTTACCACAGGATGGATTTCCGGATTGGTTCTTAGAACTTAGTTTTCCTCTCTTTAAAGTCATGAGCCAAACCTTTTTTATTCTTTTCCTCAGTCTGTGGTCCGTCCTACTCAATGCAAAAAACACGGATCCAATGAAGCCCCGTATCCTCATCAGCACCGACATAGGAGGCACGGATCCAGACGACAACCAAAGCCTAGCTCATTTGCTGATGTACAGCGATCGCTTTGATATTGAGGGATTGGTCTCTTCCCCTTCCTATGGGAATGGAAGCACTTCGGAGATTTTTCGGATGATTGATCTCTATGAAAAAGACCTTCCCAAGCTCCTCCGATACCACTCCGGATTTACAGCCCCTGAGGATTTGCGACATGTGACCAAGCAAGGCCGAAAGGGAAATGCGCCATACCGAGGAATCACCACTTCTACCGAAGGCTCGGATTGGATCATTCGCTGCGCAAAAAAAACGGATGCCCGACCGCTTTGGGTGCTGGTCTGGGGTGGATTGGAAGACCTTGCACAAGCCCTGCATGACGCTCCCGAAATCCAGGAGAAAATTCGCGTTTACTGGATCGGCGGCCCCAACAAAAAGTGGAGCGCAAATGCGTATGCCTACATCGCAGCCAATTTTCCCAAGATTTGGATGATCGAAGTCAACTCGAGTTACTATGGCTTTTTCTCTAATAATCAGATGCCCGACGTCATCCAAACCACCGATTACTACGAGCGATACATCAAAGGCGCCGGCCATTTAGGTGAGGATTTCAAAAGCTATTACAAAGGAGAGATCAAAATGGGCGATACCCCCTCCCTACTCTACCTGATGCAGGGCAATCCAGAAGATCCCACCGGCGAGAGTTGGGGAGGAAGCTTTGAACCGATTTCCAGAAGTGCGCGAGTGGTTTTTGATCGAATGACTACCCTTGCCGATACTGTTGCTTTTTGCTCCGTACTTGAATTCCGTCTCAAAGGCCCTGAAATCAAGGTTCCGGCTGATTCGGCGGTCTTTCGGATGGAGGTGCCCTATGGTAATTCCAAGCAAATTTGGCCAGGCTACTACCTCGGAAATGGAAACTATGTAATTAACTACGCTCCCAAACAAGCAGAAATCCTACGCTATCATATTACCTCAAAAATCCCCGACTTTCCGGGCCAAGCGGGAGAATTGGTGGTCAGCAATCGATGGCCGGGCAAGCCATACGAGACCGATTACTTGCTCGGACCAAATTGGTACAGCGACTCCTCCGATCCCGATCTTTATGATGGCAAACTCCAAGGGGGAAAAACCATCCTAAAATGGAGAAATGAGGTTTTGATGGATTGGGCGGAGCGTTGGGAGTGGTTGAGAGTTGATTGATTTTTTGGATTACGGGCGTTTGGAGCGAAACAAGTAAATCAAATAGGTTTACTTAGGTATTCAAAAGCAGCAACCAATTCGATCACTTTCCCTTTTTCTTCAAATCGATCTCGCTGATTTTCAGTCACAATTACTCCATAGTCAAGATTGAAAAAATCCATGGCATGGATCAGACCTGCATATTCCCTCGAAAAATTTTCATCGGTAATCTGATGGCACACCTGAATGGCAAGAGTAACTTTCCCCTTTTTCGAAACCACAAAATCACATTCTCCCTTATCCTTGAAATAATGGATGAAAGAGAACTTCCGACGAAGATGGAGATATACCAGATTTTCTAATTTTCTTCCCAAATTCTCTGAAAATGAAGTTGAGCTAGCTGTGACCAACCCCAAATCCATAGCATAAGCCTTTTTTGGATTCCGGTTTTGAGCCTTGAGCGAGTAACTGAATTGTGGCACAAAATCCATCAGGTAGGAGTTTTGGAAGTAGGAGAAAAAATCCAAAATCGTCACTGCCGATTTTATCCCAAACATCCCGGTCAGCTTATTGGCCGATGTCGGAACTCCGAGATTACTAAGCAAATATAGGGCGAGTTGTTTGAGTGAGGCTACATCCCTAATCCCATGTCGAACCGCAATATCCTTTACCAAAATATCGTCCAACAAAGCGGTAATGATCAAGTCATTTTTACTTTTCACAAACTCTGGAATACCTCCAAATTTTAAATATGCTTCAAGAGATTCGCGTGAAACAGTAGTATTGGTGAAGGAAACAAATTCCTTATAGGAAAACGGAAACAACTCCATAGACAGCTGCCTGCCTGTCAGATGAGTACCCAACTCCCCACTTAGAAGAGAAGCATTAGAGCCGGTGACAAATACAAAAAACCCTTCTCGCAAGAGCTGATTTACGAAAATCTCCCACGTATCTATCAGCTGAACTTCATCAAAAAAAATAAGCTGAATAGCCCTTTTTTTGATTTCCGAATAAAGCCGCGGAAAATCCGACGGCTCAAAAGCTATCAATCGAATATCCTCAAAATTCAAATAAATAGCATCTTGGAACCTCTGTTTCATCAGCTGCAGCAATAACGTACTCTTGCCACATCTTCTGAGCCCGGTAATGATAGTAGCATAGGTCTCCACGACAGGAATCTTGAAGAGTGATTCACGAATAAGACCTTGGTCTTTACTTTGGAAATATTCTTGTTGTGAATCTATTACGAGCGCGATTTCTTCTTGTCTTAACATTACCTGCCAACCCATATCTTACATTACTAATATAAGACTTTTCACATTATTAATAAAAGACTTCTTTCATTTATAATAAAAGACTATAAAAAACCTACAGTCTCGTAGGATTCCTTCACTTGAGGAAAGATTAATAAAATTTTTTATTTTAATTATTTTTCACTAATTAATTATTGTTTTTCAATAAATTTTTACTGAATTTTGACAGGTCAAATCAATATCTCTATGAACTCAATAAAAACTCAATGGAAAGAAAAATGGGTCAATCAGCCTTCGTTGATGCTGATCACCGTCGTCATCTGGTCCATCTTCATCGGGCTTTGCATTCAGGCAGGGGCATTGCTGTTCACCTTTGTGTATAGCTTTTTCCGTCCTGTTGTAGCGGAAAATCTCTATGAAGGCCTCAATCTTTCGGCTTTATTGGCCGTAAATCCTTGGTATTATGCAGGCGTTGCTTCGATTTTGTTATTCATCATTGGTCAAAAAGCCTATCTGTTTTACCTCATGACCAGAATTTTCCTCAAGATCAATTTGGTGAATCCGTTTAGTAGGGAAGTTTCCAAACTGATCACCTCGATCAGCTATGTTGCCTTTCAGATCGGCCTTTCAACGATTATTTTGGCTTCGGGAATTTTCAAATGGTTGGAAAAAAGAGGATTTGAACTAGACCGCCTCCCACAGTTGGTAGGAAGCGGGAGTGAGTTTTTGTTGATAGCAGCCTTACTGATTGCCATCGGAATAGTCTTCAAAAGAGGGGTGGAAATTCAGGCTGAAAATGAGTTGACTGTCTAGCCATGCCCATAATCGTCAACTTGGATGTCATGATGGCCAAGCGAAAATTGTCCCTCAATGAGCTTTCTGAAAAGGTGGACATCACGCTTTCCAACCTGTCCATCCTCAAAACAGGCAAGGCTAAAGCCATCCGATTCAGTACGCTGGAAGCCATCTGTCTAGCTTTGGACTGTCAACCGGGGGATATTTTGGAATTTAGAGAATAGTAAAAGGTCTTTCGGAAAAGTGGATTGATCAAAAAAATTAGGACTAGCTATTTCGGGAGAAAAACTAGATATCGCCTAATTCTATAGGTCTCAACTTGTCCGAAATTGCTGCTAAAATCTTTTCTATGGATTCTTGAAGCGTTTCCAGATTTGAATAAATATGAACGCTTGGATTTGAAGGAACCTCATAAGGAGAATCAATCCCAGTAAATTCCTTGATAACACCCGCCCTAGCCTTTTGGTAAAGCCCTTTGACATCCCGCTGTTAACAAATTTCCAAGGGACAATCCACAAAAATTTCAATGAAATTCTCCACTCCCACTAGTGATGCAACCATCTTGCGCTCTTCCCGAAAAGGGGAAATAAATGCAGAAATTACCAACAAACCCGAATCCAACATCAGTTTGGACACTTCTCCTATTCTCCTGATATTTTCCACGCGGTCTTCCTTGGAAAAACCCAAGTCTTTATTCAAGCCCGTTCTGATCGTATCCCCATCCAAAATAGTAGTGACATATCCCTGAGAGAAAAGTTCAACTTCCAACGCATTGGCCAAAGTAGATTTACCCGAACCTGAAAGACCTGTAAACCAAATACGCTTGGGTTGCTGTTTAAGTCGACTAAACTTGGATTCCCTGGCTATCTTAAAGGAATGGGGCTGGATATGAGCGACTTTTTCGGAGGAATCGTTCATTAATGCTGACTAGTGATTTTGGGGTGAGTATTTAAATTACGGTATTTTATAAAACATAAAAATTGGAACTCATTTTAATAGATAAATTTTATTGGATATATAAAGGATTAAGTAATCGAAGTACCCCTGAGTATTTTGATAAGCAGGTACATACTAGTTCATAAAATGCGTATTGAAGCCCCTGCATTTTTGCCTCATAAGCGAAATCTTGGCAATCTTGGTATTTATTGACAATATCTATCGGAGTTGCTAAAAAATACCACCTGCTTAGAACTTGGGCTAACATGACGAAAACTTACACACCAAAATGTAAATTGCAAAGCCAATTCACCCTTTAAAATAAAAGCATGTTACCAAATCCCCAAGTCGATCTTTTTCTTCTCGAAGGATGTATGCGGTGTCCAAAAGGTGCCACACTAGCCTGCAAAGTACACCGCTGGACTTCAATTCTGGAAAAGTTGAGACAGTATTTGCTCGAAACGGAATTGACAGAAGAACGAAAGTGGGGAATGCCCACCTACACGCTCCACGGGAAAAATGTACTTATGCTAGCGGTCTTCAACGATTCCTGTGCGCTAAGCTTTTTGAAGGGGATTCTAATTGAAGACCCTGATGGATTGCTGGAATTTCCAGGCCCTAATTCCCAACAGGCGAAGTTTCTTCGGTTTATCGGATTAGAACAAGTGGATTCAAGAGAGACTGCCATCAGGGATTTTATCCGGCAGGCAATAGAGATTGAAAAAAAGGGGAAAAAGGTAGAGGCTCCCCGCCAAATCAGCATGGAAATCCCAGAAGAATTGACTCAAAAATTCAGCGAAATGGAGGGATTGGAAAAAGCCTTTTTTGCCCTGACTCCCGGACGTCAGCGGGCCTATTTGATCCATTTTTCAGGCGCCAAGCAGACTAATACCCGAATGGGGCGAGTTGAAAAATACATCCCCAAAATCATGGAAGGCAAAGGAATGATGGATTAGTACATTGATTGATCCATAATTAAGGGGAAAGAGAATAGATGATAAATAAAAAGTAACAGGATTAGGATCTCGGTTCAATATCAACATGGCTTAAGTTGTTGATAGAGGAGATTGCTATTACGTATTTTAAGGTCCAAAGAGCGAGGCCTAGATCAGCTGTTGAAATCGGGAAAGACACGACAAAACCCATGATAAAAAGAGAAAACCTGCTCTAAAGTACTGCCGAAACAGAAGACCCCTTATTTTTGCACAATAAAATTCCTTATTTTTGCACAATAAAATTCCTTATTTTTGCACAATAAAAAAATATGAAATTCTCACATTACTAATTCCCTCCAACCACTTTTTCCTCATTTGCCATGGCTTATCTCAACAGAATAGTTGAATCAGATTTATCTGAAAAACTTTCCGCCTCAGGCGCAGTCCTAATTAAAGGACCCAAATCCTGTGGAAAAACAGAAACAGCCAAGCAATTTGCAAAAAGTATCCTGCAAATGGACCGGGATATGCAAGTTCCCATAATTATGGCTACGAGTCCAGGGCTTCTTTTGGAAGGCGATACACCCAGACTGATTGATGAATGGCAGGTTCATCCAGAAATCTGGAATTATGTAAAACACGAGGTGGATGATCGAAAGGCAAAAGGACAATTTATCCTCACTGGGTCAGCAAACCCGACCGATGACATCAAATTACACAGTGGTTCGGGAAGATTTACCGTCATCCAAATGGATACATTGACCTGGCAAGAGCTAGGTTATTCTTCGGGCAAAGTCAAAGTTTCCGATTTGCTCAACGGAAACATCAAGCCGTATTCCGAAAAAGGAGTTTCCCTAGAGTTTATTCTGGAAAGATTAGTTATAGGGGGTTGGCCAACGCTGTTAAATGAAAGTGCACAAAATGCATTAAAACTTAACAGCGGATATGTGGATTTACTTTGTGAAGTGGATATGGGCAACATCTCAGGGGTAAAACGCGACCCATTGAAAGTTAGGAGTTTGCTTCGCTCACTTGCCAGAAATACCGGTACTCTTGTTGATAATAAAACACTTGAACAAGATATAAAAACGGCTGAGAAAAACGAAGTATCCCGCAATACACTTTCAGAATATCTTGATGCATTGAACCGCCTTATGATTCTGTATGAACAACCCGCATTCAATCCACATATTCGCTCCTCAGCATCACTTCGGAAATCTCCCAAAAGGCATTTGTGTGATCCATCTCTAGCTGTAGCTGCACTTGGAATAGATCAAGAGGCTCTCAAAAAAGAATTGAATTACACCGGGTTTTTGTTCGAAACCTTGGCGATCCATGAGCTCAATGTCTATGCTAAAGCCAATGATGCAACGGTTTTTCATTACCAGGATTCCTATGGTTTGGAAATCGATGCCATTGTTCAAAAACGCAATGGGGATTATGCCACATTTGAAATAAAACTCGGTGTTGGGTATATCGAAGAGGCAGTCAAAAATTTGAAAAAGTTTGAAAGTACATTGGACACTTCGAAAATCAATTTACCCAAATCATTGAACATCATCACAGGAACGGGTATGAGTTACCAACGCCCAGACGGAATAAATATTATCTCATTAGCCTCTTTGGGAAAATAGAAATTAGGATTTCGGAATAACCTTTGAAATTTCCCAAAACTCAAAGAGTAATGAATTTTCTGATGTCGGATTTACTAATTCTGAACTTCAACAACAAACCGTACATATCTCGTCATTGGATGCAGGCCATTGTCCTTCACTTCTGCTATTACATGAAGCTGTCCTATCGAAGCTCCATCCAAGGCGATCGCCACCCGGTTTCCTGAAACTGCCAAATCAGCTTTTCCAGCGTAATTCCCCACTTCCTGATAAATCCAGAATTTAGTTTCCAACAAATCCCCGTCTGGATCGCTTGTTTCTACTTCCAAATTCAATCGTTCTCCGGGTTTGGTAGAAAGGCGGGTTGAACCCACCGCTTTCACCACCGGAGGATGGTTCGCATCCGCAAAATCTTTGACACACCAATCTGCTCGTGCCGCAAAGTCCTGCTGTATGGCTTCTATCCAGCGGATTTGGGGATAGGTGGCATCCAAAGTATCTTTAAACGGATTGAAATCCAGGACTTGTTTACCGTCCTCCCATCGGTTGGGTTGCTCGGCAGACTGCACCAATCGGCCACCCCATCCACCCCATTGAGGCTGGTTAAGGTTGTCCAGACCCACATTGATCAGATGCAGGTAGGCAGGAGAATCCCCTTCGGAAATAAAATCATAGACACCGAAACTCCCCCACTGCCCATTCTGGATTTTGGTTGGATCACCGTGAATATGCTCATCGTCACCTGCCTGCTTTTGACCGTCACCATAGCTGTAATACTGCTTGAGCAGGGGGCCGTGGTTGTTGATGATTTCCTCGCCCATATATTTCCCTTCAAACAGGTAGTGTTGAGATTCCGGGACCGCCCGCTTCCAGGCATAGGCAAAGCACCAAAACTGACTGGAGTTGTAGTAAATCTTCAGATCCGGCCAGTTGGGGGCGATGTAGTTGCGATAGGTGGCATCCTGATCCAGAATGGCGTAGATGATGGCCTTGTCCACGACTTTTTTGTAAATTCTATTCCAATCTGCTGTCTCTTTGTACTGGTCTTCGATAGATTTCAGAGCCCGGGCGATGGTGTTGGTTCCGCCCCAAACTTGCAGGTAGATGGGTTCCAGGTCCTCATCGAGCAATTTGGCTTTGATAAAATCAGAACCTTCCGTATCCACTGCCATTTCTCCTTCAAAGTCGATATTCCCTACCCGAACCACGGAGCG
>CAZNND010000020.1:47398-53011 GCA_964574365.1 uncultured Limnohabitans sp.
GTGGTGACGATGGTGCGGGGCTTTTGGGATTGGAGGGAGGTTTCTTGGGATGTTTTGGATTTAGGCTGGCAGGAGAAAATTAAAAGGAACAGGGAAACAATCAGAAAGAATCGCATGGTGCAATGTGTTTGATATAGGAAAAATAGGAAAAGTCAGGCAGTATTTCATTTCCGAGCAATTCAAAACAGGCGAAAAAGGGAGGAATGGAGAGTTTTTTCTAAATCCTATCCTAAAAATTCCATTTTTTCTAGACTTTTAAACTGGATTAAAAAGACTGACCTCTGATCTCCGGCCATAATCCTGAGACCAATTATTTTAACCTAAATGATAAAAATTGATTTGAAAAACTATTTAAAGTCTATTGTAAACTTCAATAACCAAGAGTTAGAGGAAGGAATTGACTTTTTTGCCAAAAATGTATTAAAAAAAGGGGAATATTACCTTGAACAAGGACAGCAAGCAAGGAGAATATCGTTTGTAGAAAAAGGATTATTCAGGTTGTTCTACCATCTGGATGGTGAAGAAAAAATAATGTTATTCTTTTCTGAAGGGCAATTAATGACTGACTATTTTGGATTTTTGACCAATACTCCATCAATCCGACCCATACAGGCACTGGAAGACTCCCTCATTTACAGCATCGAAAAAGAACAGTTAACTAATCTTTATGATCAATCCAAAAATTGGGAAAGATTAGGGAGGAAATTATCAGAATCAGCGTATGTCACTTCAGTTCTCAGAGCAAACAGACTTCTACACGATGACTACCAAACAAGGGTAAATACATTTCTCCAAGAAAACCAATCGTTGATACAACGCATACCCCAGTATATGATTGCCTCCTATTTGCATATGACCCCCGAGACCCTGAGTCGAGTGAAAAGAAATCTTATGGATAGCAAAAATCCTAGAGTTACTATACACCCAATCCCTTAATTCCTAGCTTTTAAATTTCTTGATTTGAATCAATGCAGAATTAACGGAAGACAGTCAAAATTGCATTGCCATTACTTAATCGAATCAAAAAATGAAACTAGTGTTTTTGCTTTTGGGAATAATTGTACCGTCCACCTTGCTCTCACAGGTATTTAAATCGGATGTAAGGATCGAAAAAATTGAATTGGACTATCAGGGCAAAACCGTAAAAGGAAGAAAATTGACGGTAAGCACCGAAATCCCCATGTCCATGCACAAAATATGGACTCATGTGAAGACACCTGCATTATTGCAATTTGTGGCAAAAGGAATAATCAAATTTAAGCCCACTGATTCAGAATTGCCCAAACAGTGGGAAGAAGGAAAAACTTACGGCGTGGAAATGCGCATTTTTGGGTTTATTCCTTTTGGGGGAACGCATTTTTTGTTCATCGAAAAAGTGGATGACACCAACTTTATCATCGCAACCAAGGAGTGGGACAACAGCGCAAAAATCTGGAATCACACCATTACACTCAAAGATTTGAAAAACGGAAAAACTTACTACGAAGACTCGATCCTTATTTATGGAGGAAAGATGACCGGATTAATTACTTCATTCGCCAAGAGATTTTATATCCATAGGCAACAGAGATGGCGTTTAATTGCCAGGGAAAATCTTAATTTCTTAAAATGATTAAATTATAGAATTTGCACCATAAAAAAATAAAATACTACTATAAAGTTCTAATAGCATTAAACTAACAATTGCTCAGCAGTACCTTTGTCAACAAACAGATTGTTTATTATTCCTAAAAAATCAGCTTATATAAAATTACGTGAGTGTTTTTTAAAAAAAATAGAATGAAAAAGTATCAGTCAAGTAAACTTAAAATATGGTTATTAATTGTATTTATAATTGTAATACACCTCCTCTTAGATTCTGTCTATCGTCCTTGGGTGAAATCAAATAAAATCGCTGATTTCGGCCTGTCGGATTCATTTACTCAACTGACTTCTGTCATTGGCATTTCTCTTCTCATGGTAGCTCTGGAAAAAGCAGGGACTTGGAAAGGAAAAACAGGCCTTGCCTTCTTGGTGATTGTCCCGGTTGCAGCCATGATCATTTACGAATTCATTCAGCTCCTTATAACTCATGCCACCTTTGATCCAAAAGACCTGTATTTCACCTTGCTTGGTGGATTTTTCACCTACCTCATCCAACATAAATTGATAGGAGTCACAAATTCCCAATCAGGTTGAGTGAACATCAATGACCTAACCATCCATTAATCCTGATTTTATTTCTGTGTAGTTTTTTGAAATCAAATATACAAAAACAATAACAGGGATAATTTTCCAATTATTTTTGATTAATACCTTTACATCATTACTAAATTGCTTCATATTGGATGTATGTTAATGGAAAGATGATATGCATTTTTTTCAGGTACTATTGGTGCTTTGGTCAATACTATGTCCAAGGCTTTTTCCAAGGTATTTAAGGAATGTAAACTAGGCCTTACAGCTCCACTTTCTATTCTTTGAATTGTCCTCTCTGTGATTCCTGTTGATTCCGCAAGTTGAGCCTGAGTCATCCCTTTTGTTAATCTGGCAGTTTTAAGTCTGTTTCCTAAATCCATACACAAATTTAGAACGATCTTATCCAAAAATTTACGACAAACTGCCGTCATCTGACCGACATTAACTCAATTTTCCATCCTGACTGTAATTTTTGAACATCCATTGACACTAAGAGACTAAATATTAAGCCCATGAAAAAACTAACTCTATTTAGCGCACTGATCGTATGCTTTATTTCCATTGCAACTGCACAGGAAAATACCCTTTTTTGGAAAATCTCAGGAAATGGTCTTGAAAAGCCTTCTTATCTGTTGGGAACCATGCACATGCTATGCAATGATGAAATGGTCAAAAAACCTGCCCTTCAGGATGCACTTTCCTCCTCTGAAACAGTAGTGTTGGAACTCAACCCAACAGACCCTGCCTTGTTGCAGGAAATGCAGCAACTCTCCGTAAATCCAAATTTTCAGAATAGTTATACCGGTTTGCCGGAGGAAGATTACAAACTGCTGGATGAGTTTCTCACAGTCAAATACGGGTCCGGGTTGGCGCAATTGGGAATTTTAAAACCCTTTGCATTGACCGGTATGGTTACCGTGGGGTATTTTTCTTGTACAGAGCCTTTCAGTTTGGAAACTTATTTTGCCACTAAAGCCACTACTGATAACAAGCCGGTGATCGGATTGGAAACCGCAGGATTTCAAATATCTCTTTTTGATAAAATCCCGCAGGATATTCAAATTCAGGAACTAATCCGGGGATTAAAAAACGATCAGGGAAAGCTAGAGCTCGATCAGATGCTGGAAATCTATATCTCAGGCGACCTGAACAAATTGTTTGGCCTGATGAAGGAAAATGACCTGATGACCCAATTCCAGAAAGAATTGCTTGACGATAGAAATTCAGCCTGGATTCCCAAGCTCGAACAGCTAATTCGATCTGGATCGGCATTTATTGCAGTCGGTGCCGGGCACTTACCGGGAGAAATGGGGGTGATCGAATTGCTGAGGAAAAAAGGATATACCCTCGAGGTTGTCGCAATCTAAGGTCAGAACATGACTGAAAAGGAATTTCTGGATTTGATCAGTACCCATCAGGCGACCATACATCACCTGCTAAAACTTTATGTTCAAGATACCCAGGACAAGAATGATCTCAAGCAGGAGATCATCCTCCAGGCATGGAGGAGTAAAGATAAGTTTCGCCGGGAATCAAGTTTTAATACCTGGTTGTATAAGTTGTCATTATACACCATCCTGACATCCAAAAGGAAACAGGGGAAAATAAAACAGGTGGATCTGGAGGAAGCAGAAAAAGTGCATGAGCAAGGCAATCCCGAAAGGGAAGAAGTTGAATTGTTGTACAAGCTAATATCCGAGCTGGATGATTTAAGCAAGACGGTGATCACCATGCATTTGGATGGATTTTCGAATCCGGAAATTGCAGTATTTCTGGGAGTGAGCACCAATAACCTGAATGTGAAACTCCATCGAATTAAGGAAAAAATTACAAAAAAAATTACCGGGGGGACTAATGGAACTAGATAAAATATGGCAGCGGATGAAGGAGGAAGACCTTTCCCGACCCAATGAAACGATTTTGATTAAAGAATTGAAAAAAAGCGGGAATCCATTAAAGGAGTTGAGAAAAAACCTTGCTTGGAATTTGGGTTATTTTGTGCTGGGAATTTTGGCGGGAATTTACCTGATCTTCCACTTTTCGGCCTTATCCATACAGGTTACCTTGGGAATTCTTGTTTTAGTGTCACTTTTTTTCTCTTTGAAAATTTACCGAAGGATCAAAGCATTTGACCAGCTGTTAGCAGCTTGGGATCAGCCCATTTTGGAAACCTTACGATCGCAGCTTTTTCTGACCCGAAAAACAATACGAATGACGGAAACAGGCTCTCTGCTTTTTTTACCTTTTGCTTTTTTGGCGGGGCTGCTCATTGGGGGCAGTGCGAAAGATTTGGATGCAGATGTTCTCATCATGGATTTCAACTTCATTGCCAAAGGAATGGGGCTCGCCTTATTGACGCTGCCATTATTTTATTTTGGGATGAAATGGATGAATAAAAAATCGTTTTTGGACTTTGTGAAGCAAATCGAAAAAATGTTGAAAGATTGGGATTCCTGATATCCTACTCCGGCTGAAGTTAATTTATCACTTTCCAGTGTCAAGTAGTTGCTTCCAATTCAACATCAGTTCCAACGTCCTAACACACTATTGAAAACCAAACAGGCAAGCGAACACGGGCAATAAAAATTAAAGACAAATTTAGACTCCATAACGAATGAAAAAGAAAACCCTCCTACTGACCTTGATTTTTCTAGCCGTTTTTTCAATTTGTCAAGCAGCAGGTAGTGATGCAAAGCAATATATTAAAGATGGATTATCCTATGGTAGTGTGCTCGGAACGGCAATTGCGGTTATGCTTTCTTGGGAGAGGAACAAGTCAATCCTTTTGGCAATTATTCATGGCTTATTCAATTGAATTTATGTGGTCTATTTTGCGCTGACTAGGGAGTAATTTTTATTTTGCAAAAATTCCTTACCAACGAACAGATTATCATTTTTGAGGTTTGAGAGTCCGGTAGGTGGAGGATATAAATTGAAATGATGTCTATATTTTTTGAGGAATTTGCAATAATCAATACGTTCAACCCTTTCAGGGTTGCCAAAACCAAATCCAAAATCGTTTTTTTCCCCCCTGGTACGGTTCGCAGACTCACCTTACCGAGGTTCCGCTACAGCGGACATGCGCCGTTGCAGAATGGCCCCATAGGTAGTCACTAATAAAAACCCCGTAGGGGTTAAATTTTTGAATAGCCCCGGGTTGTGGGGTGAGCCTGCGAACCCCAACCCGGGGATAGAAGAAACCAATGTTTTGGATTTCCTGACCCTGAAAGGGTCGAACTCAAGAACTTAAATAAGTTCAACCCCTCCAGGGTTGCCGAAACCAAATCCAAAATCGTTTTTTACCCCCGGTTACGGTTCGCAGGCTCACCTTACCGGGGGCTATTCAAAAGTTCGACCACTCCGTGGTCTTTGGTTTGGTCTCACCCCTCGTATTTGTACAGAACCTGAAAGGTCAGTGCCAATGAGCTTGCGATA
>CAZNND010000021.1:0-52796 GCA_964574365.1 uncultured Limnohabitans sp.
ACTTACTTTTTACGAAAAAATGGTAATTTCACAACACGGGGTAAGGAGTTCTGAGACTGATAATGTGTATATTAGTCCTATTAAAATGAAATGTAGATTTTCGAAACGTCGTTACCGATTTTTTTCTGTGTAAGCTCCTATGTGAAGGATTTGTCTATTGTGGTTAATCCATTTTTCTGTACTTGTTCATTTAATTGAATAGCCGAATTCATTCAACGTCATCCCATTAATGAACTCAGTTGCATTTACAAAAAAGACCCTTTTCCCTAATACATATCCTAACCAAATAGATACAACCTTAGGTGCAATTAAGCGGATACACTTAAAAACACTAATACCATTGTCCTATTTTCCTATTTTGTAATTGGAAGATAGAGCTTCCGCGGTATTCCACACCATTATGGAGGTGCTTCATAACAACCCCACAGCCCTGGATTTTGCAGCGCTTGGTGCCCGGAAATTTCATAGCTACACCAGTCTGGAGACCAAAGATGGTCTGATCTACGTTTTGGAATTCTGAAAAATCGGAAGAAGTGTAAGTGAATTTTCTCAGCTCTGCTCCTCCTTTCACAAAAACTTTGGCATAATCGGAAAGATCATACTCTATCCGTAGAGAAAGTCCATAATAAGGATTTTTGATGCCCGGAAACTTGGGGACATATTTCGAATCATCCAATTCAAAAAAATCAAAATATCCTTGAGGAAAATCTTTTGGATCATAATACGCTTCAGATTTTAAAACAGGGAGTTTTTGATTGACTAGCTTCAAATTGCCAAATTCTCCCTCTACCATAAATCTCCAAGGGTAGTTTTGCTTTATTCTTTGCTTTAACTGGGATTGCATATACAGATTACTGGAACTGTAATTTCTGTATCGCCACTTTAAAAATGATTGACGGCGCTTTGCATCATATACAATCAAACCAAGCGTACCATAAGTCTTAATCATATCGTAGGAGGGAATAATAAAGTCAAACTCAAAATTATTTCCCTGTAGAGGGCTCAGATTAGTGATTCTTTCCGCTCCAATCCCTCCCCCGATAGTCAATAAATTGAATAAATTAACCCTTACTCCAGTATTCAACAGAGGTAAAAATCCCGATCCTACAAGCTTGAGTGTGTCACTGCTGGAAAAAGTTGAATTATCAAAATTTTGGAACTGACTTAATGGATAAAGAAGTGGACGTTCGGTAAAAAAATTCGAAGTGAAATGACTATATCCTCCACCGCCCGACACTTCAAGCGATATCATCTCTAGCATATTTCTCACAGCATTCCCTGTGCCCGACTCACTTTTCGGGTTTTTTGCTTTCCTGGTAATCCCAAAAATATCATCATCCTGACAGTAGGAAGAAAAATTAATTATACCAGCCAACACCAGGGTAAATAAGATTTTTTTTTGGTTCATAACTGAAATTCTTGAAGCTGTAGGGTTTAATATTTTGAAATGAGCTTCTATATAGTTTGTGAATAGAAAGCTATATTCCATTTTCTGCCGCGAGCAGTCTTGTTGTTCATGCTGCTTTTTAATTCATTGGGCTTCAACATGGAATTTTATTTATATTCTTTGAAAGGTTTGATTTTAGCCTTCTTGGTATTTCTTAGATAAATACTTTCTAGAAAGAAAAACTATTCCCAGCATCATCTTAAAACCCACCTACGTTGAAGTCTTCTTTTTCTCTCAGATTCAATCAACTAATTTCTGAAATTTGATTTGATGAAATATCCATAAAATATATTTCCAATGAGAAAATCAAGATAAAAACGGAAAACGCATCAAACTATTTTTATCCTTCGGAACTGAATTTTGGAAAGAGTTTAAAACTAGACTCAAATAACCTTTAAAAAAACAGACATCCTCCTACTTTACCTGTAGGTCATATTTTCTTTAAAGAAGCAATTGTACCAAGCGGATCAGGTGAATTAAAGACAAAACTTCCGGCGACAAGAATGTCTGCTCCAGCACGAATTAATAAAGGTGCATTTTGGAGATTTACACCTCCATCGATTTCAATTAGTGAATTAGAGCCTTTGGCCAAAATCAAGTCCTTTAATCTGGAAACTTTGGAGTAAGTGTTTTCAATAAACTGCTGACCGCCAAAACCTGGGTTTACTGACATTATACAAACCAAATCCACATCACCGAGAACTTCCGAAATCAGTTCAACCGGTGTGTGTGGATTTAAGGCCACTCCTGCTTTAGCACCGAGGGTTTTTATGGCTTGAATCGTGCGATGAAGGTGGGGACTAGCTTCAATATGAACTGAAATGATTTCAGCTCCAGCCATTCGGAATGCCTCCAGATACCGATCTGGATTTTGAATCATCAGGTGAACATCCAATGGCTTTTTCGCATGATGGTGGATGGATTCAGTAACAGGCAGGCCGAATGAAATATTGGGAACAAACAGCCCATCCATAATATCCACATGAATTAAATCTGCTTCTGATGCATTGAGCATTTCTACTTCTCGCTGGAGATTTCCAAAATCCGCAGCAAGAATAGAGGGCGCTATCTGTAGAGACATGAGTTATGGTAGCTAAACTAGCGTTTTAATTAAAAACCAAAAAGAAAATCAAAATTTCTTGATCAATTTTGTCTGAGCAGTATTTTTCTGGTCATTCAGATAAAGTATATACAATCCTGGTTGAAGCAGATCTAAATTGATCAAATATGGATTTTTGATTGAATTTCTGTTCAATTTTTCTTCTCTAATCTTTCTGCCTGAAACATCTACCAACTGGATATCAAGAATTTTGTCAGATCCAAACCATATGGATAGTTCATCTGATTGAATAGGATTTGGATAAACCCTTAATGGTATAATTTCCTCTGGCTCAACTCCAAGTATTTTACCAAAATAAGCTTCTCCAAAATCAGGAATGCCATATCCGAGATTATTATCTGGTTTGTCATACTGTGTCGCGCTTCTTAATAAATTCAGAATAACTTGGTCTTTGGTCCATTCTGGACGGGCTTCCCAAAGTCCTGCCGCAAGGGCAGCAATTTGGGGTGCAGAAAATGAGGTGCCTTGACCTGTTCCAATAGAACCGTTTGATCGAACCAAAACAGGGGCATGGCCAAACGCTGAGAGTTCAGGCTTTACCCTACCATCTGCCGTCGGACCACGCGAGCTGAATGAAGAAACTACTGATGCTGAAGTCACGGACCCTACCGATAATATCCCAAAAGCATCCGCTGGAGCCACCAAACTGGAAGTCCCCGTTGAACCATAATTCCCAACGCTGTTTACCACCAAAATCCCTTTTTCAGATGCAATGTTAGCTCCTTTAGTTATGTAGGTTGTCTTTCCATCCAATTGCTGTTTGGTGTAGTTCATTTTAGGATCATCAAAGTCGTAATAACCTAGCGAACTGTTGACGATATCTACTCCTAGACTATCGGCATATTCAGCTGCCCTTACCCAGTTGAATTCCTCGACTCGATACTCCGTAGCGACTTCTTCAGTGATTGCAAGAATATAATTTGCGTTGAAGGCACCTGCAACGAGTTTTCCTGGTTCATTTGAAGCAATCAGCGAGGTCACGTTGGTTCCATGCTGATTATCCAAAAAAACGTCCTCATTCCAATTTCGTACCAAATCTTTCTGCCCGATCACCTGGCTTTTAGTAAAGAGGTGAGAAAATGGACTTGCAGTTTTCATTCCTGGAAAACCCGCATCAAAAACGGCAATAGTGACACCTTTGCCTGTAAATCCGGCTTTGTGCATTTCATCAATCCCAATCAGCTGATTTTGAAAATCATAGGAATTATTTTGGGATTCCACTATTCTCTGTCTCCATTTCGGATGGATTTTATTTGAATCCTGAATTTGAGCAAGTTCTTGATTCTCCAACTCCCTCGAACCAGGACGGCGGAGAAATCCCAAGCCAATCAGCTCTACCTTATCTACAAATGGTAGGTTCTGAAGATTTTTTGCTCTTGATTCATCCGTAACCAAAACAGCGGCATTCAACCATTTGGATGCATAAAGATACTCAACACTCAAAGCCCTGACTTCTTGGAGGTATCTTTCAGAAACAGGGAGATCCAAGCTATCAAACTGGATTTTTTCTCGAATCCTACGATCCAATGCCTTTGAAGTAAGAAATTCTTTTGGATTGTTTAGAGAAAAAGAAGTCTGCGGCTTATGCTTAAAAAAAACAGCATACCTATTTTGGGCGTGTAGATCACAAAAGATCATGTTGCTAATGATGAAAATGAAATAAAATTTATCTAACAGCATGTTCAACTAATTTTATTTTTTCCCGATAACCTCCATCAATCAATTGCTTACCCAAGCAATCGTTCCTTGAACAGTAAGTCAATACCTCATCGTATTTTTCAATCAGACCAACAGACCGATTGAATAGTTCATATCGATTATCCCGCTGAGTAACTTTATCATCAAGTTTTTGTTGATTTACTCTGACCAAAACTAGCTCATTATTGGCTCCACTGCCTTGAGTTGCTACGGAATCAATCTCAAATTCATCCTTACCTGCGGCAAGAAATGCATTTCCATTCCACTTTTTACCTAAACTAGGCGGAAAACTAAACACAATAATTGGCCTATTGTTTATCGTTCTAACTAGTGAATTATTCCGTATTTGAATGGTATAATCCAGTTGTTTTGACCAATCTTTTTTGTTGAAGGATTTTGAACGTTCAACAATAAAAACGATCTGTCTTTCGGCGTCCAAGTAACTTGTCCTGATTCGATCTTGATAAAAAAATCGGGAAAATTCAAAGTCATTTTCTCCGAAATATCTAGTTTCCTCAACTTCATAAATCCAGGTATTGCCCAAAGCCAAGGGATTAAAATCCAATCCCCGATCAAGCGGAACTGATTCAATTTCATCCTTGCAGCCCCATGTAAAGAGTACAATGATTAACAAAACTAGCCGATACCAATTTCTCATACCTTTGACAGCCATCAAAAATAACCTGAATTTCTTTCATTTAGTGTGGTTTGATGGCAAATTCTTAGTTCTAACACATTTCTCTGTCAAAAAACCTCTTCTTAACTTAGCTCACTCAAATTAAAAAAGCATGCCTTTAAAAACCTTCGTAAAAATTAACCGCGTAACCAATCTCACAGACGCAAGATTTTGTGCAGGGATGAATGTGAACGTAATAGGCTTTTGTCTTGAGAAAGATTCTCCAAATTTTGTTGACCCAACCCAGTTCAAGGAAATTACAGGATGGATCTCAGGGATCGAGTTTGCGGCAGAATTTAAAAATGCTTCTTCCAATGAGGTGATGAAAACATTGGAAAACTATCCCAACATTACCTGGATAGAATCTGAAAATCTGCAGACCCTCATCGAACTTCAAGAGACGGGGCTGTCCTTAATTTATAAACATTCGATTGAAAAATTGGAGAATCAGTTTAATCCACTTCAAAATCCTCTTAAAAAGCATCCGGTATATATTCACTTGACCTCCACAAACGGCAGTTCAGTTTCTGAAAAGAATGCATTCCTTTCTGATTTATCAACGGATTTCAAGGTCATTTTGGGATTTGGAGTCACTCCGGAAACTGTGGAAAATTTGATTTCAACCTGTTCATTCAGCGGGATTGCCCTAGATAGCGGGGACGAAATCAAACCGGGTCTGAGGGATTTTGACCAATTGGCGGATATTTTGGAACTTTTGGAAACTGAAGACTAAAAAAACAGCCCCGAAAGGAAATCAACCAGGGAAATCGCTTTTAACATTTGATAATTAAAACATGGAACGAAGGGATCGAGAACCTTCCTTTTGAAGACTTGTGGGTTATAACCATTAAGGTCATTGAGAAAATTAAGAATTATGACTTAGTCTTTTTTGGAGAAATCCCACTTTTATTCGATTTAACAGTAGAGTAGCTCTTAATTTTCTCGTGGTTAACTACATGAAACTGGCTTGTTTTTTCAGTCGGACGGAAAAATGGTAAGTTTTAAAAGCGATTTCCCTTGGAAATCAACGAGGCTTTACTATTTTTTGCCATTTTTTATTATGTGTATCCGGATAATTTCACGTATGTATTGTTTCTCAGAATTTCCGCTTAAACCTAAGGAAGGTTATTCTATTCCATTTACTAGTTTTTCAGCTCGGAGCCAATTGATCAAAAAATGGTAGTAAAACCGGTGGATATCCCTAGTTTAGTAGGTGTCTATAAACGAGACTATCAAAGATTTTTATTTCACTATCTAGGAAAAATATTTAAAAATCACATAGTCCCATAGAAACATAGAGGGAAGCCATATTATTGGTAACTATCAGATAATATGTCACTTAGTTACATTAAAATAAAACATAGCTTGTCGGAATCTACCGAACTTTTTTTTATGTGAGCTCCTAGGTGAGGGATGTGTCTATTGTGGTTAATCCTTTTTTCTTTTCTTATTCATTTAATTGAGTAGCCCAATTCATTCAACGTAATCCCATTAATGTACACATTAGCATTTACAAGAAAGACCCTTTTCCCAGATTCATATCCTAGCCATAATAATATAACCTTACGTGCAATTAACCGGATACACATATTATTTTTTTATCCGCTCTATACAAGTAAAAATGGATGGGTTTTAGAAATTCGGAAATATCAGTTCCTTTTATGCTATTCACTTGATTGAAACAACTGAAATGAATGAAACTTTTCTTCCTTAAAAAAGCTAGCCAACTCCCAAAAGAATTGATTTTTGTGTCGCCAAAAGGCTGAAAATTTTAATTTTTTCTTTGCGCCATAGGCTTCTTTGAGAGAAAAACTACGCTCATAGGAACAGGTTCGATCTATAATTCTCTAAGCCATATATTGCAAAGACAGTATTACGCAAAGGAACAGTTTATTTCCTTTCCATTTAAAATATTCTTAAAAGGCAGTTTCCAGCGTTTTTTTTAACCCAGCAATCCCTTTGCGAATGAAAGGTGAAAAAGACTATCTGAATGTAGGCGAAGATTCCTATTATTTATCCCAAAGGTCAGTCAGTCTGTAAGGACTTTGTGGGCCTGTGAAAATACTTCCATCCACAAAGCGATGTGAAATCCCGATATCCTTAAGCACTTTCATGTCTTCCGCGTCCAAGGTCAGATCCGCAGCTTTCAGATTTTCAACAATTCTTGCCTGATTTACAGATTTTGGAATTACTGCGATTGACCTTGCAATAGACCAAGCAATAAGAACCTGCCCTACTCCAACCTTGTGTTTTTCCGCAATCCTTGCCACACTATCGTTTTCTAGGAGTTTTGGATCCTTCTTATGACGCTCAGCCCTGGAATCAGGAGAGCCTAGGGGAGAATAGGCAGTCAGGAGTATTCCTTTTTCCATACAAAAATCAACCAAACGATCTTGAGGCAGAAAAGGATGAAGCTCAACTTGATTCATCTCCGGTTTTTCGCCTTCCAATGCTAGGATTTCGCTCAATTTGGCTTGATTAAAATTGGAAACTCCGATATGCCGGGTAAGTCCTGCGGCTTTCTGATCCTGCATTGCATTCCAGGTTTGCACCAAAGGCACATCCTGATAGGTGTAATATTCCTCACGAAGAGTTGCAAAACCCACTCCCCATTTAAAAGAAACGGGCCAATGAATCAAATATAGATCCAGATAATCAAGCCTGAGATCGTAGAGCGTTTTTTCCAATGCGGGTTTGACATCTTCAAACCTATGGGAATCGTTCCAAAGTTTGGATGTGATGAACAAATCCTTTCTTTTGACCAGTCCTTCGCTTACAGCGTCGTGGATTCCCTGACCTACCTCACGTTCATTTTGATAGATTGCTGCACAATCAATATGTCTATAGCCGGCCTGGATAGCCCAAAAAACAGCCTGACGAACTTCTCCAGGTTTACTCTTCCAAGTTCCAAGGCCTAAAATAGGGAGCTCATCCCCGTTCTTAAAATAAAGGGTCTTCATGAGATGTAGTAGTTATATTGGTTTCGCATAAAGTTAAGCCACTTGAGCGATTTACCCTTCAAATTTCGTGTGCAGCTGCTTTTTTCTCTAGGTATTTTTTAAAACGATTCATTACCCAAAGATGAAGTTTAGCTTGTGTATTCACATAAATGAACCAAGGAAGTCGCGGCACAAATTCATGAATGGCCGAAATGATATACCTGCTTTCCAATACTTCTCTGAATTCTAACCAACCATAATCAAAGCGTTTGACCAGCCAACCGCCTGTGATGTAAAACAATTGCCGCTGACTGTCGCTGCGATCAGGAATTTGAGTCAGCTGAAGCATGGGATTTTTCCCCCACAACAAGTAAAAACCTAATTCTCCCTGCTCATTTACCCTGCCTCTGATAATAAATCTAAAATAGTAGGGAAGCCAAATTCCATACCGATAAGCCACCCAAAGCGCTGAATTCCTTCCTTCATTGGGCATTCGTTGGATTGACCTAACCGTGTTTTTAACTCCTTTTTTCCTGTAAAACACTGGGGATGTGGGCTTTTTATCGATCTCCAAAGCTTCCTGAACGGCCTCTTCATAATTGAGATAGTTTATTGGTTTTTCATTGAAAGCAAGCTTTGGGTTTACTGTCAATTGATGCTTGAGACTTTCTACCAAAGGAGAAACCAACTCTGCCGGGCTATTGCCAAAAATACGGACCCAAAACTTAGACAAACCCAATGAAAAAACCGGTACTGAAAAAACCAATCTTCGTTTTTTCATCACTTTGGCAGTCCTCACTATCATGTCCCGATAGCTCATGATTTCAGGACTACCAATTTCTATCACCCGGTCAAACGTATTTGGATTCCCAATACAAGAATCCAATATTTCCAATGTATCCCGCAATGAAATCGGCTGGGTCAGTGATTCCGTCCACTTTGGACACATCAATACTGGAAGTTTTTGTACCAGATTTTTTATCATGTCAAAACTGGACCCACCAGGCCCTACAATAATCGAAGCTCTAATCGCCGTCAAACTGGCTTTTCTGGATCCTAAGGTCTGCTCAACCTCAAGTCTGCTCAACAAATGTCTGGATAATTTATCTTCAGACTCTTCAGGGAGCAGCCCTCCCACATACAGCAGCTGTTTGACACCATTCAGATCGGCAGCACGGCTGAAGTTATCGGCCAAGAGCAAATCCATATCTTCAAAACTCCCCTGATTCAATCGGGTCGAAGCACTCATGGAATGAACGAGATAAATGGCCACATCCACACCTTTTAATGCTTCTGCTGTGGAAGTGATTGAAAACAATTCAACTTGCCTCCATTCGACCTCAGGATAGGGATTACTTTTTATTTTTCGACGACTTAGGCCAATCAACTGGTATTTGTGTCGGTATTTTTCAATAAACCAACTTCCCACATAGCCTCCAGCTCCAGCTATGGCAACTGTAAGTTTTTCTGAAGTTTGTTGTGAACTTGAGGACATAAAAAAAGGCTGAACAGGAAAGTAACTTGTTCAGCCTTACGAAAGTTTTTAAACCAAAATTATTTCATTGCCATTTCATAGGCCTTTGTTGTGGTATAGTACTTGGTGATCATATTTGGAACCTCCCAAACCGGCATGGAACCGTTTTTGAAAAACTCCAAAAACTTTTCCGTTACCTGAGCAAAATGTGCTTCATGTCCATTGTGGTACTTGTCGGGAATGGTGATTTGGAATTCACCCGATGGCATTGCCTGTAGCCCAATACCAGGAAAATTTGCTTGAAGTGTCTCCTTCACTGCTTTTTCCAAATCAGTCTGAGCAGAAGCTAGCAGTTTAACATATAATGCAGGTCGATAGTTTTCGGCTTTCCCCTGTCGAATAATCAAATTTGCCTTGGTGCCTCGCATCATGCTGTAATGGGTATCTCCAGCACCTTCTGGAGCCTGATAATTCCACACCACGCTCACCTGGGCATGTTTGCCCTTCAGGGTGTAATTCATCTCCCCGTTACTCAGCACTTCCAGTTTTCCATTTTTTACGTTTTTCTGCAAATACTCCGGGAAAGATTCTTTTCCGGTCACTTGCTTAAATTCCTCCAGACTCATTGACGTAGGCCAAAGTTTTGCTGTGTTCATTTTGACGTCTGCTGTATCCAAGGAAACTTCAGGAAATGCCTCCCACTGAATCAAATCCACCAAATGGGTGGTTACGTCAACGATGCCAGTGCCCTCTTTTTCCACATCAAAGAACCAATCCGGGCGAACTAGCGGAGCTCCTGAAACATATTTAAAGAAATGATGCACTGAAACTTTGGAAATGGCAGGGTCTTCGGGTGAACCATCTTCCAACTGACCAAACACTTCTGGAATCCTGGAAAGCTCACGCTGGAGCAGGGTCGTAATCTCAAACCGCTCAGTCATGATATCGTATAGGAGCAGGTTTTTATCCTTTGTAATCTGGAAGGCATTGATAAGCTTTCCAAAACCTTCTGAATTGATAACCAATGGTTTGTCCGCATAAACATGAATGCCGTTTTCTACAGCAGCTAAGATGTAATCAATTTTAACATCGTTCTTTCCGGCTACCATCATCACATTCCCGGGCTTTTGGCTAATCATTTTTTGGAGGTAATCCGTACCGGTATAGACCTCCAGATTCCAGGCTGTCGGTTGTTCTGTGCGATTGTTGAAAGAAGCCAACCGATTTAAGTGGTCTTTTAGTTCCAACCCTTCTGGAGCAAAGATATACACAGTGGAATCTACATCTGGGTACATCGACTTATGGATCAAACCGGCATGAAAATGCCCAGGATCCAAGGTCATGATTTGTACTTTTGAATCTTGTTTGGTTGCTTCGCTTACCATTTCTTGTTTTGCACAGGAAACTAAAAAAAGGGCCAAAACGGCTAGTTTGAATAAATTTTTATAATACATCTTATCATACATTATTTTTCTCATCCTAAATCACCTCTTCATCTGAGTAAACGAGACGGGATTACACCAATTCCAGATTTTTTAGTTTGATTAGTTGTGAAATTCAGATCAAACTTTCACATAGTCAGTTCCCCAAGGTCTCCTTTGTGGCCTACTTAGGTGAGCATTTGCTTCCTGATCATTAACAAATTGCTCCTTTACCGGATCCCACTCGAGTTTTCGGTCAATCTTCATGGCAATGTGACTGATAAGACAAACAGAGCAGGCACGATGTCCGATTTCCACAGGAGATAGAAGTTTGGTCTTTCCTTGAATGGCATCCAGCCAATTACCATGATGTTCGGTACTTCGGGTTAGTCTGATTTCATTTTCACCGATTACCGACTGCAAAATTTTTGGATTGGAGGCATCGAGTGCTTTGGCATTGTTTCCTTGAGCCACTGGATCCGAAGAAGATGCTACATAGTTTCCCCTGGAAACCCAAATCCAACCTTCCGTACCTTCATATCGGATACCATTTGGGAAGCCCCCAGAGGTCAACATCATTACACCATTGTCATACTCTGCCTTGACCATAAAATCGCCGTGTACATTCCAGAAACCAGCCCTCGGGAATTCTGCCACAGCCTGAATGAATCTCGGCCCAGTCAACTCCGTGTCCATCCCCCAAGCTGCTGAGTCAAAGTGGTGCTGCCCCCAACCCGTGATCATTCCAGCACCATAGTTCTCATGCCTCAGCCATCCCGGACGACCATAGTCATTTTGAGGGTGTACGCCTATCTCTGAGTACGGAACATCTGGGGTTGAACCCAACCACATGTCAAAATTTAGATTAGTGGGAATGGGCATAGTCGGAGCATCAGGACCTGCAGGATCTCCTGGAAGTCCGATCTTTACGGTATGAAGCTTTCCGATACGGCCGTTTCGAACTAGTTCAGCTGCGATTCTAAACTGCTCACTTGATCGCTGTTGGGTGCCTAATTGAAGAACCACCCCGGTTTTGTTAACTACATTGACCAGCTGCCGACCTTCTTTGATGGTAAGCGAGGTGGGTTTTTGAACATAAATATGCTTTCCAGCCAAAGCCGCTTCCATAGCAGGCTGAGAATGCCAGTGATCTGGGGTAGAGATTATAACGGCATCAATATCTTTATTGAGTAGCATTTCGCGGTAATCCCCGTATTGCTTCACATCTACGTATTGGCTTCCCAGTTTCTTGGTGTAATACCCCTCAATAAGTTTTTTTCCGTCGGCCATACGTTTGCTATCGACGTCAGAAACCGCTACAATTCTCGCAACATCATGCTGCCAAGTACCAGGCAAATCATGATCTCGTGCAATTCGTCCACAGCCAATCTGACCAATATTGATTTTGTTGCTGGGGGCATTTTTTCCAAAAACAGAGGATGGGACAATCGTCGGGATGCCAAAAGCTGCTGTGGCAATGGCTGTTTTTTTCATAAAGTCTCTTCTTTCCATATTTTTAAGGCTTAGATTAAGGATTTATTTTACAAAAGCCCTCCAGTAGGCTTCTGCTTCTTCTGCACTCAGGTCGCCATCGAAGACAATCATGCGGTACTTTAAGGTGTACCGATTACCAGGCTGGAGATCCCAAGATTCGTGACGGATAGGACAAAACTCGATGAAGACATTTCCTTTTCCATTGTATTGGCCTACCGGCCACACTCTCAAGGGCTCAGGATGGGCTTTGTTGGTATTGTGACTCAAGAAAAGAATACCGCTCTGTCCAGAGGAATCAGCTGTTTTTCCTTTGACCAAAATCCATTTAGCATTCGAGCCGTCTGCTGTTTTCCTGTCCTTTCCATCAGAAGTCAAAATTGTGCTGTTGTCATCTCCCCACAATTCAGTAGCCCTGAAGCCTATCCCACCACCATATCGGTAATCGTCCAATAGAATTCCTCCTGGGATTTTGGTGAAAATGGTCGTTGTGTAATCCACCATGTACCGACCTTTATTGGCTGGTTTGACCTTTATTCGAAGGTCCTCTTCTATGGCTAATCGCTCTTTTTCAGGGGCTTTTAAATCAAGGTGATTTTGACGGACATTGAGTTCGGCTGCTCCACCTGCAATTTTTTTCGATAGCACATGTGAGAAATCAACCCGGCCTTTTTCATCTCCCAAATTCCAGAAGTCCACCTCTCTCCCATTGATGGTAGCTCTAGTCCAAGGCCCCCAAATACCATAATGATGATAATGGTCAGAGGGCTGAATCCGGCTTAGAATTTGACCACTGGGTGAGCTGATCGGATGAATAAAGCCTGATTTACTAAATGATTCCTTCACACCGGCAGGTACTGGTTCCTTTTTGGTTTGGTAAGTCAAGACCCGTTGATTATCCATTAGAAAATCTATTCCAGATGGAGTCTCCTTCAGATCGATCTTTTGCGAAAACGATAGCGTAAAAAAACCGAGGATAAAAAGCAAAACGAGGAAATTCCTTTTGAAACGCATGTAAAATTCTGGTTATTGGGTTGAAGTTTCAAGTTATCGAAATCTAAAGCAAACAATCCAAACTAATCTAACATTACTTTATGACAAGGAATATTTTCTACGGAATCGTTTTCTTATTTTCACTACACCAACTTAAGGCACAAAGCCTTCCGGAGGTCATTTTGAACGAGCAATGGAAAGCCAAAATCCAGTCCTTAGCCCCTGAGAATACAAGCTTTCCAAGTAATAAAAAGAAAAATATTCTGGTATTCTCACTGCATACCGGCTTCAAGCATTGGGTGATCCCCCATACCGAAGAAATGATCAAAATCATCGGGGAAAAAAGCGGTGCATTTACCATAATTGGAAGTAAAGACATTACAGCGTTTGAGGTTAAAAATCTTAAAAAATATGATGCAGTCATCCTCAATAATACTTGTTCTATTGGTGATCACAGGAATTTATTTTGGGATAAGCTGAAAGAGAACACCACAATCGATTCGGCTTCCTTAATGAAAAAAGCAATCGAACTTGAGAATAACCTACTGAGCTATGTAGAAAAAGGTGGCGGTTTATTTGTACTTCACGGTGGTGTGACTACCCTTAATAATTCTTGGGATTTTAGTCGTTTACTTGGGGCGAGTTTTGATTACCATCCCGTGCAACAAGCGATTCAGGTAAGGCTAGAAGACACCAAGCACCCCCTCGTTCAAGCATTCCCAGCTGAGGGATTTAATCATGTGGATGAACCCTATTTCTACAAAAACGCGTATGCAGAACTTGATTTTAAGCCTCTTCTCTATTTCAACAATGCAGAGATAAAAAGCCAAAGAAAAGGGCAAGAACTCACCGAAGGAAAAACCTATGTGGCTTGGATTAGGGCCGAAGGAAAAGGCAAAGTCATGTATGCCTCCCCCTCTCATAATGCCCAAAGCTTTGAAAACCCACAACTTCTGCGATTTTTCCTTGACGGGATGCAATATGTTGTGGGAGATGTGAAGTGTGATGAAACTCCGATTAAGGCAAAAATGAAGTAGTCCTACGCTGTCGAATTCAAAGATCTGGGTAAGATCCAATCCGATTTTACCTTTGAAATTTTCCTTTGAAGAAAAATGTCAAGCATAGTAATGCCTTGGTAATACCCACCCAAACTTAGAGGCTGAAGGCGTATTTTCACAGATCTTTTACTACCCATAGTGTCCTTGATCGAAATTGAAAAAATCTTTGAAATTCCTTTTTCGGCGGACAAGTTCTGTGATTTTCATCGGTGTCAAACTGCGGGAAGCTTTAAAATTTCACCCTAATTCCCGCAACATGCTAAAATTCAATTGCGATAAAGAAGGATTTACAATGAATAATCTATAACTCCATTCACATCTATCCTTCCCATCCAAAACTCCTTTTTCCTAAATCTTATTGGTGAAGAGCCGATTTTTAGCCAAATTACCGCATGGAAAATGAGAGTCTAGAAAATCTAAAATCATTTTTGGTAGAAGATTTATACTTGGTCCCTGAGGATTTGAAAAAGCTAGAGAGAGAACTCCAATTTTTTACAAATCCCGACTTAAATCCGATTAATCTGGACAAATCAGAACACTCTATAAGCCAAGTTTCTGGTCTTCAAAACACGGAATTAAGCGGATTAAAGCCTGTTATTCAACTTGAGCAAATCGCTGTAAAAGGAGATTTTACCAAAGGAATTCTCATTCTTCATGAGGAATCCGAATTATCCCATGAAATACTGGATATGTTGGTAAAAATGATCAATGCTTGTGGTCATTCAATGGCAGATGTGGGGTTGGTTTCTTCCGAAATCTTAGAAAACAGGACAATGGACGATTTTATGGCTCTAAATTCCCATGTGGTATTAAAATTTGGGCGGATCAAACATCCAATCAATGGACTTCCCTCACAGGTTTATGAAGTTTTTACAGAAGGGGAGACCGAGTATCTTTTCGCTGATTCCTTAACAGTGATAGCCGAAGACAAAAATCTAAAAAGAAAGCTTTGGAACTGCCTCCAGAAATTATTTAACCTTTCAACAACATGAACGCAGAACAAGCAAAATGGGCTAAGCGATTCAAATGGATTAGCTTGATTGAAGGACTATCCTTTTTGATCTTGCTGGGGGTGGCTATGCCCATCAAATATATAATGGATATGCCCTTGGCCGTTACCTACGTAGGATGGGCACACGGGATTTTATTTATCATTTATATTTATGCTGTATTTCCAACGGCACGAAGTTTAAATTGGGAGTTTGGTAGAACCTTCTTTGCCCTATTGGCTTCTATTCTTCCTTTTGGACCATTCATTTTTGACCGAAACATAAAAAAGAGTCAAAAAACTAAATTCTGAGATCATGGCGATGATCAGCAGAAAAAAGCGAGTTTATGTTATTGGTAAAGGCTTAAGAAGCTATTTAGTTAAATATGGTCGTGAAGTGGACATTCCGATTCATTACCATGAACTACTGCGGTATTCTAATTCCATTGCACTTTATGACTCTAAAGATCAGGACACCTTATGGGAAACGGTATTTTACGAGCAAAACGATCGTGAAGAAATCCATCACAATGTCAAAAAAATCTATGCACTCCTGAAAGCAGGAGGAGATATGAGTGTCATGAATCACCTGTATATCGATCGTATAGATTTGTGCATTTATGGCAATACCCAACCTTTCCGGGTAAGGATAGTAAATCGGATAAACGATAATTTCGATTACTTCTATATCAAAAATGCAGATGCCTCCCGGGTATATGGCTTGGAATTGGAAGATTTGCTTTCTCCAAACCGCATTAGCTATCTAGTTTATGGAAATACACTCATTGAAGAGCACGTAGCAGGAATTCCTGGAGAAAAATTTATGCGTCAGCACATGGACGATCCCAACCTAAACCCCATTCGGTTGGCTAAAGAATTTGTCAAATTCAATGAACGGTGCTTTGTTCGGCTTTTAGGAGATATGCACTCATCCAATTTTGTGGTGGATGTGACTCCGGACTTTGAAGAGACTCATTATAGAATTCGGGCGATTGACTTTGATCAGCAGTCCTATGAAGGGAAAAAATCCATCTATCTTCCACAGTATTTCAAAGAAAATAATCGGCTTATTAATCTAGGAATGCAATACATCACTCCTGAATCGATGCGGCAATATCAGCGAGAGGAGCGGGCCCTTATTGCTACTCGTCTAAAATCTTCCCATAATGAGATTGAAGATATTCTGCACACCATGG
Source organism: uncultured Limnohabitans sp. (assembly GCA_964574365.1). GTDB lineage: Bacteria > Bacteroidota > Bacteroidia > Cytophagales > Cyclobacteriaceae > Algoriphagus. The sequence continues at coordinate 16,502 of CAZNND010000021.1, forward strand.
AAGATGATCCAATCGCTCCTGCCGAAAATGTGGAATCACTTAAGAATGAGTTAGCAAAGCATTACAAAAACCAGAAGTTTCATCAATGCAAAAGCATGGGGGAAATTTTGAGATTAAGTCTGGAACTTGTTCTTTAGTCTCAGATAAAATTTACCTACCCTTTCAAAATAACATCTCCATGGGTATAATAAAAACCGAATTCATCCATTTTGATTGGGTTGATCTCGAAAATCCTAACATTTCTGAGCTTTCCGAATTGGTTCAGCCTTATGGCATAAGTCTCAATTTGCTTGAAGATGCGCTACAGGTTGGTCACCTACCAAAAATCGAAAAGGTAGGGGAATTAAATTTCCTGATTTTAAGGGCCTTTTCAGCGGAAAAAGAAGAAAAACTGTCTGAAATAGCCTCCTTGACGAATAAAATCGGTTTTTTCTTCAACGATAATCTTTTACTTACAATACATCAAAAAAAATTTTCGTTTTTAACTTCCATTTCTGGAGACTTTCCAAATCCGGAGGTGATTGTTCTGAAAATAATCCAAAAAATGTTAGAAACCTATCATCAGCCTGCAAATTGGCTCTCCGAGGAAATGGACAAGTTTGAACGAGGAATTTTCCTCAACCGGAGTAAAAAATTCTCTGTGGATCGTCTTTATTATGACAAAGCAAAAGCCAGAGCATGCAAAAAATTGATGCTCCTGACACAATTGGTGCTAAATCAATTACAAGTCAAACCCTCTAATCTTACCCAATTACAAGACCTTAAGGAAACTGCCGCCAGCCTTGTTCTTCAGTTTGACGATTTTCTGGATGAAGCCAATTCTCTTTTGACTATCCACTTAGCTTCCAATTCACAAAAAACAAATGAGGTGATGAAACTATTGACTGTATTTTCAGCCTTTTTTCTGCCACTTACTTTTATAGTTGGGGTTTATGGAATGAATTTTGAATTTATGCCGGAAATCCATTGGGAATTTGGATATTTTCTAACATGGGGTATCATGGCAGGAGTTTCCGTTTTGATTTTCTTTTGGTTCAGAAAAAAAAATATTATCTAGTTAATTCATCTTTCACTAGTAATTAGTTTAGCACTAGGCTACTCCAATTCATCAAAAGAGCCAATTTTGATATAAAATCTTGGTCAATTCCTTCAAACCAGTGATTATTTAGTTTTTAGCCAAGTTGCTTTAAATCCAACACCGCAAAACCCAATGAGTAAATTTAATTTTAACCGTGTAACACTTGTAGATGATGACATGGTAGTAAAGATTTTGATGGTCAAAATCTTAAGAAATATCGGATTTAATGGGGCTATCCATCAATTTGAAGATGGAAAGCAAGCGTTGAATGAAATTCAAAAATTGAACTATGAGGATCTATCGGAAGGCATTCATTTAATCCTTCTGGACATCAACATGCCTGTAATGGATGGATGGGGCGTTTTGAACGGAATTCAAAAGGTTTCAGAACCTTGGAAAAAAAATCATTTTATCGCAATGATTACCAGTTCGATAGACAAAACAGATAAAGAAAAGGCTTTAAGTTATTCCATAGTTAAAGATTTTACTCAAAAGCCGCTTTCAACCAAACTATTAAAGGACTTTTTGAAGGGGCATAATTTATTTGAGGACTAAGAATTTTAATTCAACCTCAAATAAAAAAATGCATATACGCTTTTTTGCCAGTAGAAAATGAAACCAATAAATTTTTGAACCACAAATGACACTTGGGCACAAAGTTTTTTCGAACCTTACTTTGTTTGAGTTTTTTCATTTTTTGACCCAAATCACCTTGATTAATCGTTTTTCGTGGAAATCATAGGCTAAGGACACAACCTGGAAAAGCTAAAGCTTTGATTTCGAGGGTGTACAAATCAAAATTGAAAATTTGGGTATGCCTTGAATTTCTCACCCCTTTCCTAATTTTATGCTCTTTTTATTTTCCAGACTTATAAACCTGAAATCGAACAAAATGAAATTTGGCTACTGCCAGGATTCCTTATATCCATTTAAAAATGTGTGTATCCACCTAAGTCAAGCTATCCAAATTTTATTTGGCTTGCAATTTTAAACTAACAACTTTTTTAATGGCTTGGTATATCATTTAAACTCAGCCCTGAAAACACGCAAAACATATTTAGTAAAACCAGGACAGGATAACTTCAATTTTTACCGCAAAAGATTACTCAATTGATTTTATAACAATTGAGGAAATTAATAATGTTAAGGAATCAATTTTTAATAAAAACCAGGATCAAAAAGCATTTTTTACAATTCAGTCCTTATTAATTTCCCTGAATTCCTTAACAGGAAAAGAAGTGTAAATTATATTGATTTTGCTGAGAGGTCAACAAGTTGAATATGCATCGTTAACCAAAAAGATAAAAGATAGTCCACAGGTTGACTTGCATGCAAACGGATAATCCGATTAAAAATAAAAAAAGGATTAGTTTCAAAAAAGGTAGTAGCCTTTATGTCCTCAAATTTATTGAGTTGATTTTCTACTGGCTAAGGAGCAAATATATAAGTCAAAACGGAGCGATTTGACAGATTTCGCAATTTTGAGGAAAAACAAATTTTATTTCAACGTTTTTTAGATGTGAACAAGCAAAGAAATATCCTTTGTTTACTTTACCAATCGCCTCAAATAAGTTCCATAACCACTTTTTCCAAGTTTTTCGGCTGCTTTCAACAATTCTTCTTTATCTATAAAACCGTTTCGATAAGCAATTTCTTCTATACAACCAATTTTCAAACCCTGCCGCTCTTCAATTACTTCTACAAATTGCGCGGCCTGAAGGAGTGATTGATGCGTTCCTGTATCCAACCAGGCCGTACCTCTATTGAGAATGGCCACCTGGAGTTGGCCTCTTTTTAAATATTCATTATTGACATCTGTAATTTCCAATTCTCCTCTTGGGCTTGGCTTGATATTTTTGGCAATTTCAACAACCTGATTATCATAAAAATAAAGCCCTGGAACTGCAAAATTGGATTTTGGATTGACAGGTTTCTCTTCGATGGAAATCGCCCTTTGATTTTCATCAAACTCAACCACTCCGTATCGCTCCGGATCATTGACATGGTAGGCAAACACTACCCCTCCATCTGGATTGGTATTTTCTTCCAGGGTTTTATGAAGGCCAGAACCATAAAATATATTATCTCCTAGTATCAATGCCACTTTATCCTTACCAATAAAATCTTCTCCAATGATAAATGCCTGTGCCAAACCATCCGGGCTTGGTTGAACAGCATATTCAAAATTACAACCTAGCTGAGAACCATCCCCAAGGAGCTTTTGAAAAGCAACAGAATCTTCCGGAGTAGTAATGATCAAAACCTCCCGGATTCCTGCCATCATCAACACTGATAAGGGATAGTAAATCATCGGCTTATCATAAACCGGCATCAATTGCTTACTAACAGAAATGGTGAGAGGATAAAGTCTGGTACCAGAACCTCCGGCTAAAATGATTCCTTTCATTATAAAAAAACTGGTTAGGACACAAAGCTAAATCCCTTTTAACTATTTAAAAAAGAAAATTCATTTTAAACGCCAATTCTCAAGCCAAATATTTCAGGGAAAGGATAATTTTGACATACTAACCCTGAAATTCCACGCTAACATGAAAATAGTATTCGTATTTTTTCTTTTAGGAACCATTGTCCTGTCCTGCACCAAACCAGAGGTAAAGTTTTCTGAAAGCAGTCTTGAGCAATATCGGCCTATTTTCCATTTTTCTCCGAAAAAAGGTTGGATGAACGATCCCAATGGATTGATATACCTAGACGGAGAATATCATCTTTTTTTTCAACATTACCCCGATACCACCATTTGGGGTCCCATGCATTGGGGACATGCAGTTTCGAAAGATCTGTTGAATTGGGAAGAATTGCCTATTGCAATTTACCCGGATAGTTTGGGTTATATTTTTTCAGGAAGTGCGGTTTATGATGCAGAAAATTCCTCTGGGCTGGGCACTACAGAAAATCCACCATTGGTAGCGATTTACACCTATCATGATATGGTAGGTGAACGATCTGGAAAGACAGATTATCAAAAGCAGGCTATCGCTTTTTCTTTAGACAAAGGAAGAACCTGGAATAAATATGAAGGAAACCCCGTTCTTCCCAATCAGGGGATCAAAGATTTCCGGGATCCCAAAGTTTCTCAAGTTACCAGACCAGATGGAAGCAAACATTGGGTCATGACTTTGGCCGTGAGGGATAGAATTCAGTTTTACGGTTCGGATGACTTAAAAAAATGGATATTTCTCAGCGAATTTGGTCAGGGAATTGGGGCACACGGAGGGGTTTGGGAATGTCCAGATTTACTTCCAATGACCGCCCCTGACGGCTCAAAAAAGTGGGTATTGCTAGTAAGCTTGAATCCAGGAGGACCTCAGAAAGGTTCTGCAACCCAGTATTTTATAGGAGATTTTCAAAATGGAAGCTTCACACCGGATGACAGCATGATCCGGTGGCTGGATTATGGGCCGGATAATTATGCAGGGGTCAGCTGGTCTAACCTTCCGACCGAACAAAACCGCACCCTTTTCATTGGTTGGATGAGCAACTGGCTTTATTCCCAGGTAGTTCCTACAACAAATTGGAGATCAGCCCTAACGATTCCGAGGGAGTTGAGTCTTTTTGAAGTAAAGGGTACACTTTTATTGAAATCCGCCCCAGCAAAAGAACTTGAGTCTCTTCACTCTCCCGACTTTGAAGGAACCGGTAACCCAATCCTTTTTCCATCCCCATCAATTGAGCTTATCGCCAAGGTAGAAGATGACGAAAACTTTGTGTTGACTTTTTCCAATGAACTGGGTGAAGAGGTGATGGTGTCCAAGGAATTTGGATTGGTCAGTATTGATCGCAGTAGGGCTGGAAAGTCTGATTTTCACCAGGATTTTGCTGCCATTCACTCTGCTCCAATGAGCTGGGAGGCGAAGGAAATACGGATATTTTTGGATGCTTCATCAATTGAAGTTTTTATCAATAATGGAGAACTAGTGATGACCTCCTTACTTTTTCCAAATTCTCCCTGGAAAAAAGCGGAATTAAAAAACGGGCTGGAAAAAGTTACTGTTTTTGATCTCAAAAAACCCTGATTCATGCTTATGATTTTTAATCCCTTTTCTGTTACATTTGAAGTAGTTCTCTTCTAAAAAAATGAAAAAACGCAATTTTGCATTCGTTCTTGCCCTTTGTTGGCTGGTCGGAATGGTAGCTGTTTGTTCATTTCCCCAAAAAATAAAATTCAGAGGAGAAGATTCTTCGGAAAGGTCCTATGTAAAGGAATTATCTGGCCCTGAACTACATGGAAGGCCTTTATTTGAAAATCTGAAAGTACCCCCTTTTGAAATTGACTGGAGGCTATATTTCAAATCTTGCGATGAATGGATCGATAGGGAATTTCTCCCTGGCAACAGGTATTTTGCTCCCTCCTACTTTCAAAAGTCAAAAGCATTTTTTGACATCAGGTTAATTTTTATTCGATATTTCTATTCGTGGTAGGTGAAAATTGAAGCATAATGCCTTCTGGCAAAATATCAATTATTCATCTAATTCACACTAAAAATGATATCTAAAGACTTGGTGCCAGCCTTGATATCGCTGGTGCTTTTTTTCGCATTGATTGCACCTTTCGTTTACTACATTTTAAAAAACAAAAAAAAGGAAAAGCTTCTCATCCAAAAAATCCAAGAAGCCGCTAGGCAGTCTGGGGCAAAACTGGAAAAAACGGAGTCCTGGAGGCAGCTTTATGCCCTTGGTTTGGATCCGGTGAATAAGTTGCTTGTCTATTGGATAGATGGTGAAAATCCACTCACCATCTCCCTTTACGATGTCAGGAAAATTACCGTCAATAAAAAAACACAAGCGGTCCAAGGGTCAGAAAAAAGGGAAATCATTGACTTTATCGGACTCGAACTACAGCATACTTCCGGAAAAAAAGCCACTATACTTGAATTTTATAATGAGGAACGATTTTCGGATTTATCCGGGGAAATCCTTATGGCAGAGAATTGGACGGAACTACTTAACAAATACCTATAACCAATTGAAAGGATGGCCAATTTTTGGTCATCCTTTTCCATGTTTTTTACAAATTCTGATTTATGAAAAAAGAGTCATGGGGCTCCAGAATGGGCCTTATCTTGGCAATGGCCGGTAATGCAGTTGGGTTGGGGAATTTCCTTAGATTTCCGGTTCAGGCAGTCCAAAATGGCGGTGGAGCTTTTATTTTACCCTATTTAATCTGCTTCCTGTTGATGGGTATCCCACTCCTTTTTACAGAATGGAGTATCGGTAGATTCGGGGGAAAATTGGGGAATCACAGTACTCCTTTCATATTGGATTCGATGAATTCCAAATGGTATTGGAAATACATCGGGGTATTTGGGATTTTCACCAACATCGCCGTTTTGGCCTATTATACCTATATAGAATCCTGGACCTTGATGTATGTAGTCCACAGCATCATAGGCACATTCTCAGGTCTGGGAAAAGAGGAAATCAGTCAATTTTTTGATAGCTATGTTTCATTGGAGGGTTCGAATTTCGGTATTCCACTTTTTCCATTAATCGTATATACTTTCGTTTTGGGCGTTAATGTATATATCCTTTCTACGGGATTGGGCGGCATAGAAAAAGTTGCGAAAATCGGCATGCCTTTATTAATTCTCTTTGGAGTACTTCTTGCCGTTAGAGGTTGGACTATGGGTTCTAATTTCGCTTCAGAAGCATTCCCTGATGCTAATGCATGGGACGGGATTAACTTCCTCTGGACACCCCAATACAGTTCACTGGCAGATCCGAAAGTTTGGCTGGCTGCTGCAGGTCAAATTTTCTTCACGCTTTCTGTAGGTATGGGCTCTATTCAGTGCTATGCCTCCTATCTCAAAGAAAACGAGGACATCGCATTAAATTCCGTCACAGCAGGATTCACCAACGAATTTGTAGAGGTTATATTGGGCAGTGCCATTGTCATTCCCATAGCTGCAGGATTTTTAGGTATGGATTGGGTTTTGGAAAATGCAGGTTTTGGAATGGCTTTTCAAACCATGCCTTTTTTATTCCAACAATGGGGCCCCGTCATTGCTGCCTTCGCGGGTGTTTGTTGGTTTGGCTTGCTCTTTTTCGCGGGAATCACCTCTTCACTTGCTATGGGAACGCCATGGATGGGATTCATGAAGGATGAATTTGGCTGGGGCAAGGTAAAAGGTGCTGTTTCCTTTGGACTTATTGCCCTTGCTATGGGCATTCCAACAGTATTATTTTATCAATACGGCTACTTTGACGAATACGATTATTGGGCTGGGACTGTCAGTCTGGTTATTTTTGCCTTTCTGGAAACCATCCTTTTTACTTGGATTTTCGGAATGAATAAAGGTTGGGAAGAATTGAATAGAGGTGCGGATATTCGGATTCCCAGGGTATATAAATGGATCATGAAATATGTAACACCCGTTTTGTTATTTTTCGTTTTGATGGCAGCCTTGGTTACTCCAAATGGAAATGATTGGAAAACCGCTATTTCAGATCTTTTATCAGGAAATGGGTGGACCTTGGATTCAAGTTCACTACTGGCAAAAATCACTTTCTCAGACCTCCGCGGGCAAGCACAATTGAGTCCTGATCAGTCAGATTTATATGAAAAGAAAATGTGGTTCACAGGGATGGCCCGTACCCAGCTAGCTGGGCTTTTCCTTCTGATCACAAGCATTGTTTGGTACTCATCCGTCAACCGAAAAAAAACTAAGAAATGAATACAGAAGCATTAATCCTCTCCATTTTGACCCAAAGTCTTATCATCGGATTCACTGGCTATTGCTTTTATTTGGTCTTGAAAAAACCGAAAACAAAAGAAGATTAGAAAAATAAAGACCTGTTTTGAGCCTATCGGAACAGGTCTTTTTCTTTTGCACAGGAAAGGAATGTTACCAGAAAATATAGTATGCTCAAATTTTCATGCGTTTAGATTTGGATTTTTAAACACTGTTTAATTATTTTTGACCGTTTAAAATTATAATGGGAATTTCAGATCGTAAAGAACGGGAAAAGGAGGAATTGCGGGAAAAAATTCTCGCTTCAGCCAAACTGCTGTTTCTTGAAAAAGGAATCGAGAAAACCTCTATTCGAAACATTGCAGATCAGATTGAGTACAGTCCAGGAATTATCTACCATTATTTCCGGGACAAAAACGAGATTTTACATGCACTCCATCAAAGTGGATTCATACAGCTAATGAATAAAATGAGCGTTTTGACCTCAGTCAGAGACCCATTGGAACGGCTAAAAGCAATGGGAAGTATTTATATAAATTTTGCTCTGGAAAGTCCTGATATGTATGACCTTATGTTTATTAAGGAGGCACCAATGGAGCATATCATCAGTTTGGAAAAGGATGATTGGATTGAGGGTGGCAGCACATTCAATTATCTCAGAGAAACCATCCGGGAATGTATTGCCCAAGGTCTTTTCAATGGACACGATGAGGAAGCACTGGCTTTTATGGTATGGTCCACGGTTCACGGAATGGTCTCCCTGAATATCCGTAAGCGTTGTGAGGTGATTCTTTCCGAACGTAAAGAACGAATTGTACTAGATGGTTTGGAGGAGTTTTTCAAAATGCTTGATCGTAGCTAAAAAAATTTAACAATAAATTAAACACTGTTTAAAAACAAAACACTGGATATTTTGAAAATGAAAAATTCCCTATTTCTGCTTTTGGGATCCCTGTTGATTCAATCCAATTTTGCATTCCCGCAAGGCATATTGGATCATTATGTAGAAGAAGGCATAAAAAATAATTTGGTCTTAAAAGAAAAAAACATAGATCTGGAGCGGAGTCTGTTGGCCCTGAAAGATGCAAAAAGCTATTTTCTTCCTGCTGTGGAATTTAGTGGAAATTACACTTTGGCCAATGGTGGACGAACAATCAATTTTCCTATCGGAGATTTACTCAATCCAGTATATACCACACTAAACAGGTTAACCGGATCCAATTCTTTTCCTCAGTTGGAAAATGTCAATGAGCAATTTTTGCCCGATAACTTTTACGATGCAAAAATCCGTGCTTCTATGCCTATTTTCAACAGGGAAATTCTCTATCAAAAACAAATTCGGGAAAAACAAACCCAAATTTTCGAATTGGAACTCCTCAGTTACAAGGCAAGCCTTATTCAGGATATCAAGGTGGCCTACTACAACTTTTGTACCGCTCATGCAGCGGAAGAGGTCATAGAGAACAGTAAGATTTTGGTAAAACAGAACCTGAAAGACAATCAATCTCTACTTGCCAACGGAAAAATACTCCCTGCAGCAGTAGTCAGGGCTGAAAGCGAGGTCGAATCCATCGAAGCCCTATTAATTGAAACCCAAAACAAAAAGAAAAATGCTGGGCACTACCTCAATTTCCTTCTAAATCGCTCCATCGACGAAGAAATTATTTTTGAATCACAGGAATTAAATTTGGCCAGTATCTCCCAGATTTTGACTGAAAACAACTTTAAATCACGACCGGAGTTTTTGCAAATCCAAACCGTGGAACAAATTCAGCAAACTATCCTAAAATCGGGAAAAGACTATTGGATACCAAAACTTAACACCTATGCAGACTGGGGTTCACAAGCCTTTGACTGGCAATTCAACAGCCAGTCCCGATACCTAATTTGGGGTTTGAACATGAGCGTACCCATTTTTCAAGGCGGGAGAAACAATAACCAAATCCAACGGGCTCAGTTGGGCGTTCAATCCAACCAAAACCAGCAGCAACTACTACTTCAAAAGCTTGACCTCGATCTTCAACTCACAAAAAATGAGCTCTTAAGTCAGCAAGCCGCATTAAAATCTGCAGAAAAAAAGTTGGAAGCTTCCAGCACCTATTTCCGGCTGATCGAACGTGGCTACAAGGAAGGAATTCATTCCCTGATCGAATTTCTCGATGCGCGAAATCAACTTACACAGGCTGCCCTGCAAAAAATAATAACCACCTACAACCTGCTCAAGGTAAAAGCACAACTTGAGCGTCAACTTCTACCCGAAACGCTTTAAAACATGAAATACCTTCTAGGCAAAATCTTAGCCATTACCTTGATAATTCTGTTTGGTTCTTGTGGAAAACAAGAGACTTCATCTGAAATTCCCGTAAAAGGAATGCCTATTTCGGTTAGCCTAATCGAACTCGAAAAAGGTGAATTTTCGAGTCAAATTCAGGCTAGCGGAAACTTTACGACCAGGGATGAAACACTCCTTTCTTTTAAAGTTGGTGGAATAGTTTCCAAAGTTTTTGTGAATGAGGGAGATCCTGTAAAGAAAGGGCAACTTCTTGCCACTCTAGATTTGACCGAAATTCAAGCCGGTGCGAATCAGGCAAAATTGGGATATGAAAAAGCGCTTAGAGATTTCCAACGAGCGGAAAGGCTTTTTAAAGACAGTGTGGCAACTTTAGAACAAATTGAAAATTCAACAACCGCATTAGACCTTGCGGAACAACAACTTAGAACCGCTGAATTCAATCTAAACTTTGCACAAATCCGATCCGGAAAAGACGGTTTTGTACTTCGTAAATTTATCAATCCAGGTCAATTGGTTAGCCCTGGTTCTCCCGTCCTCCAAATCAACGGAGCGATCTCAGGGGACTGGTTGCTTCAGGTGAATGTGAACGATCTGAATTGGAGTCAAATTCAATCTGGAGATTTAGCCATAATTTTTCCAGGAAATAGTGAAACAGGTTTTCCGGGAAAAGTTGTACGAAAAAGCCAGGCAGCCGACCCGGTTACAGGAACTTATTGGGTAGAAATCAGTCCGGATAAAAATGAGGCTTTGAAACTTGCCGCAGGAATGTTTGGAAAAGCAAGCATCACCCCTACCCTGACTGTTTCAGGCTGGCAAATTCCATTTGAAGCGCTTTTGGATGCCCAGGGTTCGATCGGCTATGTCTTTATTACTGTGGATGGTAAAACTGCCCAAAAGGTCCAGGTTCAGCTTGGAAAAATCTCTCCTTCAGGTGTTGAAGTCAGGTCAGGCTTGGAAAATTACAGCCAACTGATCGTATCAGGCAGTGCGTATTTAACAGATGGTTCCCCGATAACTATCCAGAATCCATGAAAATTTCCGATTTCGCTGTTAAAAACTACCAGTTTACACTGGTCATTTTCCTGATGGCTGTTGCGGTTGGGGTGACGACTTTTCTCAATATGCCAAGAAGTGAGGATCCTGTCATTGATTCCCCACAATTTCCGATAATAATTATTTACCCCGGTGCAAGTCCGGAGGATCTCGAAGAACTCGTCGTGGATCCAATAGAAAAGGTTATTTACGGATTGGAAAACATTAAGCAAATCAAAACCGAAATCAAAGATGGTGTAGCGGTCTTACAGGTGGAATACGACTATGAAGAGGATGTAGAAGAGAAATACCAGGAACTTGTGCGAGAAGTCAACACTTTGAGACCAGAATTACCTGAGGATATTTTTTCGCTTACCGTTAAAAAAGTAAGCCCTTCCGATGTCAACGTGCTGCAAATAGCTTTAATTAGCGAAAATGCATCCAAAGAAAATCTGAGAAAATACGGGGAACTTCTCCAAGACGAACTGGAGAAGATCAGTGAACTTAAGCGAATCAACTTTTTTGGTGTCCCTGAGCAGGTGGTGAAGGTTGAGTTGCAGCTGGATAAAATCGCAGAGATGAACATCCCTCTGAATGCCATTTTTGGCAGTATTCAAAGCGAGCTGACAAACATACCGGGAGGTCAGGTTGAAGCTGGAAGTAGATCCTTCAATATAAAAACCAGCGGAAACTATTCCTCTGATGAAGAAATCGCAGAAACAGTGGTCTTCAGTGTGGGCGGAAAATCAGTGAAACTGCGGGATGTAGCTAGTATTTATTATGATTTTGAGGATATTTCTTATCTGACCCGATTAAACGGGTTTCGGGCTGCTTTTGTCACGGCAGCTTTGAAGGAAGGAAACAACATTTCCAAAGTTCAGGAAAAGTACAAAGCGTCCATTGAAAAGTTTGAATCCCAACTTCCCGATAACATCGACTTGGTCGTGGCTTTTGACCAAGCGGACTATGTAAACAGAAGGCTAGGCGGTTTGGGAACAGACTTTATGATTGCGATAGCATTAGTGTTTTTGACCTTGCTTCCCTTGGGAAACAGGGCTTCACTGATTGTCATGATTTCCATACCTCTTTCCTTGGCTATCGGACTTGTCTTGCTCAATGCTCTGGGATATGGATTAAACCAATTGAGCATAGTGGGTTTGGTTGTAGCATTGGGACTATTGGTAGATGACAGCATAGTCGTAGTCGAAAACATCGAGCGCTGGATTAGAGAGGGTTATTCAAAGCAAGAAGCTGCATTAAAAGCTACCCGACAGATTTCGCTATCGGTATTGGGATGCACGATCACACTTATAATCGCCTTTTTGCCTTTGGTATTTTTACCCGAAGGATCAGGTGATTTTATCCGAAGTCTTCCTATGGCCGTAATCATGAGCGTCCTGGCCTCCATGCTGGTTTCACTCACTATTATCCCATTCCTATCTTCTTGGTTGCTAAAAAACAAGGTGGAGGGACATAGCAACAAACTTTTGGACTGGTTCCAAAAAGGAATCCAAGTAAGTTATGCGCCGTTATTAGAAAGAGCCTTGAAAAACCCCGGTACTACGCTACTCATTGCGGGAGGGGTGTTTTTGGCTTCACTTACCCTCTTTCCTGTGATAGGTTTTAGTCTTTTCCCGCCCTCGGAAAAGCCACAGTTTCTGATCAATATCACCACTTCCCTTCAATCCAACCTGTCCACTACCGATGAGGTTACCAAAAAAGTAGAGGCAGAGCTAAACCCTATTCCTGAATTGATGAATTTTGCCACGAACGTTGGAAGAGGCAACCCAAGGATTTACTACAATGAAATCCCTGAAAATGAACGGTCTGACTATGCACAAATTTTTGTTCAACTCTATCCAGAGACCTCTCCACCAAAAACGATGGAAATCATCCAAGCCCTAAAAAGTAAATTTTTAGGCTACGTTGGCGCTCAGATTGAGGTTAAAAATTTTCAACAAGGCCCTCCTGTTACCGCTCCCGTCGAGGTCAGGCTTTCTGGAGAAAATCTCGATACCCTACGCAGTCTTGCCACTCGCGTAGAAAAACTGCTCAAAGAAACTGCCGGCACGATCTATGTCAACAATCCTGTAGCCAATTTAAAAACAGATATCCGAGTCAGCATTCAGAAAGAAAAAGCCCGTCAACTGGGAATCAATACTTCAGATGTGGATAGAACGGTAAGGCTTGCTTTGGCAGGATTAAACCTGGGCAAGTTCAACGATGAACAAGGCGTAGAACGAAGTATTCTACTCACGGCTCCAAGAGCTGAGAAGGCTACACTGGAATCGTTTGATAATTTATACATCAATAATTTTCAGGGTGTGGGTATCCCGCTTTCCCAGATTGCAGACCTTAATTTTGAAAGCAGCACCCTTTCTATTGATCATTTTAACAAGGCAAGGTCTGTTTCAGTATCCTCCTTTGTGGATCAGAATTTTCTTAGCGACCGGGTAATCAAGGAGGTGATTTCCAAAATGGATCAACTCGAGTTTCCAAGCGGATATTTATACCAAATGGGGGGAGAATATGAGACCAAACAGGAGTCTTTTGCCGGATTTGATACCATAATCATTATTACCGTATTTCTATTTATCGCCGTTTTAATCCTTCTCTTCAAAACCTTTAAAAGCACATTTATTGTTCTTTCCGTAATTCCCTTGGGAATGGTTGGTGCACTAACTGCGCTCTGGGTAACAGGAAATTCACTGTCTTTTGTAGCGATTGTGGGGTTGATTGCGTTAGCAGGAATTGAAGTGAAGAATTCGATTCTACTAGTTGACTTCACAAACCAGCTCAGGCAGGAAGGAAAAGGATTGGATGAAGCGATTCGTGAGGCGGGTGAGGTGAGGTTCTTACCGATTGTATTGACTACCGTGACCGCAATCGGGGGATTAATTCCTATTGCAATGAGTACTAATCCACTGATTTCACCGTTAGCAATAGTATTGATCGGAGGTTTGATCAGTTCAACCATCTTATCAAGAATTGTCACACCTGTGATGTATAAATTGTTGCCACCCAAAATTTGAGTTTCTCTAGATGTGTTTTGGATTATTGCCTAGAAAATGAAAAGCACAAAATAAAGTTGCCAATTAGATCTCCAGGTTAAAACATTCTTCTGACCTATTTGTATTAAACCACTAAACCAACACAGATAAAATCTAAAACAATGAATCCACACTTCGCCCAACTAAAAAAGGCTGTAAAAGTGTTTCATTCCTATGGAATCACCCTAGCAGGTCCCAGGAAAAATGACCATTTCATACGCCAACTCAATATGGATCCTGTTTTTATCAATGGACTTATTTTCGAGTTGGAATATAACCTACAAGTTTTTCTTCAAGAGGAAAATCTGGGGAATGCTTGTACACCTAAAGAGGTAATCCAATTGCTGTTCAATATCCCACAGGATAATTGAACAGCTGTTTTATGGGAGTCAAAGTTTAAAATACTTTGGATTTAATGGCGAATAAATTTCAATCTAGGCTCAACTTTTTCCTTAGGTTAGAAATTTCCAATGTCAACAAATGGGTTCAATGGATTTAGAATTTAACTTTCCATCACCTCTGAAAGCAAAATACTTTAAGTATAAACATCCAAATGCATAAAATTAAAGCACTCCAGATAAAAAGGATAGTTGGCTTAATTTTAATACTTTCATGCAGTACTTTGAAAGAAATTAGTGCTCAGGAAACCAGAGAGAATAACTTTTATTCGCTTTCAAGTGAAGAATTTCTTCGTCTAGAACGACTAGCCCAACCCATTCCTTTAAAAGCGATTGATTATTCTTTGCTTCAAGCCACCATTTTTCATGCAACAAACCTAGAGCGGTTGGCACACGGGCTTCCTGTATTCTCATTTTCCAAAGAAGCTGAATCTGCGGCAGTAACCCATACCAAAGACATGGTAAAGCTCAACTTTTATTCCCATACCAGTCCAGTAAAGTCACGTAAAACCCCAAGTGATCGATTACGCGCCCAAGGAATAACTCCTCATTTTTTCGGAGAAAATATCGGTAAGACTTTTGGAATTCAGTATGAAGAAGGAAAGAAAGTGATCAAACCTAAAATACCCGGAGAATTCAGGTATTCAGACACTCCCCATGGGGAACCGATTCCTCCGCATACGTATTCATCTATTGCCAAGAAAATCGTGAAACTTTGGATGGAATCTCCCGGACATCGCCAAAATATTCTGAATCCAAACTTTACCCACCTGGGTTGTGGAACCTATGTGGACTTTGAAAAGAAATTTTATGATGCTCCTTACATTATGGCTGTGCAGAACTTCGCTGGAATGAACTATTGAGCTTTGTCAAAAAAACAATACTGTCGAGTCTAAATATCATCTTTTGCTTACCTTTCTTCTGTATTAACCTCAAAAAACAAGCCCATGAGAAAATTATCTTTTCTTCTTCTACTGCTAGTTTTCAGCCTCAAATTTTCCCCATCAATTGCCCAAGATACTGAGTATTTTGTCGGTGAATGGGAAGTAACTGTGCAAGACACTCCAAACGGTACCGTTAAGGTGCTCCTTTCCATGGAACGAGTGGATGGAAAATTAAAAGGGAAATTTGTAGATGCCATCTCAAACAGAGAGACGCCTATTACCCAAATCAACGAACAGGAGCAAAGCATTACCCTCTACTTTTTTGCGGAAGGGTACGACCTGTACCTTACTTTAAAGCCGGATGGAGAGGACAAAGTAAGCGGCACCCTTGCGGATTCCTTCTTGGTTTCAGGTCAACGAGTCAAAAAGTGACAAAAAAAAAGGACGGAAAAAACGTCCTTTTTACATTTCCATCAAACTTTTAAAAAGTAGGATGGTTTTATAATAAGAAATAAAACCAATGAAACGAAGAACTTTTTTGAAGGGAATGGCTGGGATAGTGCCTGCTGGTGGGATGATTTACTATTTGAAACCAAATGAAAAAATACTTGTGAATCATACGTTTAACCCAAAACTCCCCTACGAAAAAAAGCCAAGCGGATGGAAAGGCACTCCTATACTAAGAGACGGCAGCTATCAAAACCTGCATCATACTTTTGATTCCAACCTATATTCGGTATTGAAATGGAAATTGAGTAAAAATCCTCAGGCTGAAGAAAAAAAAAGGGATCAAAGGAAATTAGAAGTTGAAAAACTAAAAAGCTTTAAATCGAGTCAAAAAGATCAACTCATTTGGCTGGGGCATGCAAGCTATCTGATGTCAATTGGAGGTGTAACCCTTTTAACAGACCCTGTATGGTTGGATAATTGGGCATTGAAACGGCTTACAGAATTACCGATTGACCCTGAAATCATCCGAGATGTTGACTATATTTTGATTTCTCACGACCATAGGGATCACTGTGATGAAGCTACGCTCAAACTTCTTGGAAACTTGGTTCCCAACGCAAAAATTCTGACTGGACTCAGCATGAGGACACTTTTGCAAGCTTGGATGCCAAAAAATCAAATCCAAGAAGCTGGATGGTTTCAATCCTATGATTTGAAAGAATCCTTGCGGATCACTTTTGTACCTACCCGGCATTGGTCCCGCAGGGGATTGACAGATACCAATCAGCGACTTTGGGGTGGATATTACATTGAAAGCTCCGACAGATCCTTCTATTTTATGGGAGACTCCGGGTATGGACCTCACTTCCAATTGATTTCAGAAACTATGGGATCTCCTGAAATCGCCATGATGGGCGTTGGAGCTTTTAAACCCGAGTGGTTTATGCATCCTGTCCACACGAGTCCGATGGATGCGGCCAAGGCTTTCCAGGAGATGGGTGCAAAACAATTTGTACCGATGCATTTCGGAACCTTTGACTTATCTGATGAACTATTGCTAGAGCCACTGGATTGGTTAATTGCTAATCAAGAAGCCGTCAATCATGGGTTGGTAATTCCTACGATTGGAGTAAATCTGATAAGTTAAAGATAAACCATTCAAAATCAAGCTTATAAAAACCTCAAAAAAGCATCTGGATTATTCAAAAAGTTTTTCAGAATGGTAAAATGCTCAGTTTCCTCCACCGAAACTTTTTTCATACTTTCCTCGAACTGAAAAACCTGGGCTTTTGGAAGGCACATCAAAATGGGAGAATGCGTAGCGATAATGAATTGACATCCCTCATTTTCAGCCAGATTTTTTATCAAGGAAAACAAAGCCAGTTGGCGTTGTGGGGAAAGCGCAGCCTCAGGTTCGTCAATGAGATAAAGCCCTTCCGGCTGGATTCGGGATTGCAAGACCTTGAGAAACCCTTCACCATGAGACACTTGGGTAAGATCCCCGTATTTTCTTTGTAGCGCTTCTTTTTGGCCATGAATTGACCCTACGGCGATTTTAAGCCCATACCCACTCAGATTTTTCTCAAAATCCACAATATCACCCTTTAGCTCCTTGTCTATTGTTTTCAGTCTTTTGACAAAACCAAAATAGTCCTCGGCACGAAAGAAAAAGCCTCGGTAGGCTTTTTTACTCCATTTGGAACGTATGCCCACGCTGAAATCTCTAAAACTAGTTAGCGTATCATCCTGATCTAACTCCAAACTCCCAATTGCTGGAAGATTTATTTTTAATGCCAAGGCTTTGAGAAGCGTTGATTTACCTGAACCATTTTCTCCAACAAAAACACTGATCGGATTGTCAAATTGGATGGTGTCCAACGAACGGAAAGCTGGGATACTGAAAGGAAAGATTCCTGCATCACCTGAGGGAAGTTGGATGGAGTCAAGGTATGGCATTAGACGAAAGAATTTAATCTCAAGAAATTAAAATTAAGTTATTGTTGCTCACCATTTTTTGAGTTGCTGATAGACCAAATGCAGCGGAAATCCCATCACTGTAAAATATGAGCCTTCAATACTACTTACGCCAATAAACCCAATCCATTCCTGAACTCCGTAGGAACCCGCCTTATCGTAGGGCTTGTATTTCCGTACGTAGTGCCATATTTCATCTTCTTCTAAAAACCGAAAAGTCACCTTGGCCTCATCTTCCAGTGTAATGCGTTTATTACAATCTTTAATGGTAACAGAAGTCATTACGGTATGACTTGTTCCTGAGAGTCTTTTGATCATTTCAAAGGCTTCTTGTGCCGTTGCCGGTTTTCCCAAAATGTGACCCTTTTCAATCACCACCGTATCCGCTGTAATCAATAGTTCATGTTCCTTCAATTCATGGGGAAAGCTCTCGGCTTTCAATTTGGAAAGGTGGGTAGCGGCGTATTCTGCTGGAAGTTCCGCAGGCACCTTTTCGTCCACTGGATGAGCGATCACCTCAAAATCAACTTCCAATCCGCGTAAAAGCTCCTGCCTTCGGGGTGAATTAGAGGCAAGGATAATCCGCTTATCCTTAAGTTTGCTTAAAAATGAATCCATATTTCAGTTTATTGAGTAATTAGAAATAAAATTGGTTGATTAGACACAGAAAAATAAACCCAAAAGAAAGAGACTTGATAGCAAGTACTCTCCCGAGCACGGATTGGAACTACATAATCTTGAATTGGTTCCATTTTTTTCTCTAGCAATTTTCGATTTGACAAAACTTCTGAGCTTATTTCCGCAACACCGGCCAAAAACCGGATAAATCAAACCAGCCGGTTCCGCCAATTGGTAGTGGGGAAGTTGTTCAAGGCTTCTTTTGGGTGAATTCTAACCTCTTCACGCACATAAAAATCCACTGCCAAAGCCGCCAGGATTTCTTTTTCTTCTTCGGAAAATATAGGCTCAAGCTTCTCCGGAGTAAAATATCGCTCCACAAACTTGGTATCAAACTGTCCTGAAAGGAATGCCTCATGCTGCAAAGCAAAGCGACAAAAGTCCAGGGTTGTTTGAATACCCGTAATTCTGTAATCATTGATAGCCCAGATCATTCTTGCGATTGCTTCCTGCCGATTTGCACCATGGGTAATCAGCTTGGCAATCATCGGATCGTAATAAATCGGAATATCCATTCCTTCTTCAAAACCATCATCAACACGTACGCCCGGACCTTGAGGCTTCCTGTAAGTAACTAACTTTCCAATATCGGGAAGAAAGTTGTTTTTGGGGTCTTCGGCATATACCCGGATTTCTACTGAATGACCATTGATTTTAAGATCCTCCTGAGAAAAAGAAAGTGGCTTACCTTCCGCTATCAAAATCTGTTCTTTGACCAAATCTTTACCTGTAATCATTTCCGTAACTGGATGTTCCACCTGTAGTCTAGTGTTCATTTCCAGAAAATAGAAATTAAGTTGATCATCGACAATAAATTCCACCGTTCCTGCGCCGTAGTAGGAACATGCTTTGGCCACACCCACAGCTGCTTCACCCATGGCCTTGCGCACCTCAGGAGAAACTACTGCTGAAGGGGCTTCTTCGATAACTTTTTGATGTCTTCGCTGAATGGAGCATTCACGCTCAAAGAGATAAACGGTATTCCCATGCTGATCTCCAAGTACTTGAATTTCAATATGTCGGGGTGATGTAATGTATTTTTCAATAAAAACGGCTCCATCTCCAAAGGCCGATTGAGCCTCTGAAACAGCCCGTTGCATTTGTTCATCAAAATCAGACTCTGAATCCACAATTCGCATTCCTTTCCCTCCCCCACCTGCCGAGGCTTTAATCAAGATAGGGTAGCCTATTTCTTTTGCATTGGCTTTGGCAGCATCCACATCGGAAATAGCCTCCTCTGTTCCAGGGACTAAGGGAATTTGATACTTGGCTACAGTTTGCTTAGCTGCAAGTTTGGATCCCATCACCTCGATCGATTCCGGAGAAGGTCCCACAAAAATAATCCCTGCCTCTATGACCTTTCGTGCAAACGCGGCATTTTCGGAAAGGAATCCATATCCGGGATGTATAGCGTCTACTTGTAAATCTTTACATGCCTGAATAATTTTTTCAGCAACTAAATAAGATTGCGATGAAGGTGGCGGGCCAAGGCAAACCGCTTGATCGGCAAATTTCACATGTGGAGCTAAGCGATCCGCTTCGGAGTAAACAGCCACAGTAGCAATTCCCATCTCACGGGCAGTTCGCATAATCCGAAGCGCAATTTCACCTCGATTTGCGACTAAAAGCTTTTTGATTGTAGACATGATTTTTCTAAAGTTTTTGGGCAGATGTGGCAAGGAATAAGGACGAAATAAAGAAATTATCCCGAGTTTTTAAGTCTGATTATAATGTAAAAACAGTTTTTTGCTTCAAAGATAGATTCCTCTTATTTTTGATGGATTTTAAAAAAATCATATCTCCCAAATACACTAAATTCAAACTGCTTTGGATCTATTTGCAAAATTAAAAACGAACATGGGCCCTTTGGGCAAACATTCTGAGTTTGCTGATGGCTATTGGTCATTTCCCAAACTTGAAGGTGAAATTGCCCCTAGAATGAAGTTCAAAGGAAAGGAGGTTCTAACCTGGAGTCTTAACAATTATCTTGGGCTTGCCAATCACCCGGAAATCCGCAAAGCGGATGCGGATGCGGCGGCAAAATGGGGTGCAGCATATCCTATGGGTGCAAGGATGATGTCGGGTCAGACAAACCTTCATGAGCAATTGGAAGATGAATTGGCTACATTTGTAGGCAAGCAAAAATCCTATTTACTTAATTATGGCTACCAAGGGATTATGTCTGTCATTGATGCACTTTTGGATAGAAAAGACGTGGTGGTATATGATTCAGAATGCCATGCCTGCATAATTGATGCCTTGAGGATGCATTTAGGAAAACGTTATGTTTATCCTCACAACGATATCGAGAGCTGTGAAAAGCAATTGGAGAGAGCTACCAAACTAGCAGCTGAAACTGGTGGTGGTATATTGGTGATTACCGAGGGCGTGTTTGGAATGACTGGGGATCAAGGTAAACTTAAGGAAATCAGCGAACTCAAGAAGAAATTCGAATTTAGACTCTTGGTAGACGATGCACATGGTTTTGGAACCTTGGGAGAAACAGGTGCTGGGGCAGGACAAGAACAGGGAGTTCAGGATCAAATCGATTTGTACTTCTCTACTTTTGCTAAATCGATGGCCTCAATCGGTGCGTTTATCGCGGGAGATGCGGACGTGATTTTATATCTTAGATACAATATGCGATCCCAGATCTTCGCCAAGTCTCTTCCCATGCTTTTGGTGGAAGGGGCATTGAAGCGATTAGAGCTAATCAGAACCCAGCCACAACTAAAAGAAAACCTCTGGAAAATCGTCTATGCGCTCAGAAAGGGACTTCTTGAAAACGGATTTAGCACCGGAAAATCAAACTCTCCGGTCACGCCTGTAGTTTTGAACGGAACCGTTGGGGAAGCAGCGGCCCTTTCTATGGATCTTAGGGAGAATTACGGGATATTCTGTTCGGTGGTGATCTACCCTGTCGTTCCTAAAGGCATGATTATCTTAAGATTAATCCCTACGGCAGTTCATACCCTCGAGGATGTAGAAGAGACGGTTAAGGCCTTTGCAGCAGTCAAAGACAAATTGATTTCTGGTGTTTATAAGAATTCAGAGATTGCTTTATCCTTTGGGGAATAAAAAATATTTCAAAAAAAATATCCTCGGAATTGAAAAAGAAAGTATTTGGACTATATTAGAACAAGATAAACTTATCATCAACCTAAAAATAAACTTTTATTATGAGCAGATTTAGTGAAGTAAAAGATCTTGTCATGAATCTTGAAGCGGATTTTGAAAAATTTTACGAGAAGGGAAATCAGGCAGCTGGTACCCGTGTTCGTAAAGGAATGCAAGAATTGAAAAACCTAGCACAAGAAATCCGAACAGAAGTGCAAGAAAAAAAGAACGCTGGTTGATCCAGAAAAATAAGAAGAGGCGGAATACAAACCGCCTCTTTTCTTTTTAAAACTTTAGCAAAAAAGTCAAAATACCATTTTGTTGTTTTCAGGATTTATATCTGCCATTCGTCTGCTCGGATCAATTTCAACAGAAGAAATTTGCGAAAATGGTCTAGAAAGAAAAACTGATTTTGTTGGGTTAGTCCATGGCCAAGCTTCGCTCATTACACGCGATGGACTGTCGGATTCCCCAATTTTTCCCCCTCTCATCATCACCAGTGGCAAATAAATTTGTTCTTGACTTCCATCTTTATAAGTCACCACCAAATCAATAGGCATCGGCATCAAACCAATTCGTTCCATGCTAATTTCAGTGCCCTCACCCCCCGTTGATTTGACTTCTTTAATTCGGTAATCAATTGTCTTGGTGGAATTGACAAAGTATTCTTTATACCAATCAAGTTCCAAACCACTCTCTTTTTCCATTACCCGAATGAAATCATTAACATTTGGGTGCTTAAACTGCCAGGTATTCCAATAACGCATCATTCCTCGATCCCTAACTTCCTTTCCAATCACATAACCGAGTTGTTCTAAAAATACTGCTCCTTTTGAATACGCAGCCGAACTGTAGGCCATATTGGTATGGTAATGATCTGAATGAGTGGACATGGGTTCTTCCTTCCCTGATTTTACAAGCTTGAAATAACCTTCATACGAGCCTTTGTGTGGAAGATCAGATTTTTGAAAAATATCCGACATTGCCAAGCCAGAAGCATAGGATGTAAATCCTTCATCCATCCAAGGATAAAGCGATTCGTTGGTTGCTAATACACCATGAAACCAGCTATGTGCCAATTCATGAACCATTACCCCAACCAAGCTACCCAAAGGCCTTTGGCCTGTAATCAGTGTGGACATGGCATATTCCATTCCACCATCCCCACCTTGTACAACTGAGAATTGTTTGTATGGATACTGCCCAAATCTTTTAGACAGAGACTCAATAGCTTTCGGAGTATATTCCTTTAACTTTTCCCAGTTTTCCGAGGTCTTTTCTCCAGGAATATAAAAATGATGAACCGTAATCCCATTTGCCATTTGGATTCGGTCATGCTTATAGTTAGGGTCTGCAGCCCACATGAAATCATGCACCTTGGGAGCCACAAAATGCCACGTTAACATAGAACCCTTAATCGCCGGCACCTTTACCTCGGCATCTTCATAGCCATGGCCGATTTGATTGGGGTTTTGAAGATACCCCGTGCCACCTATAACATAAGATTTATCAATGGTGATTTTTACGTCAAAATTACCCCAAATCCCATAAAACTCCCTAGCCACATATGGATTGGCATGCCAGCCTTGTTCGTCATAGTTGGCCATCTTGGGATACCATTGGGACATGGAATACCGGACTCCCTCCTGACTATCCCTCCCAGACCTCCGCACTTGAAGTGGAACCTGGCCTTCAAAATCCATTTCAAAAACAACTGTCGAATGGGGTAATATTGGCTCGATCAGATCAACTTCCAAAATAGTCTCGACTTCTTTGAATTTCAAAGGCTCACCATTCATCTTCAGGCTTTTCGCATGAAGATATCCTATTTCATCCTGCTTCAACTTGGAAATTCTATCCCTTACCCTACCATCCGGATCTATTAAGTTACGGGATCTGACATCCATCATGCTTCCCGGTTGAAAAGCATTGAAATACAAGTGATAAAAAACTCGGTTTAGTGTATCCGGAGAATTATTGGAGTATTCCAGCTGTTGGGTGCCGGTGTAACGATTGGTTTTTACATCCAGCTGAACTTCCATCTTATAGCCAACTGCCTGCTGAAAACGGCCGGTTTGAGCTGTAGAGGCTGTAACTATCGCAACAAGAAAAAGCCCAAGCATAGGCTTTAACCAAATCGTCTTCATATCGTCATTTTTTTCTAAAGAAAATCAAAAGTACTCCCTCACACAAACCAAGGGTATAAAAAAAGGTTATCTTAGGTAGGAAGACTTTTCCAATAAAGTAATTTTCACATCCTAATCGAAATCTTTTAAGTTAACTTCGACCAAAACAAAAACCACCTTAGTCAAATGAAAAAAATTTATCCTTTGATTGTGGCAGCCTTGTTGAGCTTGGGAGTCCATGCGCAGCAAGTGAACATGGATCTATTCAAGTCCATGAAAGCCAGAAGCATCGGTCCAGGCGCCATGAGCGGGCGTATTACGGCCATTGATGCCATTCACGAAAACCCAAATATCATCTACGCTGGATCAGCTTCCGGCGGTCTTTGGAAATCTACCTCAGGTGGGATCACTTGGGAGCCGATTTTTGATAATGAGCGGGTACACTCCATCGGTGCTATTTCCATTTATCAGAAAAACCCAAACATCATTTGGATAGGAACTGGTGAAGGAAACCCTAGAAACTCTCTGAATATGGGTTACGGCGTATATCGATCCCTTGATGCAGGCAAAACCTGGCAGTTGATGGGCTTGGAGAAAACCCGTGCCATCCATCGAATCATTGTCCATCCTGATGACCCAAATACAGTTTTTGTAGGAGCGATTGGTTCACCTTGGGGTACTCAGGAAGACCGAGGCGTTTACAAAACCACTGATGGTGGTAAAACCTGGAAGAAAATCCTCTACGTAGATATCAAAACAGGAGTTGGTGAAATGATTATGGATCCCAATAATCCAAACAAGATTTTTGTCAACATGTGGGAGCACAGAAGATATCCCTGGTTTTTTGAATCAGGAGGGGAATCTTCCGGACTTTATGTAACCCAGGACGGTGGGGACAATTGGAAAAAACTTAACTCCGAAGAAAATGGTATTCCCAAAGGAAAATTAGGAAGAATGGGCTTGGCTATTTCCAAAGCCAACAGTAACAAGGTATATGCTTTGATCGAATCTTCCAAAAACGCCCTGTATGTATCAGAGGATGGAGGACAAAAATTCTCCATGATCAATGACAAATCAGAAATCGGGGATCGTCCGTTCTACTACTTTGAAATTTATGCAGATCCTAAAAATGAAAACCGACTCTACACCCTTTACTCCCGTGTCGGTATTTCTGAGGATGGGGGTAAGAGCTTCCGCGAGCTGCTTTCCTATGAAGGCGTGCACCCGGATCACCATGCATGGTACATCAACCCTATCGATCCTTCAATCCTGATCAATGGAAATGACGGTGGATTGAACATCTCCAGAGATATGGGTAAAACCTGGTTCTTTGCAGAGGGAATTACCGTAGGACAGTTTTACCATATAAATGTGGACAACGAACTCCCCTACAACGTCTATGGAGGAATGCAAGACAATGGTTCTTGGACAGGCCCTGCCTACTTATGGAGAAATGAAGGAATCAGAAACACCTACTGGCAAGAAGTTTCCTTCGGGGACGGATTTGACGTTGTTTCTCATCCCGCAAATTCCAGATATGGCTATACCATGTCCCAAGGCGGAAATGTAAGCCGATTTGATAAGTTAACAGGACACAATAGGACGATTCGTCCTACACATCCAGATAAGAATATTTTCTTGAGATTCAATTGGAATGCGGCTATCGCCCAAGATCCCCACGATATCAATACGGTATATTACGCTTCCCAATTCCTTCACAAATCGACTGACTCCGGTGAAACATGGGAAATCATTTCACCAGACTTGACTACCAATGATTCGACAAAACAGCGTCAACAAAAAACAGGAGGTTTGACTTTCGATATTACAGGTGCTGAAAACCACACCACAATCATTGCCATCGCTCCATCTCCTATTGATAAAAATGTGGTTTGGGTTGGAACGGATGACGGAAACCTTCAGCTAACTACTGATGGAGGAAAAACCTGGACCAATCTTGCTTCCAAGTTGACAGGGCTTCCAAAGGCTTCCTGGATACCTCAGGTTCAAGCATCCAAATTCAATGCTGGTGAAGTTTGGGTCGTAGCCAATAACTACCGAAACAATGATTTTGCGGCTTATGCTTACCATAGTGCGGATTTCGGAAAAACCTTTACACGAATTGTGGATGATTCCAAGGTGTGGGGCTACACCCTTTCCATCAAGCAAGACACCGAAGAACCCAACTTGGTATTTCTTGGTACAGAGTATGGGTTGTATGTGTCTTTTGACAAAGCAAAAACCTGGAACAAATGGGATCATGGCTATCCAAAAGCTGTATCCACGTATGACATGACGATACAAGAGCGAGAGGCAGACTTGGTAATCGGTACTTTCGGACGAGCCATTTATGTGCTGGATGACATCAGACCACTTCGTGCCTTTGCCAAAAATATTGGAAAAGCACCTGCCGGAAAGGTGACAGCCTTCCCTGCACCAGAAGCTTATCAAGCAGAAATCCAGCAACCTCATGGGGAGCGCTTCATGGCTTCCGCCAAATATGCCGGTGAAAACAGGCCCTTTGGAGGCCGTTTGAGCTACTTCATCAATGATGACAAAGAAAAATTGGACTCAGTAACCGTTAAAATTTTTAATGACGCAGGAGAGCAAATCAGAACACTAAAAACTCTTCCAAGCAAAGGCGTCAACCGGATCATCTGGAACCTGGACCGTAAATCAACGGCTGAAATGACGGGAGGATTTGGAGGAGGTGGCCAAGGTCGTGGTGCAAGCCGCAGCGGTTTTTTTGAACCAAGCGGTGGGGAAGCACTTCCTGGAACATATAAAGTGGTAATGGAATATGGGGGAGAATCGTCTGAAACCTCGATCAAAGTACATGCAGACCCAAGAATTGACACGAAATTAGCAGACCTGCAAGCTCGAGATACATTCTTGAAGAAAGTTGAATCCTTATCTTCAGAGGTTACCTCAGCAACCAAAAAACTCGATGACGCCCAAAAGGTGATTGACAAAGTAAGCGCAATCATCAAAGATGTCAAAACAGAGGAAGCCAAGGCATTGGAAACTGCAACTAAAGAAATAAAGAAAAAGCTCGATAGTACAAGAGAGGGTTTTAGCGGACCAAGAATTGAGGGTCAGGGAATTGTCAGAAGTCTTTATCCTACCACGATGACCCGACTGTTTGCACCAAGAAGCTACGCTAATTCAAGTTTCTCAGCCCCAGGAGCCACAGAAGAGCGACTATACAATCAGGCTAAAGAAGCGGCAGATGAGGCAATCGCAAAGGTAAATGCGTTTATGAATGGGGATTGGAAAGCTTTCGAAGAAAAAGTAAAGGCTACTCCAATCGATCTGTTTGATGCGGTGAAAAACTAAACGGATAAAGTAAAACAAAACCATCCCGTGAAGAAAACCTTCGAATCGGGATGGTTTTTTTTTAATAATAACCTATTCAACCTGTTGATTTTGCTTATCTTAGGTTAAAATTTTAAAATGATGATTACCGCTGCTGAAAAACAAGAACTAGTCGAATGGGTCAAAAACCTTAAGGATGAATACCTCCTACAGCAACTTAAAATGCTGAAAAAAAGAGATTCTACTGAGTTTGAAGCCAATATTTCGGAAGCAGAAAAAGTCGCTATCGACAAAGCTTTGGATTCCTACCAGAATGGTAATTTTTATACCCATGATGAGGTGAAGGAACAAATGAAAAAGAAATTCCCCCAATTGTTTAAAGACAAATAAAACCAACTTGAGTAAAGTTAACGCCTAATTTTTTAGGAAAATCAGTTTGATTTTTTCACCTCTCCCAAACTAAGGGGAGACAAACTCACCTTAAATGATCATGGAAATTGTTTGGTCTCCTGAGGCTTTAATGGATTATGAATCAGTTATTGATTACGTGATTTTTAATTGGTCTTATTCTGTTGCAGAAGATTTCGTGAAAAAAGTAAACACCAAAATAAAACTAATTCAGCTTCAGCCAGAGCTCTTTGAAAAAGTTGATCACAAAAATGCTAGAAGAGCAGTAATAATACCTCAAATCTCTCTATTTTATCGTATTGAACCGGAAGAAATAGTTTTGCTTAGATTTAGTAATAATTCTCAAAATCCCGAAAATCTTAAATTTTGAATTTAAAACAGAACAAAATCTCCTGGATAACCGCCGCAGGCCTCGTCATTGCCAATATGGTAGGTACGGGCGTATTTACCAGTTTGGGCTTTCAGCTCGCTGTGGTTCAAAATACATGGACCATTCTTTTGCTTTGGATGTTTGGAGGTGGGATGGCATTAATCGGTGCATTGGTATATGCCGAACTTGGTACCCATTTCAGGCGCACTGGTGGCGACTACATTTTTTTATCTGAAAGCATCCATCCCGCTGTAGGCTATCTCTATGCATGGGTTTCCTTGTTGGTGGGCTTTTCTGCACCTATTGCCATTGCAGCGATGGCCATCAATAATTATTTGAGCCCAATATTTGGCGAAACTATTCTTCCTGGTCTTTTTTTTATGATTCTTGTACCGGTAGTCCACATGTTTTCAGTGAGACGTTCAGCCCAGTTTCAAGACCTGATGACCTGGATAAAAATTTTGTTTGTCCTTGTCCTAATCCTTCTCGGTCTTGGTTTTACAAGCAGTGTAGAAACGCCGGCTTTGGATTTTTCAGATACATGGAAAAAAGAAATTATGGTGCCTGGATTCGCCGTGTCTTTGATCTATGTGTTTTATGCCTATACCGGTTGGAACTCCGCAGCTTACATTATCGAAGAAGTCGATCAACCCCAGAAAAACCTGCCCAAAGCCCTTATTTCAGCAACACTCATCGTGATGGTGCTCTATATTCTATTACAGCTGGTTTTACTAAAGCAGGCCACTGTCGATCAACTCTCAGGAAAAGTACAAGTTGCAGACATAGCCTTCGGAAATCTTTTCGGAACCAATGGAGCACTTTGGGTAAGCATTTTCATTGGGATTCAACTGATCGCCACCATTTCAGGCTATTCTTGGGTTGGTCCTAGAGTAACCTTTGCCATGGCTCGCGACTTTAAGCTATGGAAACCACTCTCCAAAGTCAATTCCCAAGGGATCCCAATTCGGGCCATCCTTCTGAACAGCTTCATCAGTTTTATCTTGTTTTCAACAGGTTCTTTTGAACAAGTGATGCTTTATGCAGGCTTTGTTCTTCAATTGATGGGGACAGTAACCATTTATTCCTCCTTAAAAATCACTAAAGAACAAGGATTCAGAGCACCTTACAAACCCTTTTTGCAGGTAATCTACTTGATTTTCAGTACGGCTGTGATGGGGTATTTGATATACGACAGACCTCTGGAAAGTCTAGCAGGCCTGGGAATACTCCTGTTGGGTGGAATGATGTACGCCTTTGACAAAAGGGAGGTTTCTGCTTAAACCTTATTCAATCTGAGCTGTCCCAAAATAATCATAGTTGCAAAAAAAGTCCAAACTACAATGGGAAAGACTAGGTAAGACAGATTAGCAGAAAGTTGAGAGACCATTCTACCTACCCATATTGCCGCTAAAATCACCAAAATATTACCCGCCAAGCCAAATTTCAAAGCCGAGATTCCCGTAAGTTTTTCTAGGCCTAAAGTATAATACGCATAACTAGCACAGATAAATGCCAAGACCAAGGTCATATTTGACAGATCGTTTGCCTGAATTTCTTCAAGTTTGAAACGTAGAAGTGCCAATAAAAAAAATAACACCACCCAAACAATTGGGATGACGAAGCCCGGAGGTTCAAACCACAGACGTTTGTTTTTATCATTTCCTTCAAACTTCAAACCCAAAAAATAAGCCGGTAGATTGGTCAGAAAAAGGATAGAATAGAATAAAAGCAGGTTCAAAAGAAAACTTTGCATAGTCGAAGGTATAACAAAAAATGGACGTTCATTTCGAAAATTTGTTTTTTGATCATCATTTAACAAATTTTCATACCAAATAAAGAAAAAATCTGGAATTACTTTGCCCTTTACAATAATAAAAAGCTATATGAACCCCTTTTGATTAATTCATCCAAAGTATAAATTGATTATCTGATTATACGCTTTTCTGCCAGCAGAAAACAAAACCAATAAAATTCTTAACCACTAAGGACACGAAGGTCACAAAGTTTTTTCGAACCTTCTTTTTTTGAGTTTTTCATTTTTTGACCCCAATCACCTGGATTAATCCTTTTTCGAGGATATCATCGGTTAATGGCACAACCTGGTAAAGCTAAAGCTTTGAATTCGAGGGTTTACAAATCAAAATTGGAAGTTTGGGTGTATGTTGAATTTTTCATCCCTTTACTAATTTTACATGCTTATACGCTATTTTGCCAGTAGGGAATAAAAGCGGTAAATTTTTGAACCACAAATGACACGAAGGGCTCAAAGTTCTTTTTTTACGTGTTTAGTATGGGATTTATTCTCGGCTCTAATGCTATAAATTCCTCTTCTTTTCTAGAAATTTATGGTTTAGGGCACAAAGGATGAAAAGCTAAAGCTTTGATTTCGAAGGTGTACAAATCAAAATTGAAAGTTTGGGTATGCGTTGAATTTCCCATCCCTTTGTTTAGTTTAGGTTCTTCCCATTGATCGATTTATATCCTTAAACTCAAACAAAATGAAATTTGGCTACTGGCAAGATTCCTTATATCCCTATAAAAGATTATTATTTCACTAACTAGCCCTACTTTGTCCCATTTGAATTTTAGGAGGCACTCTGGAACTCAAGGGAAAATTTCAAAATTTCCCACAGAACTATTCCGCCGAAGAAGGATTCACAAATATTTTTTCAATTTCGATCAGTTTTTCAAAGAATAGGAAAAGATCTGTGAAAAACTTGCCTGAAGGCAGTCAGGTCTGTGGGAAAAAGTAAAGAAGGCATTACTATTCATGTCCTTTTCTATATTTGAAAGGTTAGAGATAATACCTTATTAAATTTCACCCAGTGCATTTCATCTGACAATGTAGAACTAGGGAAATATTTAAAAACCACATAGCAACATAGAAAATATAGTGGGAAGCCATATTATTGGTAGCAATCAGGCTATGTGAAACTTAGCTTCATGAATGAAGATGAAACATAGCTTATCGAAACGATACTGACTTTTTTTCTATGTGAGGGATGTGTTTATGGTGGTTAATCCTTTTATCTGTTCCTGTTCATTTGATTGGATATCCCGATTTGATTAAACTTATGCCATTAATGAACGAAGCAACAATTACAAGTAAGGCACTTTTCCCTGATTCATATCTTGGCAAAAAAATCAAGCTTCCGTGCAATCAAGCGGATACACATAATTAATTCAAGTAATTTAAGACTCTACTACATTTTTTCTTTGCCCGTATTTACTGGGCTGTGGTTGATGTACCGGTTCAGGCGACTTTTTTAGATCAGCGTCAAATTGGGCTTGGGGATTTTTGGGTTGGTCATGAACTTCCCGAGGGTTGGCAGAAGCTTGGCTTGATGGCTTCTTTTTTTTCTTCTTTTTCTTTTTTAATGGATCAGATTCAGGTCGGGAAAGGATTTGCTTGGGCTTTTCGCCTAGGTACTCAGGTCCTTTATCCATCTGCTCAGGAAGTGGATGTTGCGTCACCTTCATCCCTATTAGCTTTTCAATACGGACAAATTTCTGCTGATCTTTTGGATTGACAAATGTAATTGCTTCACCTTCCTTGTCTGCCCGTGCGGTACGGCCTACCCGATGCACATAATCTTCCGGATCACTTGGCGTATCATAGTTGATTACCAGCTCAATACCGACCACATCGATTCCCCTGGAAATGATATCCGTACCAATTAGGATTTTTACAGCCTTATTTTTAAAGGCTGACATTATTTTTTCGCGTTCCACCTGCTCCAAATCGGAATGGAAAGCTTCCACATCAAACCCTTTTTTCAAGAGCTTATACAAGGCTTTGACCTTTTCCTTTGTTGAGCAGAAAATAATCACCGCTTCATACGGTTTTTGGGAAAGAATATGGCGTACCAATTCCTCTTTTTGAGTATCGTAAACGGAATACATGGATTGCGTTACCCCTTCTGCCGTTTTTCCGATAGCAATGGAAATCTCTTCGGGATTATTGAGAATTTTCATGCTAAACTGCCTGATTTTTGGAGGCATAGTAGCGGAAAAAAGAATAGTTTGCCGATTTTGGGGCAGATAGTTGACGATTTTCAGAATATCATCTGAAAAGCCCATGTCCATCATTCGGTCAGCCTCGTCCAGCACCAAATGTTCCAAAGTACTGAGGTCAATTTTCCCCCCTGCAAGCAAAGCAATAAGGCGGCCCGGTGTAGCTACCACTATTTCAGCACCTGTTTCCAAAGCCTTTTTTTGTTGCTCCCAAATTACTCCGTCACCCCCACCATAGATAGGCACCGAACTTACCCCAAGAAAATAGGAAAATCCCTGAATTTGCTGATCGATCTGAATAGCAAGTTCGCGAGTAGGAGCCAAAATAAGTGTATTCAACAGGCTTGAGCCTGATTTTGAAATTTTATTCAGAATTGGAAGAACAAATGCTGCAGTTTTTCCTGTTCCTGTCTGAGCACAGGCTATAAGATCTTTTCCTTCGAGAATAACAGGAATGGCGATTTGTTGTATTGGTGTAGGGTTATCAAAACCCATTGAATCAAGCCCTTCCTGCAAGGAAGGCTCAAAATTAAATGACTGAAAATTCAACTTAAGGAAATTTTATAAGTTTAAAAGATGCTCGGTAAAAACACCGATCGATCAAATATACAGTAATTTAGGGAAAAATTAACGAGAAAATATCTCGTAATGATTCAGTAAATCCTTGATGTTCGGTTCAATAGCGCCATTAATTTCTAACTACATCTCAACTTCTTGAACTCAATCAAATAATTTGGCTTGCAAAATAAGATTACATTTAAGTTACCATCATCAACTATGAAGCGAAGTTTGTTTTTTTTTCGTTTGATTTGGCTCAGTTCATTTCAATTGCTTCTCGATGGCTCGGCCATGGGGCAAACCTTCACCCTACAAGGAAGAATACTCGATGCAGATACCCAAGAATACCTCGAGGGAGCGGTGGTTACGCTTCGCAATACCAGTTTTGGAAACCTAAGCGGTGCTGTTGGCAACTTTTCAATTCACGGAGTCCCAGCCGAAAAATACACGCTTGCTGTGACTTTGGCAGGATATAATCTACTCGAAAAAGTAATACGGTTGAATGAAGATCTAAATTTGGGGAATCTGTATTTAGTAAAATTCGGATCAGAAGGTACCGGCGCTGCATTGCAAAAGACAATTCGGAGCACCAACGTGAGCCGGCTTTTAGTGGAGCGGCCCAATTTCGTCGGAGGCAATATGTTTTATGGAATTCCTCCTGAGCCAAAAAAAGTTGAAGGTAATTTTTACCTAGACAAAAAATGGAACCTCTCCTCAATTCTGCTCTATAGAGATCAGCAAGTGCTCGAAGGCTACCGGACTAGATACAACATCAATTCCAATACATTCGAATTACTAGAACCGCAAACGCTTCAAGTCACTACGCTTCAAGGGCTTCGCGTCCAAAATATCGTGTGGATGGACAGTAGCTACAAAGTGCCGCGCTATTTTGTCAATGGAATGGATTTCAGAGATGAAGGTGCTCCGATTTTGGGATTTTTTGAGGTATTGGTCGAAGGAGAACTACCCCTGATGCGAAGAACCCTTGCAATTTTCAAGGAGTCCAATTACAATACGGCATTGATGGTCGGGAATCGCAACGATCAGATTGTGAAGCGAAATGTATATTATTATCTTCGTGGAAAAGACCTGTATGAAGTCCCAAAAAAGAGAAAAGAATTTTTCGCCCTCTTTGGAGGCAAAGCGATTCAGATGGAAACCTTTGTTGAAGAAAATGAAATAAATCTAAAGGCTCCGGGATCGATCTTTCAGGTATTCACTCATTTCAATTCCCAATTTCCTGGATTTGTACCTATTATGAGCCAACTCTTGGATGAGAATTAACCATCAATCTTTATTTGTATGAAAAGACTTTACTTCCTCGCATTCCTATTCATTTCCTGGAATGCCGCCATCGCCCAGGGACTGCCCGGATTGGGTGCAGGTACCACACCCAACAACCGACCTATCCTTCATGGTAAAAACTGGGTAGCCATCACCGGCAAGCCCTTGGCCGCGACCGCAGGGGCAATGATTTTCCAGCAAGGAGGAAATGCAGTGGATGCTTCCTGCGCCATGATTGCTGCCACATCCACCATGTGGGATGTGCTTTCCTGGGGAGGGGAAACCCAAGCCCTTATTTACAACCCACACACTCAAAAAGTACTCGCCATCAATGCCATGGGAGTTGCTCCTACGGGTGCCACTACGGACTTTTACAAATCTCAGGGCATGGCCTATCCCCCACAATATGGCCCTTTAGCAGCTACCACGCCCGGGACACCGGGAGGCATCCTCACCATGCTGGCCGAGTATGGAAAATTAAGTCTGGAACAGGTGTTGAAGCCCGCTATGGATCTGGCGAAAGGCTATCCAATCGAAGCTCAAACTGCCAATGCTATCGAAAACAACAAGGCTCGAATCAAGGAATGGCCGTATTCGAAAAAGGTTTTCCTACCTCATTTAGGCGAAAAGAGAGAGGCACCTGAGGCAGGTGAAATTTTTGTGCAAGAAGACTTATACCAAACACTTCTCAAATTGGTAGAAGCTGAACGTGCCGCTCTTAAAGCGAAGAAAAGCCGAAAAGACGCCATTTATGCAGCTTATGACAGGTTTTACAAAGGAGACATTGCCAAAGAAATCGTAAGAGGCACACGAGAGCAAGGCGGTCTTTTTACAGAAGCAGATCTGGCAAACTGGAAAGTGAAAATCGAAGAACCTCTCCATGTCAACTACCGAGGCGTGGACGTGTACAAGCTTCAGGAATGGACCCAAGGCCCTGCCCTCTTGCAGTCCTTGACAATTCTTGAAAATTTCGACCTCAAGTCCATGGGCTACAATTCCGCAAATTACGTCAACACCGTATATCAAGCGATGAGCCTTGCATTTGCTGATAGGGACTTTTACTATGGAGATCCAGCTTTTGTCAAATCACCAATGAAAGGACTTCTTTCTAAAGAATATGCAAAAGAGCGTGCCAAATTGATCGGTGAGAGCAATGATCCTAAAATTACTGCAGGAGACCCCTACCCTTTCCAAGGCGAAAAAAATCCCTATATCAACTTGCTCAACAATTCCAAGCAAACCATCGCCGCACTATCTCCGGAGGATATCAAGACGGGTTTGGATGAAAAATTCCTATCCGACTTCCAAAGTGGTACCACATCTGTCCAGACTGCTGATGCAGAAGGCTGGGTCGTATCGGTAACCCCTTCTGGAGGCTGGATTCCTGCTGTGATTGCTGGAAATACCGGCGTTGGACTTTCCCAGCGTATGCAGAGCTTCGTTTTGGATGAAAAGCTTAACCCCTACAACCTCCCCGAACCTGGAAAGCGTCCTCGAGTGACGCTCACCCCAAGCTTGGCGGTGAAAGATGGAAAGCCTTTCCTCGCATTCTCCGTGCAGGGAGGGGATTCCCAGGATCAGAATCTACTCCAGTTTTTCCTTAACGTAGTCGAGTTTGACATGAATGTGCAGGAAGCTGTAGAAGCCCCCAACTTCAACTCCTATCAAATGCAAAGTAGCTTTGGCGACCATGAAATCAGGCCCGGTGCCATCACCCTCCGGTATGACACACCTGAATGGATCCGTAGAGAGTTGCTAAAAAAAGGGTACATCATGGATTTTTGGAACAAAACCTCCGGTCCAATTACGGCCATCTGGATTGACTGGAAGCACGGCTCCTTCTGGGGTGGAGCTAGCAATTATGGTGATGATTATGGGATTGCGTGGTGATTTGGAAAATTAGATAATAGAAGAATGGGAGACAAAAGAGCGGAGACTAGAGATTAGACTTTCATCCTAAATTTCACATGCAAGAAGTTTTTATTTAAACACTATAAAAAGGAATTAACATCTTTAAACAAGTATGGGACTATTTTCAGCTTTACTTGGAAATGCCGGAGCAGTGAGCCAAGAGGAACTTTCAAAAAAATACAGTCAGCTTTTGGCTGAGGGAGAGGGATTTGAACTTGGATTCAAGCTGGTTCGGGACACCTTTATTTTTACCAACAAGCGATTAATTCTGGTAAACGTGCAGGGAATCACCGGCAGTAAAACGGAGTACCTATCCATCAGCTACAAAAGCATTTCAAGATTCAGCGTGGAGACCTCAGGCACCTTTGATTTGGATGCCGAACTCAAAATCTGGATTTCCGGCGAACATCAGCCCAGCATCACCAGGCAGTTCAACAAATCCGTTAATGTCTATGATGTGCAGCGGTTACTTGCGCACCATGTATGCAAATAGGAAGGAAGGGGCACTTTTTCAGAAAAGTGGCTCTTTTTTAAGTATTTGATAGAAAACTGCTATCCCAGGCTTGCAAGGTGGATAAATTTAAAAATCCAATATGATTATCCGCCTACATACAAGTGACAAAATAATATTGACCTGAAGGGATA
>CAZNND010000022.1:0-27130 GCA_964574365.1 uncultured Limnohabitans sp.
TCTTAATTTTCTCAATGACCTTAATGGTTATAACCCACAAGTATTCAAAAGGAAGGTTCTCGATCCCTTCGTTCCATGTTTTAATTACCAAATGTTAAAAGCCATTTCCCTGACAAAATGGAAAATTAACACAAGTATTCCTGCTTTAATCTCTATTTTTGCTGGGCTTAAAAACCTACCCCATGAAAAAAATAGCTGTTTTCACCTCCGGAGGAGATTCACCTGGAATGAATGCCTGTATCCGGGCAGTAGTCAGAACAGGAATATTCCGGGGACTTGAGGTGTATGGAATCTATCACGGATACGAAGGAATGATCGAAGGAAACATCAAAAGGCTTTATTCCCATTCCGTTTCCAATATCGTTCAGCGGGGAGGCACAATTTTAAAATCAGCCCGATCGAGCGAATTTCGAACCCCTGAAGGAAGAAAGAAAGCCTTTGAAAACTTGAAGGCACAAGGAATTGAAGGGTTGGTGGCAATTGGAGGAGATGGAACCTTTACCGGTGCAAAAGTTTTTTTTGAAGAATATGGAATCCCAACTGTTGGATGCCCGGGTACGATTGACAATGACATATTTGGAACAGACTACACAATCGGTTTCGATACTGCCGTAAATACCGCCCTTGAGGCTATTGACAAAATCCGGGATACAGCAGCTGCACATGACCGTATTTTTTTCGTAGAGGTAATGGGAAGGGATGCTGGATTTATTGCTGTTGAATCAGGAATTGGAGGTGGTGCCGAATTTGTCATGGTACCTGAAACCAAAACTGATCTAGATCAAGTGGTAAAAACACTTAAGAATTTAAGGAAAACAAAAACATCCAGTATTATTGTTGTGGCCGAGGGAGACGAACTCGGAGGAGCAGAAAAAATCATGAAAATGGTAAAAGAAAAAATCAATGACCCTAATAAAGAGTTTAAGGTAACAACCTTAGGACATATTCAAAGGGGTGGAAAGCCCTCAGCAAGAGATCGCGTTCTTGCCAGTCGCTGTGGTATGGCTGCTGTAGAAGGGCTTCTTGAAGGAAAAACAAGTTGTATGGCAGGCGTGATGAAACTGGAAGTGGTCTATA
The DNA here is from genome assembly GCA_964574365.1 of uncultured Limnohabitans sp. Taxonomy (GTDB): domain Bacteria; phylum Bacteroidota; class Bacteroidia; order Cytophagales; family Cyclobacteriaceae; genus Algoriphagus. The sequence continues at coordinate 1,078 of CAZNND010000022.1, forward strand.
CCCCATTTTCAGACTGTATTGGTAAACCAAAACCCTTAATTTCTGACCATTTAAAATTAATCGACATTCTAAGTATCTGATATGGGCTTTATTCCTTTGTTTTTAACAGTTGGTGGTGCTTGCCTGCTCTTTTTCATGACGGTAAGAAACACAATGATGAGAAAAATCAACCTTCAAAAAGAACTGTTTTTCAAGCTCGGTCAAGAACATCCCGAATTTGTCTTGACTTCTGGTTCGCTTCTGGATTTGAATAGACTTATTGAAAATTGGAAGTCCCATTCAATCAATAATCCAATTTCGGCAACCTCGCTTGAAATAATTAGGGAACTGAAAGTAAATCGCTTGCAATACAACGCACTAATCAAAAAAGCACCTTACAATTGGGTTGCCAAAATCAGCGGATTTCAGGCTATTTGAGATTCTATCCAGGATAGAATTTCCTTTTCATGATCGGGATGGAACCAGTAGATCTCCAGATCTTTCCTAAACCATGTCAGTTGTCTTTTAGCGTATCTCCTGGAATTACGTTTCAGTAATCTAATAGCCTCTATGCGGTCATATTTACCTTCTAAAAAACCGAAAATTTCGGAGTATCCCACTGTTTGAAGCGCATTGAGGTGTTTTTTTGGGAAAAAGGTTTCTGCTTCACTAAAAAGTCCCTTTTCGATCATCTGATCCATACGCAAATCGATTCTTTGATAAAGTTCGTCCCTATCTCTGGTTAATCCGATTTTGATGGTTTTGAAGTTCCTCAAAGCGCTTTTTTTGACCCGAAAACTGCTGAATTTCAAACCTGTACCCCTAAAAATCTCAAGTGCTCGCATCAATCGTTGAGGATTTTGTCGATCAACCATACTAAAATACTCGGGATCAGCGGATTCAACTTGCTGCTGAAGCCATTCCAGACCATTTTTTTCTAATTCACGAATGATTTCCTGACGAATTTCCGGGGCTACCTCCGGAATATCATCGAGTCCCTTAACTACTGCATCAGCAAAAAGCCCACTTCCACCAGTCATGATCACAACCTGATGGCTTGAAAACAGTTGATCGATAAGATGAATCGCTTCTTCCTCAAATTTTCTTACATCATACCTATCTTCAATGGAAAGTGAATTGATGAAATGATGAGGAACTTCCTTCATTTCCTCATCGCTCGGTTTGGCTGTCCCCAAATTCATCTCCCGGTAAAACTGCCTGCTGTCACAGGAAATGATTTCCGTTTTGAATTTTTTGGCTAGCTTTAAACAAAGGTTGGTTTTTCCGACTGCCGTTGGGCCTACCACCAGAATCAAAATTTTCTTGTCTGTCAATTCTGAACTAATTTAGAAATCCAAAAATCAATAGGATTGAGATGAAAAGCAAAAAAGTCCTGATTGTTGACGATAACGAACTCAATAGAAAACTTTTTGAAAATCTAATAGGACACCTTTACTCCTTTGAATCAGCAGAAAATGGGCTTGAGGCAATTGAATCAGCAACCAAAACACCCTTTGATCTAATTATAATGGATATCCAAATGCCAAAAGTAGATGGAATTACCGCCATGAAACGAATCAGGGCACATGCTTTTGGTACATGCCCTATCTTGGCAGTAACAGCCTATGCTGATGAAACAGACAGACAATCTTTTTTGGATCAAGGATTTGACGAGTTTATAACCAAGCCTATAAAGCCACGAGAATTTCTTAAAGTAGTTCAATCTTTTTTTCAAAAGGTTCCCGAATTGGAGTCCAAGTCTGAGGTTGAATCCAAACCTACCGCGCTACTTAATAAAACCACCCTAGAGCAACTTTTAAAGTACAACTCTAAAGAATTTATCAGAAAAATTTATTTTGATTTTCTTGCAGAATGTGACGAACTACTTGATTGTATTGAAATTGCAGAGAAAAAAAGTATTTCTGTCTCATTATTAGAAAAAATGCATACTATGAAGGGAAATTCCGGAACCTTAGGGGCTGAGAGGATTTATCAATCGGTACTTATTTGCGAGACCTATGGAAGACAAAAAAAAGCATCGGAATTTATAAATAATTTAGAGTTTGTTAAAAAAGAGCTAAAAGAATTTAAAGAATTTTTAAATCAAGATCATATTTTTGGATTATGAGCGATATAAAAAAAATCTTGGTGGCTGAGGACAGTACTATTATTATCAACCTCACCAAAAACGTTTTGGCATTCGAAAACTACCAAATGAAAGCTGCTAAAAATGGTAAGCAGGTGTTAGAAATGCTTGAAAAAGAAAGTTTTGATTTGATTTTGATGGATATTTCAATGCCCATTATGGATGGGGTGGAGTGTACCAGAGAAATCAGAAATCTTGCCGATCCAATCAAAAAGAAACTTCCCATTGTGGCTATTTCTGGCAATGCAGCAAATTATACCCCCGAAGAATTTCGAAAATTAGGTTTTGATGAATTTATACAAAAACCATTGGACTATGACTTGATGCTTGCAACTGTTAAAAAATTTTTAAATTAATATCATGGCGATAAAGTACACCAAACATTTTTTGGATAAACTCGAAAACTTATTCGCTGCTTCCAGTTACCTATTACGGTATGAAAAGGGAAACTTTAAATCCGGCTACTGTGTACTCAAAGACAATAAGATTGTTATTGTCAACAAATACTTTCCACTCGAAGGTAAAATCAACGCATTGATTGATATTTTATCAGAACTCAATTTTGATCCTACGGAATTTAAGGATAAATCAAATCAGGATTTTTTGACTGAATTACGTCAAACTGCACTGAAGTTTTGAAGGTCACATTTCTAGGAACCGGCACCTCTCAAGGTGTGCCTGTCATCGGGTGTACTTGCCAAGTTTGCTTATCCCTGGATTTCAGGGACAAGAGATTTAGGACATCTATTTTAATTGAAGTCAATCAGCAAACTTTTGTAATCGACACAGGACCAGATTTTCGGATGCAAATGCTACGATCGGGAATCAAAAAACTCGATGCAGTGCTTTTTACTCATGAGCACAAGGACCACACGGCGGGCTTGGATGACATTCGGCCTTTCAATTTTCTTCAAAAGAAAGACATACCCGTTTTTGGAAGAAAACAAGTTCTGGAGCAAATAAAACGCGAATATTCCTATATTTTCAGCGATAAAAAATACCCTGGCGTTCCGCAAGTGGACTGTATTGAAATCAATGAAAATCCGTTTCACATCAACGGCACTGAAATTATTCCCATTCCAGTACTTCATTACAAGCTTCCTGTTTTGGGCTTCAGGATAGGCAATTTCAGTTATATTACAGATGCCAATTTGATTTTAGACTCTTCTTACGAGCTACTCAAAGGTACGGAAGTATTGGTATTGAATGCATTACAGAAAGATTCGCATATTTCCCATTTCACTTTAGATCAAGCCATCACAGAAGCCTTGAAAATAGGGGCAGAAGAAACGTATTTCACTCATATCTCGCATCGATTAGGAAATCATGGATTGATTGAAAAAGAACTTCCGAAAGGTATTTTCCTTGCATTCGATGGCCTAGAGCTAACCCTATCCTGATGCATCTCAATTACCATTTTCTTAGGTTTCTTGCGCCTGAATTATCCACCCTAATTCAGGGGAACAGCATCATCGCCTGCTTTTCCCAAAGCAAGGATGAGCTAATAGTAGAGACCGAAGGCAAGCAATCTACCCTATTCATTCGAGCCCATTTACTACCTCCTCAGGTCTATTTGAGTTTTCCAAGCCAATTTAGTAGGGCTAAAAGAAACAGTATCGATCTCTTCAGTGAACTAATAGGAGATTTCTTCGAGTCATGCAGGGTTTTTTCATTTGAAAGGGCACTTCTTTTCAATCTTTCATCGGGAAAAAAGTTGGTTTTTAAACTCCATGGAAACCGCAGCAATGTGTTGCTGTATGAACCTGAGGAATTTATGCCAAAGCTGCTTTTTAGAAATGAAATCAAAGAAGATCGAACGCTGGATTGGAAAACACTGGACCGACACCTGGATCTGAGTTTTGAACACTTTGAATCGATTCAGGGCAATGCCTCCCAATTCTTACCTACACTGGGGATTATTCCAAGAAGCTGGTTGAAAGCGCGAAATTACCCTGATACAGATCTCCATGCGAAATGGGCACTAATGCAGGAATTACTTGATTTGTTAGACGCACCGCTTTTTTCCTTAGTCCAAAATGACAAACAAGCAGAATTAAGTCTATTGCCGGAGGCATCTGCCCTAGTTAGCTATTCCAATCCCGTAAGCGCAGTTAATGACTTGTTCTACCGTGCCTTAGTCATTGGGAGTTTTGAAAAAGAGAAAAATCAACTGCTAAAGTCCTTCAAAGACCAGCTCAAAAAAACAAGCTCGTATCTAAAAAAATCCATGGAAAAACTGGAAGAACTTACCACTTTCCCTCCACAGTCCCAATTGGCAGATGTAATCATGGCGAATCTCCATCAGTTCACCAGCCCGGAAAAGGAGATTTGGTTAGCTAATTTTTATACTGGAGAATCCGTAATGGTAAAACTTAAACCACATCAAAAACCACAAGAACTTGCGGAATCTCTATACAGAAAATCAAAGAATAGGCAACTGGAACTCGATCAGTTGAAAAAAACTTTAGCTTCTAAAAAAGTTTTGGAGGAGGAACTGATGGCAAAGCTTCGAGAACTTGAAAACATTCAGGATTTTAAAGGTCTAAAGAATTTTCTCAAAACAAACAAAGAAGATATCAAGGACAAAAAAGATGGAGAAAGTTTACCGTTTAAAGTTTTTGAATTTGAGGGATTTACAATTTGGGTCGGAAAGTCTGCAAAAGACAACGATGAAATGTTGCGAAACTTTATCCATAAAGATGATATTTGGTTGCATGCCCGTCAGGTTCCGGGGTCCCATGTAGTCATTCGAATGAAAGGAATGGCGGTTTTGCCTCAAAAAGTGTTAGAACGTGCTGCTGAACTGGCAGCTTTTTATTCCAAACTTAAGACAGACACTCTTGCTCCAGTGATTTACACAGAATCAAAATTTGTAAGAAAGGTAAAAGGTTCCGCACCGGGAGCTGTGATGGTGGACAAAGAAAAGGTGATTTTAATTCCTCCAAAAGGACCTGATGAAAGTACCAATTCCAAAAAATAGTCCCTAGCTAATAAAAATTTGGTATTTAAAAGCTTTGGATTTAGCTTATTTCAAAATTTGATCATCCAAATCCGATCACAGAAAGAAAAGAAGGGCTTCGATGAATTTTCAATAAGCAAGAGTTCCCCTAAAAATGAAAGGTGGATTTTTGATTCCACACAAAAGGAAGATTGACGATATTAATTATTGATCTGGAATATCCGTATATTCAAAAGTACCCGGGCATAACCTTCAAAAAATTCGGATAAATAAAAAATATGTGTATCCGCTTAATTGCACATAAGGTTGTATTATTTTGGCTAGGGTATGAATCATGGAAAAAGGTATTTCTTGTGAATTCTACTGTGTTCATAAATGGGATGAGATTGAATAAATTGGGCTATTCAATTAAATGAACAAGTACAGAAAAAAGGGTTAACCACAATTGACATATCCCTAGCATAGGAGCCCACATAAAAAAATCGGTGACGTTCCGAAAAGCTATGTTTCATCTTAATGAATCTAAGTGACAAATAGTCTGATAGTTACCAATAATATAGCTTCTCACTATGTTTTCTATGTGACTATGTGGTTTTTTAATATTTTCCTAGTTGGTGAAATAAAAATCTTATATAATCCCGTTTATAGACATCTACTAAAACAGGAATATCCAATTTTTACTACCATTTTTTGATCTATTTGCTCCTAGATGAAAAACTAGTAAATGGAATAGGATAACCTGCCTTAAGTTTAAGGGGAAATTCTGAGAAAAATACATACGTACAATTATCTGGATACACATAATAAAAAATAAGATTATTTCAAGGGCTACGATTTCCTGAAACTATTTCTGAATTCTTTCACTGCAAAGTTGAAGAGGTCACAAAGGAAAACAGAAGTATTTTAACTAATTCTAGCAGACAAGATGTATCGAATCTTTTCAAAAGAATTAAAGGTATAAAACAATTGAAAACTAATTCCTAAAATTTCCTTAGCGGTCTTTGCGCCTCTGCGGTGAAAATACCCGTATTTGGAATTTTTTTTGGAGTATTTTTTACAGGTCAATATTATTTATCACTTACTTGTATTTAAACGGATGTACAGCTAATCAAATCATTGATTAATCCAAACCTTGAAATCAGTGACTTTTTCCCTGGCTACAATAAGAATGTCTTCAGATTTTACATTCAGCGTAATTGCAAGTCTTCCATTGAGATAGGGTCTCATTTCCATCAGAAAATTAAGGTTAATGATGATTGACCGATTGATCCGGTAAAATTTATAGGGATCCAAAAGATTTTTTTCCAAGTCAATTAAGGTATGATCGACAATATGCCGCTGCGTCGAACCTGCTTCGATCAGAAAAGTCACACCCTCCTCCGCATAGAAATAGATAACAGAATCAACGGGGACAAAACAAAGACGGTTACCAGATTTATATAAAAATCGTTTTTTATAAGACGTTTTACTTTGAATAGGAAATGTTTCGGGGGTTTTATCTTTGGGCAGGTCTGAAGCTTGGTATTTGGAGAACCTCAAAAATTTTTCAAATGCCCGATTCAAACGAGCTTGATTCGACGGTTTAATTAAGAAATCCACACAATTAAATTCGAAACATTGAAATGCCAAGTTTTCTGATTCTGACAAAAAAATCGAAGGAGCTTCAATCTCCATTTTTTCTAAAATCGAAAAAATTGATCCTCCCGGAAGATTAATGTCACAGACGATCAAATCGTAATTTACTTGATTGGAAAGGGATTCCTCAAACTCCAGCGCTGAACCTGCAAGTTTCGTATTACTACTGTATAATGGAAAAAAAATAGAAATGGCAGAATTAATTTTTGACCGTAACAGTGCATCATCAGAGGCTAAAAGCAAATTCATAAGGATCAAATCGGTTTAAGTCTAAACAAGCGGGAGTAAAAAAATCAAATCCCAATCCAATGAACAAAAAATAAGTGGCGATGTTTGAGGCACTTTATTTTCGATTCACTTTTAAATAGGTTGAACCGCTATCTCGGTTAAATAACCACAGATTCTTCATGGCTCCATTTCTTGATTTATAATAGACCTCCAAAAAACATCAAAGGGCAGAAAATCTGCCCTTTGATCATGCTAAATAATCTGAAAAACTTATAGGGTAGGAAGTAAAACTCCGTCTATAACATGGACCACACCATTACTGATTGCTACATCAGCAACTACCACATTGAAGGTATTTCCAGCTTTATCAGTTACTGTGACATTATTATCAGAACGAGTCACAGTAAGCAACTCGCCTGCTAGGGTTGGCACCTGTTGAGCACCAGAGGCTAAGTTAAATGAAAATGCTGTAGCCGGTACCACATGAAATCCTAGGACTTTAGTAACAGCGGTTAGACCTAGTGCATTCACCATTTCCGTAAGGGATGCGAAACCTAGTTTTTGGAGCAAATTAGCGAAAGCTTGATTTGTGGGAGCAAAAACTGTCATTTCTTCTTGGTCGAGTAAGGCTTCGCCCAAACCTGCAGCTGTGACAGCCTGAAGAAGCACAGTAAGATTTGCTGCCTGTGCTGCCTCTACTACATTTGGTAGTTCGATATTTGGAAAAAGTACCCTATCTATTACGTGAACCACACCATTGGAAATAGCCACATCCGCTTTTGTCACGTTGGCAGTATTTCCTAGTGCATCTACCAAAGTAACCCCGGAGGAAGATTTGTTAACTGTTAATTTTTGACCGGATAATGTGGTAAATGAATTTGTTGAAGCGAGCTCAAATGAGAATGCTGCTGCAGGTACTACATGAAATCCTAACACGGTTTGTAAGTTGCTAATACCACCTATTTTAGCGACTAATTGATTGAGGTTTGCAACCTCAAAATCTTGGAGTACTGAAGCGAAGGCGGCATTGCTTGGTACAAAAACAGTCATTTGAGGAGTATTCAGCAAGGTATTACCCAATCCCGCAGCAGTTACTGCATCCAGTGCGGTGGTCAAACCTGCCACCTGAGCAGCTTGCACTAGGTTAGGTAACCCTAAATTGGGTAGCATCATTCCGTTGATGACATGGACTACACCATTGGCTATTTCTATATCAGCAGCTACCACTTGAGCCACTCTTCCCAGTTGATCTTTTACTGAAACAGTGTTACCAGATTTCTCCACAATAATGATCTGCCCCGAGACAGTCTGAAAGGAATTAGTTGCAGCTAATCCTGAAGACAAGGCTTTAGAAGGAACAACATGGAAACCAAGCACTTTTTCTAAGTTTGCAGGACCACCGATTTTGATTACCAATTCGTTAAGGTCTTTTGCATTAAAAACGGCCAAAGCAGCTGCAAACGCCTCGTTGGTCGGAGCAAATACAGTGATTGAGGGCGCCGATAGGAGCGTATTAGGCAGTCCAGGCACTGCGGTAACCGCTGTGAGTAAGGTGGTGAGGCCGGCTTTTGTTGCCGCTTCTACCAAAGTAGGTTTGGGAAGAGTAATGGCTGGTACTAAAACCCTGTCGATAACATGAACAATTCCATTTTCAATCTCCACGTCTGCCTTGATCACTCGTGCAACATTTCCGGCTGCATCAGTGACAGTAACTATTCCTCCAGAGAAATTAACTCGTAATTGCTGTCCCGCAAGAGTAGTAAAAATGTTGACCTCATTTAAGTTTTTTGAAGGTGCTGGAGCCAGCACAACATGAAATCCCAAAACCGTTTGGAGGTTTTGAACGCCACCTAATTTGTTGACCAGATCATTAAGATCAGTTGCTTTAAATTGGGTCAGCGCATTAGCAAAAGCTTCGTTTGTAGGTGCAAAAACAGTCATTGATTTTTGACCCTGAAGAGAAGCCTCCAAACCAGGGACAGCTCTAACCGCAGTGACCAAGGTAGTTAATCCAGCATCATTAGCCGCTTGCATTAAAGTCGGATAAGGAATAGCTCCCTGATAATCATCGCTGCAAGATAGAGCCGTAATCATAACCAAGCCTACCCATAAGAATTTGAACAATTTTGTCATACGTTAAATTGAATTAGTTTTGATGGTAAACCAAAGTGTTTATGTCTTGGATTCTATGGTAACCTTTAAGTGTTAAAAAAAAAGGACGAATCGTAGTATTCGTCCTTTGAACTGTATCCTAAATTTTATTTATCAACTCACTATATGAATTTTCAGCAAATTGGTTTTTCCTTTTGCTTTAAGTGGCATGCTGGCAGTATTGATTATTACGTCTCCGGAAACCACATGCCCATCTCCTTTCAACGTATTTTCAATGTCTTCAAAAGTGGTATCGGTAGAAACCTGACTTTCATAATGATAAGCTCTCACGCCCCATACCAGGGACATTTGAGTCAATAATTTATGATTTCTGGTAAACACAAAAATGTTAGCCGAGGGTCTGTGGGAAGCCAGACGGAACCCTGTGAATCCGGAAGAGGAAATACCCACTATTGCTTTTGCCTTCACATTTCGGGAAAGCCGCGAGGCCATCAAAATAAGGTTATTGCTCAAAAAGGTCTCATCATCTTCTGAAATTTTATACAGGTTATGGTAGATATCAGCATTTTCTTCCAAATAGCTGATGATACTGGTCATGGCTTTTACAGCATTAATTGGGTACTTGCCAGAAGCTGTTTCAGCCGAAAGCATGACCGCATCTGTTCCGTCAAGCACAGCGTTTGCCACATCATTGGTTTCGGCACGAGTAGGTCTGGGATTTTGGATCATGCTTTCCATCATTTGGGTAGCAATAATTACCGGCTTACAGGCTAGCTTACACTTATCTACCATCTTTTTTTGCCAAAGGGGGACGATTTCCATGGGGACCTCAACTCCAAGATCGCCCCTTGCCACCATGATTGCATCTGTGGCTTCAATAATGGCATCAATATTCTCTAAGGCTTCAGGTTTTTCGATTTTAGCAACAATTTTACAATGCTTACCTGCCGCTTGAATCCTATTTCTTAAATCCAAAATATCCTCTGCAGACCGCACAAAAGAAAGTGCAATCCAATCTACATCCTGTTCGAGACCAAAATGTAAATCGTCAATATCCTTTTCTGTAAGAGAGGGTGCAGAAACCTTGGTGCTTGGGAGGTTAATTCCTTTTCTGGATTTCAAAATACCACCATGAATCACTGTACAGTTGACATTTTTTCCATCTGTGTCATTTACCACAAGTTCCAAGTTCCCATCATCTATAAGAATATGTTCACCTGACTGTACATCCTGTGGGAGGTTTTTGTAAACCGTACTGACCAAAGAGGAAGTTCCCACAACTGGATCACTGGTGATCGTGATTTTATCTCCAGGCTTGATTTCCACGCCGTTATTTTCTACTTCACCCACACGGATTTTGGGTCCCTGAAGATCCTGTAAAATCCCAAGATGGCAATTCATTTCCTTGTTTACTTCTCTGATAATGGAAATTACTTCTTTATGCACCTCATGGCTTCCATGGGAAAAATTTAATCGGAAAACATTTGCACCAGCCAATGCAAGGCTTTTAATTATCTCGTAGTTATTGGAAGCAGGACCAATAGTTGCCAAAATTTTGGTTTTCTTAAAGGGTAAATGGTTCATGAAGTCTTAAAATGTTAATAGGTTTTCTTTTGATTTAAGCTTAGACACTTCGATCCGCATGACACTTTGGATCAAAGGGTTTTCTGAAAGAAATTTCACAAAGGTAGGGATATTCGTTTGTTCGGTTTCATCCTTGATTAAAAGGAAATAGTCAATGGACCGCAATTCAGGAATTAAATATGCCAATTGAAGTGAAGAATTAAGTGCTTTATTTTTCAGTAGCTGAATAAATCCATGCGGTAAATGAAGCAAATAGTTTGATATTTCCAATTTTGGAGCTGAGATAAAATCAAGTTTAAGATCATTTTCTCGAACTAGATTCAAATCAAATAATTTATTAAGGAGCCAAGCCATTTTGTAATCTTTTACGGGAGAGACTAGTCCTAAAAGTTCAAAATCAAAGGTGTGCTCAATTAGTAATTTAGCCTTCTTCATGGGGGAAGGTTTGGAAAGATTACAAAGTTAGAAATTAAAATGTGTGAGGCTAATGGATAAGCAATACAAATTTACTTCCGGATTTTCTTTGTCAATTAGGCATTAAATATATTTCTTTGCGGAGTGTTATTAACTAAACTGATCACAAAATGTCTGAAATTGCACAAAAAGTAAAGGCCATCATCGTTGACAAACTAGGCGTAGAAGAGTCTGAAGTGACTTTGGAAGCAAGCTTTACCAACGATCTTGGTGCCGACTCTCTGGATACTGTGGAATTGATCATGGAATTCGAGAAAGAATTTAACATCTCTATCCCTGATGACCAAGCAGAGCAAATCGGTACTGTGGGCCAAGCCATCAGCTACTTGGAGGCTAACGTTAAATAAAATACCTAAATTCATTTTATGAATTTAAAAAGAGTAGTAGTTACGGGTATAGGTGCTCTCACACCAATAGGCAACACCAAAGATGAATTCTGGAACGGATTGATTGCTGGTGTGAGTGGCGCTGCCCCTATCACTCGTTTCGACGCTTCACTTTTCAAAACTCAGTTTGCCTGCGAGGTAAAAAATTTTGATGTAGAGAAATTCATTGACAAGAAAGAAGCGCGGAAGATGGATGGCTTTACTCAGTACGCCATGGTGGCCACTGATGAAGCTATTGTGGATTCTGGATTAAATCTGGAAACACTGGATAAGTCCCGAGCGGGAGTTATTTGGGGATCAGGAATCGGAGGCTTACGTACTTTTCAGGAAGAAGTCACCGAATTTGCAAAGGGTGATGGAACGCCAAGATTTAATCCCTTCTTTATCCCTAAAATGATCGCTGACATAGCTGCCGGCTTCATATCGATAAAATATGGCTTCAGAGGTCCCAATTTTGTAACTGTATCCGCATGTGCTTCGGCAACTAATGCTTTGATTGATGCCTTCAATTACATCCGACTTGGTAAAGCTGACCTATTCATTAGTGGTGGTTCAGAAGCCGCGGTAACAGAAGCAGGAATCGGAGGATTTAACGCCATGAAAGCGCTTTCTCAACGGAACGATTCTCCTCAGACTGCCTCACGTCCTTTTGACAAAGATCGCGACGGGTTTGTTTTGGGGGAAGGAGCAGGTGCCTTGATTCTTGAAGAATTGGAGCATGCCAAAGCCCGTGGTGCGAAAATCTACGCAGAACTCGTCGGAGGAGGAATGACAGCCGATGCCAATCACATCACAGCACCCCATCCTGAAGGACTAGGTGCTAGTAGTGTCATGCAAATTGCCTTAGAAGATGCCGGATTAACTCCTAATGATATTGATTACATAAATGTGCACGGAACATCCACTCCATTGGGGGACGTAAGTGAAACAAAGGCAATTCAAAAAGTATTTGGTGAGCATGCTTACAAGCTCAATATTAGCAGTACTAAGTCCATGACAGGTCATTTGCTTGGCGCAGCGGGTGCGATTGAAGCGATTGCCAGTATTCTTGCTATTCAAAATAGCATCATTCCACCTACCATCAATCATTTTACTGATGATGATTCCTTTGACCCTGGTTTGAATCTTACCTTTAATCAAGCGCAGCACAGGGAAGTTAATTACGCGTTAAGTAATACCTTCGGCTTTGGAGGTCACAACTGTTCTGTAATTTTCAAAAAATACATCTAATCAGAGTGAAAATCCTTAAGCAACTAGGGCTACACACTCTCTTCTTTAATGAAAAGGATAAAAGGCTTGCCACCTTGATCAAAATGATCATAGGGAGCAAGCCTTTAAATTTATACCTCTATCGTCTTTCATTGACACCAGCCGGGCTTGGTGAAGCTTCTCAAAAAGGATTTAGGATTTCAAACGAACGCCTGGAATTTTTGGGAGATGCAATTTTGGGAGCCGTCACCGCAGAATATCTTTTTAAAAAATACCCCTATCGGGATGAAGGTTTTTTGACTGAATCGAGATCTAAGCTAGTCAATCGGGAGACCCTCAATGAAATCGGTATCAAAATCGGACTGAAAAAAATATTGGAATTCGTGATCGAAAGCCGTCAGTTTACCGGTAACAAATCATTGTATGGAGATATTTTGGAAGCATTTCTTGGAGCTGTTTACTTAGATCGAGGTTACCAGTTTTCCAAAAAACTAATTCTTCAGCGAATACTCATTCATATGGATCTTGAAGGTGTTGTTGCTACAGTATCCAATTATAAAAGTAAAATAATCGAGTGGGCACAAAGAGAAAATAAACGGACAGAATTCAAAGTTCTACAGATTCACGGCAACCAAAGGTTTAAAGAATTTGTTGTGGAACTGGAGGTAAACGGAGAGCCAATCGCTCAAGGAAAAGGGCCAACAAAGAAAAAAGCAGAACAGGAAGCAGCGAAAAATGCCTCTGACCAGCTCCAGATTATCCTTTAATATCATTCTCCCAGGAACTACAGTAAAATGGCTGCCATAAAAATTGCAGGTGCTACACTCAATCAGACTCCTCTGGATTGGCAAGGTAATCTAAACCGAATCCTGGATGCCATTCAGCGGGCAAAATCAGAGCAGGTTGAACTTCTTTGTTTTCCGGAACTTTCAATTACGGGATATGGTGCTGAAGATCTTTTTCTCAGTTACTGGTTTCCACAAAAAGCTGTAAGTCAGCTTGAAAAACTGATCCCCTACTGCCAAGACATCACCGTCGCGGTGGGGCTTCCCGTACGAATCGGAGAAAAGGTGTACAACACCATGGCATTGATTGAGAATGGAGAACTAAAAGGAATTGTTGCCAAGCAGTTTTTAGCAATTGACGGTGTCCACTATGAATTCAGATGGTTCACACCTTGGTCGGCAAATCAGGTAATCGAATTCGAGGTTTGGGGGAAAACTGTGCCTTTTGGTGATCTGACTTTTTTCCACAAGGGAATCCATTATGGGTTTGAAATATGCGAAGATGCTTGGCGGGGTAAGTTTAGGCCCGGGTATAGACTCTGTGAACGAAAAGTAGATTTGATTTTCAATCCAAGTGCCTCCCACTTTGCTATGCAAAAAACGCTGGGGCGAAAAGAACTCATTGAACAAAGTTCCAGCATGTTTGACTGTTACTATTGCTACATCAATCTCCTCGGAAATGAATCCGGAAGAATGATTTTTGACGGGGAAATCCTTTTGGCAAAAGAAGGTCGGCTTCTTTCAAGGAATCAACTACTTTCCTTTCAAGATTTTCAGGTTTTACCTTTTTTACTTGAAAATACCGAACAATCCCTTGCACCCATTCATTCCAAAGAATGGGAATTCGTACAAGCTTCGGCATTGGGATTGTTCGATTATTTAAGGAAAAGTAAAAGTAATGGCTTTGTCCTTTCCCTATCGGGAGGAGCAGACTCATCAACCATCGCCATCTTGGTAGCCGAAATGGTCAAAAGAGGGCTAATGGAACTTGGGATTGAGCAATTCATTCATAAAATTGGAATTCCCTTAACCTACCAAACAAAAAATCCTGAAAAGGAACTGGTTGGTCAACTTTTAACCACGGCTTATCAAGGAACCATAAATTCTTCTGAAGCTACTTTTTGCTCTGCAAAAACCCTCGCGGAAAGCTTGGGAGCAAAGTTCTACGCATGGACAATTGACGAGGAAGTCCTTTCCTATACCCAAAAAATAGAAACTGCAATCGGCCGTAAGCTCACTTGGGAAACCGATGATCTGACCCTTCAAAATATCCAGGCTCGTTCGAGATCTCCGATTATTTGGATGCTGGCCAACCTAACTAATGCACTGCTTCTTTCCACTTCCAACCGAAGCGAAGGAGATGTGGGGTATGCTACCATGGACGGAGATACGAGTGGTAGTATTTCTCCTATTGCCGCTGTTGACAAACACTTTATCCTGCATTGGTTACGATGGGCCGAAAAAAACCTTAACCGTACCGGTCTTAGCCTTGTAAATTCCCTGACTCCCACAGCAGAATTACGTCCAACCGAGCGAACACAAACCGATGAAAAAGACCTAATGCCCTATTCAGTAATTGTGGAAATCGAAAAGTTGGCAATTCGGGATCGTCGGTCGCCTCTGGATGTTTTTATTCTTCTCCGCGAAGAACTTCAACTGAATGAGGCGGTCCTAAAGGAATATATCAAAAAATTCTTCCGACTTTGGTCAAGAAATCAGTGGAAAAGGGAACGACTAGCTCCTTCCTTTCACTTGGACGAATTTAATGTCGATCCAAAAACTTGGTATCGATTTCCGATTCTTTCTGCTGGATATCAGGAAGAACTAAATGAATTAGATCAACTCTAACCCTAAAAATATGATTTCATCCTTTCTGAGCTACATCGTTTGGGACCCAAACCCAGCTGTTTTTGGGGGATTTGAACGATTGAGATGGTATAGTTTACTTTTTGCCTTAGGCTTTATCATCTCCCAACAGTTTATGGTTTACTTTTTTAGAAAAGAGGGGCAAAATGAACAGCTCGTAGATAAACTAACTATCTATATGGTATTGGCGACAATTTTAGGCGCCAGGTTGGGTCACGTCTTATTTTACGAACCTGAAAAATACCTGAGCAATCCGATTGATATTCTTAAAGTATGGGAAGGTGGACTTGCCTCCCACGGGGCAGCGATTGCTATTCTTTTTGCCCTTTGGATCTATTCAAAAAGAACTCCTGGTCAAAGCTACTTATGGGTAGTAGATCGGATCGTGATTGTAACTGCAATGACTGGAGCCATGATCCGAGTTGGAAATCTAATGAATTCAGAAATCGGAGGAAAAGATACGGGTACGGATTCGGGAATTGTCTATGCAAGGGATACAGAAGAGATCTTAGAATCCCTAAAAGTCCCTATTCTATCCATTGAGGCCTATAAACCGGAAGATAGGGCTAACGAACTTCAAGGAAATGGAATAGTACCGTTAAACTTTGATTTGGTCATTTCAAAAGGAAATTTTTCTAAGGATGACTTAGCAGGAATCCTAGGACAAGATATCAAATACGCGTTAACCCGGTTTAATTCCTCCCAAGAATATCTCGCAGAACCAATCGAATCCCCCTTGAATTTTCAAATTCAAGAACGCCCGGGGGACTATCTAGTAACTGTAAAAACATTCGGCAAAGTAAAATACCCTACCCAACTATACGAAGCAGCTTCCTATTTTGTGATTTTTTTAATTTTGCTAGGGATATGGGTAAAATATACATCCAGAGTTCCTGAAGGGCTCTTACTGGGATTATTTTTGATTTCAGTATTTGGAATGCGGTTTATTTGGGAATTCTTCAAGGAAGTTCAGGTCGACTTTGAACAATCCATGCAATTCAATATGGGTCAAATTCTAAGTATTCCGCTGGTGATTATTGGTTTTTTCCTGGTTTTCAGATCCTTAAAAATGGGATTTAAAGAAAAAACTAATTAAGGAACAGGATCATGCCCGTGTCCTCCCCAGGGATGACATCGGCCGATCCGTTTAAAACCTAGAATCCCCCCTTTGATTGGGCCATGCTTGAGAATTGCTTCTTTCATGTATTGACTACAGGTGGGAGTGAATCTGCAACTTGGGGGAAATAGAGGAGAAATAACATATTGATAGACCAAAACTGGAAATACAGCTATCTTTCTTAAGTAGTTGGTGAACATTAGAGGTATCTTTTGAACTGGGAATGCGTGAAGTTAACAGAATTTGTAAGTACAAAATTCCCATGAATCTACTATTCAGGTGGAGCCATGTTTTCTTTATTCATTTTTTTTTGATGGTATTCCTAAAAACCCAGGCTCAGGACACCAGCTTTGCTCCCGTAAATCCCACGACGCCTGAGCGAATCAAAATCAATAACATTTACATCATTGGAAATGAGAAAACCCAAAAAGACATCATCTTGAGGGAGCTGGATTTTATTACCGATTACTATTACGATTGGGAGACTTTCATAGGAATCCTAAAAGCTGATGAACAGAAAATTTACAATCTGCGTCTATTTAATGAAGTAAGCATCACTCCACTACTCACAGGAGAAGATGATGCTGAAATTCTGATCTCGGTCAAAGAACGCTGGTATATTTTACCAGCTTTGATCTTTGAATTAGCAGACAGAAATTTTGCAGAATGGTGGACTAATCAAAACCGAGATTGGTCGAGAGTAAATTACGGACTCCGTATTAATCATGGCAATGTGGGTGGGAGAAATGAAAAATTCAGGTTTTCTGGTCAACTAGGATTTACAAAAGGTCTGGAAGTCATTTATTCTAAGCCTTATATTGACAGAAAACAGAAACACGGGCTTTCTTTTCAACTCTTGTACGGAGATCAACGAACCATTCCTATCCGCTCGCAATTCAATAGACAAGTATTTTATACCAATGAGCAAGAGGAAGTACTGCGTGAGAATCTTGCCTCAGCCATTAGATACACCTTCCGGCGAACCTTTTACAATTTCCACTTGGTGACTCTCGGATTCAGCAAAACCTGGATCAATCCAGATGTCCTTATTCAAAATCCCAATTACTTTAGGCATGATGGAAATCAACTGCAATACCTGTTTTTCCAGTATTCTTTCCGCCATGACAAAAGGGATAATATTGCTTATTCGACTTCAGGGGAGCTTCTTCAGTTGACCGCAACCAAATACGGATTATTTCCAAAGGAAGACATGAACGAACTTGAGTTCAATCTTGTCGCAAATCGGTACATTCCAATTTCCGACCGATGGCATGTTGCCTCAGGGCTGACATTCTCATGGTTTTTGGGTACCAATCAACCCTATACTTTAGTACGTGGAATCGGCTACAATCCTAATTTTATCCGTGGCTACGAGCTCAACGTAATTGAAGGTCAACAGCTTCTCGTGCATAAAAACAGTGTGAGATACAAGCTTTTGGATCTTACTTTGGATTTTTCGAGATATTTACCATTCGATCAATTCAATACCTTGCCCTTCAAAATGTACTTGAGCGGAAACTTTGATCATGGCAGTGTCAATGACCGCAATAAAATCCCCGAAAACCAGCGGCTTGCCAACAAGTACCTGTTTGGCTACGGAGCAGGGATAGATTTGGTTGGTTTTTACGATACGGTGCTCCGTTTTGAATACTCGCTCAACAATCAGGGAGAGGGAAATTTCTTTGTGAATATTAAGGCTCCATTTTGATTTTTAAGGTGATTTTTAAGCCCCTAATCTTATCATTTCATTTTTTTGTCATTTTTTTAGTTTACTATCTCTCGATATTTCCCAATGTGCTTTTCAATTTTTTGGCTAATTCAGGATTTGGATTTTCAACACCCATTGAATCTCAAGAGCTATTTATATCCCTAAATGGTTAAGTGGAGGGGATATTACTTTTCGATTTATGCAGGTGATTGGAATTGTGCTCCTGCGAATAAATCCAGAATTATTTTTGAATAGGCGTATCCAGGTTGCGCATAAACCAGTTTTCAACGAATTACCTGTAGTAAAAAATGCTCAAACAAATTTTTCGGATATCACGTAAACCAATTTTTCATATCCTTAAAAAAGGGGAATCTACCTTCCTACCTCCTAAAAAAAGGATCCATAAAATTCTTAAAAAGAAAAAAACTCAAACTACTAGTCAGTAAAACCAAAGCTGTCATTTTGTAGAAATTTGGTATGTCATCAAAAAATTCTGGAATCCCATTTCATCCTCAACTAATCCAAGCTTTTTCTTCAGCCGGGATTTGGAGACACGGATGGATTCAACCTGTGCTCCCGTGATGGCCGAAATTTCACTTAAATCGAGCCCCATGCACAAAAAAACGCAAAGGAATTTTTCATTTACAGTCATATTTGGAAAATCCTTCTCAAGCCTTTCAAAAAAGCCCTTGTTTAGATCAAAAAACATCTCCTTCACTTGTTGTGAAGACCCATCATTTCTTACAGCATCAAATTCATCAAGTATCCCCGTGATTATTTTTTGGTATGGTTTTTTTGCTTGACTTTTCAGATTTACTAATTTTTTGGTCATCTCTTCGATTTGTTTCTCTCTTTTGAAAATTCGAATGAGATTCGAGATTAATTTTCGTTCTTTTTGAAGCAATTCGAGGTTCAGCTTATTATTCTCCGATTCAAGATTTTTGATTTCCAATGTGACTATCGTCAATTTTTTTGAAATAATTTTATTCTTTATCCTCGAATGAATTACCACAATCCAACAACCGATTAAACTCAAAGAAAGAACTAGCAAAAGAATGGATTTATGGGTTAGTTCCTGATTTTTCTTTCTTTCTAATTCAGATAATTCATCTTTAAGCTCAAAAATTAATTCGGTTTTAAAAATCTTTGTTTTTGCATTTTTATGTTGAACATCAAAAAAAGGATCATTCTCTACCAATAAAAAATAGGAACTTGAGTCCAGTTGATTTATTTCTTTATACCAAAGGCTAAGCTTACCTGCAATTATTCGTTTTCTCAATTCATTTCCAAGTGAATCTGATAAATGAAAGGCTTCTAAACAAGCATCTATTGCGCTCTTTACGCTACCTTCCAGATAGGAATTGGTTCCCAATCCCATGAGCGCATGGGAAAGACCATTTTTATCTCCCTGATGTCTGGCGCTGATCTCGGCTTGGTTGAAATAGTGTTTGGAAAGTTCATTATTATTTATCGCCAAGTACACTTCCCCCATTAGATTATGTAAAGTGGTTTTTAAGCAACTTGGTGGCTGATTATCCAAATACATAATTCCCTCATTCAACTGGGTAAAGGCTCTTTTCCATTCTTTCTTTTCAAGGTAAAGTTTTCCAAATTTCTCCTGTGCTTGAGCAAATAGATTGCTACCCAGTGAGGGGGCAAAACTGGCCCTGTTCATAGCGAGATCCAAATAAGTTCGGGCCTTGTCTGGTTCATGGATAAGAATCAAGATTTCACCAATCCCCAGAAGAATCAAAGGGAAGTCAGAAATATTCAATCCAACCTTACGGATTTTGTCCAAGCCAGTTAGGTAGAAATCAGCGGCCTGACTTACTAGTCCCAATTCCAAATTTATTTTTCCCAACAAGGTTAACACACGTAGCTCATTAGATAAAACACCCGATTTTTCTGCCAGGAATTTTGCCTGGTGCGCATATTTCAAAGAATTTCCAAGACTTCTATTCAAAAAATAATCAGCCGAATCCACCAGAAGTTCAAGGGTATAAAGATCTAATTCTCGATAATCCACTGTTAGATAGGTATTTATTGGCATCGTTGATCTTTTTCCTCTAAGCAGCTCATTGAAAGAAAAATAAGAATTAGTGTAGGATTTAATCCATTGGTTTGATGAGGGTTTATTATACCTCAGCACATCTTTTTCAGCGGTAAGAAATCCAATCAGAATAGGATTCAAATCACCATTCCCAATTCGTTTACCTTGGATCATGGTATCACCAAGTTTATTTTCTGGTGAACTTGAAAAAAAATCAAACCCAAAAAACAAACTAGACAAGAGTAATATGATCCTGATCACTTTTTTTGGCTCCAGAACTAGTGTCCAGTCTTTTACCTCCTCTCTTATTCCAATTTTAAAAAAATGAAGAGCGATACTTTGAAAAAATGACATAAAAAAACCAAATCTCGGACTCCTAAGTGACATGCTATTCGTCAATTTAAGATTTAAAACATTGGAAATAGGTAAGGTAGGTTTATCATTATCTACTTATTCTAAATCTAGCTAAACAATAAAAATCGATTTCCCTGGGTTAAATCAATGACCTATTCTCAACGGTTATTTAGCAATTCAAGGTAATGTGAATGAATCTGGAAATCTTGAAAGAAAAAAGGTTAACTTTTAAGTTTTACCAAAATATTAAAACAACAATAATAAAAAAGACCTAATTAAATAAAAATATTACCTTTTATTTTTTTCAAAAAACCTAACATTTTATTAGCTATAAATACAATTCATTGATTAATAGACTTTTAATTTTTAGAATAAGAATTTTAACCAGAAACCCGAACGAATTGGGAGTAGCGCTCACAGAATCATCAAAAACCACTCTAGACTTAGGAATGAATCTGTAAGGACCAATTTTTTTGAAGCCAGGATTTTGAAACATTCAAGGTGGAAGCGTCTTACTAAAGCTGATAATTCTTTATTGGGTAAATTGAGTCTTATCAATCCACACGTCCAAATTGAACTAATAATTTAAATTTTCAGCTCTGGTATTGTTTAAGTAGTCTTGCAAAAATCGGGAATGTTTAAAATCATTGATCCCAATACGTTCGATTCTAAACTATTGGCTAACTTTTTAATTTAAGAGAATATTTTGCCATAAAGTCACGAATGCGAAAAGATAGGGTTTGGCCAGCATGGCAATTCTCATTTCTCTTACTGCCTTATCGCCTTCGTGGCTAAAAAAATCTTTCGTCACAAGCTCTCCTGAAGAAATCGGGAAAGAAACAAAGGTTGAACAGCTAAAGATTTGAATGCTATCGATTTACAAATTAAAGCCAAAGAAATGAATTGACTTTCAAGATTCCCCTAAGCTATACCCGAGTTTTTAAGTCTAGGATACCAAGGATCATGCAAATTTAAGTTTAGGTCTCCCTTGAAGATATGGATGAACATTTTTTATTCAGAGCTTATTCGGTAATAATTGACGTACGTGCACTTATTCGGATACACATCTAAATTTACTATCCCAATCCTATTTGGCTACTTTTTTATTGGCGAATATTCATATAAATTTTTCAGTTAAACGCATTTCTTGATTCAATTTTTCAGCTACATTTGAGCATATTTTTTAATCAAGCAATGAAGCACATTCCAATTTTTTGCTTCTGGATCTGGATCGTTTTTTCCGGAGAAGCACAAACTAACCCACACACTCAAGCCTATGGCGCCCAAAGCCAGGGGATGTCAAACGTTAAAATGTTCCTAAAAGACGCCTGGGCCATATTTAATAATGTTGGAGCAATTGATAGGCTAGATCAGTCAGAAATCCAGATCGGAGCAGATCAACGATTTGGACTGAAGGAATTAAGCACGGTTAGTTTAAGCGCTGTAATCAAAAAAGACCTCGGAAGCCTTGGCTTGGGAATAAGTCGATATGGAGGAATTCAATTCAATCAGCACCTGCTGGGAATTGGTTACTCCAATACTCTGGGAATCGTAAGTCTGGGAAGTAAAGTAGATTGGATTCAAACCCAGATCGAAGGCTTTGGTAATGGTCATACGGTAGTACTTTCTCTCGGAGGCCTCGCACAACTTGGGCCGGATTTTTACTTAGGAGCTAACTTTTCCAATTTAACCCAATCCAAAATAAGCAAGTATTCAACAGAACTATTTCCAACTTTGGTTCAACTTGGCTTGAGTTACTTTCCCTCTCAATCGCTTTCGATTTATTCCGAATTGGAAAAAGACGTGGACTTACCCCCTGTTTTCAAGTTTGCACTAGATTATTCCTTATCGAAAAAAATTTTTCTCAGAACAGGCATATCCTGTAATCCCATCCGATTGAGTTTTGGACTAGGTTTCAGGCACGAAAATTTACTTTTTGATTACGGATATGGCCAAAACACCTCACTGGGAAGAACTCACCATATCTCTTTGGGACTTAGGCTTAGGTAAACATGATGCGTATTTTTTTTATTTTTTTACTTTTTATCCCTGCGGGTCTATCTGCCCAGTCAGAGAAAAATTCCAGTTTTGATCTGGAGTCCTTTGTTGAAAGATTGTTTCCCATCCAAGAAGAGGATTTAGACTACGAACTAATTTATGAAGCACTATTCCAACTGTATCAGAACCCTATAGACTTGAATAAAGCGGAACCTGAAGAATTACAAGCCACTTATTTACTTTCACCGAGTCAACTCCGCAATTTCCTAGATTACAGAGGACAATTTGGCCCCTTTATTTCTGTATATGAGCTTCAATCGATTCCTGAATTTGATTTGCTAACTATCCAAAATCTTCAACCTTTCATCACCATTCAGGATCAATCCTTAACACCCAAAAATTTTTGGCAAAGGTTGGCAGAGGAAGAAAATTCCTATTTCGTTCTTCGGCATCGAAGAACCTGGGAAAAAAGAAGAGGTTTTATCCAAACCCAACTAGATGAGGAAGGCACAATTGGAACTCCTTATTTGGGCGGCCCAAATGAATTATATACCCGTTTCCGAATACAAAAGCCTCGTGATTTCAGTGTTGGATTCACTTTGGAAAAAGATGCTGGCGAACAATTCAAATGGGATAAAAATTCCGGTCGATACGGATTCAACTTTGTCTCTTTTCATTTCAGCAGGCAGCATGTAGGAAAATGGAAAAGTATTTCCTTAGGTGACTTTCAGGCTAGTTTCGGACAAGGGCTTATCTTCGGAGCAGGCTATTCTTTAGGAAAAGGTGCAGAAACAATTCCTACTGTCAGGAGAAGTAGCAGAGGATTACTTCCCTATAGCGCAGCTATGGAATTTGGATTTTTCCGGGGAATCGGGCTGACGAGGCAATTCAAACAATGGCAGACTACTTTGATTTTTTCTTCAGTACCAAGAGATGGAAGACTTAATACCACAGAATTAAATTCTGAAAGTTCGATTGGAATCATTTCCAGTCTTCTCCAAACAGGATTGCACCGAACACAGGCAGAACTCTCGACCAAAAATCAACTCAAGGAAAAAAATTTGGGAGGTAATCTTTCCTATTCCGCAAGTTCAGGTCGCTGGTTTGCGGGTTTAAATTTACTGCTAACTCAGTTTAGCAACCCTTGGATCAAAGAAAAAACCACGTTCAACACCTTCGAGTTTTCGGGAACTCAGAACCTAGTCAGCAGCTTCTATGCCAATTACAATTGGAAAAATTTTCTCTTGTTCGGTGAATCGGCCCTATCTAAAAGTGGCGGTAAAGGGACGGTTATGGGTATTGTAAGTAGCCTTAGCAAGACATTTGATTTTTCTTTGCTTTGGAGATCCTATGACAGGAATTTCCATAGTTTTTATTCTTCTGGTTTCTCCGAAAATACCAGGCCAATCAATGAAACAGGGATTTATATGGGAGTTCAGTTTAAGCCCTCGAAAGCTTGGAAATTCAATGCCTATTTCGATTCATTCCAATTCCCTTGGCTTAAATTCAGGGTCTATGCTCCCTCCCATGGCTATGAGTGGCTGGCGAAATTGAGTTATCAACCCCGAAAAAACCTAACTGCTTTCTTTCAACTCAGGCAAGAAGTAAAGGAAAGAAACCTCTCTGATTCTGGCCAACCTGCACAAGTGTACTTGCTGGGATCCATCCAAAAAATCAACGCCACACTTAGCCTGGAAACCCGGCTAAGTACACATCTTTTTCTGAGATCCAGAATTCTTTGGAACCAGGTCGAAATTGAAAGCAAAAAAACCTTTGGGTTGATGGTATTACAGGATGTACAGTTTGGCAGACAAAATTGGAAGATTACCGGCAGAATGGCCCTTTTTGATTCGGATACCTTCGACAACAGGCTTTATGCCTTTGAAAACAATGTACTGTGGACCTTTGCAATTCCTGCATTTTCGGGACGGGGAATCCGAAACTACCTTTTGGGTCAATACCAAATTTCTCAAAAATTGACAGCTTACCTTAGGATAGCCAGGACTACCTACACCGATCGGGAAAAAATCAGTTCAGGGCTTCAGACCATCGACGGCAACAAGCAGAGCGAAACCACCCTGCTTCTTCGATATTTCCTGCACTAAATATTGTGCATCAAGGGTAAAACAAGAGAGAGATTTTGATAATTTGTGAAAAAATTGAACATCTGTGTCTATCCTGAACCAGGCTATCGGATGTTCGACTTTCGAAATAGTGAATTCCTATTACGTACATAAAAATCAACCTATAACCAAATGAAAATCAAATCAATTGCATTTGTCTTTCTCCTAACCTGTTTTTTTGGCAGTGTAGGCTTTTCTCAGGATTTCAGCAAACTGAGTAAAAAAGAGGGGTTCGTTCCCTTCTTTTTGGACGAAGAAAAAGGAAAAATTTACCTCGAAATTCCCTTCTTGGATCAGGAACTATTGTATGTTAATTCCCTTACTGCGGGGATAGGTTCTAATGACATTGGCCTGGACAGAGGACAATTGGGAGATACCCGAGTGGTGGAATTCCGAAAAACTGGAAATAAAATCCTGATGGTACACAAAAATTATGGATTCCGTGCCTACACAGACAATGCTTTTGAAGCCAAGTCCATTCGGGATGCCTTTGCAGAATCCGCACTTTGGGGTTTTGAAATTACCAAGTCTGAAAATGGAAAACACTACGTGGATGCAACCAACTTCTTTCTCCAAGACGCTCATGGGGTAAGCGAAACCCTTTCAAGAACCAAACAAGGAAACTATCGCGTGGATGCCAGCCGTTCTGGACTGTATTACCCCACCACCAAAAATTTTCCAAAAAACACAGAGGTAGAAGCAACCATCACGCTAGCAGGAACCGGGGCAGGATCCTATCTAAGTTCGGTCACTCCGACACCTGAAGCGGTAACTGTCCGGATGCGCCATTCCTTCATTGAACTGCCTGAGTTGTATTCAACACGTACTTTTGATCCTAGAGCAGGATATTTTTTCATTAGTTATCAAGATTACACCACTCCAATCGATCAACCACTCGTCAAACGATTTATATCCAGACACCGATTGGAGAAAAAAGATCCGAATGCCAAAGTTTCCGAGGTTGTCGAACCCATTGTGTACTACCTCGACCGGGGAACTCCGGAGCCGGTAGCATCCGCATTGATTGAAGGAGGAAATTGGTGGGCTCAGGCGTTTGAGGCAGCAGGATTTAAAAATGCCTTTCGGGTTGAACTTGCTCCAGAAGGATTGGATTTGATGGACGTGCGTTACAATGTCATTCAATGGATTCACCGATCTACAAGAGGCTGGTCTTATGGTTCAAGTATTCGGGATCCGCGAACAGGCGAAATTTTAAAAGGGCAAGTTTCTCTAGGCTCACTCAGAGTGCGACAGGATTACCTAATTGCCCAAGGTTTAATCCAGCCTTTTGAAAATGGAAAAGAAGTGGATCCCCGATTGATGGAAATGGCACTGACCCG
>CAZNND010000022.1:27230-32551 GCA_964574365.1 uncultured Limnohabitans sp.
TCCCACCTCTGGGACAACGGAGCCTCTGCTTCAGCTGAATTGGTGCGGTTACTCAAACTTCGGGAAAACCGAATGAAAACTTTCGGATTGAATGCGATCAAAACAGGCGAGCCACAAGCCATTTTGGAAGAAGTTTTTGTGCCGCTCTACCTGATGCACAGGTATCAACTGGAGGCAACAAGTAAACTTATTGGTGGCGTAGATTATACTTACAAAATCAAAGGAGATAACCAGCCACAACAAAAATGGATCTCATCTAAGGATCAAAACGATGCCCTGAATGCACTGTTGATGAGCATTTCCCCTGCAAATCTAGAAGTTCCCGGGCATATTTTGGCTTTGATTCCGCCAAGGCCTTATGGGTATAACAGAAATAGGGAAACTTTCCCGGCAAGAACAGGACCTATCTTTGATCCCATTGCTCCTGCCGAAAATGTAGTGGATGCGACCTTCTCCTTTTTGTTTGAATCCGGGAGGGTAAACCGCATTTATTTGCAAAACCTGCAGGACAATTCCCTTCCAGGCTTGGATCAAGTGTTATCAAAAACGAGTACTCAGGTGTTTTCGAATACACTTCCAGCAGGCCTGCAGAGTGAAATCAAACTGATGACGGAGGCCAAATACGTGGATAACCTGATCAGGCTGTCCAAAAATGCCAACGCCTCCCAAACAGTCCGGGCAATCGTACGAAAGCAGCTGAGCCAACTTTCCAAATCACCAGCCGGAAGTGCTCCGCTCCTTCAGGCCCACAGGGAATATCTCAATCAAAAAATCAATGCTTATTTACAACTTCCTGAGGAACTCACACCTCAGCAAACTCTTAACATCCCAGATGGTGCACCTATCGGAATGGAAGAAATGAGTTGTGATTTTGAGTTTTAACCAAAAACAAAGGCTGGTTTTTCCAGCCTTTGTTTTTTTAGCTTTTCTGGAAGTTTTACATCAGTTTTCTAATCCTTGAGGTAACTTTGCATTAGATTAAAAATCTACGGGTACACCTTTTACTCACTGCTATGCACAATCCACTTCTATCCGATTTTACCACACCATTCCAGACCGCTCCCTTTCATTTGATAAAAACGGAACACTTCCTGCCTGCTGTTCAGGAAGCGATAATCCAAGCCAAAAACGACATAGAAGGAATCAAAAACCAAGCTTTACCCACCTTCGAAAATACATTAGAGGCCTTAGATCACAGTGGAAAGCGATTGGCTGTAATTTCTTCCATTTTCTTCAATCTAAATTCAGCTGAAACCAACCATGAAATCCAAAAATTAGCCAGGGAAATTTCTCCACTCCTGACTACCTATTCCAATGATGTCCTTCTAGATAAGGATTTGTTTCAGCGAATTTTACAAATTTATGAGCAAAAAGAACACCTAAACCTAAATCCTGAACAAAGTACTTTACTAGATAAAACCTATAAATCTTTCGTAAGAAACGGAGCCAAATTAAATCCCAACGAAGCTGATTCTTTACGCAAAATTGATCAAGAACTGGCTCAACTGAGCCTAAAATTTGGAGAGCATATTTTAGCGGAAACCAACAAATTTATCCACTACGTTGAAACTGAATCTGAATTAGAAGGTCTTCCTGAAGGGGCAAAAGAGGCAGCTGCACAAATTGCAGAAGAAAAAGGAGAGTTTGGAAAATGGGCGTTTACCCTGAATTATCCGTCATATATCCCTGTCATGAGCTATGCCAAAAACAGAGAATTGAGGAAAACCCTATTTATGGCCTTTAATACCAAAGCATGCAAAGGGGATGAACTGGATAATCAAGATATCATTAAGCATATTTTAAAACTCAGAAATCAAAGAGCCAAGCTATTGGGATTCTCAAGTCATGCTGATTTCGTACTCAAAGAACGGATGGCAAAATCCCCAGCTACCGTACTTGAATTTATGGAATCACTTTTGGAAAAGGCTAAACCCAAGGCAGTTGAAGAAGTTCGGGAAGTTGCAGATTTGGCAAAAAAATTAGATGGATTAGAAGTCCTGGAGAAATGGGATTTTGCTTACTATTCTGAATTGCTCAAAAAAGAAAAATATGCACTGGATGACGAGTTGCTTCGCCCCTATTTCAAATTAGAACAAGTTATTCAAGGTGTTTTTGAGACAGCATCGAAGCTTTTCGGACTTTCATTCCAGCCCAATAACCAAATTCCGGTTTATCATCCGGAAGTAACGGCCTATGAAGTTAAAGATCGAAATGGTGACTATTTGGCGGTATTTTATGCTGACTTTTTCCCGAGACCAGGCAAGCGAAACGGTGCTTGGATGACCTCCTTCAAAGGTCAATTTCTGGATAAAGGAAAAGACAGCCGTCCGCATATTTCCATTGTCTGCAATTTTACCAAACCAACGAAAACCAAACCAAGCCTCCTCACCTTTCAGGAGGTGACCACACTTTTCCATGAATTTGGGCACGCCTTACATGGCATGCTAGCTAGAGGAAACTACGAGAGTCTTTCAGGAACCAATGTCTTTTGGGACTTTGTAGAATTGCCCTCACAAATCTTTGAAAACTGGTGCTATGAAAAAGAATGTCTGGATCTCTTTGCCAAACAGTATGAAACTGGGGAAACTATCCCCGTAGAACTCATAGAAAAGATCAAAAACGCAGCTAACTTCCAACAGGGATACATGACGGTGAGACAGTTGAGTTTTGGCCTGTTGGATATGGCCTATCATAGCCAAGAGCCGGAACAGATTTCAAGTATTCAGGCTTTCGAGCAAGAAGTAATGAAAAAAACCGATTTACTTCCCCGAGTGGAAACAACCCTGGTCAGTACAAGCTTCTCCCATATTTTCCAGGGTGGGTACTCCTCTGGTTATTATAGCTACAAATGGGCCGAAGTGCTGGATGCTGACGCCTTTGAATTATTTCAGGAAAAGGGAGTTTTCGATTCCGAAACGGCCCAATCATTTGAAAAAAACATTCTCTCAGCAGGGGGCACTGAACATCCCTCCATCCTTTTCAAGAGATTTCGTGGCAGAGATCCCAAGCCGGAAGCCTTGCTGAAAAGAAGCGGGCTACTCAATTCTTAAGGAATTGTAATTTAATATAACCACTTTTCCCAATCAGGATGACCCAAAACTCGTTTTACCTCCCCTCCTATCTTAAGGCCTTGAGTGTAATGGCCTTCATTATTGTCTTGGTATTTTTGCTAATTGTGGGTAAAAGTTTACTTGTTCCTTTATTTATGGGAGGATTTTTTGCCATCCTTTTCACCCCCTTGAGTAATTGGCTGGAAAATCATCGCATTCCAAGGAGTTTGACCAGTGTAATTTCACTACTGTTAATGACTTTTCTAGCTGTGGGTTTAATCAGTTTCATTATTGGAAATGTAGTCAGCTTTACCAATGATTTTGACAATATATCTGAAAGACTAACGACAATCCTCCAACAAGTTGACTCCTGGTTGGATAATACATTTGGTATTCAAGTGAATTTGACGGATCAATTAGATCTTAATGTCATACTTACCTATTTAAAGGAAAATGCAAGTAGTATTTCTGCATTCACATTAAATACCATAGGATCACTTTCAGGAATTATTCTTATTCCGATTTTCATGTTTTTCTTTCTCCTTTATAGGGATCATTTAACCCAGATGATGATAAAAATCTATCGGGACAAAGATCCAGAAATGATCAAAATGCGAATCAGTAGTCTTAGAAAGGTAGTTCAAAATTACCTTTCAGGAGTTGCTAAAGTAATGTTTATACTTGCCCTGTTGAATATTTCTGCTTACTTCCTTATTGGAGTAGAGCATGCGGTGTTTTTTGGATTAATCGGAGCCCTACTCAATATCATTCCATACATTGGGCCATTTATCGGTGTGATCCTTCCGGTAGTTTACTCCATTTTAACCATGGAAAGTTTGATTTATCCAATCCTGATTCTTGGGGCCTATCAAGTAATTCAACTGATTGAAGGGAACTTCCTAACACCCAAAATCGTGGGTGGAAATGTGAACTTAAATGCATTTATCACGTTTTTGGGTTTATTTATCGGTGGTTCTATTTGGGGCGTAGCTGGGATGATCTTAGTGATACCTACCTTAGCTATTTTAAGAGAGATATTTGAACTCTCAGAATCCACCAAACCTTTTGCGCTTCTCTTTGGGGAAGAGAAGCCGGCGTATAAAAACCTGACTCCCCCCAAGGAGGAAGAGGAAATTGGAAATCCCAGCAATTCAGCGTAAAAACTAACTTGACTCACTCATTTCTCAAGAGCCCACCCAACTGATCAAACAGATGAAAAACCAACTAAGCAGTATTTTTCTGGCAAGTATAGTATGGATAGGATGCGACAGCCTTGAAGACAAAAAAGGTCGATTTCTTCTTAAAGGAAATGAAAAAATGGAGGAAAACGATCCAAAAAATGCCATTGGATTTTATCAGGAGGCGTTGTCACTTGACTCCGCTTATTCCGATGCCCACTACAATAAGGCAATGGCTCACTTGAGTCTCAATCAGCTGGAAGAAGCCATTCAAGATTTAACCAAAGCAATTCAGTTTAAACCAGACTACACCGAAGCCATTTTTCAGCGGGGGGTAACTTACCTGGATAATGGAGAATTTTATAAGGCGAAAGAAGATGTAGAAAAGCTCATGAAACTAGATGCCCAAAACTGGAAAACCTACTTTTTGAAGGGCTTGACCCTTGAAAAACTAAAAGATTTCGAGGGTTCCTTGGCAGCTTTTCAAGCCGCCTCCAAACTTGCCCCGGAAAATTCAGACTTGCTGGTGAATCAGGCTACCCTTTTATTTTACCAAAAAAAATACAGCGAATCCAAAGCCATTCTTGAGAAGGCTGAACAAATAAACCCTAGCGAGGCGAACCTGCATAATTTGAGGTCGATGATCCTCTTTGACGAAGGAAATTACGAAATGGCACTGAATACTGTGGAAAAGGCGATCACACTGGACAACCGCCAAGCCTACTTCTACAACAATAAAGGCCTCTATTTACTTTTTCTGAACAAAAAGGAGGAAGGTTTGGATTTTATCAACCAAAGTATTCAAATGGATCCCAGGAACCCATTTGCTTTGCGTAATAAAGGAATCTACTATGTGATGGTAGGAGATAAAATATCGGCCTTATCCTATCTGATTGCATTGTCCAATAGTCATCCCAAAATGGATCTGGTAGCGGAATACCTAAAAAAAGCAGAGCAGCTATAAATGTTCAATGATCAAACTCAATGATCAATTTTCAAGTGGATTCCTTGAAAATTGCTCATTGAAAATTTTCATCATTATCCATCCATAAAAATTGCTCATTGCTCATTGGTCATTGAAAATTGCTCATTG
>CAZNND010000022.1:32651-52741 GCA_964574365.1 uncultured Limnohabitans sp.
AAAATTGCTCATTGCTCATTGGTCATTGAAAATTGCTCATTGGTCATTGAAAATTGAAAAGGCGACCCCTTTCGAGATCGCCTTCTTTGGTGATTAAAACTTTTCTTGGTATTACTTCAGATCAAATCGATCCAGGTTCATCACTTTGTTCCAGGCGGCTACGAAGTCCTTTACAAACTTAGCTTTACCATCCTCACAAGCATAAACTTCAGCATAAGCTCTCAATTCAGTATTGGAACCGAATATCAAATCCGCTCGAGTGGCTGTCCACTTTGGTTCACCTGTTTTACGGTCACTGCCAACAAAGACATTTTGCTTGTCCGAAGTAGCTCTCCAGGTAGTTCCCATATCCAGTAAGTTTACAAAGAAGTCATTAGTCAACTTACCCGGAGTGGCAGTGAATACCCCATGCTTGCCTCCATCCCAGTTGGCACCGACAGCTCTCAAACCACCAACTAAGGCAGTCATCTCAGGAGCAGTTAAAGTCAATAACTGAGCCTTGTCAACCAGTGCTTCTTCAGCCTTCACCGTGCAATCGGCGCTCATGTAATTTCTGAATCCGTCAGCCCAAGGCTTCAACCATTCGAAAGAATCCACTTCAGTATCCTCCTGTGAAGCATCTGTACGGCCTGGAGCGAAAGGAACTGTAATGTCGAATCCAGCATCCTTAGCTGCTTTCTCAACTGCAGCACAACCTCCCAAAACAACCAAGTCAGCCATAGAAACTTTCTTGCCACCGTCTGCTGTGCTGTTGAATTCTTCCTGTATGCTAGACAATACGCCCAACACCTTATTCAATTGAGCAGGATTGTTTGCTTCCCAGTTTTTTTGAGGCTCCAATCGGATTCGACCTCCGTTGGCTCCTCCTCTAAAATCCGAGCCACGGAAGGTGGACGCAGAAGCCCAAGCAGCAGAAACCAATTCAGCAACGGTCAAGCCTGAAGCCAAAATATTGGCCTTTAGACCTGGAATATCAGCAGCATCAGCCAAAGGATAAGTTACTGCAGGAATAGGATCTTGCCAGATTAGGTCTTCAGCAGGAACCTCAGGTCCTTTGTAGCGTGCCTTTGGTCCCATATCCCTGTGGGTCAGTTTGAACCAGGCCCTTGCAAATGCATCGGCAAAGTATTCCGGATCCTCATAGAATTTGCGGGATACCTTTTCATAATCCGGGTCAAATCTCATGGACAGGTCAGTCGTCAACATAAAAGGTTTGTGGAATTTGCCGGGAATGTGGGCATCAGGAATGATAGCCTCAGCATTTTTAGCCTCCCACTGATGGGCTCCGGCAGGACTTTTGACAAGTTCCCACTCATATTCAAACAAAAACTTAAAGTAATCATGACCCCACTTGGCAGGAGTAGAAGTCCAAGCGCCTTCCAAACCAGAAGTGATGGTATCAGCACCATGACCAGTTCCATAGGTACTGTTCCAACCTGTGCTCATTTCCTCGATAGAAGCACCTGCAGGCTCAGCGCCTACATATTTTCCAGGATCAGCTGCACCGTGGGTTTTTCCGAAAGTATGACCACCAGCAATCAGTGCGCATGTTTCCTCGTCGTTCATTGCCATACGACCAAAAGTCTCACGAATTGCTTTTGCTGCCAAAAGTGGATCAGGAACCTTGTTAGGCCCTTCCGGATTGACATAAATCAAACCCATTTCGGTGGCTCCAAGTGGATTTTCCAGCGCCTCCGGATTACGATGGGCAACCCACTCCTTCTCTGAACCCCAATAAATATCTTGCTCTGGCTCCCACACATCCGCACGTCCACCACCGAAACCAAAGGTTTTAAAACCCATTGATTCCATAGCAACATTACCGGTCAGGATCATTAGGTCAGCCCAGGAGAGCTTCTTACCGTACTTCTGCTTTACCGGCCATAGCAACAAACGGGCTTTGTCAAGGTTGGCATTGTCTGGCCAAGAATTTAACGGAGCAAAACGCTGTGTACCGGTTCCTGCACCTCCACGGCCATCCTGTACGCGGTAAGTTCCTGCACTGTGCCAAGCCATTCGGATCATAAAAGGACCATAATGTCCGTAATCCGCAGGCCACCAATCCTGTGAAGTAGTCAATACCTTTTCGATATCAGCCTTTACCTCTGCCAGATTCAATGACTCAAATTCTTTTGCATAG
Organism: uncultured Limnohabitans sp.; assembly: GCA_964574365.1. Taxonomy (GTDB): domain Bacteria; phylum Bacteroidota; class Bacteroidia; order Cytophagales; family Cyclobacteriaceae; genus Algoriphagus. The sequence continues at coordinate 34,792 of CAZNND010000022.1, forward strand.
TCAAATCCTTCTTCCATGGGATTAGAAAGGGAAGAATGTTGACGAAGAATATTCAAATTCAGTTGGTTTGGCCACCAATCTACATTCTGCTGACCCTTGCCTGCCGCAGCAGCCATAGTGCCATTGTGGAAAGGACATTTTGAGATGTCTCCACCATTTTTACCGTGTGTATCCATAGTTTTATTTTAAGTTAGATTGAAATGCATGCGAATTTAGTAAAATGAACCCGTATAAAAATTTTTTTTCGATTGATAAAAACTATGACTCTTGTCAGGAAATAATCAATCATCAACTCCTTTCAAGGTGAAAAAACCTCAACCAAAAGTTGTTAGATTGGTTTGTGAACTTAAAATCAAATACCAAATTCCACCTGGAAGGTGGTAAACCAAAAATTAGCTGCATTTACCAGGGTTCTCTCATTGTTTGACCAACCATACCCAAAATTCCCCTGAAGTTTTATCCGATGACCATTAAGGTATCTCGAATAGCCAAATGCCAACTCATCTCCCTGCTTTTCAAATGTTTGTATATTTTTATCAGGCGATACTTCAGCAAATCGAAAAGCTAGTTCACTTTTTGAGGAGACCATTTTACTGACTTGAAGATTGTGACCTCGGCCAATCCAAACGGTCCGAACCGCCCCAAAGGAATTTCTAGTGATTGGATTGTCAGAAGTCCTTTGAAAATACTCCGCCAAAATTCCCCAACCCCTGTATTTAAACATCGCATCAGCAACAAATACCTGTTGGTCTCTTTTTTCATAAAGATCAGATCCCAACTGACCTCTTGACCTAGAAGATCTTTCGTTGTGATTAAACGTCACAGCCAAGGCTAATTTTGGGCTCAATTCAAATTCCAAATCACCTTCTGAATAATCTCCTCCATTTTTAAACTTTCCAAAGGGAAGAAACTCAAAACGCCCGGTGTAACTTAATCCATTATCACCGGGGGAAGGATTTCGACCCTCGCCTGTACTCATTGCACCTTTTACTTGAAACTGGGCTTTTCCTTTTGTTGGAAAAGTATAATATATAAAAAATCCGAAATCTCGATCCAGAGTAAAAACCCCATTTGCTATAGATCGATCAACAAATTGCAGGTTACCGGAACTTACCACCCGTTCCCTGTTGCCTGGAAGCTTGGCCTGCCCAAAACCTACATAAAAATTCGGGTTGAAATAGTAATAGACTATTGCGTCACGGATGGGCTGAGCAAAGCTTCCCCCATCCAAATCCATATCCGATTTGGAAAACCCCAATTGGACATAATATTGAATCCTTGGGTTTAACACATATCCGTCCAGACGTAATCGCAACCTCCTTATTCTGAAATCAGTCTGTTCTATGGATATATCTTCACCGCTTACCGTGCGCAATCCGAAACGGTTTTGTAATCTAAACCTCAGATTCAATTTAAAAAGAGAATCCTTCGAAATACTTATTCCATTATTCACATTGAGGAGAGAACGTTCATCGGACTCATTTTGGGCATATCCTGGTAAGGCCAAAAGAAAAAAAACTAGTCCTGCTACGATTGCTCTTAATGTGTTAGCCATTTGATAAAGGTGTAAAAAAAGCCGTAGCGAGATACCGCTACGGCCTTCTGTAAGAAAAAAAGTTTTATGCGTGTGCCTTGATCAGATTCAAGGCACTTCCTGCTTTGAACCATTCAATCTGGCCTTCATTGTAAGTATGATTAGCCAAAATGGTATGGGAATTTCCATCTTTATGATTCAATACGATCTGTAATGGCTTTCCCGGAGCAAACATAGTCAGTCCTAGAATATCCAATGAATCATCTTCTTGAATCAAATCATAGTCTGCCGCATTGGCAAAAGTTAACGCAAGCATTCCTTGTTTTTTCAGATTAGTCTCATGAATTCTCGCAAAAGACTTAACCAATATCGCTCGTACACCCAAGAATCTTGGCTCCATGGCTGCATGTTCTCTGGAGGAACCTTCCCCATAGTTTTCATCTCCTACTACGATTGAACCTATCCCTGATGCTTTGTAGTGTCTCTGTGTAGCAGGAACCTCTCCGTATTCACCTGTCAGTTGGTTTTTCACCTTGTTTGTAGCATCATTGAACGAATTTACAGCACCAATAAGCATATTATTGGAAATGTTATCCAAGTGTCCTCTGTACTTCAACCATGGACCAGCCATAGAAATATGATCGGTAGTACATTTTCCTTTTGCCTTAATCAATAGCTTTAATCCCTTTAAATCGGTTCCTTCCCATGCAGGAAAAGAATCCAGCAACTGAAGTCGGTCCGACTTAGGATCAACCAAAACATTGACTTGAGATCCATCTTCCGCTGGAGCCTGATAGCCCGCATCCTCAACAGCAAATCCTTTGGTTGGTAGTTCCAAACCTTTTGGTTCGTCCAATTTCACTTGCTGTCCTTCGGCATTGGTTAAGGTATCGGTCAAAGGATTGAAAGTTAAATCACCTGCAATTGCAAGTGCAGTTACGATCTCCGGTGACGCCACAAAAGCGTGGGTATTTGGATTACCATCTGCTCGCTTGGCAAAATTTCTGTTGAATGAAGTAATGATGGAGTTCTTCTCCTGCTTTTCGGCTCCATGACGTGCCCACTGACCAATACAAGGGCCACAAGCATTTGCCAATACCACACCACCCATTTTCTCAAATGTACCCAAGAAGCCATCACGCTCTACGGTAAAACGAACCTGCTCAGACCCCGGTGTGATGGTATATTCCGATTTCGCATTAAGCTTTTTGTCCACAGCTTGCTGCGCCAAAGAAGCAGCCCGGGAAATATCCTCATAGGAAGAGTTGGTACAAGATCCTATCAAGCCAACTTCAAGTTTGGCTGGCCAACCATTTTCCCGGACAGCTGCAGCAAACTTGGAAATTGGCCAAGCCAAATCAGGAGTGAACGGTCCATTGACATGGGGTTCAAGTTCTGAAAGGTTGATTTCAATCACCTGATCAAAATAATTCTCAGGATTTGCGTAAACCTCCTCATCTCCGGTAAGGTGCTCGGCTATACCATCGGCCATAGAGGCAATTTCTGACCTGCCCGTTCCTTTAAGGTAAGCCGCTGATTTTTCATCATATCCAAAAATTGAAGTAGTGGCTCCGATTTCAGCGCCCATGTTACAAATAGTTCCTTTGCCGGTGGCTGAAAGTGATTGGGCTCCCTCTCCAAAGTATTCTACAATAGCTCCAGTACCACCTTTTACAGTAAGGATTCCAGCTACTTTCAAAATCACATCTTTGGCTGAAGTCCAACCGGACATTTTTCCTGTTAATTTAACACCTATTAGTTTCGGGAATTTTAATTCCCAAGGCAAACCTGCCATCACGTCACAAGCATCAGCACCACCAACTCCGATAGCAATCATCCCAAGCCCGCCGGCATTTGGCGTATGGGAATCCGTACCGATCATCATGCCTCCCGGGAAAGCATAATTTTCTAAAACTACCTGATGAATAATGCCAGCTCCTGGTTTCCAAAAACCTATTCCATATTTATTAGAGACTGAGGCTAAAAAATCATAAACCTCTCTGTTTTTATCTTTTGCTTTGTTCAAATCCTTCTCTGCTCCGACTTCAGCCTGAATTAGGTGATCGCAATGAACTGTAGAGGGAACAGCGACTTTATCCCTTCCTGCCTGCATAAATTGCAATAAAGCCATTTGAGCTGTTGCGTCCTGCATAGCAACTCGATCAGGCTGGAAATCCACGTAGGATTTACCACGGTCGTATGCTTGACTTGCTGGACCTTGTGTAAGGTGTGCATATAGAATTTTCTCAGTCAAAGTCAGGGGTCTACCCACTGCATGTCTAGCAGCAGCAACACGCTCCGGAATTCGGGCATAAACCTCCTTGATCATTTCGATATCAAAAGCCATCGGTTTTGTTAGTTAGTTGGATAAAAGGATCGAATTTTCAGCTGCAAAGATAGGTAAAAAGCAGCTAATAAGTCATTTTTGGGCACATCTTCTGAAGAGAATTCAATTTTAATCCTCATCCATTTTTTTATGAAGTTGAAAACGGGAAAGGGTTGCTTTGTATTGGAGTATCTGATTGTGAAAAACCTATGTTGAAATTCAAGAAAAAAAAATTCAAAAAAAACGTATCAAATCCTCTATTTTTAAATTGTATTCCCAGACTTTTCAGAAGCACTATCTAATCCGATTCTTATATTTTTGATTTTCAGTATTTTCTGAAATTAAAAGCATAGCTAATTTTGTCGAGGGCGGAGAAATGACTGTATCTGAATACAAAACCAGAGAAATATAAACGGGAAACTAACTTATACTTACGCGATTTAATCCGAACACAAAGCCCAAATGGAATTTTTGACCACCAATCCTTACACCCTTGCCTTGTTGGTTTCCAGTACGGTTGTTTTAATTATATCCATTTACATCAGCCAGCTATTGGATGAGTCTATCCGCTGGCTCTCTTTAATCATGTTATCCTTATCCGTGTGGGGATTTTTTTATGGAATCGAGCTAACTCAGTCTGACCTGGAAACTATTCTTTTTTTTACCAAGGTTCAATACCTTGGAATAACCCAAGCTCCGGCAGCCTGGGTTTTGTTTTCTTTAAAATATACCGGCTATCAGAATAAATCCAAAAAATGGATTTTGAATATCCGTTTATATACAAGTACCTAGAAATCACCTTTAAAAAATTCGGATAAATAAAAAATAAGGGTTTTTCCAGAGCTAGGATTTATGGAAACTAGTTCTGGTTTTTTCACCGCAGAGTCGCCGAGGACACAAAGGAAAACCGAAGTATTTTTAACTAAATTGAATAGACACCAATAAACAAATAGCCATTTTTCATTCCAGACCCATACAATTCAAACTGTGCATCATCGTTAGGATAAGTTGTTTTATCCTTCATTAGTTACACCAATCCTGTCCGCCTAAGGAGGATTTTCACAGATTTTTTGCTGCCTATGATATTACTGATAGGAAATCAATTAAAATCTGTGCTAACCCGCCTGCGGCCGGCAGGTCTGTGATTTTCATCTGTGTCAAACTTGCCTGACGGCAGTCAGGTCCGTGGGAAAAAAGTAAGAAGCAGCTTTTCCCATTTTTTCTTTCTTCTCTCAGCGGATGTTAACGCATAAAACCTATCAGATTTCACCAACTTTCTTGAATCTGACAAAATAGGATTACTCTAAATTTAAATTGGGCATCTATCAATTGAAAAATACCTATCTATTTAATTTTCAAACCAAATCATATTTGGCTACTTGTATGTATGCGGATAATCATAAAATGGATTTACCCTTTTGTAATTTGTTTAGCTATACTCATTTATCTTGTTGTGCTAACCAATGAATTCCATCACTTGCATTACAAATCCTCCTGGCTATTTACATCAGGTAATCTTGAATTGGTGGGATTTGAAAGAGGCCCTTGGTATTTTCCGGTAATCACTTATTGCTATTTATTCAATTTTTTGGGAACCATTATCCTTTGAAGAAGGATCAGATTTGCCAACCATCATTTCAAACTTCAAACCAGATTATTAATTGTAGGAGCATTTTTCCCCATTGTTATTAATTTCTTATACCAGATATCCTGGTTAATCCCTTGAGAGGGCATTGACGCCACTCCTTTTGCCTTCATGTTATCTTACCTGTTTTTAGGTATTGCTGTTTTGAGATTCAACTTTCTCAATATTAAACCAATAGCCAAAAATAAAATCCTGGAGGCCATGTCGAGAGGAGTTTTGGTTTTTGATCACCGGCAAAAATTAGTGGATTTCAATTTGGCAGGGAAAAAATTCTCCTTAAACCAAAACCAGATTTAGATAGGTCGGAAGGCCACACAAATTTTCGAAGGAAGGCCAGAACTCCTTCAACTCCTCAAAGATTCCTAACAGAAAACTCTGGAAATCCGAATACCTGATTCAAAGGGAGAAATAATCCATAAAATAGAAGCTCAACCGATCTCGGCGGGAAATCCCGGGGTCTCAGGTGTATTGTTGCTATTCGATGATATTACCAAAGAAATTAAAATCAATGAACAACTCCAGCAACAGGCTGGAGAACTTCGACAATTAAACAACTTAAAAGACAAACTCTTTGGAATCATTTCCCATTATTTACGGGGGCCTATAAATGGAATCAAGGAATTAGTCCAACTTACACAAAACGGTGTGGTTTCGAAGGAAGAATTTAATGTAATGCTACCTGAGATTTAAAAAAGCCTGAAACAGGTAACAAGCCTTTTTGATAATCTTTTAGCATGGTCAAGCCCACAACTAATTGGAGAACAGGTTCAAAACCAACGGATTAATTTAAAATACCTCATTGAAGGTCAAGTAAGTCTTCTTAAAAGAACTGCGAAAGAAAAGTCCATCTGAATTGAATTTAAAGGACTGGAAAATTCATGGTTTATTCAGGCAGACCAAAATATGATGGAGTTGGTTTTTAGGAATATTATTTCCAACGCCATCAAATTCTCTAAGCCAAACAAGATTGTTGAGATTTTCGGTGAGAAATTTTTAAATCACTACGAAGTAAAAGTCCTGGATTCTGGGATTGGTATTTCGGAAGAAAACCTTAAAAAACTCAAGGAGTCAAAGTCATTTACACCTAGATGGTCAAAAAATGAAGGCGGCACCGGGCTTGGAATGATTTTGGTGAAAGAGTTTTTGGAGAAAAACAATAGAAGCTTGGAAGTTCAATCCACCTTGGGCAAGGGATCCACATTTTGCATCAAACTTCCTGCCTTTGAGGAAGTACAGTTGGATTTTTCTAAATTAAAATCAACTTTCTTTACCTAAGCATTTACCTCAGATTGATCATTCCGTAGTCAAGGATGTGGATTAATGGCTTTTGGATGGAATGATTAAATAACTAATGGTTCAAACCGCTAGAGTCATCTTGCTGAAGAAAAACTATCTATTTGCAAAAACTGACTTGATCTCCCTTTAAACCAAGGAAAGAAGAAAATCCATAGTATCTACTTTATCGGCATACTCCCATGGGTCAGGGAGCTGGGCCTTACCGAAAGGTATCAATCCAGGAATTTCTTCGTTTGGATTTCCAATCACACATTGAATTTTCGTGTTTATTGCTTCCAATTTCAAGTTTAGGTCTGACTTATTATCATAAGTTTCATAAAATATAACGCCAATTGGGGAAAACAAATCAGGACTTTGTCTTATGAGAAGAAACCCGTTATCCAGGTGATCTTCCCTGTTTACCAAATAGATCGATTTGTTATACTCGTAATTGTTGAGGTACTTGTGATGTGAAGCTATATAAGAATACTGTTCAAGAGCATCCAAAAGCAATGGAATACTATCTTTTGATTTGACGAAAAGTTTGGAAACATTCCTGCACCCGAGTCCAAAATACTGAAAAATGTCCCGACCAAGGTTTTCCAGATCACCGAACGTTTCCTCACCGGTTAGAATGGCTACTGAGGTTCTATTTGAACGAATGATGTGAGGATATTTCCCGAAATAATAGTCAAAATACCTTGCCGAATTTGTACTTCCGGTTGCAATATAGGCATCCTTAGCCTTCAGCATTTCAGCGACTTGAATGAAGGACGCAAATTCGGGTTTGATGGCTATTAGCTTCTCAATCAACCAAAGGGGAAGTACGGAATCAGCGGAACTAAGTTTTATGCAGGCAGAATGCCCTGAAATTAGTACACACATCACATCGTGAAAACCAACTGCCGGTAAGTTTCCAGCCATCAACACTCCGATTTCCTTACTTTGAACACATTCTGGAATCTGATACTGGGTAATCCATTGTTCCATTTTATCTTTTTCCAGAAACCTACAAATGCCTAACAGGGCAAAATTCAAGGAAGCTGGAATAAACCAAGGATTTTGGTTTTCGGCTTTTTGAAAAACAAAGGTTTGTTCTTCCTCAGATAGATTGGAAAGTTGTATACCCAGCCGAACAAATGTATCTATTCGGGTTTGAAGAGAAAGTGAAGTAATCATTGGCCAAAGTTATCCAAAAGGATTGTAGCTTGGAATAATTTTAAATTAATTAGTATGACAACTTTTTTATTGCCTAAGTGTTGATGAGGTAGTATTTTTGAAAATCAAAACTGATCGACTATGGCAATCATGATAACAGACGAATGCATCAACTGTGGTGCATGCGAGCCTGAGTGTCCAAATACTGCAATATATGAAGGTGGAGTGGAATGGACTTGGGGAGGTGGAACCAATCTCAAGGAAGTAACACTGGAAGATGGAACTGTAGTAAGTGGAACGGAAAAGCAAACTCCTGTATCCGATGAATTCTACTATATTGTGACTTCAAAATGCACAGAGTGTAATGGTTTTCATGAGGAACCCCAATGTGCAGCAGTCTGTCCAGTTGACTGTTGTGTGGACGATCCAGAGCATCGAGAGACGGAGGAGCAACTCTTGGCAAAGAAAGCATACCTACATGGAGAATAAAAAAAAGAGTGGACTTGCCACTCTTTTTTTTATTAAATCGACTGAAAATTAATCCCTAACCACCTCATATTCAACCCACATTTTTGTTTAAGCTAAAAAGGTTTGTTTCTGATTTTTAGCTTTTTATACCTCAAAACACACTAGTCTTTAAAAAAAAGTAGTCTTTTATTTTGAAAACTAGCTTTCTTTTGCTTTATCTTAGGTGTATAATAAACAAAAAAAATCAACCCCAAAATCCAAAAGCACAGTGGAAGATCACAGAGGATATGACCGAGATGAAATTTTCTCAAAAAAAGTAAAGGCAGGTAAAAGAACCTATTTTTTTGATATCAAATCAACAAGAGGCAATGATTATTACCTAACTATCACGGAAAGTAAGCGAAGAGTAAACGGTGATAATTTCAGCTTTGAAAAACATAAAATATTTTTGTACAAGGAAGATTTCTTCAAATTTGTTTCTGCACTTAACGAAGCTGTGGACCACATTAAGCATGATTTAATGCCGGAATTTGACTTCGAACAATTCGAAAACGAAAATTCTGAAAATGAAATGAATGATGAGTTGAGATGGGAATAAATTTTCTTTATGGAATTAAAATCCAAAAATGAAATATAAACGAGTTTAACATGGGAGGCAAAAAGCCTCCTTTTATTTTCCTGGAAAAATGAATCGTTTTTTAATCCGCTTGGTTTTGTTATTCATCGCATTTTTTGTGATTAGTTGGTATTTTTCTGAAATCACACTATATCTTGTACTATCAGTGATTTTGGCTGCATTGCTCAGGCCCCTCACCAATAAGATTAACGGCATCCATATTATCGGCCAAAATATCCCAAGATGGCTATCCATATTGATTTCGTATTCCACCATTATTACCATTCTTTTTTTATTGAGCCTAGTATTTTTACCACTGATCAATCAACAGATTTATATTCTTGGGGAATTAAACCTGGAAGGAATTTATGTTCAAATTCAAGAGCCTGTAAGCAAACTGGAAAACTTCTTGCTCCGATACCAATTGCTTGAAAACCAAGAAGGCTATCTTTTTGAAGAGATAAAAGAAGGGGTGATAAATACTATCAAAAAGGTGGATATTGCTGGGTTTATCAGCGGTTTGATTTCAATCACCAGTGGGATTTTAATTGGTACTCTTGCACTGGTATTTATCACTTTTTTCCTATTGCTTGAAAATGGTCTTCTGAGAAGAAACTTGCTTAATCTTATCCCAAATGCCTATTTTGAACTATCAGTAGCCACCTTTACCAAGGTGGAAAAATTACTTTCTAATTACCTTTTTGGACTATTGCTCCAAATATTATCTATATTTTCCCTTGCGGGACTTGGACTGTCTCTTGTTGGCGTTGATTACGCGCTTACCATCGCTCTTTTTGCAGCAATTGCCAATTTGATCCCCTATGCAGGGCCCATTTTAGGCACCCTTTTCGGAATAGTAGTAGGTATATCTACTGGTAATTTCTCCTCTGATTTAGAGTACACATATTTTTTATTTAAGATTATTTCTGTCTTCGCCGCCGTGCAGCTGACCGACAATGTGATTTTACAGCCTATGATTTTTTCTAAATCTGTAAAAGCACACCCCCTTGAGATATTTGTTGTTATCTTTGCGGGAGCAAAAATAGCCGGAATTGTCGGGATGATTTTTGCCATTCCCGTTTATACCATTTTAAGGGTATCGGTAATGGAATTTTACAAAGGATTTAAATCCTATCGCATATTCAAAATTAAAGCAACAAATTAATGGCATTACAATGTGGCATCGTAGGACTTCCAAATGTGGGAAAGTCCACGTTGTTTAACGCGCTATCTAGCGCCAAAGCAGAAGCAGCTAATTTCCCATTTTGTACCATCGAGCCTAATGTAGGCGTGGTATCAGTCCCGGACAAACGACTTCAACTTCTTGAAGCATTGGTTGGTCCGCAGCGAGTAGTTCCAACGATCATTGAATTCGTAGATATAGCAGGGTTGGTTAAGGGCGCTTCAAAAGGTGAAGGCCTAGGAAACAAATTTCTGGCAAACATCAGGGAAGTAGATGCGATTATTCATGTAATCCGCTGTTTTGAGGACAACAACATCGTTCATGTGGCAGGTGGAGTTGACCCGATTTTCGACAAGGAGGTAATCGATACCGAGCTTCAGCTCAAGGATCTGGAGTCTGTAGAGAAAAAAATCCAGCGAATTGAGAAGATCGCCAAGTCTGGGGACGCAAAAGCCAAAAAGGAATTGGAAACCTTGATTCAATTTCGGGAAGGCCTAACTTCAGGATTGAATGCCCGTGCTATTGAGGTAGATAAAGAGGAGCTCGAAGTGGTCAAAGATCTTCACCTTCTCACGATCAAACCAGTTCTTTATGTAGCCAATGTGGACGAGGCTAGCATTTTGAAAGGAAACAAATTTGTCAATCAGTTGCGGGAAAAAGTAAAAGAAGAGGGCGCAGAGGTGATTGTTCTTTGTGCTGCTATCGAATCACAAATCGCTGAATTCGAGGATGCGGAAGAAAAGGCCCTTTTTCTCTCAGAATATGGTCTTGAAGAAAGCGGGCTAAACAAATTGATTTCCGGAGCCTATTCACTTTTGAATCTAATCACGTATTTCACAGCCGGAGTACAGGAAGTCAGAGCTTGGACTATTCGAAAAGGATGGAAAGCACCACAAGCTGCCGGAGTAATACACTCCGACTTTGAAAGAGGTTTTATCAAGGCAGAAGTCATAAAATTAAACGATTACCAACAATTTAAAACCGAAGCTGGTTGTAGAGAAAATGGCAAAATCGCTATTGAAGGCAAAGAATATACTGTACAAGACGGAGATATAATGCATTTCAGATTCAATGTTTGACATTTCATAAAAATTTTATACGTTTGCAATCTTAAACACCCTATTCATTAGAATTTTAATTAAACATTGTCTCATCTTATTTTTAAATCACCGTGAGAGTCAGACTTATATTTTCACTAAAAAACAAAGGTTCCTATTTACCTTTTCACCATCAGTACATCCTTGCTCAATTTCTTAAAGGGTTGATTGTAAAAGGCGGCAGAGAGGAATTTTACAACTACAACTACTTTAATTTCTCTGGTCTAAAAGGTCAAACAAAAGTCAGTAGAAGTGGTCTGCATTACTACTCAAGCTTGGTCACCTTAGTCCTTTCTTCTCAAAGCGAGGACTTTATGGATTATTTGCTGGAACAGGTTTTCGCCACACCAAAAATCGAACTCGGTAACCTGATCATGTCTCCGGAATATACCGAATTGGAGGTTGAGCCAACTTTAGAAACATCAAACAAGTTTGTTTGTATTTCTCCATTGGTTCTTATTACTCCTGCATTCAATGAAGAGGCAGGTAAAAGATTCATTAATCCAGACAGCGATGAATTTTCGGACTTATTGTACGAATCAACACTAACCCGGATGGAAAAATTAGGCTGGTACACCCCTGAGCAAATGGAATCCTTCTACAAGTTCCAAGTTGTTCCAGACATGATTTATGTAAATAAATTAAAAGAACAGCAGAAGAAATTCGCCCGCATCTATGCCGTTTACGATATGGATGTTAAATATGAAGTTAGAGGATACACCCTTCCATTCACCTTGTATGCTGCACCAGAGGTTCAAGACTTCGTCTTCAAATGCGGACTTGGAGCTTTTACCCACAAAGGGTTTGGCATGCTGGATCTAGCAAATCATCCTTCTGGTAACAGAACAACCAGTTATAAATTCAAGCGGGAAGGTTTTGTACCTTATAAACCCACCGAAAGAATAAGACAAAATGTTACCGATATGGAAGGAGAAACTTCCGAAGAATTATAAAAAAAGTCTCCAAATGGGGACTTTTTTTATAGCCTTCTCCGATTGGGATGAAGGTACACATAACCAACCAGTTGGTCATACCTCGAACCCAATCCTCGGTAATAGACCAAAACCTCATATTCATTTTCCGTCTGAAAAAAGCTTCCTTCAAAAGGGTCCGTATCAAATACACCAGAGCTCAACTCATAGCCAAATTGATAATCATACCAGCCCTGCTTGAGTAAAAGTGAAGTTGTATAAAACTTGGTTTTGGCATCAAAAACAAGTTTGGACTCAGGTATTTTTCCCCATCCACTCAAAGCACCTAAGAGTTTTATGTTTTTGCCGGGATCTGCTTTTAAGTAAAATGTAGTGTAAACATATTCGCTCTCTACTTCAGGATTACCTCCAGGTCGGTCGTTGGTCAATATTACATACTGTCCGTTTAGATCAAGATACTGGGAATAAGACCCTCCAGGCCTTGGATTGTCCAAGAGAGTTTCTGCTAAAACCAGATTTTCTTCAACTTTGATTGAAGCCACGTTTACACCAGTAGCCCGTATAAATCTAAGATCTATAAATCTGAACTCATTACCAGCTCGGAAAGTGTTTTCCCCTTCCAAAGACTCATACCGAATCAACTTTGAACTCTGATTTAAAAAAGTAGGTTTGGCCAGAAATTTAGCATTATCCCAACGTTGATTCTGACGAATCATAACCTTGATTTGACTGGCAGGGTCAACCACCTCTAATCCGGAATAATTGATGGCTGCATTGATCTGCTGCAAGGCACCGCGATCCTCTGTCTGAAGTGGAGGCACTACGGTGGCTCCGACTGTAGTCCTATTCTCAAAGACCATAAACCTTCTGAATAGAATTACCTCATTTTCGTTTCGGTTTTTATATACTTTGATAAGGTAATTCCCTGATTTTGTCACTTTAGGAAGAACAAAAGAATAATGAATGTAGGGTATCCTGGTATTGACAGAATAGGCATACTCCTGAATGGTATATTCATTGAAACCCAAAGAAAAATCATTGTCTTTTAATCCTGACTTCTTCCAATCCGCATCACAATGAACCAATTTTGCAGAGTATAATTCTGGATCATAAGCCAAATCATCAAATAATAGAATCAGACTTTTTGAATCAGACAGTGAAATCACCGGGGCATCCATTCTATTTTCTATCGTGGATCCCATAGGATACAACCTTACCGATTGAATATGATCAACGAATACCTTATCCTCCAAAACCTGTGTAAACACAAGCCCAGGAAGTAGAAAACTTAAAAGTAAAAGCCCAGTGAATTTCAGAATCGGCGTTTTGAACATGTTTATATCCTTATTTTATCAATTCCTGCAAGTTTGATAGTTCATCCACGAGTACTTCCCAACGAGCATTTGCCTGAAAAAGATTTTTCTGAACACGGTCATAGCTTTCCTGGATTTTGGAAGCATGGGATTCATCAGAATACCAGTCGGGGTCTGCCATTTTTTCTTCAATTTCAGATTTTAACAACTCAAGTGTCTCAATTTCTTTTTCGATTTTCTCCAGTTGTTCTTCCAGCTTTTTGAGCTCCTTTTTCGCTTGCTGTATTTCAGGGGTATTTCTAGGAGTCAAGGCCACTTTCTTCTCCCCTTTTTCGGCTACAGGCGTCAGTATCTTCTCCTCCAAACGCTGACTTTTCCAGAATTCATATTCATCATACGTTCCGGGATATTCCTTGATTTCCCGATCTTCAATATACCAAATCTTGTTGGCCACGCCCTTGATAAAGTGACGGTCGTGTGATATGGTGATGAATGTGCCTTCGTATTGTTGTAAGGCCTGAATCAAAATGTTGACCGATTGGAAATCCAGGTGGTTGGTAGGTTCGTCAAGCAGGAGAAAATTTGCTTCGGAAATCAGGGTTTTTGCCAATGCCACTCTGGATTTTTCTCCTCCGGAAAGAACTTTGATCTTTTTATAGACTTCTTCATTGGAGAAAAGAAAACATCCGAGAACCCCACGAAGCTCCATTTCGGTTTTTCCGCTTCCTGCCTGGGACATTTCCTGGATGATTTCATTATCCAAAGTCAAAGCTTCCAGCTGGTGTTGGGCAAAAAATGCTTTAATCACATTATGCCCTTCAGTACGGGAACCTTGGATTTGCTCCGTCCCGGCAATAACCCGAAGTAAGGTTGATTTTCCTTTACCATTTGCTCCGATCAGGGCGATTTTGTCACCCCGCTCAATCCGTGCTGTCGTGTTTTTCAAAATTACCAGATCCCCATATGCTTTTGATACCTGGTCCAGTACGATGACATCCCGGCCGGAACGTTGGGAAAATTTAAACTTAAAATTGACAAACGCCTCATCGTTCACCACCTCATGTACCCGTTCCATTCGATCCAGCGCTTTTATTCGAGACTGCACCTGATTGGACTTGGTGGCTTTTGCTCGGAAGCGTTCGATAAAGCGCTCCGTCTGCTTGATCAACTGCTGCTGATTTTCGTAGGCATTTTGTTGAAGTTCCATCCGTAGTTTTTTCTCTTCCTTGTAGAAAGAATAATTTCCGGGATACGCTGTGAGTGTCTGATTGGCTACTTCAACGGTGGTACTGATGCAATTATCAAGAAAAGTTTGGTCGTGGGAGACAACAATTACAGCACCTTCGTAGGTTTTCAGGTAATTTTCCACCCATTGAATCGAGGGTAGATCCAGGTGGTTGGTCGGTTCGTCCAACATCAACAGGGAAGGCTTCTCTAGCAACAGTTTGGCCAGCATGACCCTCATTCTCCACCCTCCCGAAAACTGCCGGAGGGGCTTTGATAGATCTGATGTCTGAAATCCGATACCTTCCAAAACCTCTTCCGCCTTGGCCTTGATGGTATAGCCTTCATTGGATTCAAATCGCTCCTGCAGAAAGGCGAGACGGTTGATGACTTCCTCCGAGTAATCGGTTTCCATTTGCTTGAGCACCTTGTCGATTTCATCTTGAAGAGCCAAGGTTTCCTTGAAAGCAGCCAAAGCGACATTCAGGATGCTTTCATCGGATTGGTAAGAAAGTAAATCCTGATTTAAAAAACCTATGGTGCAATCCTTTGCTTTTTGCACCTCTCCCGTAGTAGGCTGATAGTCCCCGTAGATGATTTTGAGCAGAGTTGACTTGCCGGTTCCGTTTTGCCCTACCAGACCGATCTTGTCTTTAGGCTTGATGTGGAGGTTTGCGTTTTCATAAAGGGCGCGACCGCCGATGAAATAAGAAAGATTGCTAATCGATAACATGACCCAAAAATAACCAAAGCCCTGCTTATCCACCTTTTTCCGCTAAACATTCTCTAAAGTATTCCCTTATTTTTACAAAAAAATTAATCCATGGCCTATTTCAAACCCATCATCTTCTCACTGTCTTTAGGAATCTTATCGCTAAATGCCAGTTGCCAGGGAAAACTCTCCCCCCTTTCCACGCCCGGAGGCAGCAATAAAAAAGATATACGCGCTGCCAAAGCTGATGTCAAACTCGATCAAATCAAACTTCCAGCCGGATTTCAGATAGAGGTGTGGGCAGCAGATGTACCCAATGCCCGCTCCATGGCCATTTCTGAAAACGGGATTGTATTTGTGGGCAACCGACAGGAAAAAAATGTATATGCGCTAGTAGATGAGAATGCTGACGGAAAAGCAGACACCAAATTTATTTTGGCTGAAGGCCTCCGTATGCCCAACGGAGTGGCCTACAAAAACGGGGACCTGTATGTGGCAGAAGTGAGCCGGATCTTACGTTTCAAAGACATCAAAAATACTCTGGCCACTCCCAAATATGAAGTGGTCTATGATGGCTACCCGACAGATGGGCACCACGGCTGGAAGTTTATAGCCTTTGGTCCGGACGGGATGCTGTATGTGCCCGTGGGCGCCCCTTGCAACATTTGCGAGAAGGAAAATCCAATGTATGCGAGTATTACTAGACTAGATGTGAGCAAGCCGGGCGCAAAACCAGAAGTGTATGTCCATGGCGTTCGGAATACTGTAGGATTTGCATGGCATCCTCAGAGCAAGGAGTTATGGTTTACGGACAACGGTCGGGACATGATGGGTGATGATGTTCCGGATTGCGAGTTGAATCGGGCCACCGCAAAAGGACAGCACTTCGGCTATCCATTTTGGCATGCAGGTACTGTGAAAGATCCGGAATTTGGCAGTAAGGGAAAAGAGGCATCAGCCTACGTTGCGCCGGCGGCAAAATTAGGAGCACATACGGCGCCGTTGGGGATTCGATTTTATACGGGAGGCATGTTTCCGGCAGGGTACAAAAACAACGCAATCATTGCCAAGCACGGCAGCTGGAATCGAAGCAAAAAATCGGGATACGAGGTAGTTATGGCCAAAATTGACGGATCGGGTAAAGTAATCGGACAGGAAGTATTTGCATCAGGTTGGCTAAATCCGGCAAGCCAGGATGTCTGGGGCAGGCCGGTGGATGTTCAGGAATTGCCGGATGGGAGCCTATTGATTTCAGACGATATGGCGAATTGTATTTATCGGGTGATGTATTCGAGATAGTTTAAACTAATTAGGTTTTTACACCTGTCAGGTTTTTGAAACCTGACAGGTCTAAAATTGCTTTCAAAATGGTATTTTCCCGTGGAAATCACAGCTGTAAGAATTGAATTAAAGCTATTTAGTGTGTTGTGAATTGCTTTCAAAATGGTATTTTCCCGTGGAAATCACAGCAATGGAAAGCCTTAAAATTTACAATCAACTGTTGTGAATTGCTTTCAAAATGGTATTTTCCCGTGGAAATCACAGCGGAAGGAGGAAGGGTTGATCCTAACAACCTGTTGTGAATTGCTTTCAAAATGGTATTTTCCCGTGGAAATCACAGCATCAAATATTTTTTTTAGATTTAACACGAAGTTGTGAATTGCTTTCAAAATGGTATTTTCCCGTGGAAATCACAGCATTTGAATAAATAAATAATCAAACAACATGGTTGTGAATTGCTTTCAAAATGGTATTTTCCCGTGGAAATCACAGCTGGTGGCGGTGATTAGGTCGCATGTATTATGTTGTGAATTGCTTTCAAAATGGTATTTTCCCGTGGAAATCACAGCACCTCTTGATTATAAAAGGTTTCCCTCTTGGTTGTGAATTGCTTTCAAAATGGTATTTTCCCGTGGAAATCACAGCGAGGAAGAACATACATACAGTCAGAATTGTGTTGTGAATTGCTTTCAAAATGGTATTTTCCCGTGGAAATCACAGCTACTGATTTTCAAATTGAAATAGCTATCCAGTTGTGAATTGCTTTCAAAATGGTATTTTCCCGTGGAAATCACAGCAATCAAACCTACCCCGTAGGATCAATCGGGGTTGTGAATTGCTTTCAAAATGGTATTTTCCCGTGGAAATCACAGCGGAGGGGTGCCAACCTCACGGACAATAACCGTTGTGAATTGCTTTCAAAATGGTATTTTCCCGTGGAAATCACAGCAATACATTGCTTAGCAATAGCGTTCAGTTGGTTGTGAATTGCTTTCAAAATGGTATTTTCCCGTGGAAATCACAGCCGATTGCTGACGATGACGCCGAGATGGCTAGTTGTGAATTGCTTTCAAAATGGTATTTTCCCGTGGAAATCACAGCTAGAACGGAGGATGGTAGATAGATCTCACGGTTGTGAATTGCTTTCAAAATGGTATTTTCCCGTGGAAATCACAGCTGGTAGAGG
>CAZNND010000023.1:0-29467 GCA_964574365.1 uncultured Limnohabitans sp.
TTTGAGAAAAACATGCATGATTTCACTTTGGGTGTCCCTGCGCGGAAGTCAGGAGTGATCCAAGTCTTTTTTAAATTATAAACTGGGTATCCCAATTTAAGACAGGAAAAAGGCCTGGAGTTTCTTCCAGGCCTTTTATAAGCTTTCAATCTGTCGTCATGTATCACATTGACGCTACCAATTTCACATCCAACTTCACTTCGTTGTAGATAAGCTTGTCACCCAAATTTTCAAAGTAGTTGCCTGAACGGAATTTGATGTCATACTTCGTGCGGTCAAAGGTGATCTGACCGGTTGCAGTAAGTTTGCCACCCGCCACAGCAACAATCGCAGGGAAAGAAATTGGCTGGCTGATGCCTTTGATAGTCAATGTACCAGAAATGTTGTAATCTTTTCCGTTGCTGGTTTTTGCCTCCGTAATTTTGAAGGTAGCCATATTGAATTTTTCTACCGAAAAGAAATCATCAGACTTCAGGTGCTTGGTAAGGTTACCTTTTGATGGCTCTTCTTTCAGATCTTCAACGGTCAGGTTGACCATGTCCATATCGAAAGAACCCCCGGTGATTTTCCCTTTGTTTACTTCCAAATTGGCATTTTTCAAAGGAACATACCCCCAATGGGTACCGGTAACTTTGGATGCTTCCCAGCGAACCTGGCTTTCCGCTTTGTTGACGGTGGCAGGAGCAGGATTTTCAGTCAGCGTAAAAACGGTAGATACGCCTAAAATAAGGGTGGTAATCAGATTCATAAAGTTTATTTGTTGAAGTGTTTAAAAGATTTTGCCTTAATGTAGAATTAGACTACCAGTGAGGCAAATTGTTTAATCCACTCCATGGAAATTTTTGATGAATCTAGGACAGGTCTAGGTCATTAAAGAATCCATAGTCTATTAGGATTTTGCCAATAAACCATATTCCACTTTTCCTTTTCCATCAGGCGTAGTGTAGAACGGCCGTTTTTCGATTTCGTAATGTTTATCCTGCGGAATACCCAAAGCATGATAAATCGTCTGATGGATGCTGTCGATTTTGATCGGATTCTCAATGGTTTTACAAGGGCGCTCATCGGCGGTTTTTCCAAAGACATGCCCTCGCTTGATTCCTCCTCCAAACATCAGAACTGAGCATCCGTCGGTGAAATGCCGGTGCATCCCGTAGTTTTTCATGTCCTCGATGATGTCCGGCACTTGTACTTGATCTTGGACTTTCAAGTCTGGTCTGCCTTCCATAAGCATGTCTCGGCTGAATTCACTCGCCACCAAAACGATGGTTCGATCCAATTTCCCGCTTTGATCCAAATCTTTGATCAATTGTGCAATAGGGCTATCGATCAGTTTTTTCATGTCAGTTAGTCGAGTGTGGCCATTGTCATGGGTATCCCAACCGAAAAACGGTTCATACTCTGTAGTTACCGTGATGTAGCGGGCTCCCTGATTCACCAATCGTTTTGCTAGCAGACATCCAAGTCCAAATCGACCTGTATTGTATTTATCGTAGCTCTCTTTCGGCTCCAGACTCAGATCAAAAGCCTTCGCTTCAGGTGAATTGAGTAAAATGTAAGCTTGTTCCATGGAACGTTTGAGGGATTCTTTTTGGTAATCCGAACCAAATTCACCCATCGGACTGGCTGCGATCAGGTCATTGTACAGCTGATTTCTGCCTTCGAATCGTTTGTAATCCATTCCCACAGGTGGCCTTACCGCATCCAAACCCGCCGAAGGATCTGGAATCAGGAACGGCCCATATTCCGAACCCAAAAAACCTGCGGAATGAAAAGCCTTCAACTCTTCCCCCTCACCCACCGTAAACCGTTGCCCGATGTTGATAAAAGGAGGAATGACTGGATTGAGCGCCCCTTTTTCTTTAGCAATCCAGCTGCCTAAATGGGGGACAACCACGGATTGAGGGGGTTCATAGCAGGTATGAAAATGGTATTGATGGCGGGTGTGCAAAATATGTCCCAAATCCGCTGCCTGGTAGGAGCGGATCAGGGTACCTTTATCGATTACCGAAGCTATATTTTCCAGACCTTCTGAAAATTGGATTCCGTCCAACTTGGTGGGAATGGCTGGGAAAGTGCTGAGCACCTCTTTTGCTTCCATTCCTTTTCGGAATGCTGTATATTTTTTGGGGTCAAAGGTCTCCGTGTGTGCCATTCCACCGGCCATGAACAATAAAATCACAGCATCTGCCGTGGTGGGAATTTTACTTTCGCAGGAAGAAAGCAGTCCGGCTAGTGGAGCTCCCATACCCATTGTCCCAATGGTCGCTGCGCTGGTTTTTTTGAGAAAGTCGCGTCGGGTTTGGAGTGTTTTCATAGTAATTGAGAATGGTTCAGGTAGTTGGAAATTGGTCTTTTGTAAGACATTTGATGACCTGAGTAGGTAAACTTTTTTATTTTTCGATCCTGTGAGTGAGGACCTGCCTTTCGGCAGACAGGCACGCACAGGATCGAAGGGTTTTCATGGCAATATTTATGAGTTCCGGTGTGTGATGACACACACCGGGGCGGGTTTGGTTAATAAATCAACTGAAATTCAGGCAAAAGAAAAACTGCCCACAGTAAATCTTGCACAGCAGCGGGATTGGGCTTGGTTCCGAGAGCTTTTTGGGCTACCTCAAGTTCTTTTGGACTCGGCTTTCTTAACAGGGCTTTTGCATACAGGTTTTCAGTAAGGATGACTGGGTCGCTGAATGCCGTTGCCCATTTTTCACCTCCTTTGACCAAAGATTTATTCAGTTTCTCCCCATTGCTTAATTCCAAGGCTTGAAGTAAGCTTGCCTGAGAGTCTCTGCTTACAGATACGATTTCCCGGTTAGGGCGCCCTAGCGATTTAAGGAAATTGTTGTTGGCTACAAGAGAGGCTCTTGCAAACCCTAAATTGGTTTTTGCTTCCGGGATGAGCTGATAAGGTCTGAACTTCACCTCCACCGAGTCAAACAAGGGGGCAGAAATTTCAGCTACCGCATCAGAAAACTGTTCTGCGGTAATTCGTCTTCGTACTACCCCCTGAAATCTATAATCCTCAGCAAGAAGCTTATCGGCCGAAGCAACGGTGACGGATGGATTTTGGTAAATTTTGGAACTGGCAATTTGAAAAATAAGCCGCTTGAGGTCATACCCATTTTCCATAAAATCAACCGCGAGCCAATCCAGCAAGTCCTGGCTCCAGGGCGCATTGTCCATCTCATCTGCAGGTTCTACAATCCCGCGACCCATCAGTTGTTTCCAGACTTTATTGACTATGGTGCGGTACATTCTGCCATTGGCAGGCTGCACGAGCTGATCTGCCAGCTGACGCAGTTTCTCTGCCCTCGGGGCAAGCGAATCAATGGTTCCCAATTCTTCCCAAAGGATCTTAGTTTTAGCCATTTTGCCTGTGGGTGTTTCGCAGCGGCTTACCTCCAAGGTGGAATCAGCAAATATATTTGCAAATGCATACGCCTCCTCGAGTTTCCAGTCGCTGATAAAACTGTCATGGCAAGAAGCGCACTTGAGATTCAATCCCAGAATGGCCTGTCCAACATTTTGAGCAGCCTGCATTTCTGTTCGCTGAGAGGCATTCACTGTACCTCTCCAACGAATTCCTTCAATGAATCCTCTGGATTTTTCTGTTGGGTTAATTAGTTCTTTGACAAACTGGTCGTAAGGCTTGTTGTCCCTGATTGAGGTGTAGAGCCAGTCTGTGATGGCAAAACGACCCTTGGTGATGTATCCGGTGCCGGTGTAATCGTTTCTTAGGTTGTCGTTCCAAAACGTAATCCAGTGTTGGGTGTAATCGTCAGTCCTTTCGAGCAGATTTTGAATCTGAATATCCCGTTTTTGTGGATTGTTATCGGCTTGGAACGCTGCTAATTCCTCCGGACTGGGTAAAAGGCCAATAATATCCAGATAGACTCTTCGGAGAAAAGTACGGTCATCGACAGGCTTTCCCCAAGTCAGTTGGTTTTGCTGAAAATACTGATCCACCAAGCGATCTACTGGATGTTCAAGTCCTGGTTTGGATGGTGGTAAATCCGGTTTCCTTGGTGCTAGCGCGGCTACCCGATAAACTGATTGTTGGGCCACTCCATCAGGCCATGGGGCTCCTTTTTCAATCCAGAGGGTGAGTAGCTTGATTTCATCGGCACTGAGTAATTTGCCTTTGGAAGGCATGACATCTTTGTGGTTTTTGGAAAGGGAAACTCTTCGAATCAGTTCACTTTCAGCAGGATTGCCGGGCACGATCACAGCGCCGTTTTCTCCTCCTGCAAAGACAAATTCTTTTTCGTCCAAACGTAATTCTCCTTCAATTTTGGCCCCTGAGTGGCACTTATAGCAATTGTGAGCGAGGACAGACCGGACATTGGTCACCAATTGGATTTCTTTTTCAGGAGAAAGATCGGATTCAAATGAAGCCAAATTGACGGAGAGCGATGGGGGTGCATCGGTGGCATCTTCCTCTCCCCAAGGAAGCACTTCTGTCAAAAAATCCTCTCCATGAGTGAGAGAAGCACCAAAATGGCCAGCTACTCCGATCCCTAGTCCTGAAACAAAGAGAAAAGTTCGATATAGTTTTATGGTGGAAGTACCTGCTTGAAGTTCTGTTTTTCTTAAAAAATAAAGTAGGGCCAAACTCACTCCCGCGGTGACAAATCCGATTTGTTTATGTAAGTCGAGTGTTTCTCCAGTGACACCTTCACTGTCAGCAAGCAACCAACCAAAAAGTGCAGCTAATACTGCACTGACTGCTCCAGCCCACACCAACAGCCGGATGCCGGGACGGAATTTGGAGTTGAAGTTTTTCAGGGTAAAAAGTTCAAGAATTCCTGCAAAAATCAGCAAGGAAATCGGGAAATGAACAATCATTGGATGCAGGCGACCAAAGAGTTGGAATAGCCAGAAATTGGCTTGCTCGGGTTCTGATTCTTGGGCAAAGGCAGAAATGAACGGTACCAACACCCCAAGGGAAGCTGCAATCCACTTTTTTGAGAGAAAAAGTTTTCCTGAATTTAGGGATTCTGAATTCATCTTTTTTGTTTCACTTAAGTTGCAAAAGATAGGGAAATCCGCTGTTTTATCTTTTGAAAACAGCGGAAATTCCCATCCTATTTTAATCAATACACCAAATTAATACCCTGGATTTTGTCTCAAAGCCGGATTGATTCGTATTTGGTCGGCAGGCATAGGGAAGAGCACCTGATATTCCTCAAATGTGTAATCATCCGCTGAGAAAGGAATACCACCTCTGCTGGTAGTAGGCTTCGCTCGTTCTCCAAGACCATGATTGTTTAAGATGGTTTTCATTTGAGACGGAGTCAGGGTTCTCTTCAGATCAAACCACCTGTGGTTTTCAAACGCCAATTCGATTCTTCTTTCCTTCAATACCGCTGTTCTGAATTGATCCTTAGTGAGTCCACTCAAAGGTTCGAGTTTTGCTCTGGACCTTACCGCATTGATGTATTCATAGGTTTCCGTATTTGGTCCACTGCTTTCGTTAATGGATTCTGCAAGCATAAGGAGAACATCAGAATAACGGATAATTGGCCAGTTGTCATTGGTGACACCCCGGATAGAATGCGCATTATTGTATTTGTTGATGAACGGAACCGCCACAAAGGTTCCGTTGGTAGCCGTGTACCCTTCCTTGAGGGAAACGTCTTTTCGTGCATCTCCAGCTTCATACAGTGCAATGAATTCCAGTGCAGGGATATTCCAACCTCCTCCTTCTTGACCAGGAAATTTGATCACAGCGCCATTGGAAGCAAGTGGGGCAAAGGTGTAGATGAAGTTACTGTTCACACCAAAAGTATTTTCACCCTGATATTGGCAATCCCAGATAGACTCCTTGTGATTTTTGTTCTGAGGATTAAATACATCGGCATAATTCGGCAAAAGGGTATAGCCCAATGACAATACTTGCTTCAGCACCGAGGTTGCCTCTCCGTATTCTTTTCTTGTGAGCCTTACTCTGCCAAGCATACTGAGAGCAGCTCCTTTAGTAATTCTTCCAACTTGAGAAGCGGGGAAAGAATTGGGAAGGATCGCAGCAGCACTGGTCAAATCCGCAATGATCAGCTTGTATACGTCTTCTGCCGGACTTCTTTGAAGTTGGAACGCCTCAGAAGGTGTCGAAATCGGAGTAGTAATGAGGATCACATCTCCAAAAAGCCTCACCAGGTCGAAATACAAATAGGCCCTGATCACCTTTAGTTCGGCTTCCGAGCGATCTTTGATAGCCTGGGAAGCGGCGGAGTTTTTAAGGTTATTCAGTGTGGTATTTACGTTCACCAAAATGCTGTAGGTGGTGTTATACAAACTGGCAAAATTGGGGGTACCCGCATTGTATTGCCAATATTCCAGGGCTTCCAAGGCTGGCCCCTGACCGCGGTTACCTACGTTGAAATGCAACGTGGTATTGTCGCTGATAAATTCAGTGAACTGCCAATGGTTGGTGAAATAACCTCTCAGCATCCCATACACACCGAATACGGCCTGTTCTACTTCTTGGTCATTTTCGTAAAAGGTACTGGAAACGACCACGGTAGGGTCTGTTTTGTCAAGGAAGTCCTCCCCACAGGAGGTGATTCCAAGCGTCAAAACGATTGCCTTTATATAAATTGATAGTTTTTTCATAAGGTTAAAGGATTAAAAATTGACAGTTGCGCCAAAGGTGAAGGTTCTTGGTACTGGATAGGCCTCATCATCAGATCCAATGTTTATGCCTCCGCGTCGATTTACATCGGGATTTGTACCAGGATAATCGGTGAACAAGAATAAGTTTTCCCCACTTGCAAAGATCCTGGATTGGAACTTAAATAAAGTTTTGGGAAGGGTATAACCTACAGTTACGTTTCTTAACCATAGATGGGAAGCATCATACAAGTATCTGGAGTTCGCTTCTCTTTCCCATTTCCAAGTATTTGAGGTGGCTCCTCTTCCGTCTCCCGGCTGTTCGGCAGATCTGAATCGGTTTACACCTGATTGAAGGATGTTGAATACCCCATCCATGTTCATAGTCGTCGCTTCAATATTTCTCATCATGTCGTAATTGAATGCGCCGTTAAACATGAAGTTGAAATCAAATCCTCCGACATCTCCGCCCAAGGTCCAACCAAGAATCATCGCTGGATGGGGGTTTCCGATTTCGATCATGTCCTTGGTATCGTAAGAAATGACTCCATCCCCATTTGCATCAAAGTATTTGTAAACACCCGGAATTGCTCCATCTTGGGTTGGCCAATTTTTAACTTCCTCGTCGGTCTGGAAAATTCCCATCTTCTTAAAGCCATAGAGCATAGCCATCGGACGACCTACTTTGGATACATTGTATGTTCCGTAGAAACTACCGCTCCAAATAGCATCAGCATCCCCACGAAGTTCTAAAATTTCATTTCTGTTAAAGGTCAAGTTGAGGTTGGTTCTCAAATTCACTCTGCTTACGCGGGTTCTAAAGTCCAAACCTAATTCCACACCGGTATTCTTAACCTTTCCAACATTGCCCAAGGATTGTGTAAACCCTGCAGCAGCTGGCATTTCAACGGAAAGTAACATGTCCGTAGTCAGTCTGTTGTAATATTCAGCAGTCAGAATAACCTTGTTGTCAAACAGCGCAAAGTCCAAGCCAAGATCGGTTTGTTGTGACTGTTCCCAACCCAAGTTGCTGTTGCTGAAGTTAGACAAAATGAGTCCGTTGACGATGGTATTTCCAAGAACATAATTGGAAGCTCTCATCAAGCTGAGACTGGAATAGTTACCGATCGCATTGTTACCAGTGATACCGTAGCTACCTCTAAGTTTCAAATCGGTAATCCAAGATGTTTTTGGGAAGAAACTTTCCTCCGAAACTCTCCATCCTGCCGAGAATGCCGGGAAGTTACCGTACTTATTGTTGGCACCAAACCTGGAGCTGCCTTCTCTTCTAAAAGAGGCAGAGAACAAATACCTGTCTTGATAGGAATAGTTGGCTCTCGCCATGTATGCCAATAGACTCCAACCAAATGCTCCTGAAGTGGAGGTAGTTCGGGTCGCAGCACTTAAATACCGGGTCTGATCACTGGCAAAACCGTTACCGTTTCCTTGCAGGAATTTGGAAGTTTCTTCCTGTGCAGAAAAACCTAAAAGTGCATCTACTCGATGCTTATTAATCACCTTAGAATAGGTAAGTAATTGATCTGCTCCGATATTTAAGGTTTCCTGAGTTCGTTGAACCAAAGTTGCTTCACGCGGAGGTGCTTGATTAAATCCTGCTCCTGCAAGTGTTGATGGTCTGAATTCCTGCTGTTCCGTGCCATTTATTGTGGCATTGACAGCTGATCTGAATTTGAAATTTTTCAGGAATGTGAACTCAATAAATCCACTTGACAGCAAATTATTGGTATTGAGCTTCCTGGTAGTTTCATGCAATTCCTGAACCACGTTAGCTGTTCCGAAAATTCCATTTGTGCCACCAATATAGGTATTGAAGGTTCCGTCTTCCTTGTACACCGGATAACGGGGATCGGCCCAAAGTGCTCTACCAATAATTGCATCCCTGCCGTCAGTAGGCGCATAGTTCTCTCTCGAATGGGAAGCAGAGAGGTTGATGCCCATACTGATGAAGTCATTCACTTTACCATCCACATTCGCACGGAGATTGAATCGTTCAAAGTCTGTCTTGATGACCGCACCTTCCTGCTTGACATAGCCCGCTGATACCAGTGATCTGATGTCACCTTTTCCTGCGGTCATGGTCGCATTGTAGTTGGTGAATCGAGCGTTTTGATTCATGATCTCCTCAAACCAGTCGGTATTGTACTTAGTCTGCTCAGGGAATCTGAACTCTAATGGAACTTCTTCCAATGAGGGCTCTCTTTTATTGAAATACCGGATTTTGTCCATGAAGCTTTCCTGCTTAAACCGGGCAAACTCCTCACCGCTCATCATTTTGGTTCTACGGCTGTCGGGCACATTGGTAAAGCCGGTATTGGCAAATACTTCCAGTCCAACTTTACCTTCTTTGGCATTTTTTGTAGTGATCAACACTACCCCATTGGAACCCCTTGCACCGTAAATCGCTGTTGAGGCCGCATCTTTCAATACGGTAATGCTCGCAATATCCGAAGGGTTAAGATTTTGTCCCAAAGAGGTACCAATCGGGAATCCATCCACAACAAACAAGGGCTGGCTACCTGCTCCCAAAGAACCCAAACCACGGATGGTTATTTGCATTTCTTCACCCGGACGACCGGACTGTTGTCTTACCTGAACACCTGCTGCTTGTCCCTGAAGCAATCTGGACACGTTGGTAGTGGGAACATTCCCCATAGCTTCCATATTGATTACCGATACGGCAGAAGTGATGTCGGCCTTCCGCTGAGAACCGTAACCCACAACGACTACTTCATTCAGATCCTCTGTTGAAACAGAAAGTTCAACATCATACTGTGAGCGTCCGGATTGGACGAGTGTTTCGGTTTCTTTGAATCCTATAAAGCTGAAAACGAGTGTTTCTCCCGTTGCTGCTTGCAAGGTGAATTTGCCATCTACATCAGTAATGGTAATCCGGGTGGTTCCCTTGACCAATACTGTTGCACCGGGAAGGGGCTGTTGGTCATCAGCGGAAATTACTCTTCCGGAAATCGCTCCGGTACCTTGGCCAAATGAGGGAAGGCAGGCAAAAAAGAATACCGCATAGAAGAGGTATTCTTTTAGCAATTGACTAAATAATGGGGCTTTTTTCTTCATAGCCTGGATTTGTTAAAATGAATTGATAGTGCTAGTAGGCTAAAAATGAAATTTTCATGACGGGCTTGTATCCTGCCCTATCCTATTTTTTAAAAATTTTCTATTGTTCAATATTGAGACAATAGAATTTTATTTTTCACAAGGAAAATCAAGGAAAATAAACTAAGTGTTTTACCTTAAACAAAAAATCCCCGGCTTGTAGGAAAGACGGGGACGCAATCCAAGGTATGGTGACGCAATTACTCCACCACCAACCAAATATATCCGCCTGCTGGAAGGTCCTCGGTGACGAGAGCCCTGGGGGCATTCCTCAGGCAAGCATGCCTACGAAACCTCCATCGTCAAAAAGTACATTGACTTAGCCCCCAAGAATGGAATCGAAGGAGTCTTGATCGAGTGGAAGGATGGCTGGGCGGATTGGTTTGTTCTCTGAAAAGTGGATATACCCGACTCCGCACGGCTAAAGAATAGCGATTTATACTGAAAACATCAAAAGAATAAATCAGGTTTGACATCTTGTTTCTGATGTACCATTCTGATGATTTCAATTATGTTATTCGAAGCAATACAATAAAAAATAACATGGGATTTTATCCAAGTTTTTCGGTATCCAACCCTTATGTAATCACAGTCCATTCCAGAGAATGGATGATCGCAAATCTGTTCGATTTTATTGATAATGCTGAAGTAATAGTCATCAGCTTGACTCTCAGACCAGTTTGCAAAAGTAAATTCCCAAATTAGCTGAAGGTCTTCCTTGGCTTATTGAGAGATTAAAAATCATATTTTGGCATGTTTGTTTTTTAGGGATTCTAAAAATGAATTGGTTTCAAAATTAGGGTCAAATCCACTTTTTTCCCCTTCTTTTAGGGATTCTCTTAGCATTTCAAGCTTTAACTTTTCATTCTCAAGTAAACGTAATCCAGCTCGAATGACTTCACTGGCGGTACTGTACCTACCTGAGGCTAACTCGTTTTCTACAAACTCCTCAAAATGACTTCCCAACGAAAAAGATGTATTCTTTCCCATAAGTTTTTTTTTAAAATTACCAAATATTGGTAACGCATGTTAGGTTTTTCTAGGATAAATTTACTCCACCACCAACCAAGTATATCCGCCTGCTGGAATGTCCACGGTCATTTTTGCTTGATAGGTTCTATTCAAGGTGAATACTTCTGGTTTTCCCTCTGCAACCCGGATACGGACCGTATCGGTTAGCCCAGTGTAATAAAGCGGTAGAGACAACTCTTTTCTCATCGGCTCATTGCTTGGGTTAAAAAGCATAACCAGGGCTTTTTCCTTTCCCCGCGGATCCACGTGCATCCAGCCGTCCCATTCTTTGCCATCGGCCCTCCGAAGTCGGATGATATCAGCGTTCAGGATGTTACGGTATTTTTTGTACCAATCGATTACTTCAATGACCATTGCTTTGGTCTCTTCGGTGTCGTAGAGCCTTGGGCCGCGGTAACAGGCTTGAATTCCCGCTCCATAGTACTGCATCATGAGCTGCTTGTAATCATCCAGGTGTTCGTTTAGGGGTTCAAGTACGGCATCTGCCCCACCCCCGTGATAAGCGGTGAGCGGAACAAAGCCCCAACCCATGGATGGTGTTTTTTCCCAAGTGGCATCGTAGATGTTTTGACGGTTGAGAATTTTCTGACGGTCTCTGGGAAGCGCAAAATTTACTTCCCGATAGCCCATAGCAATCTTGTGGGTCCCGTCCAAAAAGTAC
This sequence comes from uncultured Limnohabitans sp., assembly GCA_964574365.1. Lineage (GTDB taxonomy): Bacteria > Bacteroidota > Bacteroidia > Cytophagales > Cyclobacteriaceae > Algoriphagus. Next base: position 11,438 of record CAZNND010000023.1, read on the forward strand.
CAATCCGGGGCATTAATATAGATTCCAAGGGCATTCATCCATTGATAAAGCCCTTTTTGGAGATTCATCTGAACCCACTGGGAATCTTCCAAGCCCTTATGCCCGGGATGCGTAGTGGAAGCGCAGACATCTCCGGGGTAAGGGCCGTCATTCTCGAAGATATCGAAACCCGTTTCACTGAAGAAATGCCTAAGTTTTTCCAAATAATTCAAACCCCATTCACTTGCCATGCAGGGCGCATTTCCGAAAAATGCCCCTCCGGGCTTTCCGGTGATCGGGCTGATCACATCGGTTTCAGGTCCGATTTTTCGGGAAGAAAAAAGGGAATATCCTCCGATTTTAATTCCTTTGGAATGAGCATAGTCAGCCAAACCCTTCCATCTTTGGATATTCTCGGTAGAATTGTCTTCCATATTGATATGACTGCCAAAACTCAGGATCAGCGCTTCGTAACCGGTTTCTACACATTGGTCGATGGCAGTCCGTACCTGCTCGTCGGTTTTGCTGACCAAGTGCATAAAAATCGGATTTTGCTGGGTCCAGGGTGCAATTGTGCGGTACATTTTTCGACGAGCCAAACCGTTTCGCTCCCGATCATAGCTGTCGAGGACGAGTTCATAGGTGCGGATGGATTGAAAACTTTCGCCTGACTTAAGATCAATTCCGATTCCTTTTTGAGGATACACCTCCAGCGTGCTTGGAGTCTGGTAATCGTAATTGACCTGTGAGGTGTAGGAGGAGTCCTGCTTCCAATGGGTGGCCTGTGCGCTGAGTTCGGCGTGCATGGCGTTATTGAAAGCAAAGTTATTCTCCACATAGAGCTGGTGTGGTTTTTTCATGTCCTTAGTCGCACCGACCACGGCAGATTCTTCCTCAACGGTTCCGAGGATTTCATTCACGACCTGATCGATATGGATGGTTTTTTTGCCTTTATTTTCCAAAGACAGGTATTTCCCAATCAGGGGGAGATTGTCATAAATCTCATAGTAAACCTGAAGCAAAAGCCCGGGCAAATCGGGATGGGAATAGGAAAATGCGATTTTCTGCCCACTGGCGGTTTCTTTTTCACCTGTCCAAAACTGGATTTTGGTGGGAAAATGGGGAGTGATGGGTGTTATGGAAAAGCTTTCGTACTGGAATGAATTCTCCTGACTTTGCAGCAACGAAAGCCATTCTTTTTTAAAATAGCCTTTTTCCTTGAAGTTTAGTTTAGAGCCGATTTCATAGGTTTCCCCGTTCAAAACCACCTTTGCTTCAGGCATGACGGTGCGGAGGAGCTGCTCCCCAGTCATCAGGTTGCTGAAGTCATAGCAGGCCGGAGTGGGTGAAAGAAAAAAGGTACGCTGCACGAGACCGTTTCGGAGTTGGATCTCTGAGGGACTGGTTTGGACGATCTCGGCGGGGCGGGACTTCCCATCCACCAGCCAGTCGCCGGGGGATTTTTGTGAATGTGCGGGGTAAAAATTCAGTAAGATGATCCCGAAAAACAGGAAAAAAACGTTGGTCAAAGCGGGGATTGGTGTACGGAAATGCATTTGGTGCCTAGGTTGGAATTCAAAACTACAGGATCTGACTGGGGCTTTTTGGAATAAAACATGGGCTTTTGCCAATACCTAGCCCCGTAAAACTGTTCTAAAATCTCTTTTTTATTTCTTTTCTCCTAATAGAAATTATGTGAATCCGGAAGGGTGCACGTAACTATTTTTATTTCTTTTTGGCTTATTGGCTTAGCGAGAAAAAAAGAAACTAATTCCCTAAAGGTCAGGCACCAATTTGATCACCAAGACTTTATCTTATCTCACGCAAAGCCGTGAAGCCGCAAAAGAAGTCCATTTTATTTTCTAATATGAATGTAAAGAATCTTGGCAGTAGCCAAATTTTATTTGGCCCATGCTCCATTTATCCTTAGCTCTAAAAACAAGAAAAACATGTTCAGTAAATCCAAGGCTGGACAATATCAAAGTTCACTGCAAAAGTTTACCCTTGAATTTTTTTTAACCATTGAGGAAATTAAGAAAGTTAAGGAACCTAATTGAATGAAAAACCAGAGTCGAATCGCACTTTTTACAGTTCAGCCCTTCTTAATTTCCTTAATTCCTCAATGGTTGAAGAAGTGTAAAAATGGTATTGATCAAGCTGAGGATCAAAGGTTGAATAAGCATCGCCAACAAAATAGAAAAATTAAGTATCCACATGTTGACTTTCATAATAAACGGATAATCCTTTTTCTAATTATTCTCTTCCAGGTTTTCCCATTCTTTTTTCTCAAAAAATAACCAAATGGTAATAAAAATGAATTTGGGAGCCCATTAAGTCTGCTAAGTTGATTTGAAAAGGATTTTTTCCAGAAAATTTGGGGCAATTGAGCCTACGTGAGGTTATCCGGAAACACATAATGGGTGTTCAGACGGAGAATCAAAACCCTGAAAAGCATACCATTTGCCTGAATTCGTGTAATCCAAAAGCGCATTACGAACCGCAACTTTGAGCCTCAATTGATTGTAAACGAAAATGAAAAAAACCATTTTTATCACAGGTTCAAGCAGTGGCATCGGAAAAGAAACTGCCAAATTCTTTCATGCTAAAGGCTGGAATGTCATTGCCACCATGCGGAATCCTGATGCAGAATCCGAATTGAAGCAGCTCGAACATGTCCTAGTGACCCAACTGGATGTTTTGGACACGAACTCCATTCAAAAGGCTGTAAATCAGGGCATCCAACACTTCGGTAGCATCGACGTCCTCCTCAATAATGCCGGATACGGTGCCTACGGACCGCTGGAATCATTTTCTAGGGAGCGGATCCTCCGCCAGTTTAACACCAATGTAATTGGATTACTGGACGTGAGCCAGGCAGTGCTTCCCCATTTCCGGTCACACAAAAAAGGCCTCATCATCAATGTCTCCTCCATGGGCGGAAAAATGACCTTTCCCCTGGGGTCCTTGTACCACGGAACCAAATTTGCAGTGGAAGGCATCTCCGAATCCTTACGGTATGAGGTGGAGCAATTCGGGGGAATGGTGAAAATCGTGGAGCCTGGGGCGATAGCTACTGATTTTGCTGGCCGTTCCTTTGATTTTAGCCATGATGAGAACCTGAAGGAATACCAAAACATCGTAACAAAGATCATGACGGCATTTCCAAAAATGATCCAGCAAGCCTCCACCACCGATGTGGTCACCAAGGTCATCTACCAGGCCGCAACCGATGGAAAAAAGCAACTGCGATATATGGCCGGAAAGGACGCTAAACTTTACGATCGCCTCAATAAGCTGTTTGGCTATTCGATTATCTACACAATGAACAAGAAATTTTTCAAATTGTAAGGCATGAACGCCATAGTCAACTATTTCAATGGGGAAAAATGGGAAAGCTACCTATTCCTTGTGATGGGAATCCTGACGATTTCGATTTCCCTCTATTTGCTCTTTGTCCTGACAACCTCCTTTTGGAAGGGAGTGGCAATTCCATTTATCCTTGTGGGGGTGCTGGAATTGGTAGTGGGGTACACCATCGTCAACCGAAGCCCAAAGGATATTCTCAGGGTAGAAAATTTTATCAGGAACGAACCTCATAAAATCCAATCGGAAGAAATCCCAAGGATGGAGAAGGTAATGACAAATTTTAAGGTATTTAGGATAGCCGAAATCATCTTGATCGCGCTCGGAATTTTACTGATGTACAGCACGATGGAAGATACCTTTTGGCGGGGATTGGGCTTGGGGTTGTTTATTCAGGCAGGGAGTGTTTTGGGCTTGGATTTTTTCGCAGAAAGGAGGGGGCATACTTACCTGGGGTTTTTACAGGATTTTGTTGACAAGCTATGAAGGACATTCTCCGTCTTGAAACAATAGATGACTTGTATCGGGTATTTGGTTTAGGGCCAAGCCGACATCCCCTTGTGGCCGCGTTGGATTTTGGAAAAGTACGAGAAGAGATGGAGGAAAACACCAGAATCGTGACCGATTTTTACTCCGTCATGTTTAAAAACTACTGTAAAAACCACGTTAAATATGGCAGGAAAACCATTGATTTTCAGGATGGAAATTTGATTTGCATAGCTCCCAACCAGGTAATCGAGATCGATCATGAAACTGAATTGAGAGAGGACAGTCTTGGCTGGGGGCTTTTTTTCCATCCCGACCTAATTCGGGCGACATCGCTTAACGACAAACTCAAGGACTACGGATTTTTCTCCTACGAGGTGTCTGAGGCACTTCACCTTTCGGAAAAGGAAAAAATAATCCTCTACGAATGTGTCCAGAAAATTGAATCGGAACTTCAGGAAAACATCGATATCCACAGCCAATCCATTATCGTGTCATCGATTGAGCTGTTGTTGAATTATTGTTCCAGATTTTATGGAAGGCAGCTGATTACGCGGAGCCAAAGCAACAAGTCCGTAGTTTCCCAGGTGGAGGAAATCCTGATTCACTACCTGGCTAAGTCTAAAATTGAACTTCAAGGCCTGCCCACTGTCAATTTTCTGGCGGAACGGGTGAATTTATCCCCAAGCTATCTGAGTGATCTTTTGAAAAAAGAAACAGGGAAAAACGCCCAGGAGCATATCCACTTTCATTTGATCGAAGAGGCCAAAAAACACCTGCTGAACAGTGACAAAAATATCAATGAAATCGCTTATGAACTGGGCTTTGAATATCCCCAGTATTTCAACAAGCTGTTCAAACAAAAGACGGGGAAAACTCCGATGGAGTACCGAAACCGGTATTGATCGGATAAAAAAATGGGGTGATCCTTATTCAGTTTGAAAAAAAAGAAGCCCTGAATCCTTCGAATCAGGGCTTTTTTTGGTTGGCAAACCTTTGGGGTAATTTTATTCCTCAGTTTTATCCTTAAACTCAATCTCCTGCACACTCATCAACACTTGCTCGCCTTTGGCTTCCGGATTTTTGAAGATGAAGTACAAATCCTGTTTTCCTGTAGTAGGCTTGATGGCGATGACCGCCCGGTTGGCATTTTGCCTTCTCCAAACGAGTGGATTCACTCCCTGTGGTGGACGGAATCCGCCGCCCTCTTTTCTGCCAATTTTTTCGGACTGACCCAGCAGTTCACCGGTAGGAGAACCCAGACGGATTTCCACTGCACCGCCGATACCTCCATTTCGCTGATTGATTCCGGCCAACACATCAATCTGGATGACTCCAGTCAGATCAATCCCTTTCAATGCAAACTGGGAGTTGTCACCTGCCATGAAGAAATTGACACTTGGGGTAGTAAGTAATTGTACTCCTTTTCTATCCACAGAGGTTTGCGGATCTACAAAAGGCGCTTTTAATGCCACAAAATCAAGGCCATTGAGTGAACCGATGCCGCTTCCTCCCTTGTCGGCATAAGATGCCCTGAGCAAAAAGCTTCCCTGACCGTTTTCTCCTTCAGGAACTACGGCGTTTACTTTACCGCTCAGTGGCAAGGAGGCGATATTCGCCTGAACATCGTCCATGGCCAAAATATAGTCCACCATTCGCTTTGCATCCGCTTCACTGAGCGAGGGGTGCGCACTCATGGCATGGTCACCCCAGACTCCGGCTCCTCCCTTGATGATTTTACCCACGAGGTATTTGGTGTTTTCCTCAGAATTCGGATACTTTTCCGCTACGGCCTGATAGCTTGGACCGATGGATTTTTCAGAGTATTGATGGCAAGACTTGCAGTCGCTGTTTTCGATCAGATTTTTACCCAAGTTCAGGATAGCCGCATTTTCCACTCCACTCTGCTTGGAGGCGATTTCAATTGGGTCAAATCCCGCCGGCACGTAATCAAAAGTCACGGCGATTTCCTCCGCTTTGATCTTGCCATCAGAAGTAGTTCCGTCTTCTTTGTCGTTTACTGAAATGGAATAATTTAATTCTGGATCCCCAAACCAGAAGCTTCGGTTGAGTCCACCAAAGTCGATACTTACCACAGGAGGTTCATTACCTGCCGTCACTTCCAAAGATGCGGTATTGGTCTCCCCTTTAGTGTCTGTGACAGTCAAGGTCACTTGGTAGTTACCGGCTTCTGCAAACGTAAAACTAGGATTTTCTTCGGTTAAGGTCTGGTTAAAACCGGAGCCATTGGTGATCTTCCATTCGTAAGTCAACTTGCCCTGATCATAGTCATCAAAGTCGCCGGTACCTTCGGAAGAGAATTTTACTGCCAAAGGTGTTGCTCCCGCAGTTTTGTCCGCCAAAGCAGTCACGTTGGGCTTACGGTTGCCCTTGTTGTATTGGATTTTGATCAGTTTGGAGTTAGCATTTCCTCTAAACCAAGCAGATCCGTATTCCAAAATGTACAGCGACCCGTCCGGACCAAAGTCCATGTCGATGGCTGAGCTGAAGGTTTCATTGGGCAGGAAGCGCTCCATGCTTACATAATCCCCGTTTTTGTCCATGGTCACGGCAAAGATCCATCCTCGCATAAAATCTACGATTAGCCATTTGCCATCGTAGTAGGAAGGGAAGATATAAGGAGCTTCTTTCTTGAAATCGGCCTTGCGAAACACCGGTCCGCCCGTAGCGCTACGTCCAGAACTTCCCAGCTCGGGGAATTTGTCCGAAGTGCCATAGGGATAGTAAATCATTGCCGGCACCACCGGCTTAGGCAATTCCCTCAAACCAGTGTTGTTAACCGATTCGTTTACAGGGTTGTTGACGTCATAAGGAGCTCCGAAGGCGCTATCCGCATGATTGTGTCGATTGTAGGGGAAATTATCTCCAATAAAATACGGCCAGCCAAAGAAACCCGGCCCCTTGGCCTGATTGAATTCGTCATACCCTTTTGGTCCCCAAATGGAGTCCACAGAGGCATCTGGTCCTACTTCTCCCCAGTAGAGGTAGCCTGTCTTGCTATCCAAAGTCGGTCTCCAAGGGTTTCGGTGTCCCATGGTATAGATTTCAGGTTTGGTTTTTTCGGTTCCCGGAGGGAAAAGATTGCCCTCAGGTATGGTATACGTTCCATCAGCCTCTGGATGAATTCTAAGGATTTTTCCTCTCAAGTCATTGGTGTTTCCCGGGGCACGCTGATCGTCGGAGTTTTCCATTCCCGGTCTTTCGTCGAGATTGGAGGATCCTTGGCGCGGATTGACGGTATTGTTACCAACAGTCAGGTAGAGATTTCCTTCCGCATCAAAGACCATTCCGCCACCGGTGTGGCAGCATTCCTGCCGTTGTGTTGGAACTTCGAGTACAATTTTTTTGGAGGCCTCTACTAGTTCGTTGCCTTTGAGTTCCCAACGAGCCAATACGTGCTTGGAGTCGGTCGGATCCGCATAATACATGTAGATCCAGTTGTTGTTGGCATAGTTCGGATGTGCGATGACGCCCATTAAACCCTCCTCAGCTTCACGTACGACACCCGCTTTGTTGGTGTATTTCGTATTGACGGGAATGGTTGCCACGAGGGTCATTTCGCCGGTATTTTCATCGAAGATTTTCACAACGCCTTTTCGCTCCACGATCAGAACACGGTTGTTGGGCAAAAAAGTCATTTCCATGGGTTCGTCCATGCCTTCGGTCAGGACGACTTTGGTGAATCGGTTGTCATCGGGTTTGACGGAAGGATCATCGTCGGATTTGCAGGACAGGAATCCCAGGGTTAGGAACAGTGCCGGGAGTAAAGTCCGGGTAATGGTTTTGCGCATAGGTCGAATCAGTTTGATGTGCTTTTTCAGGAGAAAACTTCTATTGTCTCAATTGTGGACAAAAGCCCTGCAATATCCAACATCTATTTCGAATTCGGTTGAAAATGTGGATGAAAGTGATTAGAAATGGAGAGGCTTTTTTTGGACAAGCATGAAAACTTGTCAAGCAGAATAACAGGTCGCCAAATGGGAGAAAAATTTTTCTTTACGCCTTCGCAGCGTTTCAAGAATAAAATCTTCTGGGTTGTGGCCCCAAAGGCTCAAAGACACCAAGGAAGAAAAGCTTTGATTAAAAGTTAGATACGAAACTCATAGCGCCTTGGTGTCTTCGTGGCTAAAAAATCTGAGCATTCTGGCAGTCTATAAATCATACTTTACCGTTAGCAAGCCATATCGCGGCTGCACCAGGTAGGAAAAGGTACTGATCAGGTTTTCGCTGAAGCTGTCCCGTCGGATCGCTCGTGTATCAAACAAGTTCCACACCGAGGCTTTAAATTCCCAAGGGCTGGATTTTTTGCGATACATCAAAAAGGCATTCAGGAAATCGAAGTCACTCCGGGTCGATGCAGCCCTGTTGAGATAGGTATTGTAGGTATAATCTACCTTCAATTTGAGCCCTTTGACCAGATCCAAATCGATTTCTAATTTGGGGCTGTGCGTAGAAAAGGTGTTGTCCACAGCGCCGGACTGGTATTGATTTACCATAAAGGAGTAACCTAAGTCCACCTCCAAAACTTTAAAAAAAGTTGTCGTCAACTTGGTGTCATAGGTCTGGGAAAACTGCCTGTTCTGCGTCGGCCGGTCATCCAAAAACAAATTGGTCGTAAAGGCATTCCAGCGCCCACCCAGCTCAAACTTCATTTTATTCAATGACTTGTCAAGCCGGATATCGCCGTTCAAAGTCTCGTTTACCGGAGCCACATTTACCAATGACAAGAGTCGATTGATTCCCGCAAAGTCGGTTGTGGTTGTGATCTCATTTCGCTTTCGCTGGTAATTCAGATTCCCAAAAAGGGTCAATCCTGAAAACATATCGAAATGGGTATAGCTCAAGGTATGCGTATCAAAAAGACCATTATCCAGGGTACGGTTTCCCTGAAAAACCGCATTGTAATCCTGAAAAACCAAGCCCTGAGCGAGTTTTTGGATATCCATGAAATTGGCCTCGGTCTGGAATCGGTAGGTAAGCGAGCGGTTGGATTTGATGTCCCACTTGGCATAAATGGCGGGCAAAGCCAAGACCTTACTATAGTCAACCTCTCCGTTCAGCTGCTGATCTCGCCAGACATAGCGATGCAAAAATATGGATGGACTGATGATCAATTTTTTCCATTTGGTCTTCCAGGTAGTACCCAAATAGACATCCTGTAAGCCAAACTGGTTGTCATTTTTGAAGGCATCAAATGGCTGCGTAGAACCTTGCTGTCGAAGCGATCCGGTTAGGCTTTGGGAGAAATTTTGGTATCCTAGCGACCAATTCAGGTGATTGGTGGGATTGAGGATATAATAATAGTTGAATGCGCCCTCCAAGGTATTGGACCTCAATTCCTGAGATTGAAACAGGCGATACGTCTGGGAATTAGGAATCGTGTACAGTCCCAAAAGCGGCCTTAAGTTGGTTTGCAGGTCGAAGAGCGGATCTGTGAATTTGCTTTCCCAGTTGATTTCTGTAGAAAACACGTTTCTATCGCTTGGGGCATGAAACCACTCCAATTTTTGCTGTAGGGAATAAGGAGTTCGGGTATTCAGCGAGGCGATATTTTGAAGATTTTGTCCAAAATCAGACACTTGCTCATTGCGGTTTGCAATCTCTGAGATCTTACCAAAAAGGCTGTATTTAAGATAGGTTTCTTCTTTGGGCGTATAGGTCAGCGTGTACTTTCCTAATGCGGATTTATTTTCCACCTGACTGACAGAATTTAGCTTTTCCTGGACATTATCTCCCACATTGAGATAGGTGCGGAGGGAAGTACTTCCCAGTTCATTATCGGAAGCAGAAGCGATCAAAAAGCCGGTATGCCTCCATTTTTTAGATGGAGTAAAGTTAAGATTCAAGGCACTGAGGTGGGTCTTGAGTTGGGCGGCATTGGTACGATCTGCCAGAGGAATTCCAAGATCATCCCCATTCAGCTGAACCCTCGACCCCGCTCTTCCTCCCAAGCCTCCCATTCCTCCACTGAACCGGAAATAATCCTGAAGGGTAAAGGTTTGTTCACCGACATTGTTGCTGCCTCCAATGAGGTTGACATTCAGTTTTGGGGCATAATAAAATACATTGGCATGCCCAAGGTAGCGCTCCTTAGGTCCCGCGCCTGCCTCCAGATCACCAAAAACCATGTTCTTTTTCCCGTCTTTAAGCTGGATATTTAGGGCAAGTTTCTCGTCATTGTCCAAGCCCCGGATCGGCGAAACTTCATTGAAGTTTTTCAAGACCTGCACACGATCTACGGCATTTGCAGGAAGATTTTTGGTGGCGAGTTTGGTATTTCCGTCAAAGAACTTCTTTCCGTCCACGAGCACTTCATCGACCTTTTTACCCTGAACTTTGACGTCGCCATTTTCATCCACCTGAAAACCAGGCAATTTTTCCAGCACATCTTCCAGTTTGCGCTCCGTACCGGTGGTAAAGGCATCCGTCTTGTAGGTGAGGGTATCCCCTTTCATCGTCACAGGCATCTCGGACACCACTTCAACCAGTCCCAATTCGGTATCACTTTGCTGCAAGGTGATCTGAAAGGAAACTTCCGGATCCCAGTCTTTGATAGCCCTTTCAAACTGACGGTAGCCGACAAAAGACACCCTCAATAGATATTCCGGCCCAGGTACCAAGGTGATTTTGAATCGCCCTTCTCCATTGGAAATCCCAAAGCCTCCGATTTTCTGGGTACTTTGATTGATCGCCACCACATTGGCATAAGGAATCGGACGGTTGAGCGAGTCGAGGACCTGGCCGATAAGTGGCTTGCCCTGCCCGAAAGCCGAGATGGCACATCCCAGTAAAAATGCAAGTAGAATCAGTCTTTTGTAAAAAGGCATAGTTGGTTTAGTCTTCTTGGGTTGGAAGGTGGTAAAGTGGTAAAGTTCTAAGGTTAGAAGGAATCTGTGACTCATTTCGACCCCTCCTGATTTATGATTTGTATTTTTCCGGTTAGTGGTTTTTCCAGGTTCAGACGAGAAGCATTGTTAATTGAAGTGAAGATTGATCATTTGGAACCTATTCTCTGGAAAGGTCACCGAATCTTTGTCGCTATCCTCTTGATCTCTATCCTCTTGATCTCTTATCTCCATTTCCCTGTCCTTCTTGCTTGCGAGTCAGTTGTGCTTCATACTATAATTCTGCGCCGGCGCTGAGGATCATGCTTGATCTTTTTACCCCGGGTGGCGTTTTATCCCGATGAGCGAAGCGATTTCGGGACGGCCGACTTACCCGGGGCTATTGAAAGGTTTGACCCCTCCGGGGTCTTACATGAAAGCTTGCATGCCTTCTTTGTCTTGTACCACTTGTTTCTTAAGTCTAGGATCTTGTCTTGGTCCTTGTTTCTCGATTCTTGGTACTTGATACTTTGTACTTGATACTTTGTACTTTGTACTTGCTTCTACCCTCAATTTCCTATCCGAATCGTAAACTGATTCCCCTCCCCCGGCTTGCCCTGGTAGCGATTCATCATTTGCTTCATGCTTTCCTCCTGTAAAGTCTGAAATTCTGCTTGGGTCAATTCCTTTCCTCTCTTTGGGCGAATAATTGCAACGGGATTGGCAGATGGATTGAGTTCGATTTTTTCGCAAATCAGGGTTCTGCCTGAGTTTTGGACCTCCAGGATAAGCCCGGGCAGACCAAAGAAATTTTCTGGTCCATGAGGAACCGGGATATCCGGGGTAAACCAGGCCACTACTTGAATCGTGTCCTTCACCTTTTCCATCTCAGTCATTCCGGTAGAAAATCGCTGGGAGTCGATAATTCTGGAATAGGTTGCTTTTTGCGCATTGTAATTCCCGATTTTCTTGGTTTCGCCGGTCAGTTCCCATTCGGCAGGTTTCAGGACATCCTTTACCAGAAACTCCTTTCCCATCACATCCTGCTCCTGTTCGTAAGTCTGCTCGGAAATATTTTTATAGAGAATCCGATCCTGGCTGCCTGTATTGATTACCATGGTCATTCCTCCAGCCGATGCGGTGGCAGGACCTCCTCCGAGACTTTCTACTTGCTTCCAATTTGACTCGATTGGCGTAAAGCTGAGCACATATTCCCGCTCCATCTGCTTCTTGAGTTGAGCTTGGATTTGGGCGATTTGCTCGGGAGCCATCTTGGTGGAATCCATCGAAATCCGCATCTGGGACGAAGATTTGTAGTAGGCTCTGCCGGTAAGGCTTTGTGCAAAGGTGAGTTGGGTGCAAATACCCAGTAAGAGCAAAATCGAGGGTAAAATGGTGTTGAATCGCATGGATGTCATGTTTTTTTGTGTTGCAAATAAAAGTAAGGAGAATCAAACGGCGTGTTAAGCACTGTTAACGTGTGTTAACTCCGGTTTTATCCCTTTTATTATCCGGCTAATTTAGCGGTATGAACAAACTCAAATTCAAGCGGATTGGAATTTTAATCGGAGTGACCTTGCTTTTTGCGATTGTCATGCAGGCCTGGCGCTTGGTTTCTCAGTTTGAAGTAATCCAAGATCGGCTAGTGGCAGACGTTCAGCAAAGCTTGGACAATGCGGTGGAGAATTACTTTGCCGAATTGGCCAAGTCGGATGTCATTGCCTTGACCGACAATTTTATCAAGAATACTAGTGAGCTTCAGCGGGTGGATTCCACCTCGACAGCGGTTCAAAAAGATTCCATTTTTGTCTTTTTCGATAATCAAACAGCATCGGATTCCACTGAAAAAAAGGTTGATTTTTTTAGCCGGGTGGGAAAAAGCAAATTCCTGAGTCATCATCTGTTTCCATTGGATTCGGGTCCTGAAGTCTCCAAAAAGGTAACCAAAATTGAATTTAACGGGCAAACAGACAGTCTTCAGTTTACCGAGGTGGATGAAATCAACCAAATCCGGATCTTTCGGGGGAAAGCCGCTGCGGACAGCATCAATGAACTCGAAGTGTTCACCAGCAAAATCATCATTTCGCTGATTAGAGACACCCTCGACTTTGCGAAAATGGATTCCCTCTTAGTCTCTGAGCTCGATCGAAATGGGATCAAGGTGAATTACAAATTGAATTTCCCAGAAAAAACCCCATTGGATACAGACTCAGTCACACTGGCTGAGAAACGTAATTTCCCATTTCAAATCGTATCAAGATCCACCTTTCTGCCTCCGGGAAAAATCCTGGAAATGTATTTTGAAAATACTGCCCTGACCATCTTGAAACGTGGAGTCGTAGAAATCCTCAGCTCTTTGGCTTTTTTGTCCATCATCGCTTTTGCCTTTTATTACCTCTACCAAACCATCAAAAACCAAAAGGAAATCGCCGAAATAAAGCAGGACCTGATCGCCAACATCACCCACGAATTCAAAACCCCGATTGCGACGACCCTTTCGGCCATCGAGGGAATCCAAAAATTCAACCCTGAACATGACCTTCAGAAAACCAACCGCTATCTGGGAATTTCAAAAATTCAACTGCTGAAACTGAACCAAATGGTAGAAAAAATCCTGGAAACCGCCACGCTGGACTCGGACCAGTTGGTGATGAAAAAGGAAGAAATCGAACTCGAAGCACTTTTGCGGCAGCTCATCCAAAAATTCCAAACCTTGGCACCGGAGAAGAAAATTGAGTTGGTGCTGCCAGAAAGTGTGAAAGCCATTTTTGCCGATCCTTTCCATTTCGAAAACGTGCTTTCCAACCTACTCGACAATGCCGTGAAGTATGGTGGAGATCAAATCCTTATTTCTCTGGATCAAGACGGAACGAGCAAAATCAGCATTTCAGACAATGGAGGCCACATCATTCCTGAACAAAAAGAGCGGGTATTTGAGCAGTTTTACCGTATTCCAAAGGGGAATGTTCATGATGTGAAAGGCTTTGGAATCGGCTTGTACTATGTAAAGAAGATCATGGAAAATCACGAAGGAAAAATCGAACTGGAGACAGGAAAGAATTCTACCACCTTTATCACCTACTGGCCATGAGCAAAATCAATGTACTGCTGGCCGAAGACGAGCTGGCGCTGGGAATGATCATTCAGGAAAGCTTGGAAAGCCGGGATTTCAAGGTGCGCCTTTGTGTCGACGGTGAAAAAGCCTGGGAAAGCTATCAGGAGCAAAAACCTGATGTGCTGGTCCTTGACGTGATGATGCCGAAGAAAGATGGATTTACCCTTGCATCCGAAATCCGGAAACTAGACAAAAATACCCCGATCATTTTCCTGACTTCCAAAAGTCAGGCAGAGGACGTGGTCAAGGGATTCGGTCTTGGGGCAAATGATTATGTCCGAAAGCCCTTCAGCATGGAGGAACTGATTGTGCGGATCAAATCCCAGTTGGACCGACTTCGCACCAGACAAAATCATAGTGATTGGCTTGCTTTGGGAAGTTATGAATTCCATCCAACCCGTCAACTTTTGAAATTTAAGGAAAAGGAAACCCCGCTCACTTCCCGGGAAAGCCAACTCTTGCAGCTGCTCCTCCAAAACGCCAACGAAATCACCGACCGCACCTTGATTTTGAATCAAATCTGGGGTTCGGACGACTTCTTCCACTCCCGCAGCATGGATGTTTTCATCACCAAGCTCCGCAAAAAGCTCCAGGACGATCCCACCATCCAGATTCTGAATGTGCGGGGATATGGGTTTAAGTTGGTGTGTTGAGGGATTTCAAAGGTATAACAGCTCCGCCCAAGGGAGTGTCTTTCCGCCCACGTGAGTGTCTTTCCGCCTACGTGAGTGTCCCCACTCACGTGTAGATTGAAGTGAGTGAGGACACTCACTTCGGCGGGGAGAAATAGTTTAGGAATTCGAAAATGTACGACCCCTTCAGGGTCGATGCGAGCCAAGGAGGATTTTTTCTATAAACATGTGATCCCTTCGGGATCATTTTCGTTCCAATTCATGGAATCCCAAAGGGCATTAACGCAACCTTGACCCATAATCCGACCCAGAATGGGTCAAATGTTTATAGAAAAAAACAACAACTGCATACCCCCTCGACCCTAAAGGGGTCGTATCCCCAACGATCCAAAGGAATCCTTCTCTATGAATAGTTGATCGGGATTAATTGTCCCATGTTCACAAGCGTAACACCTAAAAACTCAAAAATAAAATCGCAATCATTTACTATTCAATGGAATCACAAAGGGCATTAACGCAACCTTGACTCATAAGCCGACCCAGAATGGGTCAAATGTTTATAGAAAAAAACAACAAGTGCATACCCCCTCGACCCTAAAGGGGTCGTATCCCCAACGATCCAAAGGAATCCTTCTCTATGAATAGTTGATCGGGATTAATTGTCCCATGTTCACAAGCGTAACACCTAAAAACTCAAAAATAAAATCGCAATCATTTACTATTCAATTGCTTATAAAAAACAAAGCTCCAGTGTTGAAATCTGGAGTAATTGCAAACTACTCCACGACCCTAATCTAACCTTAGTTCATTCGCCTATCATTTTTCACCAAAATCCAGAAACAAAAGAATTTGATTACAGGATTTTGAAAAATGTGAGAAGCAAACCACTTTGTTTCTCATTTTGGGAGATCAACCCATTTTGATTACAATTTTTATTCATTTTTGATAAACAAATGAATTTGTTCACAGGATTTTCATATTTTTGAGAATCTAAATAGCTAAAAATGGACTATACCCTACAAAACGCTGTTAGCTACCATTATGATCGATTTCCTCCGGATCGGCTGGAATACGGTAATTTTATTGGGGAACTCATCCAGGCCACTGCCGCATTGGCAAGATTTGATCAGGTTTTAAAAAACCTACACAACAGCGAAATTTTGCTGGCGCTCCTTCGGAATCAGGAAGCAGTTATCTCATCCCGAATCGAAGGAACGATCAGCACCATAGACGAAATCCTACAATACGAGGCAGATGATAACCCCGAACAAGTTCGGTCCGACATCATCGAAACCATTTTGTACCAAAGGGCCTTAAAAAATGCGCAAAAGGCTCTTGAGGATGGATATCCACTTTCCAAAAGTTTCCTGAAACAAATGCACCAACAACTACTATTCTTGGGTAGAGGTGCTAAAAAATCACCCGGAGAATTCAAAGGCGAACAAAATTATCTGGTTGACAAAGTCAGAAAAAAAATCTTGTTCGTCCCAATCAGCCCGGAAAAACTGGATGAAGGATTAGACCAACTTTTCTTGTATTTAAACAAGAGTAAGGAACCATCTTTGATCAAAACTGCTTTAATGCACCTTGAATTTGAAGCCTTGCACCCCTTCCAGGATGGGAATGGACGGATTGGGCGGATGCTAATCACCCTGTTTCTTTGGAAAGAAGGCGTTTTATCCCAGCCACATTTTTATATCAGCGGTTTCATGGAAGAAAACAAAGATGCCTACATCGACACCATGCGGGAAGTGTCTAAAAGTAACAACTGGGAGGCTTGGATCAAGTTTTTTTTGAACGCTGTTGAAAGTCAGGCTATCCATAATCTCAACATCGCAGAAACCATCCAAGGCCTTTATGAACAAATGAAAATGGAGTTTACAGAACTCCTTTCCTCCAAATGGAGCATTTCGACCCTGGATTATGTCTTTGCCAATCCCATATTCAGAAACAATAAATTTTCATCCTCCACAGGAATTCCTACGGCCACAGCGGCAAACATCACCAAAAAGTTGGTCGAGGGAGGGTATTTGATCCAGAAGGAAGAAGCATCAGGAAGGAGATCTGCGCTTTTGTCCTTTGAACCGCTGATGAAGATTGTTCGGGTGTAGTTTCAACCATAACTCGTTAAAATTCCTCTAAACCAACGCCATTGCCCATCCTGACACCTGAGCAATTGGCGTATTTTAATTATCATTTTTCCCCAAAATCGAGAAACAAAAGAATTTGATTACAAGAAACGAGGAACAAAAGTTCTTGATTACAGGATTCTACAAAATTTGAGAAACAAAATCCCCACCCACGTGAGTGTCCTCACTCACGTGAAGTTTGAAGTGAGTGGGGACACTCACTTTGGCAACAGGACACTCAATTCGGCGCCAAGAAACCACTGAAATTCCCAATTAAATATCAATCTCCTTTTCCCCCAACTTTTTCACTTGTAACGCCCGTTTGGTCACCTTCAAATCCCGGAAATACCCAACAGTTCCAATATCCACATACAGCCCAACAAATCCTTTCTTATTTTCCCCAAGCAGCTTATCCACGATAAATGAAGAATACTTCAGGTCGTTGATAAACAACTCGGCAGTCTCCCCATTCACTTCGATTCGCATGGTAATCCACTCGTTCAAGGCCACAGGTGCGGAACCTTCATACCTGTGGGGCGCAATTTTCCTCAAGGTATCAAACTTGTAATCCGGGTAAGAAAAATACTGCACAGCGTGATTCCTACGCAGTTGGTTACTAGATCTGCCCACCTTTGGCCGGACATACATCCCTTCAAAAGCAGCATCGTCTTCCTGAATTCTGAAATACACCCCGATAAACCCTGCAATACCAGAGTAAGGTGCCGGAACTTGCAATTGGCTGTACATTTTCACTTCAATGGTTCCATTTTCAAAATCCTCCAACCCAAGCAATCTGGCATAATGAGGTTCATCGACAGTAGCTTCGATTCGGGTGGAGTCAAAGGGAATCGCAGTCAAATCCCGCTCGATTTTCAGGACTTTTTTACCCTGAAACTTGACGACCTCTCCGGTGACATGGTGCAGTTCAAATGCTTGGTTTTTGAGCTTCAGGGTTTGGGCGGTTGAACTCAGGGAGAACAAGGCCAGGAATAGAATAATGGAGTATTTTTTCATTTTTGAAAGGATAAAGAGATCTTCCGCCCACGTGAGTGTCCCCACTCACGTGAAGATGGAAGAGAGTGAGGACCTCACTTCGGCTTCAGAAATTCGCTTGGAATTTGAAGATTAAAACAGCTTCTCCTGAGGTGGAGTCGCTCTGGCCATTCGGATGGTGCGCTCACGTGAGTGTCCCCACTCACGTGAAGTTGGAAGAGAGTGAGGACAATCACTTTAGCTTCAGAAATTCGCTTGGAATTTGAAGATTAAAACAGCTTTTCCTGAGGTGGAGTAGCTCCGGCCAATCGGATGGTGCGCCCACGTGAGTGTCCCCACTCACGTGAAGATTGAATAGAGTGAGGACCTCACTTCGGCTTCAGAAATCCGCTTGGAATTTGAAGATTAAAACAGCTTCTCCTGAGGTGGAGTCGCTCCGGCCAATCGGATGGTGCGCCCACGTGAGTGTCCCCACTCACGTGAAGATT
>CAZNND010000023.1:29567-52148 GCA_964574365.1 uncultured Limnohabitans sp.
GAATAGAGTGAGGACCTCACTTCGGCTTCAGAAATCCGCTTGGAATTTGAAGCCTAAAACAACTTCTCCTGGGGCGGAGTGGCTCCGGCCATTCGGATGTAAACGGTCGTCTGACCTCTGTGGTGAGTCTGGTGCTCAAAGCATTTTTCCAAGGCTTTTCCCTTAGTCAGTTCAATTCTACCGAAAAGTGTGGCAGGCTCACTAAGTTGGGCAGGGGTCATGGTTTTCACACTGTTGATCACAAACTCATAGCCGGCCATCACGAGTTTGGTCACGTTTTCCTTGGACTGATCGGCAGTTTTTTCAGATTCTCCTAGCACCACAGGACTGGCCACGCCGGTAGCCGCTGAAGCAAGCCTATAATTGGCATCAATCAAATGAAGCAGCTGCTGTGCAAAAGAACGCATTTCCGGAGTGGGCTTCAAGCCATAACTTTCCGCAGGCATGGCATCGAGATACTCCTTGGTATAGGCTTTGGCACGTTCCCAATCTTTGATGATTTCGTCAATTGGAGATTGGGCTTGAACAACAGTGGTCATGGCAAAAAGGCTTAGAATGGTGAATAGGAGTTTCATAGGGATTGGTTTTTTGCTGAATAGATGGACAAATTTGAGCAATTGGGATTTAGAATACCCTTAAACTAGGTTAAGAAATCAGCCATTAATTTGGATGTTTTTCCGGACTTTGCTCAAAAACTCCGGCGTAATCCCCAAATAGGAGGCAATCTGGGTATTCGGAAGTCGGTTACTCAGGTGTGGGTAGTGTTCCAAAAAGTCCAAATACCGTTGTTCGGCCGTGGAACTGAAATTCTGCAAAACCCGGTTTTGCAGCTCGATGTACTTTTGTTCGATCATCACTTTGAAAATCCGGTTGAGTTTAGTCACTTCAGAAAAAAGAAAAAATAAATCCTGCTGGGCAATCTGGAGAATTTCGGAAGCTTCGAGCGCCTCGATGTTGAGCTGACTGGTTTTTTCGGTGTAAAAACTGGAAATATCCGCAATCCAGTCGTTTTCAGCTGCAAACTGGATGTTGTGCTCAAAGCCCTTGTCATCTACGCCATACATCCGAAAGCATCCTTTCACCACAAAGGTATAGACCTTGCAGACCTCGCCAGCAAAGAGAATTTTTTCCTTTCTTTTTACCGTTTTTTCAAAAAATCTGGCTTCAATGAGTTGCCTCTCCTCGAAAGATAATGGTATAAAGCCCTCCAAATGCAAAATCAAAGCCTTATTTGGCATAGTCAACCTACCTATTGATCATAAACCAAAGCAAGCTAACAATTTCCTGCATTCAAATCTTTTCGCAAACAGAGTTACTAACTCCCAATTCTCAGATATTTTTGCCTAATCCATTTACCTCCGCCCACTTGAGTATCCCACTCACGTGCAATGTTAAGTGTGTGGGGACACTCACTTCGGCGGCATAATCCATTTACCCACCCATGAAAATCATCATCACCGGAACCACAGGAATGGTCGGCGAAGGCGTCTTGCTCGCTTGTCTGGAGGAACCCAAAATCACCGAGATCCTCAGCGTCACACGGAAACCCATCCAGCACCAGCACCCCAAACTCAAGGAATACCTCGTTTCCGACTTCCTTGCACTGAATTTGGACGACCCGCAGTTGAAGGGATATGATGCCTGCTTTTTCTGTGCCGGCGTAAGTAGCGTCGGAATGAATGAGGCCGATTATACCCACATGACCTACGATACCACCCTGCATTTTGCGAAGTGTTTGGCGCCTAATCCTTCCATAAGGTTCATGTATGTGAGCGGAGTGGGAACTGACACTTCGGAAAAAAGCCGATCCATGTGGGCAAGAGTCAAGGGGAAAACCGAAAACGACCTGATGAAGCTGCCTTTCAATCAGGCTTTCGGTTATCGGGTGGGAATTTTGACACCAATGCCTGGACAGCGGCATGTGTTGAAGTTTTATTCGTACCTGTCCTGGCTTATTCCTGTGTTCAAACTACTCATGCCTAACTCGGTATGCAGCCTCCGGGAGGTCGCTCAATCGATGATCTTTTTAAGCAATCATGGATATACCAAAAATATAATTGAAGTCAAGGACATTAAAAAAATGGCAAAGAACTTCCCCATTCAATCTTGAACCTTGTCCGCCTACGTGAGTGTCCCCACTCACGTGCAATTTGAAGTGAGTGGGGACACTCACTTCGGCAGCGAGAAATGAATTTTAATTACTGGGTTACAGAATGAAAATCCGCATGAGTTGACTGACCGAATCCTTACAGGAAATGAAAAATATCGACACAAGATTAATGTATTGTATAAGCCCAATCATTTGCCAGTTTTATAGATGTAAACAATTCGAATTCAATACATAAGATTTACCCTTATTCCTGGCTTCCTCACAGGGATACCAAAAAAACACATGTTATTTTTCAAAAAAGATTTGAAAAATAATCAATTAAGTCCATCAAGACAGGATTCAGACCCCGAAGGGGTCAAACCTTTCAATGACTTGTCCGCTGTGGTGGAGCCATGGGTTGTTGGGTGAGCTTGCGAACCCCAACCAATGGTAAAAGCGAAAATCAAAATCCGGGTTTCACGACCCCGAAGAGGGTCGAACTGATTTCTTTTTTAAAAACTAGAATTTTCTTTCTAACAAGTTCAACTCTCCCGATACTTGTGCGCCAAAGAAGGATCGCTTTTCTCATCGGGACTGTCGCTACAGGGTTTGAAAAACCAAATAAAAATTCATTCTTTTCCCCAGGTTACGGTTCGCAAGCTCACCTTACCAGGGGCTAATCAAAGGTTCGACCACTCCGTGGTCTTAAATCTGGTTAGACTCCGCCCACGTGAGTGTCCCCACTCACGTGAAATTTGAAGTGAGTGGGGACACTCACTTCGGCAGCAGTATCCGAAAAATATAATTGAAGTCAAGGACATTAAAAAAATGGCAGAGAACTTCCCCATGCGATAATGAAATCTTTGGAGCAAAATGAATTTTAATATCTGGGTTACAGAATGAAAATCCGCATGAGTTGACTGACCGAATCCTTACAGGAAATGAAAAATATCGACACAAGATTAATGTATTGTATAAGCCCAATCATTTGCCAGTTTTATAGATGTAAACAATTCGAATTAAATACTTTGAACATACTGTTCTCCTAAGAATTCTAGAGGGCAGGTACTGCTTTTAGACCCACTAGTTAAAAAAATCGAGGAAACTTAGGCTTTCTCCGGTGAGGTGTTTCGCTAAATTTCAAGATTAGGGTAACAGTGAAAACTGTTTGATTTGGGTCAGAAGAATATCTGATACTCCAGTGATAACCATGGGACATTCACTTGATATACCTAGGAAACTGATTTGGATTGACTCGAAACAATTCACCTAGCAATTCAATTTTTTCGTTGCCAAAAATTTGGGATGAATGGATGCAATAGTATTGGATTACTATCTCCGGATACAAGATTCTCAGATTCTCCCATGAATTGTTGAAATTACCCCAATCTAAAACTCTGGGAATGATAAAATCCATATCCTTTTTGTAATCGAGTTCATCAAGATTCACATCCCAAAAAATCTCATTCGGAAAAAGATCCGAAAGCTTAATTTCTTTTTTCGGCCTGGATAAAATTTCAGATGATTTCATGATTTTTTGAACAAAGGCGAAATCCGAGACACATTTTTTTCCAATTTAGCATTAATCGGCGTACCAAGATTCTTTAACAGATTGAATTTTAGGATAATGTTGGGTTTTCCATGATAATTCTCAGAAATAAGTTACGGGAAGTAAAAAACTACTTTACCAAGCCCCCTAAAACAAAACCGATCCTAAAGCTTGTTTCCCAATCCTTCCCCTCAATTCCTCACCGGCAACCTCGCCCCGGTCTCCTTCCACCAATTTTCAAGTTTGGTTTTGAGTTGGGTGACCCGATCAGGTTGAATCGTGGAAAGGTTTTTCTCCTCCAAGGGATCTTGGGAAAGGTCGTAGAGTTCCGGTTCTTTCCCGTCAAAGTAGTAAATCAACTTAAACTCCCCTGATCTCACAATCGAATAAGGCACTACATCGGCTTCCCGATAATGCGGAAAATGCCAAAACAAATCCCTTTTGGTCAAATCCTTGTTTTGAGTAAGCAAAGGCTTCAAGCTCATCCCATCCGTCTGGGTTGTTGTTCCACCCACCATTTCCAAAATTGTTGGCGTCCAGTCCATCGTAATGATTGGAGTGGGAGAAATCGAATTTGCCGGAATTAACCCGGGCAATGAAACAATCGTCGGAATCCGGATACCTCCTTCGTAAGGATAGCCTTTAAATGATCGAAGTCCCAGGTTGACGGTAACCGGGTTTTTGGGATTCCCGATCAGTCCCCCATTGTCCGATGTGAAGATAACCAGGGTATTTTCCCTTAATCCAAGGCGATCCAACTCTCCCAACACCTTTCCGACATTTTGATCCAAATTCTCTACCAATGCGGCATAAGTCGGATTCTTTTGGATACCCGGCGCTTTCCCCCGGTATTTTTCCACCAACTCCTCCGGCCCCATGATCGGCGTATGCACAGCATAGGGAGCCCAATGGATGAAAAATTGTCTCTGCTGGTTTTTGATAAAGTTAACGATTTCATCCCCTTCCCGATCCGTGAGAAATTCCCATTCTTTTCGGGGGGGCACATTTTTCAACACGTAAGTAGGCGCCGAATTTTTCGCCACATAGGGATCAAAATAGCTGGGTGGCTGCCCTAAATCATTGCCGCCGATATTGATATCGAAACCCTGATCCTCCGGATGATTGCCTTCCTCACCCAAGTGCCACTTGCCGACATGCATCGTAGAAAAACCCAGCCCCTTCAAGCACTCAGCCAAGGTCTGCTCCTCGAGAGGCAAGAAACCCTGGTTTTTAGGAGTTTTTAGCGGTTTACCCTCTAGTTTTTCCAGATCGGAAGGCAAAGCCAATCCCGATCCACCCTGAAACTTCGCTCGGATCCAATCGGTAATCCCGGTTCTTGCGGGATATTTTCCCGTCATCAAGGCCGCCCGACTTGGAGAACAAATCGCCGCAGCAGAATACGATTGGGTAAACCTCATCCCCTCAGAAGCCAGTCGATTCAGATTTGGTGTATCATAAAAATCACTGCCAAACACGCCCAAATCCGTCGCCCCAAGATCATCCACATGAATAAGTACCACATTCAAAACTTTTTTCTCCTGAGTAAAACCAGGTAAAGCAATCAGAATCAGGTAAGTAAAAAGAAAAGCGTTTCGCATCGTTGTTGGTTTATGGTCAGCATAAAATCAATTCATCAAAAAATTTATCCGAAAGACAACTCGGTTCCGTATCTAGTGTCAGTAATCTTTATTCAGTGGTTGGTTAATTCAGTTTAGTTCCAAGTCAGAGGAAACCGGGAGGTAATTCCAAGCGCCTCCCGAACCTCTGCACCACTTTTCTCAAATCAATAAAGACCGTCATGAGAGTTCCAGAAATTGAGCTCCTGACCGAATTGTTTCAATTTTTCAAACTCCTCAAATAGGCGATGCTCTTTGGCAATGCTTCCAATTCATGCTCGCTTTCATCCTCGATAAACATGTGCTTAATGCCAATCTTGTTGGCCTCCCGGAGGATGGCAGGGAAATTTAGTTCGCCCTCTCCAAGTGGCACATCATTTTCATGCCCCGTCAAGCCCGTCATGTCTTTGGGAGCTCCTTTTTTAAAATCCTTCAAGTGAAGTGACACCCAGCGTTTGCCGTATTTTTTGAGTAGTCCAGCAGGATCTCCACCCCCAAAATGCGTCCACATCACATCCATTTGAAGGGACACGTACTTCGGATCGGTATTTTCCACCAAATAATCGAAAAGAGTTCCTTTGCCATACGGCTGAAATTCGTAGCCATGGACGTGGTACTTGAAGGTAATTCCGTTTTCCTTCAGCACTTTTCCACCTGCATTGAAGGCCTTGATCGCGCGGTCTGCATCTTCCTTTGAAAACTGCCCCCGCTTGTGGGGTATCCAGGCGCACATCACGTAGCTTGCACCCAAGGCTTTCGCCTTGTCTGCCACAGCCTGAGGATCGGATTCCAACTGTTCAAATCCGGTTCCTGTGGAGGGAATGGAAATACCCCGATCGGAAAGCATTTTTTTGAATTCCTCTGGACTGACACCCTGAGGTGCGCTGCCTTCATATTCGGTAAATCCCATCTTTTGGATAATATCGAGGGTCTGAGGCACCCCGTTCTTCCATTGGTTACGGAAGGTATAGGAGGCGATTCCCAGCGGAACTTGAAACATCGGATCGCCCTTTTTCTGGGCTTGGGTTTCTTGAGGCGTGTTCATCCATGCAAAGGCCAGGAGAACGAAGGATAGAAGCTTTTTCATAGTTTTTTTGTTTTTTTTCCCGCAGACTCCCACAGAAAAAGACACGGATTTTCACAAACCTTTCTGCGGAAATCTGCGCATCCAATCATCGAAAATCTAAGGGAAATCTTTTTTTCCCGCTGATTTCCGCAGAAAAAAACGCTGATTTTCACAGATCTTTCTGCGTGAATCTGCGTCTTCAATTAGCGAAAAACTTGCCTGACGGCAGTCAGGTCTGCGGGAAAACCAATACCAACCTGCAGGAAATCGGTTTACAAATTCATTTTTTTCAACTCCTCCACGGCATAATTGGCTGCCCGGGCAGTCAAGGTCATAAAGGTCAGGGTTGGATTTTGGGTACTCGCACTTGCCATACAGGCTCCGTCGGTCACAAATACATTCTTGCAGGCATGCAGCTGATTGTATTTGTTGAGCAGGGAGGTTTTGGGATCGTGGCCCATTCGCACACCACCCATCTCGTGGATATCCGAACCCGGAGGTGCTCCGGTATCCTCCACCTTGATATTTTTGAAACCCATTCGCTCGTACATCTCCGTTTGTTGCTGCAAGAAGTCTTGGGTCATTTTATTATCATTCTCCTGCCATTCCACCGAAAAGATAATTTTTGGAATTCCATACTTATCTTTTTCCGTAGTGCTCAAGCGCAAATGATTGGATTCTACAGGTACCATTTCTCCCTGCATCCAGGCAGACATGCCCCAAACCCCATACTTGGGATTCAATAAACTGTCCCGAAGCGCATCTCCAATCAGTTCTCCGTTTCCGTCTAACTGCCGTCCACCGGACATTCCGATCGCATAGCCCCGGAGAAAATCTGTCTCCTGACGATAGACGTTGCGGAAGCGAGGAACATAAGCGTGTCCCGGATTTCTACCGTCGTTAAACTTGTCCAAAAAGCCTTCAAAGGTGGCATACCCCTTACCCCGGTAATTGTGGCAGGTGATAAATTTGCCCATCAGCCCATTGTCATTGCCTAATCCATTTGGAAATCTGGAAGACTTGGAATTGAGCAAAATCGCATTGGAATTGATTGTGGAAGCATTCAGGAAGATGATTTTAGCGTAAAATTCGATTGCCTCCTTGGTGTGTCGGTCAATCACCCGCACGCCTACAGCTTTACCTTTTTGCTCATCGTAAATAATGGATTCCACCACGGAATCAGGTCGGATAGTCAGGTTTCCCGTCTTCTCAGCCCAAGGAAGCGTCGAAGCATTCGCAGAAAAATACCCCCCATACACACAGCCCCGGTTGCACATGTTTTGGTTCATGCACTTATTTCGGCCTTGATCCTTATGGATCTGCTGCGGATCAGTGAGGTGGGCACAGCGTCCCTGAATGAGATGACGATCCGAGCCATAAAATTCCTTCAGCTTTTCCTTGTAATATTGTTCGAGGCAGCTCAGTTCAAAACCCGGCTGCACTACCTGGTCTGGCAGCACATCCAATCCATCCCGGCTTCCTGCAAAACCCACAAAGGTCTCCACATAGGTGTACCAGGGTTCCATATCCTTGTACCGGATCGGCCAATCCACCGAATACCCATCCCTTGCCGGACCTTCCCAGTCAAAATCCGACCAACGCTGCGTTCCCCGCGCCCAAAGCAGCGATTTTCCACCCACGTGGTACCCTCTAAACCAACGGAAAGGCTTTTCCTCAATATAGGGTTGCTCATCTTCCGCCAAAGCCCAGTGCATGGTTTCCTCCCGTTTCCAGTTAGCGGCACCGACTCCGGATCGTTTTTCGACAGGCACTACCCCACGAAACTCAAACTCCCAGGGAGCTTTGGAAGCAGTAGGATAGTCTTCGATGTGCCGAACCATCCGACCCCGCTCCAGGACGAGCGTTTTCAGGCCTTTTTCGGTAAGTTCTTTGGCAGCCCAGCCCCCTGAGGCACCCGAACCGATGACAATGGCGTCATAGGTGGTCTCTTTTTGAACCTTAAGATTAAGATTGGCCATAGGCTATCATGTTTAGTGTTGATTTATTTTTTCAAGAAAATTCCTAGGAGTGATAATTTCAGTATTGATGAACTTTCCTAAAACCAAAAGATCATTATCCCCAGTTACTAAGAAATCTGCATCACTATCAAAGGCCAACCTTAGAAATTTATCATCTTTTGGATCTCTACAGACAGAAATTTTGCTTTTAACACTTATAAAATGTGTTTCTTTCTTTAAAATTGATTGAAAAAACAACAAATCTTTCTCAGTAAAATATTTTTTGAATTTAGGTCTATTTATTACCTGAATAACTTCGTCAAAACACTCCTCGGAAGTAAATAAAATTCCTAAATCCAAAACCTTTCTGAATGCATCTGCCACGATTGAATCAGGGGAAATCAAGGAACTTACCAAACAATTGGTATCAAAAATTACCCTAATCCTCATTTAAGATCTGATTGAGTAAGTCTTCCGTAAATCCTTTTTCATTTGCACGTTTTCGAATTTCCCGAAGCCTTTCCCAATAATCTACCTGCTTGGATGATTCACTTTCTGAAATAATTTTTGAAACAAGTTCATTAATCTCATTCTTGCGCTCTTCCTTTAAGGCTTCCCATTTACTTGCTATCGTCTCGGATACTTCAATTGTAATTTTTCCCATCGCTTTTAGATTTTAAGAAACAGGCACATCCACACATCCATGATAGTACCCCGGTGCCACCTGATACTTCCGGTAGTCCACCATCACCTCCTTCACCGTGGTGAAGCCAAGGATGGTATTGGAACGCATCAGCTGGTAGAATTTCTGCTCTTCCTCTTTCTCGGAATCTTTTAAAGAAAGTAAGGTCTTCTCTTTTTCCTCTTGGGAAAGATCCTGAAAACCAGCCTTATTCAAGGTCTTGAGCTGATCTTTGATTAAGTGTTGATCCTCTTTTTCATAACATTTTTCAAACAGTTTGATCAAAAACTGGTCGGTTCCTGTACTTAAGGCACCAATGGGAGGGGCATCGGGAAAGGGCAAAACAGGAGGCAATCCCTCCGGAATGAACGTTTCCGCAATGGACGAAATCAATTTTTCCTCTTCAAAAGAAAAAAAACCGGCATGCGTGATCCGGTCAATGATCTGCCATTTCCAGTCGGCGAAAACCAAACCGGCAATTCCTGCCACCGAACCACCGATGATTTTGAGGGATTTACGTCTTTCCATGCAAAAGATAGATTAGCTAATTATACCCTCAAGTTAGTTTTTTTTGAAAAAGACATAACAAAAAAAGACCGGAAATTCCATCAATGGAAGTTCTGGCCTTTCAAGGAAAGTAAAACGAAATTTACTTTCTGTAATCCAAAGGCGCTTCTCGTTTTCCTACCAAAGCCTCATACATAAATCCAGGGCCTCTGCGCTTGTTTAATTCTTCCAAGGCCTTTCCTGTCACCGCAGGATCGTTGAAAATATCCATCGCCGTGAGCGTGAGGGTTTTTGCTGCCACCATCATCCCCTTTTGCCCGATACTCATACCGCCTGCGGCTACAGCCTGCCAGGTATGGGCTGAAGTGCCCGGAACCCAGGTTGCCGTACCCAAGCCAACGGTTGGAACCAGCCAGCTAATGTCTCCTACGTCCGTGGAGCCTCCTCCGCCTGTTTCACTGACAATGAAAGGAGCGATTTTGGTGGCATCATCCGGGCTAGCTTTGACACCGGCAGGATAGGTTTTGATGATTTCTTCGGCAAACTTTCGCTCTTCGGGGGAGTAGTTTACCCCTCCAATTTTTTCCAGATTCTTGTGCATGATGCGGGCAAGGGTCTCATTGGGCAACAGGTTGTACACTCCGTTGATCACCTCGTATTCCATGCGGGTTTGGGTACCCAAGGCGGCACCTTCGGCCGCTTTGACCATGCGCTCGAAAATCTGCTTGACCACCAAGGCATCGGGATGTCTCACATAATGGTAGGATTCCGCAAAAGCAGGAACGACATTAGGAGCTTCCCCTCCACGGGTGATTACATAATGCATTCTAGTTTCCTGAGGGACGTGCTCCCGCATCAGGTTGACCATAAAATTCATGGCTTCAACAGCATCCAGTGACGACTTGCCTCGTTCCGGCGCTGCGGCAGCGTGGGAAGCCTCTCCATAAAATCTGAATTTGGTGGAAATGTTGGCCAAGGAGGACGTTGCTCCTGCTGCATTTTGGGAACCCGGATGCCAGTGAAGCATGGCGTCCACGTCACTGATCAAGCCTGCTCGGGCAATATAAACTTTTCCCCCTCCGCCTTCTTCGGCAGGTGTGCCATAGACACGAAGCGTTCCATTGATTTTATTGGCTTTCATCCAATCCATCACCGAAATACCTGCTGCGACTGAAGCTGCACCAAACAGGTGGTGACCGCAGGCATGACCTGCCCCCCCTTCAACCACTGGCTTTCGAAACGGAACCGCCTCCTGTGACACGCCCGGCAAGGCATCAAATTCCGCCATGATTCCAATCACAGGCTTTCCTGACCCATATTCGGCTACAAAGGCAGTAGGAATTCCAGCCACACTGGCGCTTACCTTGAAGCCGGCATCTGTCAGCGTCTTTTGCAAAAGAGCCGAACTGTTGGTTTCAAGGTATCCCAATTCCGGATTGGACCATATTTGTCTGGCCAAGTCGCCATAAAAATTAGCTTTGGAGTCCAGTTTTTTCAAGACCTCTTGTTCCTGAGCAAATGCCGAAAAGAGAGGAAATAGGAATAAGAACAGGAATATTTTTTTCATGGGGTATATGATTAGGTGTCGTGAAAATAGGAAGAGTTTGGCGTTGGAGAAAACTTTTTGTTTCGCTGATCTGGATAGGTGATGATCGGAATAGTTGATACTATTCCTTTTCCTGACTTCCGCGCGGGGACACCCAAAATGAAATAATGCATGTTTTTTTTAAAAACAATAAGTCCAAGCAAATTGGGATTCAGACCCCGTTAGGGGTCGAACTTTTCAATAACCATGGGTTGTTGGGTGAGCTTGCGAACCCCAACCCATGATAAAAGCGAAAAACAAAGTTTTGGTTTTCACGACCCCTAAGCGGGTCGAACTAGTTCTGTTTTATTTGTTTCCATGTCCCAAAAGTTCAACCCTCCCGATATCGCTTCGCTCATCGGGACTGACGATTCAAGGGTTGTCTATCCCATTTATCCTTCTTATTTACCCTGGTTTCGGCTCGCAGGCTTGCCTCACCGGAGGCTCCGCCACAGCGGACAAGTCATTCAAAAGTTCGACCACTACCGTGGTCATACAGTTGGACAACTTATTAACCCCAAATCAAGACCCTTTAAGGAGTCAAATATTTCCTATCTTCCAATCTGGGATACCCAAAATCAAAAAAAAATAATTTTATATATTATTGTTTATCAAATAGTTATGAAAAAAACTCGAAGAGACCTCGGAAGTCAGGTTGGGGTATATGATTAGGTGTCGTGAAAATAGGAAGAGTTTGGCGTTGGAGAAAACTTTTTGTTTCGCTGATCTGGATAGGTGATGATCGGAATGGTTGAGACTATTCCTTTTTAAATAAAAATATTCGGAATCCTGTTCATAAACTAGTTAAGATTGGGTTTGGAGTTCGGAATGAATTTTATACCCCTCATACCGTACACCGAACCCAACAATTCATTAGATCACACCTCAGATTGCCGAGCAAAAATTATCGATCCAGACATCTCCATTAGCTATCCGGGGAATGAATTATCTGGTTTAGCTTTTTCAAACTTTCCTGGATTTGGTTTCGTAAAGGGATAGCAATAATTATGTTAAACAAAAAATGAGAAATATTCAAACCGAAATTTTGATTAATTCAGACCTTACCAAAGTATGGGATGTTCTAATGAATTTTCAAAGTTACCCTGAATGGAATCCATTTATCACATCAATAAGCGGTGAACCGAAATTAGGCAGCAGATTGACTATATCTATTGATCCTCCGGGAGGAAAAGGAATGACCTTTAAACCAACTATTTTGACTCTTGAATCCAATAAGGAATTTAGATGGAAAGGTAAACTTGGTATCAAAGGTATTTTTGACGGAGAACATTATTTCATTCTGGAATATCTGGATAAAGACAAAACTAAATTCATTCATGGTGAAAAATTCAGAGGTATTTTAGTTCCTTTTGTAGGAAATATGCTAGATAAAACTCAAAAAGGATTTCAGATTATGAATGAATCAATAAAAAATGAATGTGAAAAAACATAACTACTGCTACAGCGTTCAAGCGTCATAGCCCTGCCGCAGGTGCAACATAGGGCTAAGATAGCCTGCAGGCAAACCGATTTTATTTATTAAAAAAATTAAAGATATTTGTGTCGTCGTGAAAAAAATCGCATCACATATTTTAGTGCTTCTATTTTTTGCCGGTCAGGTCAACCTGGCTTGGGCAAGTCACTATTGTGAGGATACCTTGGTGAGCAGTAAATTAACCCTTAGTCCATCAGAACACGATTGTTGCGGTTCGGAGGCTAAGATTCCTATGGATTGTTGCGAGGATGAAATTGCGCAAGCCGATGCAGATGATTTCTTTGAAAAGTCGGACATCAAAACCCAGATTTCACCTGAATTCCTACTTGCTTTAGTTGTTACTTTTTCAGGATTTAATTCGTTGATGATTGATTATCAATCACCAACCGAGTATTTACCTGACCTTCCGATACCAGATATCCATCTATTGCATCAGACTTTTTTGATTTAAAGATGACTTATCCCCAAAGCGGGATTTTGTGAAATTTCATTCACTTTAAAGTCATTAACATGAAATCTATAATTCTATTGTACTCATTACTGCTATTACCCTTTTCGGTTTTTTCCCAAGGAAGCATCTCCGGAGAGGTAAAAAATAATGCCAAAGAACCTTTGATTGGCGTGACAATTCAGGTTTTGGGAAAATCAACCGGCGCAGTTACCAAAATTGATGGAAGCTTTGAGCTTCAAGATATCCAGGAAGCAGACAAGTTAATTTTTTCCTACATCGGCTACCTTACAGACACCCTTTCTCCCGTTTTTGGAGAAAGAATGTTTGTAACCCTTTTCGAAAGCGACGAATCTCTCGAAACGGTAACCGTGAGAGGTCGGACCGAATCTGTGGTTGCGGAGGCCCCCTTTCTTAATATCCTGATCACAGAAGCAGAGCTTCAAAAAGCTGCCTGCTGCAACCTTTCTGAAAGTTTCGAAACCAATGCTTCCGTGGATGTTTCCTACGCAGATGCCGTCACAGGAACAAAAATGATTCAAATGATGGGTTTAGACGGCCGATATGTGCTGATCAGCCGGGAAGGAATTCCCAATATCAGGGGCTTAAATACCCGATTGGGACTGACTTTCGTGCCCGGAACCTGGATTCAGTCTATCGATGTAGGCAAAGGCGCAGGTTCTGTCATCAATGGCTACGAATCCATCACAGGTCAGATCAACGTGGAGCTGTTCAAGCCGGAGTCCATGGACAAATGGTATCTCAATGCCTATTTGAATTCCTTTGGCAGACTGGAACTCAATGCCAACAGACAGGTTCCCATTTCTGAGAAATGGAATTCCGGTTTCATGTTTCATGCCAGCCAACAATTTTTGGAAATGGACAACAATGACGATGGCTTTATGGATATGCCCAAAACTCGTCAGGTCAATTTTCTCAACCGCTGGAAATATGAAGGGGATCAATTGATGGCTCAGATTGGCATCAACTTGTTCAGTTCAGAATCTGCCGGTGGCCAGCTTGGGTTTGGATTTAATGATAAACTCAGCAAAAGTACCATGTATGGCTATGAGATGGATACCCGTAAAGCCGAGCTATTCGGGAAAATAGGAATGATTTATCCCTCGAAACCTACTCAAAGCTGGGGATTTCAATACTCTCTGTCTTACCAGGACTTCAGTGGAGGAGCAGGACGAAGAATCTATTCGGGAACAGAAAAGACCTTGTATGGAAATTTCATCTATCAAAATATTTTGGGAAACAGTTTCCACCAGTATAAAACCGGTGCAAGCTTTCTTCTGGATGATTTTGATGAAAGCTTTAATTCCAATCAGCCAAAAGGTCTTGATTCTACTTTCCTTAGAACTGAGAAAGTTCCTGGGGTCTTTTTTGAATACAACTATATTCCCAACGAGGACTTCACCCTGGTGGCTGGGGCTAGGACTGACTTTCACAATTTGTTCGGAACCTATCTTACTCCAAGGATCCACGCCCGATGGGTATTTACTCCAAATTTGACATTAAGAAGTTCAGTGGGCAAAGGATATCGGACACCAAATGCATTGATGGAAAATAGCATGGTGTGGGTAAGTTCAAGAGACATTCTCTTTAAAGCCAGGCTACGGCCGGAGATTTCGTGGAATTCAGGCATAAGCTTGGCTGGCAGCTGGATGATTAAAGACAAACCGCTATCCGTGGTGGCTGATTATTTTTATACCTGGTTTGAAAGCCAGCTCGTCTATGACCAGGATATAAGTTCCGAATTATTGGTAATTGATAATCTTCAAGGTGAATCTTATGCAAAAAGCTTTCAACTAGAGGCCAACTATCGATTTTCGGAAAGAATAGAAGCCAAAGCTGCGTATAAGAATTACCAAAACCTGATGACTACCAATGGTATCTTACAGCAGGTACCCTTTCAAAGCAGGGATAGATTTTTCTTTAATATGGCCTATGCTACCCGATTTGAAAAATGGAAAGCCGATTTAACCGTAAACTGGAATGGTGCACAGCGACTTCCTGACACCAGTGACAGTCCTTCCGAATTTAAACTGGAATCCAATTCCCCTGATTTTTTCTTGGTCAATTTACAGATTTCAAGAGGATTTCGTTGGGGGAATGTTTATTTGGGAGGAGAAAACATCTTAAATTTAAGGCAGTTGAACCCAATCGTTGACCCAATGAATCCATTTGGAGAAAACTTTGATGCTTCTATGACTTGGGGGCCAATTGCAGGAAGAATGATTTATGCAGGTTTTAGAATGAAAATCAAAAATTAAAATATACGCTATGAAAAGACTAACTTTATCTCTCTTCGCCCTGTTTTTGGCAATTGCAGTGCATGCACAGTCCAACATCAAGACCGTGGGAATCAAGACTTCCGCTATTTGTGAAATGTGTAAGGATCGACTTGAAAAAGATCTCACCTTCGAAAAAGGCGTGAAATCAGTGAATTTAGATCTTGAAACAAAGGTGCTAAATATCGCATATATCGATGGAAAGACTAATCCCGATCTCCTGAGAAAGCGGGTCACCTTGGTAGGATACCATGCCGACAACCTAAAGAGGGATCCCAAGGCGTATGAAAAGCTGGATTTCTGTTGCAAAGACGGCGGGATGGATTCGAAGAAAAAAGGAGGAAACCACTAATCCAAAAAAGGATTCTTCATTTGAAGGATCCTTTTTTTATTCCTAAATCAAACACTTGACAACCTTGAACCCCGAACATTTTTTTTCCGAACCTTATTTTTTTTAAATATCACTCTGTGATTCCTGTCACCAAGTTCGTTATCAGTCCCTTTCTATTTTCGTCAATCTTGGCCTAATAAATACTTTTTCAAGACAACACATTTCGAATCAATAAGCCCAACATACGATGAAGTCAACACGAAGAAAATTTATCACCCAACTTGGTGCAATAGGAGCAAGCGCCAGTTTGGGTAACTTAGCGAATGCATCGCCAATACCTAAAAACTCTAGGAAAGACATTCCCTCATCTTTTACCTTAAACATTCTTCAAACTACGGATGTACACTGTCAGATTCATGCGCATGATGAGTTGTTTTGGGAAAATGGGAAGTCAGTTTTCAGAAAAACTGGGGGGTATTCCCATTTGAAGACGTTTCTAGATCAGCATCGGTCAAAAATGAACCACAGTTTCCTAATCGACACGGGAGACATGTTTCAGGGATCCGAGCTATCCATGAAAACCACAGGAGAAGCCATGGTACCGATACTGAATGCCTTGGATTATGACCTCTACCTTCCTGGCAATTGGGAGGTGATTTACTATAAAAAATCCATGCAGCACCTCTTGGGCTCACTCACAGCGCCAAAGGTCTGTGCCAACATGTACCATGATCTGGGTGAAGGTAAGCGAGGTGAGTTAATCTTTCCACCTTACCATATTTGGACGGTTAACGGGGTGAAAATTGGATTTTTAGGTTACACTGATCATTTGGTGCCCGTTCGTCAGCCGCCGAGTCTTAGCAAAGGCATTATCTATACCAAAGCTGAAGATAATCTCGCCCATTATGTAGATGTGCTTAAGAACCAGGAAAAATGTGCATTTGTCGCCATAGTCGCACATTTAGGTCTTTCCCAGCAAATCCATCTAGCCAATCTTCCTGACTGTGAAGGTGTAGATTACATTCTAGGTGGTGACACACACGAGCGCGTACGAACCCCTATTCAGGCCAAGTATGCCAAAGTTGTAGAACCTGGGGCTTTTGGTTCGTTTGTTGGTAATCTAGAGTTGAAAATTGAAAATGGAAAAGTGGTTGGTGACCATTACGAATTATTGGAAATCGATGCGGATATCTATCCAGAGTCACAAGAAATGAATGAAATCATCGCCAAGTATGAAAGCCCTTACCTGAAAGACATCCAAAAAGTAGTCGGCTACAGTACAATTCCACTTTATCGATATTTCGTGATCGAGAACCCTATTGATACACTGATTTTAGATGCCCTCAACTGGCAGCTTCCTGATGTGGATATTGTGCTCTCCAATGGATTTCGTTTTTGTCCTCCAAGATCTACGCCTGACCATACCGGGAATATTCCTATCACCAACGGATTCATCTTCGATATGCTTCCTGTGGATAGTATCATCCGAACAGGTAAGATAAAAGGGCAGCAAATCAGAGGTTGGCTGGAAAAGGAACTCAACAATGTTTTTGCAGCGGATGCATCAAAGCGATTTGGAGGATGGGTGATAAAATTCAAAGGAATGGAAGTACAATTCAATGCCTTTGGGGAGGAAGGCAAGCGCGTGCAGTCAGTTTTGGTAAAAGGCGAACCAATTGAAATGGAAAAACTTTATAAAATCTCTGCCTGCGAGAGGGATGGAGATCCTGATGACATGCTATGTCGCATAAGGGGGGTAAAGGAAACCCAAAACACGGCTTTTACCCTCCATGAGGCGCTGAAAAACTATCTCACTAAAAACTCTCCAGTCACCCCAACACCCCCACAATCTACCGTAGCACTTGATGCCCCTCCAACACTGCTAACCCAGGTAAGTGGAGTAGATTATGAATTTAGGTAAAACAGAAATCCCAACTTTGGAACAGTAAACTTTAAAGCCGGCCATTTGATAAGGCCGGCATTTATTTTGACCGATTCCTAAAACCCACCTATATACCCATATAGAAAAATCAGTGATTAATTTAATTTTTGAGTCTACTACGAAAAGTCATTTTGAATGGAAAAACCCCTCATTCTAGTCAAATTTGAAGGGTAATTCCGCTATTTTACCACTTATCGAAGTGGACCCATTTTTTAGAATTTTTCCAAAAGGAATAGACTGGTTTTGGGGCCTTTCCTAGATAATTAAGCGTAGACCAACCCTACTTCCAAGTTAAATCCTGACAATACCTTTTAATTTAATCAGAAAAACTTAGGCCACTCTGTTTACGGAAAACTGGCTATCCAACTTAAAAATAAGCCGTAAAAATCTGATTTTAATATACTTAGATCAGTTTTTGGTTTTTTTTATAAATTGGTAAAGATTTAAAGAACTTTTTTAGAATGGATTGAAGATTTGGGTTTAACTTAGGATGACACCTAAGTATCACACTAAAATTTTCCAATTCGAACAGGTCTCAATACCTGTGAAATTTGTATTTATTTGAACTAATTATTCTATTGGACAAACGACCAAGTACTTTCAAATCGCCAAAGCTATGAACCGTCAAATCAACCGAAAAGAATTTTTGATCCAACTGGGTGTTTTGGGCGCTTCAGCACTATTTTTTCAAAGTTGCGAAAACTACCCATCCGTTTACAAAAGTATCCCTCCCGTAATTGGTTTACCTAAAGATGAAGAAAGTCTTTTCGCCTACATGGATCGAGTAAATGGAAAATTTGATCTTACACTTTTTCGTCAACTAATTGGGGCAGCAAATGAATTTAAAGAGGGGGATGCGACACTTGGAATTGCCGCTGAATCAGAGAAATCCAGGGTAAATGCCCGAATACTTTTAGCCAATACCCAAATTGGTGAACTGAAAAAGAACAGTTTATTCACAGATAACCTGTATACCCTCATCCAAGAGACGACTAGGAAAGACCTGAAGGTGGATTCCTGGACTATTGGAGAATTGAAAGAGTTTTTGCTAAAAAAGCCGGAAGAGGAGATAAAGGAAATACTTCCTGCGCTAAGTAGTGACATCATAGCATTTACCGTAAAAATCCTAAGTAATGCGGAATTAATTCAGGTAAGCCAGAAAATATTCCATCCCATTCCCGGTACAAAAATAGGTAGCAAGGGGTACCTCAGCGCCCGAATCCAGCCTAATTCGCCTACAGATCATACCGATGACATCATTTGGCAGGTTTTTGATGCCTGGGCTTATGCGGTTGGCGATTTAGTCTTGGGAACTAATCCTGTGTCCAGCGACCCCAAATCAGTAGCCGAAATTGAAAGAGCACTTTACGACATCCTGACCACTTTTGAATTAGAAAATACCCTGTCCAATTGTGTCCTTTCCCATATCGATATTCAAGCTGAAGCTGAAAAAATCTATCCAGGGACTACGGGAATCTGGTTTCAAAGTATCGCCGGTACAGACAAGGCCAATCAAACATTCGATGTGAGCATTGAAAAGATGAACCGGCACATGGACAATCGAAAAGGAAAGTTTGGACTCTATGCCGAAACCGGCCAAGGTGCGGATTTCACCAATGGCCATGGGGAAGGGTTTGATATGGTTGTTCACGAGTCGCGCAAGTATGGATTTATCCGTGCCTTAAAGTCCAGACTGGCAGAAGGAAAGAATCCGGAACTTGCTCCCTGGGTTCATGTCAATGATGTGGCAGGATTTATCGGTCCTGAGGTATTTAAAACCAAAGAACAACTGGTTCGATGTTGCTTGGAGGACACCGTCATGGGCAAGCTTCATGGCTTGACGATAGGCTTGGATATTTGCTCTACGCTGCACATGGATGTGACCCTTGACGACTTGGATTGGTGTATCGAGCAGGTTATGCCAGCCAATCCTGCCTACTTGATGGCATTGCCAACCAAAAATGACCCAATGCTCAGTTACCTGACCACAGGTTTTTACAATCATGTGAAAATCAGAGAGCAGTTTGGCTACAAAATCAATGATGCCATGTGGGATTTTTTCAAGCGCATCGAAATCATCGGAGAAGATAATCGACCCACAGCTCATTTTGGGGACCCTACCTGGGTGTATTACCACTACCGATTGGCAAAAAAAGACATCAGACGGAAGGAAGAAATATTGGCGGAAGGACGAAAGTTGATTGCCGAAGTTGAATCTCGAGGTGTCCCCATTGCTCAAGGTTTTGGAAAAAACATCTGGGACCTCAACCCGGAACTTGACAAGAGAATCCATGACTTATATGACGACGCCAAACTCTGCCTTTGGACCGAACTCTCCAACTCCTTTGTGACTTCAATACCAGGAGCTGTGGCTGTTTCTACACAATCCAAAGATCGTAAAGATTATATTTATCATCCGGAAACAGGAGAAAAACTAAACTCTTCAACAATCACGACCCTAAAGAAAATCCAGTCGTCTTGGAATCAAGACATTCCAGATGTCCAATTGGTCATTTCAGACGGCCTTAATGTACGATCCTTGGAAGATGAAGGCCATTTGCTTCCATTTATTGGAGAGCTCACCGCTCAATTAAAAGCCAAAGGATTTAAGGTAAGTTCTAATAACTTGGTATTCCAATACGGTAGAGTGAGAGCCGGATATGCCACCGGAGAAGAACTTTTTGGCTCACTTGATCAGGAAGCCAACCCAAAAGGAATTATCCATGTCATTGGCGAACGTCCTGGAACAGAGCACCGTAATTTTTCAGCCTATATCACCTCGGCTCCAATAAAGCTATGGTCGCAGAAAGGTAAAGTGGACCATGACATTACCCGGGTGGTGTCCGGAATTTCCGACACGGCCTATAATCCCAAATCGGCAGCTCAAGAAGTAGCTGAAATCTATGAAAGCCTTTCAAAAAAAACTGTTGCCTAATCGTTTTAAAAGGGAAAAATCAGTAATGCATGCTGGCTCACCGTATTGAAATCCCTCCATACGCGATTGAGTTCAGTATGGGTTTTTGCGGCTTCCAAACCCGCAAAGGGATGCATTTTGGAATTGATCTCCCGACAGATCTGTGTAAGTTTTCGGCTGCTTTTGCTCAGTGATTGAAGGGGATTAATAGAGATTTTTCCATTGACCTCTAGTTCTCTCCAACAAACTTCCACCGATTCGTAAAACTTCGTACGGGCTACCTCTAGCTTGGACAGGCAGGATTTTTCAAGTTTTTGAAAATAGTCGAGGTGCTTTTGATCATAGGTTCTTAATTCATGTCGCTTCCAAAATGTAGCTGAAATCAAGGTTTGTAAATGCCGGGTGATTCCCAAAATATTCACCGCCAAGGTTGCCTCCGCAAATTGCAAAAAAGGAAAGCGATAGATTTGCTCGGGTCTTTTGACCTTTTCGGGAAGAATTTCAAACAGCCGGTTGGATGGAACGAGAAGATTTTCGGCTTTGAAAGCATGGCTGCCTGTGGCGATCATGCCCATATAGCTCCAACCATCGAGGATTTCGACCTCCTCCTTTTTCAAGATAAAGGCCTTGACCAAAGGCTTTCCATGCTGATCCAAAATCGGTTTTCCATTCTCCAAAAGCTCACAATTAGCTGTGAAGTGCGTCGCATGCAAGGCCCCAGAGGCATAGGTCCATTGACCGGAAATCCCAAAGCTATCTCCTATACCATTGGCTTTCCCTCCCACAAATCCGCTTCCTGCCAGACAAACTTTAGGATCTGAAAAAATGGATTGACTTAGGCCTTCATCCAAAAAACCCACAAACCAACCCGCTCCGGCACATAGTGTCACTGTCCAGCCCATGCTTGCATCAAGGTTGGCAATATTTTCCTCCAAAACCAGAGCCTCCGGCAGTGTCAATCCAAGGCCATCGAGGGATTTTGGTACAACTAGTTTAAACCATTTTTCCCGATAAATCAGATCGAGCATGTCATCGGTAAGGCAACCCTGTTTTTCAGCTTTCGGCGCCCAATTGGTATTGATCAATTCAGAAGATATCATGTAGCAAGTTTACAAATAAAAAGGAGGTCCCTTTGGTTTTGCAATTCGAGAGGCATCTTGCGGAGATATAATATTGGTTTAAAAAAATATGGATATACGGAATTCTGCCAGTGACAAAATTTTGTATGGAATCGAATTCTGCCCTTCTTGCCGGAATCACATTCTTGAAATGAATTAGAATACCAGCCCGGCGCTGCAACCTGGTTTTTGCATTTTACCCCGGGTTTCGTCGCTCATTCCCGATACAGGCCCGCCGAAGGAGGCCTGCCTGCCGAAGGAGGAGTCAATTTGCACATCGGGAATGGCGTCTCACCCGGGGCTCCGCCACGGCGGACAAGTTAATCAAAAATTAAACCCCTCCTGGGTCCAGGCTGACGAATTGAATAGAGAGAATGGAATCTCTTATACTTTTTTTCAGATTTACTAAGGGTTAAAGTACTTCGCTAAAAATGCAGGTCTTAAACCTTGAACAGGAGATTCTTTCTGGTTTATAAACTACTGGCAGAATAGCGGATAATCATATAAAAAAATTACCTACTTACAGAAAATCAGGATATCCCTGAATTAAAATACCCAAAAATTAAGTTATTGAAAAAGCTATTTACAAGGAAATCACTGAAATCGACAGCTCAAAATTTCAATAACCAGTATTTTTTGGCGGTTAGGTTCAGATCATTTATAAAGCAATGAAAAATTCTCCTCACCTTCAGTTTATAGAATTTTTAAAAAAATATTTAGGATTTAAGGCTTATCTGAATTTCATAGGAGTTAAACCCTTTTTAACTCAAGAATTCAAAAACACATTGACCAAATACTGATTTCTGAAATTCCTATAAATGTAAAAATCCGAGTCAATGCTGACTATTTTGTTTGTTTGGATGATTTCAGATGCAACCATCAAGCTTGCATCGGCTAGATCCATCGGCACATCAGAAAATTTTTCAGTATCAGAACTCCTTACCCCGTGTTGTGAAATTACCATTTTTTCGTAAAAAGTAAGTG
>CAZNND010000024.1:0-51382 GCA_964574365.1 uncultured Limnohabitans sp.
CAAACTTGATTTTAGATTCAAATGACTAAAATAAACCTAACCCAGAAAAAAGCTGTAGCATTACGGGGAATTCTGAGAAACAATACATACGTGCAATTATCCGGATACACATTAAATATTTTTTCACATCAAGAATACAACGCATACAAAAGATTTTTTTCTCTGAAATTCTCTAAGGAATGGGGTTTTAATGAGTCGTCCGAACTGGAGTTTTTAAATTAACAGCTAGCAAACGTCTATTCAAGCTCAGAAAGATATAAAAGCTATAGCTTTGATTTTTTCATAGGTTTAATACAAAAGTATTTAATTTACCTTTTCTAACGCTTGCTGAATGTCCCAAATCAGATCTTCGTGATGCTCAACGCCAATGGAAAGTCGGATTAATTTTTCCGAAATGCCAAGCTGCATTCGATCTTCGTCACTGACATCACTGTGGGTCATAGTTGCAGGATGCTCCGCCAAGGATTCCGTACTCCCAAGTGATACAGCCAAATGAAATAGCTTGAGATTGTCCAAAAACTGAAATGCTTCCTTTTCACCTCCGATGATATCAAAAGAAACCATAGCCCCAGCACTAGAATGTTGTTTTTTAAAAATTTGGTACTGATTGGAGTTCTCAGCTAAATGCCCGAGATAATAGACTTTTTCCACTCTAGGATGAGCTTTTAAGAAGTCAGCAACTTTTCCTGCATTTTCGGCCTGTTGGGTCATCCGTACTTTTAGTGTTTCTAGACTTCTCATCAATAACCATCCCGTCCAAGGACCTGCCATATTGCCAAGGAAAGTGCGTAAAGTGCGAACACGCTTCATTAATTCTTTTTTACCCAATACCGCTCCGGCAATTAAATCTGAATGGCCTCCAATATATTTGGTGGCAGAGTACATAACTAAATCAGCTCCGTGTTTTAGAGGATGTTGCCAAAGGGGACCCATATACGTATTGTCAACTACCACGTAAACAGGATTTTGGTCCGTACTAAGTAGGTCAGCGACTTTTCGGCATAATTCTAGATCAAATAAGGCATTGGTTGGATTGGCTGGAGTTTCCACATAGACCAATTTAACCTTCCTGCCCTCCGCTCGCTGGACAATTTCTTCCAAAGTGTCTTCTGCTGAAAAGCCGATACCATGGATTTCATATTGGGGTAAGACTTTATTGATGAAATGATCAGTACCTCCATAGACAGGCTTACTATACAATAAGG
The DNA here is from genome assembly GCA_964574365.1 of uncultured Limnohabitans sp. Lineage (GTDB taxonomy): Bacteria > Bacteroidota > Bacteroidia > Cytophagales > Cyclobacteriaceae > Algoriphagus. The sequence continues at coordinate 1,206 of CAZNND010000024.1, forward strand.
CGTCTCCTGGTCTTAAAAATTCCAACAAAACAGTTGAAATTGCGGACATTCCACTTTCGAAAACCGCACATTCATCTGCTTCATCCCAAAGACAAAGCCGTTCTTCCAAGATTTGAAGATCTGGGTTATTTAATCGGGAATAAATTAATCCTGGTTCCTCGCCTGGTGATTTTTCCCGTTTTCCATACGCCAATTCGAAAAATTCCTTCCCCTCTTGTGCGGTTTTGAATACAAAGGTTGAAGTTTGAAAGATAGGGCATTTGACCGCGCCTTCGGAAAGTTCCGGTTTATAGCCATGAGACATCATAAGGCTTTCCGGATGAAAATATCTTGAGTTCATTTGGGTTTAATTTTCTCCAAAGGAGATAAAAAAGGCGTTGATTTACAATTTTGATTTCAAAAATCAAGCGATCAAATTTTTTATCCTGAGGTTTAAGTGTTTTTAGCGGAGTGTTTTTTGTGATTTTACAATCAAAAACAGTAGTAAATCAATTTAAAATAGTACAAATAAACTAGCGAAAATCACCTATACCGAATCAACTAATTCGGCTCCAATTTACAGCTGTTTTCTTCTGTTGCTGGATTTGCCTTAAAATTGGCGCATTGGCAGGCTGAACTAGGTCGGGATCTTGAGCTAAAATCTGTTGCGCAGCATCTCTTCCCAATGTCAACAATGGTGCGTCTCTGCTCAAATCAGCAATGAGTAAATCCGTAATCCCGCTTTGTTGAGTTCCCATCAAATCTCCCGGTCCCCTCAGCCTTAGATCTACATCGGCAATTTCAAATCCATCATTTGTTCTTACCATAGTTTCCAACCGAACTCGGGAGTCCTTACTCAACTCATATTTGCTCATTAGAATGCAATAGCTCTGTTCGGCTCCCCTTCCAACTCTTCCCCGAAGCTGATGAAGTTGAGAAAGGCCAAAGCGCTCGGCATTTTCAATGACCATTACAGATGCATTTGGTACATTGACCCCAACTTCGATAACCGTAGTGGCCACCATAATCTGTGTTTCCCCCTTGACAAATCGCTGCATTTCAAAATCCTTGTCCTCGGCTTTCATACCTCCATGCACGATGCTTAGGTGGAAGTGTGGGAATGCCCTGGCAATACTTTCATAGCCGTCCATCAGATTTTTCAAATCCAGCTTTTCAGATTCTTCAATCAGCGGATAAACTACATAGACCTGACGTCCTTTTTGAACTTCCTGATTGATAAAACCAAAAACTTTAAGCCTATCCTGATCATAGCGATGAACCGTTTGGATAGGTTTCCTGCCCGCAGGCAATTCATCGATGACAGACACGTCCAGGTCACCATACAGGGTCATTGCCAAGGTTCTCGGAATGGGAGTTGCTGTCATAACCAAAACATGAGGAATGTACTCCTCATTTTTTGCCCATAACTTAGCGCGCTGAGCTACGCCAAAACGGTGCTGTTCATCAACAATCGCCAAGCCTAGATTTTTAAATTGGACGACCTCCTCCAAAAGAGCATGGGTTCCGATAAGAATGTTAAGTTCTCCACTTTGCAATGCCTCATGTATGACTTTTCTTTCCGATTTCTTCGTTGATCCCGTGAGCAGGGCAATCTTTAGATTCATTTTTACAGCATATCCTTTTAACCCTTCAAAGTGCTGGTTTGCAAGAATTTCGGTAGGAGCCATAAGACAAGATTGGGCTCCAGAACTGATGGCCAACAACATGCTTATAAAGGCTACCATGGTTTTGCCACTTCCCACGTCACCTTGAACCAAGCGATTCATTTGTTTACCTGACTTCATATCTGCAAAAATTTCCCGGACTACCCGCTTTTGTGCGCCAGTCAAATCGAAAGGGATATGATTTTTATAAAAATTGGTCAGCAATTCAGTATTTGAAAGATGCTGTCCCTGAGATTTTTCCGTGCGGTTAATTTTTAACATCAACAGGCGGAGTTGCAGATAAAAAAACTCCTCGAATTTCAGACGTTTTCGCGCCCTGTTTAGGTGCTCTGGAGAGCTTGGAAAATGAATCTGTTTTATTGCCTCTTGCTTGTTGATTAACTGGTATTGTTGCAAAATTTCAGCTGACAGCGTTTCTGGAATATGAGAAAAGACCAATGGGAGCAGTACTTCCAGAATCTTGGAAATGCCCTTTGAATCGAGAAATTTGGCTCTCAGTTTCTCGGTAGTGGAATACACTGGCTGGAAACTATTTCGCTTTTCATTGCCAGAAGTGAGCGGTTCCATTTCTGGATGGGCAATAGACCATTTCTTTCCATATTGGGCAGGTTTGCCGAAAAAGATATACGCAGCACCTATCGGAAGTTTGTTTTGAACCCACTGAATTCCTTTAAACCAAGTCATTTCCATTTCACCCGTATCATCAAAAACCTGGGCTACAAACCGGCGTTTACCGCCCGTTCCTACCAATTCCACCCGTTTAATGATACCGACTACCTGTACATTTTCGAGTTCGTCATTCAGATCCCTGATCTTAAAAAACTTTGTGCGATCTTCATAGCGAAACGGATAGTGTTGAAGTAGATCTCCGTACGTAAAAATATTCAGCTCCTTGTTCAGCAATTCGGCCTTCTGCGGGCCAACGCCTTTTAGGTATTCGATTCGGGTATCAAAAATTCCAGACAAGTGAACTAATTTAGATTAAAAAAACAAAGTAAACCCAGGGCATCTTAAATGCAAATCTTTTGGCTAGAAATATCAGCCTTAACTGGTCATCGCAGTTACCTTTTCCCAAATTTCACGAAGTGCAGCTCTGTGAATTTGTTGGCTTTTGAGGAAAATCATCTGGTTTTTTGCCCGATCAAAGTTTTGTTCGGGGTAGGTCACTCGGTAATAAATGTTTCCCTGAAGATGATCTGTAAAAAAGCGCAAGCCCATAATCAAAGTCATAACTTCTCCCCCAAAAAGCAGAGATTCTGCCTCATTTTTTTCTGAAATTTCTTTAATCCCTTCCCAATATCCCTTTAAGAGCTCTGCAAAAAGTTCAGGAAGAAAATAAATTTCAGCCCAGTTGGTATGTGTTTCAGGAAAACTGCAGGATACCGTTCTTACCAAATCACCAAAATCATACATCAAATATCCCCCCATCAAGGTGTCTAAATCAATAACAGCCTTTACACTGCCAAGATCTTCTGAAAAAATAAGATTATTAATTTTTGTATCGTTATGGGTAATTCGGACAGGAAGTCGTTGTATTTGATCCAGATACCATTCGATCAAAGGTTTCTGGTTCAGATAAAAATCAAGAATTTCCTGCTCTTGAGGAGTCAATAGGCTATTTTGATCAGACACTTCCTTCAGTTTTTCAAAACGAAGATCCAATCGATGAAAATTTGGAATGGTTTCCTGCATTTGTTTCGCATCGAAATTTTTTCCCCAAGCCGCAAATGTGCCGTACGCTTTTGCTGCGATGTAAGCCTGAACTGGCTGTTCAATTTGCTGGAGCGTTTTACCCTCTACAAAATCAAAAAGACGGTATTTTTTATCGTTGATAATCGTCAGGCCATTTCCCTCCTTGTTCGGAAGAGGTAATGGTAGCTGGAAGGGAAGTGGTTGATCGCCTTCAAGCTGGTAGAGTAAACTCAGGTTATGGTCGATACGGTTAGGAAAATTGAATACGGATTCATTAAATCCCTGTAAAATCCATTTTTTATCTCCTTGCCGGATTACTAGAGTTTCATGGATTAATCCCTCACCAAAGGGGGTTATTTCCAATGGATTGGTTGTAGGAAAAGAGTAATTTGAGAATAAATCGAATGAAAGGTCTGTGTACATGGAGCAAAAATAGAGAAGAATTGAAAGAATACAGTCCACAGGTTTTGGGTTAAAATGCGGTATCAAGGGATAAAGGCAAAGCTATTTTCCAAAAAAAATTGAAAAAGACATGATTTATTAAAGAAAATATTTCTGTTAATTGGAACAAAGTTTAAAATCAAATTCTATGAATGTTTCCGCATTGGATTGGGGCATTATTGTCGCCTTCTTTGTCATTTCCTTATTAATCGGATTATTCACTGCAAAAAGGGCAGGAAGTTCTGCAAAAGAATTTTTCCTCTCCGGAAGAAATATGCCTTGGTGGCTTCTTGGGGTTTCTATGGTTGCCACAACTTTTTCAGCCGATACTCCCAATTTGGTAACAGACATTGTAAGAAAAAACGGGGTTGCAGGAAACTGGGTTTGGTGGGCATTTTTATTGACTGGAATGCTGACGGTCTTTGTGTATGCCAAACTTTGGAGAAGATCTGAAGTGACTACAGATTTGGAGTTTTATGAACTAAGGTATTCCGGAAAAGGGGCTGCATTTTTAAGAGGGTTCAGAGCCATTTATTTGGGGGTTTTCTTCAATGTGGTCATTATGGCCACTGTATCTCTTGCTGCAATCAAGATCGGAGGAGTAATGCTTGGCCTGTCACCTGTACAGACCCTGCTTATTGCATCTATTGTGACTGTAGTTTACTCTTCTTTGGGAGGACTGAAAGGGGTATTGCTTACCGATTTTTTCCAGTTCTTTATCGCCATGGTTGGTTCTTTCGGAGCCGCCTATTACGTACTTGATCTGCCCGAAATCGGTTCTTTGAGCAATTTGCTTTCCCATGAAGTAGTATCCACGAAGTTGGACTTTATCCCCGATTTCACGGATCCTAATGTGTATATTCCGATCTTCATCATGCCTATCGCCATTCAATGGTGGTCAACCTGGTACCCAGGAGCCGAACCGGGAGGAGGAGGTTACATCGCTCAGCGGATGCTTTCAGCAAAAGATGAAAAAAATGCAATAGGAGCTACTTTGTTTTTCAACATCGCCCATTACGCTTTGAGACCATGGCCTTGGATTATCGTAGCACTAGGTTCATTGATTATTTATCCCACTATTTCTGATTTACAACAAGCTTTCCCTCATATTCCAGCGGACAAACTAGGGGATGATCTGGCCTATCCTGCCATGCTGTCATTCCTTCCTACTGGTTTGGTTGGAATTGTACTTGCTTCTTTGATTGCTGCAGTAATGTCCACGCTGTCCACGCACCTTAATTGGGGCTCCAGTTATGTGGTGAATGACTTTTATCTACGATTTGTAAAGCCGGAAGCATCAGACAAAGAATTAGTGAATGTGGGACGACTATCCACTGTTGTTTTGATGATCCTCTCTGCTTTTTTGGCCTTGGCCATGTCCTCTGCTCTGGATGCCTTCCAAATCCTGCTTCAAATTGGTGCTGGTACAGGATTGATTTTTATCCTTCGCTGGTTTTGGTGGAGAATCAATGCCTACACGGAGATCTCTGCCATGGCCATATCATTCGTGGTTGCCATTTTCTTCGAAGTGATTAATCCGAAAATAGGGCTGATTGATATTCCTGCCGATCAATCCTACCTGAAGCTGATCTATTCTGTGTCAATCACGACCATTGGATGGATTTTGGTAACCTTTTTGACTCAACCGGAAAAAGACGAGGTGCTACTCAACTTCTATAGGAAGGTCACTCCCGCTTCTATGGGCTGGAAAAATTTATTGAACCGTTATCCAAATCAAAAAGAAGAAAAGGGTACGTTGGGAAAAGAGATAGGATTAATGATGGTGGGAACTTTCATGGTTTATGCGGCACTATTTTCTACAGGATTTTTTATTTACGGAGAAACTGCTTCAGGTCTAGTTGCTGCAATAATTGCCGTGCTTGGAGGAGGGATAATTATCCGATCCTGGAAAAAGCTGAAGTGACCCGGTTTTAATAAACCAAAAAAGCCTGCTCGATTTATATCAGGCAGGCTTTTTAAATTCAATCGGTTGAGGTTTTTTATTCCACAAACTTCAAGGAATTCATCAAGTGTGTCATGTCGATCTTGATGTATTCGATCACGGGAGCGAGGGAATCATTTTTTGTGGCGGTATTGAAATATAATGCTCCACGAAGGAAATGTCGGGTGGAGTCGGTTACAAAAAACTGGAATTGTGTAGGAACTTCCCCAGATAATTCGGCTACCACCGCCGAATAGCCATTAGGAGTGATCAAAATTGCCTCCTCAATACCATAGGCCTTGATTTGATGCTTTGCGGTGAGTTTAAATGCATCGGTTGAAAGGCTCTTAAAATCTGTATTCTTATCAATTCGTTTATAGGTGAGATGAACTTTGGCTCCGAAATCGGGATAATTCAAGTTAATCCAAGTCTTTTCTGCCAAATTGAATGAATCAGGCTCAATTTGACTGTACTTAGAATAATCCAGTTGATAAGGGTAGCCCTCTTCCAGTTTTCGGTATTCATGTTTCGGCAAATCAATCCGGTTGTAGCCGGGAGGTTTGGGAAGCCAGGTTTTTTCACAGGAAAACAAGGAAAGGGAAAGCAGGCCTATCGTCAAGATTCTTCTCATGCCCTAAAATTAGGCTTTCCCGTGGATTGATTTTTGAATAAAGAAAGTTTATCCTGAATCTCGATAGAAAGAACTGAACCAGTTCCATTTGACCCTCAATAAAGACTACAAAAATAAGACCTATACTTTTCCCTACGAATCAACTATACCTCCCCACCTCAAATCCCTTCATTTCCAGAGACGTTTCCTTTAGCTGGTGCAGTTCGGTAAGCAATTGACCTGTTGCCGGAGCCATAGTCAAGCCAAGCATGGCATGACCTGCGCCGACCAACAAATTGTCATACCCCGGAGCCATTCCGATGTAAGGCAATCCATCCGGGGAACAAGGACGTAGGCCTTTCCAAATCTGATCCTCTTGTGGAAAGTTAGCTTTGAAAGTAGGATAATACTGATTAATCGACTCGAAAATACCCCTAACCCGATTCATATTGACCTTTTGATTGGTACCGGCTACTTCCAGTGTCCCGCCAAAACGCACAAAATTACCATAAGGGCTAACAGCCACTTTTCGCTCGGTCAGGATAGTCGGGATTTGGATCGCAGGATTATTCTCTTGAATAAAACTGTATCCCTTTCCTCCCATCAGGGGAAGGGAAAAATTGAGCTTTTTGGCAAGTTCAGCTGTCCAGGCACCTCCACACAAAACTACCTTTCCGGCCTCGATTTTACCTTTGTCGGTCAATACCGCCTGGACTGCATGTTGGGTCTTTTCAAAGCCCAGAACCTGGGTGCTGGGATGGAACTTTACTCCCTTAGCGATCAAGTATTTTTTCAAATAGCCGTAAAGCACTCCGGGATCGAGGTGTGAATCTCCGGGGAAAAACACGGCACCCCGGGCTTTTACCTCTAAGTTGGGTTCGATCTTTTGCACCTCGGTAGCATTGAGCACTTCTGCCTCCAGGTTGTATTTTTTTGCCAAATGCGCCAATTCAATTTCCTCTTTTTCCACGGACTCGGTCTGATAGACCATCATGAGTCCTTTTTCCGAAAGGTGGACTGCAGACTCCGGATGTTCAGTTTGAAATTCCTGATATAAGGCCTTGCTGAATAAGGTCAGGTGGTTGAGATAGGGAATACTCTTTTTAACCTGTGATTCTGATGTGGCCTTGAAGAAAAGCAGGCACCATTGAACCAATTTGTAATCCAATCTTGGGTGAATGTAGAAGGGACTTTTCGACGAAAACATCCAGGCGATTCCCTTGCTGATCATTCCCGGCGCAGCCAAAGGGATGATGTGGCTTGGCGTGATCATACCTGCATTGCCTGTGGAGCAATTATCCTGCATGTCGGTCTGGTCGATGACCTCGACATCAATGCCTTCCTTATTTAGAAAATAGGCGGTGAATAATCCGACGATTCCGCCGCCGATGATGAGGGTTGGTTTCATAAATGATGTACTAGGTATTAAGTACCATATACTAAGTATCAAGTACTAGGTATCAAGTACTAAGTACCAGGTAATTTACTAGCAAAGTCTTTGTAATTGATACGTTATACTTGATTGTGATACTTGATAATTTTTACTTTGTACTTGGTAATCTGTAGTTTATACTTTGTACTTGGTACTATACACCTGGTACAATTAAATAACTTGAAATCCATGGACATACGGATCATCGTCGTCCAGGATAATGGTATTGTAGCCATAGACTTTGGCCCAGCCTTCGATACTGGGGACGATGGCGGGCTGTCCGGCGATTTCGGTGACTTCTTCGATCCTTCCGATAAATTTCGACCCAATGAAACTCTCATGCACAAATTCATCGCCTGGTTTTAACCAGCCTTTTGCAAACCACTGGGCCATGCGTGCAGAAGTCCCTGTTCCACAAGGTGATCGGTCGATGGCTTTGTCACCATAAAATACAGCGTTTCGGGCGGTGCTACTTTCGTCCAAAGTTTTTCCCGTCCACATCACATGGGAAAGCCCACCGATTCGGTCATGTTCAGGATGGACAAATTCGTAGCGGTCATTCATCATTTGGCGCAGATTTCTGGCCATGGAAATGAGTTGCTCGGCTTTGAAGTGCTCCAGACCAGGAAAATGTTCCTGAGGATCCACGATGCAGTAAAAGTTGCCTCCGTAGGCCACATCTACTTGCAGTTTGCCAAGCTCCTCTATTTCAATCTCCAGATTTTCAGCTGCCAGGTAACTTTTTACATTGGTCAGTTTAACCGATTTTACTTTTTTCCCCTCCTGCTTGTATTCAACCAAAACCAATCCTGCGGGAGCCTCCATTCTCAAAAATCCTGGGGTCTTGGGATGGATCAAACCTTCCTCGATGGCAATGGTAATTGTCCCGATCGTACCATGTCCGCACATCGGCAGACAACCGGATGTCTCAATAAACAGAATGGCAAAGTCATTTTCCGGATCATGTGGAGGGAACAGCATGGAACCGGACATCATGTCATGACCACGGGGCTCAAACATCAGTCCGGTACGGATCCAATCGAGGTTTTCCATGAAGTATTGACGCTTTTCCAACATGGTATTTCCTTTCAAAAAAGGAACACCACCGGAAACGACCCTGACGGGATTCCCACAGGTATGAGCGTCGATGCAGGAGAAAGTATGGCGAGAAGGCATTGAGAGTTGATATTCGAGGTTTGGAATTTGATATTAAAGATGAAATACTATTGAAATACACATGAAATAAGTCCCGCAAGCGGGACGAATTACTATGGAAACACCATTCTGAACCCAAAATATTTCACTGAGCGAAGCGAATTATATCTCTATTATATCTCTATTGTATTTCTACTGTATTTCTATCTTATTTCTACCGTATTTCTACTGTATCTCATTTTGAATAGGCTCCATTCACCATCCTCCAAATACCCAGCGGATTTTCATCCCTTAAGGCATCCGGTAGCAAATCCTGCGGCATATCCTGGAAGGCAATCGGCCGTGCAAAACGCTTAATTGCATGGGTACCGACCGAGGTGCTGTTTGGAGCGGTGGTGGAAGGGAAAGGCCCTCCATGCTGCATGGCATAGCCTACTTCCACGCCTGTTGGAACGCCTTTGAAGAGCAGTCGGCCGCATTTTTCTTCCAACAAATTGATCAGATACAGCTGGTTTTGGAGTTCTTCATGGTCTGCCCAAACAGTGATGGTCAATTGTCCGTGGAGATGCTTGGCAATTTCCTGGAGTTCTTCTTCGCTTTGATACACCACCAGTAGGGCAAAGGAGCCAAAGACTTCTTTTTGAAACAGTGTGTCTTTCAACCAATCAGCAGCTTTAATTTCTGCCAAGGCCGCACTTCCATTGATCAGGTGCTTGGGATCGGCAACTTTCACCCAGCGCAATTCTTCGCAGGATTCCAAAAACTGAATGGAGTCGTAATAGGCCTGAGCAATGCCCGGATGAAGCATTGGTGCTGCGGCGATATCTTTTAGCTCGGAAGCAATGGCTGCTTCAAAGGACTTGGCTTGCTGTTCAGGCACAAAAATCAATCCCGGATTGGTACAAAACTGTCCTACTCCAAGGGTCAAGGAAGCCACAAAGGCTTTTGCCAAGGCATCGTTTTCTCTTTCCAACTTGGCAGGAAAACAGAAAATCGGATTCACAGAACCCATTTCCGCATAGACCGGAATGGGTTCTTCCCGCTGATTAGCAAGGTTAAACAAGGCCATTCCACCGGCATGGGAACCCGTAAAAGCCACCGCTTTGGTCATGGGATGCTTTACCAAAGCCTGACCTTCGGGTATACCTCCTTCTACGTGAGTGAAAAGAGCTGCCGGAAGTCCACATTTTACAAGAGCTTGAGCAATGCAATCCGCCACTTTCCTGGAAGTTTCAGGGTGAGCCGGATGGGCTTTATAAATCACCGGGCATCCTGCAGCCAGCGCTGAAATAGTATCTCCTCCTGCCGTTGAAAATGCTAAAGGAAAATTACTGGCACCAAATACAACCACAGGACCGAGTGGAGTTAGAAATCTTCGGATATCTGCTCTTGGCAATGGCGTGCGATCAGGCATGGCCGGATCGATGGTTGCTTCGACCCAGGAACCTTCTTTGACCAGATTGGCGAAAAGGCGGATTTGACCGGTAGTTCTTCCGAGTTCACCATTGATTCTGCCTTCCGGCAAATTGGATTCTCTTACCGCAAGGGGTACAATATCAGGTCGATTTGCTTCAAGAATATCTGCTAAAGTGTTCAAAAAAGCAGCTTTCTCCTTTCCGGGAAGGTTTTTGAAAAAAAGAAAGGCATCTTGGGCATCTTGGAAAAGATTGTTTAGATTCATGGTTTTTAAAATTTAGGAAATTAAAAATACAGTGGAAATACAATTGAAATATACCTCGCTTCGCTCGGTGAAATATGTTTCCGGAAATATTTCACCCCGCTTGCGGGGTCTATTTCAAGGTATTTCTATCATATTTCGTCACTAGACTATTGGCCGACTTTTTATCCCATCCAAAATTATCCTCTCTATTCGCTCTCGTTCCTCTCCAATCAAGGTCAATCTCGGAGCACGCACATGTTCAGAACCGATCCCACAGTTTTGCTCAGCCAATTTGATGAATTGAACCAATTTTGGATGAATGTCGAGTTCGAGTAACGGTAAAAACCATCGATAGATTTCTCTAGCCTCTTCGATTTTTCCTTCCTGAATAAGATTGTAAACCGCAACGGTTTCTTTTGGAAACGCACACACCAAACCGGCTACCCATCCGACGGCACCCATCAGCAATTCCTCCATAGCCAGGGTATCCACTCCACAAAGTAGTTGGAAACGATCCCCAAATCGGTTGATCATGCGGGTAACATTGGAAATATCACGAGTGGATTCCTTGATAGCCTGGATGTTTGGACATTCAGCCAACTCTGCAAACATGTCGATGGTGACTAGGGTCTTGTAATCCACCGGATTGTTATAGATCATCATAGGAAGCTTGGTGGAGTTGGCAACGGTTTTGAAATAGGCAACCACTTCACGGGCATCTGCTGCATAGCGCATGGGAGGCAAGATCATAAGTCCGGAAGCTCCGAGATCTTCGGCTTTTTTGGCCCAGAAGAGTGCCTCTTTCGTAGCTCCTTCGGCAATGTTAAGGATCACAGGAACCCTGCCGTTGATGTACCTGACGGTTTCCCCGGTAAGGGTAATTTTTTCCTCATGGGAAAGTACAGAGCTTTCACCCAAAGTGCCTCCGAGGATGATCCCGTGGACGCCACTTTCAAGTTGAAAGTCAAGATTTTTGAAAAAAAGATCCATATCCAAACTTCCGTCTGCATGGAATTTGGTGGTGACTGCGGGGAATACGCCTTTCCAGTTCATAGGTATGATGTTTAGACCACCAACTGAAAATCCAAATTGGTGGAAGATTGATTTTGAAAGAATGATTAAAGATTCAAATTTAGCTGAAGCCAGCTAGCTTTTCTTTCACAGGATTAGTCCATTTAGATACTATATTGATTAATTTCTGAGTTTTTGATCTTATTTTTACTCAATTTGATATTAGTTATTCTATGGTAAAAGTCATCTCCTTCCAAATCCCGAAATCACAGCGGGAATTTGTCCGATTTCAGGCCGATCGGGGCAGGCATTTTTATGACAAGTTGCATCAGCATCCGCAATTGCAGTTGACAGTGATTTTGGAGGGGAAAGGTCAATTTCTCAGTGGGGATTACGTGGGCAGGTTCCAGGCAGGCGATGTGTTTTTTTTGGGGGAAAATGCCCCGCACGTATTCCGTAGTGATCCCGAGTTTTTTGAAAAAAACATCGGGTTAAGTTCCTCCGGCAATACGATTTTCTTTGATTTTCAGGCCTTGGGAGGCGCACTTCAAGAATTGGATGAGCTTCAGTCGTTGCGAAAATTTGGGGAATTTCGGGGAGTTTGCTTTCAAATCCATGGAAAAACGGCTGAGCAGGTAAAGTCCATCCTGGAAGAATTTAGCGTCAAAGAAGGCCTTGAGCGGTTTCAGTTGGCCTTTAAGTTGCTCGCTCTCGTGGACCAAGCCGGAATGGATTTGATTCGGCTCAATGCAAGCGGTTGGATGTTGGGTCTTTCCGAAAAGGATGGGAGCCGAATGGATCAGGTCATGCAGTTTTTACTGGAAAATCGCTTTACTCCCATTTCCCTGCAGGATGCCGCGAGCAAAGCCAATCTTTCCAAGGAAGCATTTTGCCGCTTTTTCAAACTCAGGACGCGGAAGACCTTTACCCAATACTTGATTCAGCTACGGATCAATGAGGCAAAAAAGTTGCTTCAGGAAACGGATTGGGGAATTTCTGAAATTGCGTTCCGGGTAGGTTTCGAGAATTTATCGTATTTCAACAGGACATTTAAAACCAGCACCGGTTTGACCCCGAGGGAATTTAAGGGCTTAGCGTAGGTGAGCGGACACTTTTTTGCTGATCGCCTTTTTGATTTGCGACCAGCTTTGTCCTTTTAGGCTGACCGGATCTTCGTCTTCCTCTGCATCTTTGAAATAAACCATCACCTGAGGAATCGAGATCAGGAGGTTTTGGGTACTGTATTTTTCTTTATGATTTTGAATAAAATCTACAACAGCATAATGTTTTAATAGCTCTGCTATGTCCCAAAAGTCTTTCTTTTTACCCCTTCCTAAAATCGCCTGGATTTTCATCGCCATAATGTCTCGGTCTGAAAAGAATCGAATACCTTCTAGGGTTTCAACTTCACTCAAAAGAGGATGGGGGTGACGGACAATGTCTACTTTAACATCTTGGATATAGCAAAATATCCCAAAACGGGCTGGCTTATCCTCCATGATAAAATTTCTCCCAAATTCAGACTGAAGACAGCTTAGTATGGATTCATTTTCAAATGGACCCGTGGAAAAGAGATCAAGATCAACAGAAAGTCTATGTCCATGTTTGAGTGACAAGGCTGTTCCACCAACTAAAGCAAAACCCTGAAGGCAGGGAAGTTGACAGAGTTGTTTTAATAAGGAAAGAGTTCCGGGTTCGACTGTCTGAGTTTGAAGCATCTAAAATCTTGAATAGGTCGATCAATCACTGCGGCAGCCAGGTACATCCTCATTTCGGGCAAAAACTTCGCATTAATTAAGACCTCAGATACCATCTCATCCCCGTAATACCTTCTGCAATTGCGGATATCAGGGGTATCTCCCCGCTCGAATACCCGCTCGATCACAAATTTGTATTTCTTGTCGTAATCCAGATTTTCAAAATTCACATCCCAGAAGATACGCTTATTGAAAATCGGTTTTTCTTTTTGGTCCATGCGGTAAGGTTTTGATCAAATTTAAACTTAAAAACAAGAAACCCCGAATTTCTGCGGGGCTTTTGTAATCAAGGTTTTTCTACCGAAATCAAATTATCATCCGGAATCCTATCGATCAGTTTGTTGTAGGGATCGATTCCTGCTTTGACAGGTTCGCCTTTTACTTTTATGGTGATGGAAGTTTGTCCGGGTTTGAGTTTATGCTTTTGAATGTAGAGCGGATTGACCCGGGTGCGGCCATTTTCATCTTTATCCTCCGCAGCAAATACCCCCACATCAATGTAGTCAGCTACGTACTGAGCGGCTGACTCTTTGCCGGTTTCATCGGCGTAGAGTTTTTGGGAGCGGAGATCCAAAGTGATTTCATAGACCCCATCTGCCATTTTTTTGGCAGAGGCCTTCTCCGCCTTGTTGTCGTAGAGCGTGATCTTGTTCCAGGTATCATCGAGGTAGTACCTGACACTATCGGGAGTCACCGCCTCCAGAGTCCGGTAAAGGTCATAACTTCCCGGAAAAGGAGGATTTTCTTTCAGTCCAAATTCCTGATTGAAGGCATAAAGGGCCGAATCCATCGCTTCCGCACCAATCAGATCTCGAAGGCCGTACAGGATCAGACTTCCTTTGTTATACCATTGATAAGATCGGTTGCAGTTGATGAACGTATTTTCCTTTTTTGATTCATTGGCTCGGCCGGAAAGGTAGCCGTCCAGCTCCTGCTTTAGAAATCGCTTCATGTTGTCCTTTCCATAACGTCGTTCAGTAAGGATGAGCGCCGAAAATTCTGCCAAGGCTTCCGAAATCAGATTGGATCCACGGGTATAGTTGGGTGTAATCTGATGCCCCCACCATTGATGGGCCAATTCGTGTGCGGTGACGTAGTACACGTAATCAAAGTCATCCGGGTCTTTGAAATCCGCTACCCAGCCAAAATCCTCAGAGAACGGTACCGTATTGGGAAAAGATTGGGCAAAACTTGCATATCGGGGAAACTCCAGCAGGCGCATCTGACGAAACTGAAAATTGCCGTAGGTCTCCGAGAAATAAGTTAAGCCGTCTTTATAGGCTGCAAGGAAGCGGTCAAGGTTATAGGTATGGCTTGAGTGATGAAAAATCTCAATGTTCACTTCCTGTCCATCCGGCAGCAAGGCCTTGTCTTTTAATACCTCATATTCAGCAGATACAAAGGTGAAAAACGCCTGGATCGGTGTGTCCTGAATGTAGTGAAAATAGCGTCTGCCATTTTCCTCCCATTCCTTTTGTAAATAGCCGGGAGCCACTGCAATCTGGGATGGAATCGTACTGACGACTGCTTCGAAGGAGATCAAATCAGCATCGCTGGCAAAAAGCAAGGTAGACTGACCATAAGGATCCGTGTGCTCCGGGAGTTCCTCCGGCTTTTCAGGAAGGCCGTACTTCTTCCGGTCTTCATCACTTTCCAATTCCAAATTGGAATTATAGCCCATGGAAGGCAGGCTTTCCGAATAGAAAGTACCGTTGTAAACAATATCTCTGCCATAGCCTGAGTTTGGAATTCCCCGGTATTTTTTATTGCTGATGATTTTCAGATCGAGGGTATCTCCCGGCTGCATGGGAGTGGGCAAGGCGGTGATTTTGTACCAATGTGAGGCTTCCTTATTTCCAAAAATCTGAAATTTGGCCGACTCATAAACAAGTGGAAAACGATAAGGCAAGGTGTCTCCTCGGTACAGAATCCTGAAGTCCGACAATCCAATCGAATTAAAATGGACTGAGTCGATGACTGAATCGGTTTTGTTCACCAACTGTACGTCTGCTTCGAAATAGGCCTCCCGCTCCATTGGGAAAAGATCCGCTTTGATGGAAATATTGGTGATTTTTGGCTGGGGAATCCGCTCGTATTTTTTGAGCTGCTTTTCATAGGCGACCTGACGAAGTTTTCCTTCCTCGCTGGTACCGTAGTTGTTTTGATACACAACTGACTGGAAAATATAGGCGCCAATGACCAAAGCCATTGCCAGGAAGGCAAAACTGATTCGGGATGCAGGGCGAGAAAGCCTTCCTTTGGCGGTCTTCCAGCGACTCTTCCAAGAATCCTCAGTTCCTCTGCTGAAGAAAATACTGAAAAACAGCACCAGAAAAATTCCAAAGGCGGTCCAATACATATTAAACCAAATCAGCGACTCTGCAAAATGTCCCAGCCCATTCATGTCACTCCAGGTATAGCCGGGCTTATAACTGTAGAAAAACAGGTTGAAATCGTACTCGCCAAAGTTCTGCAGAATGATCATCACCAGCCATACACCGATGGCTGCCGCATGTCCTGCAAACTTATTGTTCACCAGCAAGTGCACGGCAAACACCAGCATCACCATCTGAAGGTAGTCCGGTAAGGTGATCAGGTAGCTGTCCACGAAATACACCCAAAGGTCGAACTGAAAGAAACCTTTAAGTATTTGAACTAATAGTCCTACGACGATGGGAAGGGTGGTCAAAATCAGGCAGACGAAAGCCATACCCATAAACTTGGACGTGACCACAATGCCATCTTTCACGGGGAAGGTATCGTTGATGATGGAGTACCCTGTGGATTTGTCTCGATGGAGCGCCTCACCAGTGAAGAATACTAGGATGATAAATACAAAAAGGTTGTAATCGTATCCCTTGTATTCCATCAAAAAAGAAGTTGCCGGCAGGTTTGGAACACTGTAGAGGGATCTTCCAATCCAGAAATCCAGAATCAGGAAGACTACCCCACCCAGCAAAATAGAGCGGAAATAAATGTCCCTGAGCACATTTTGAACCTCGATTTTGGTCAGTGTGATCAGGCTATTCCACTGGTAAGAAGAGGAAAAATCAGAAGCAAATGGCTTTAGGCTGCCCGCAGGTGCCTGTTCGTTTCCCTTATTTTCCAACTTCTTTTTTTGTGCAGTTTGGAAAAAGTAGTGAAAGCTAAAACGGAAGTAAGAAGCGATGAAAAAGACTAGTCCCACAGCGCTCCATAGGATCCTGTTGAGCAAAAGATTACCAGAGACCGATACCAAAAATGAGTTTTGCTCAAAGGGGGTCAGATACCTAGTCTGTAGAGAGAAGGAGTTAAGCCCAAACGGGTCAATGAGCTGAACCAAATCTTTGTTTTCGATATCCTGAGTCAAAAAATTGGCGAGCAGGTATCCGATAAAAATGACAATCCCTCCAGCATAAATCGAGCGGATAGTTCGTGTAAAAATGATCAAGGCAAAAAAGATGCTACTTGCCAACCAGAGATTGGGCAGAACCAAGGTAAACCAGGGCTGAAAATAATTGATTAGCGAATTTGGCCCGTATCGCCCGGCATCTGTTCCAAAAAGTGGCCCCAGAAGACTTCCCAGATAAATACCTACCAAAGTCCCGGTTGAGATAAACAGCAACGTAAGAAATGAACCCCAATAACGGCCCATAAAGTACCCAAATTTGGAAATCGGATAGCTGAAGAGGAATGTGCCCGTCTTATGTTCCAAGTCCCGATACAAGGGTACTCCCATAACTGCCGAACCAATTAGGATTCCAAAAATCGAAATCAGCAAAAGCAGATTGGCGATGATGATAGGTGAATTGTGAAATACTTTCTCCGAAGCCGGAGTACTTCCAGTCCCAATCAGTAAAAGGGAAACTGCAAACAACAAACCAAAATAAATCCAGGTAGCTGGTCGACTGAACCGGTATTTCAGTTCAAATAGGAAGATGTCCTTAAACATGTGGCCTGATTAAATGGTGATCGGATCTACTTTTCGGGAGATAAAGCTGAAGTATACATCTTCCAAATCAGCCGGTACGGCCTCAAATCCATTTTCAGGGGAAGATTCACTTTCTATCCGAAGACTAAGTTTGCCTCCAATGAGCTTGGTGGAGATGACCTGATAATCTTTTCGGTAGTGTTCGAGCTCGCCTTTTTCTATGGATTTTTGATAGATTTTCCCCTGAACTTGTGCCAGACCGTCCTTCGGTTTGCCCTGCATCAATACTTCTCCAGAGCAGATGATGGCCATATTCGAGCAGAGCGTGTTGACATCTTCCACGATGTGGGTGGAGAGGATGACGATGGTATTTTCTCCCAGTTCAGAAAGCAGGTTATAAAATCGGTTCCGCTCTGAAGGATCCAGGCCCGCCGTAGGCTCATCAACAATAATCAGGGAAGGGTTTCCCACCAAAGCCTGCGCAATTCCAAATCGCTGCCGCATTCCACCGGAAAAGGTACCCAAGGCCTTTTTTCGGTCTTTGAACAGATTTACTTTCTGCAAAAGTGAGGCAACGAGCACTTTTCTGTCACTTTTGTTCCCGATTCCTTTCATTTGGGCGATATGATCCAGCATGGTTTCGGCACTAATTCGAGGATAAAGACCAAAATCCTGGGGCAGATATCCCAGCTGCTCACGAACAGCTTGTTTGTCTTGGAGTACATCAATTCCATTGAGCGTCACCGTTCCGGAGTCAGCATCCTGGAGGGTGGCAAGCGTCCGCATAAGAGTGGACTTTCCCGCACCGTTTGGGCCAAGTAAGCCAAACATGCCTTGTGGGATCGTTAATGAAATGTTGTTCAGGGCTTTAACTCCGTTTCCGTAGGTTTTGGAGAGGTTAGTTATTTTTAATTCCATAAGTTAATCGGGTTATTGGTTGACGTTATGATCATATGTGTTTTTACGGTTGTGATTGCCAAAGCCCAAAAAGATTGTGCCAATAGCCAAAAATGCCTTTTTGTGACTTAATCGGTAGGGTTAAACTTTTTATTGTTAAGAAAATAAGCATTTTAACGTACGATTTTGGACAATATTAGTAGCATAATTGTATAAAAAACCTTCAAAAAATTACAGTTAACTTTATCAAGATGAAAAATTACCTTGATAAGGTTGCACGGGACATTCATTTTTTCTTATTTGATCAAATTCTCATTTTAAAACTTACCTGGTGTTTGGTTAAAATCTCCAACAAGGTTAACTCAACCTAAAAGTGTGGACAAAAACATGGGATCCATGTGCAGGAATTTGGGATAGAAAACGACTTCAGATGATGACTAGATCATATTTTCTTTTGCTTCTTTTATTCTCTTTTTGGAGCTCGTGCAGACAGCGGGAGTTTAAAAAAGAATCCGGACAGGTTGAATCCTTTGCCGAAATGGTCAAATCGGGTGTCAAACCCATCGCTTTGGGGCCACCGATGACCTCGGCAGAGCTAGATCTTTTCATGCCGGAGGTGGAACGAATTTGCGAGAAATACGGAATTAAATTCTTTCGTGAGGATTCCCTTTTGCAGACGGATTTGTTTCCTGGTTCTAGTGTGGAAGGAAAAGAAGTGGTACTTTTTTACAAGGGAAATAGCCTGAAAGCCTACGAAGACCTTAAAAAAGAGCTTGCAAATGACAGTCTTACGGACTCGGAAAAAAGAGCGTTGAGCAGAAGATTTGGAAGGTTGCTGGGCTACCCAACCGATCGAATCAATGATCTACTGGCCGAAAATTCGGCTTTCCGGGACTTGGAAGATTTTGGCGTTCAGGGTATGGAAGTACGCTGGTTTTACAAGGATTTGGCTAAGGCGAAGGAGTTTTACCAAAACACGCTTGGCTTAGACTTGGTAGAGAAAACTGACAGCACGTCCAAGTTCCAAATTGCAGGAGATTCCTTTTTGATTCTACAGTCCTTGGCAAATTCCGGCTATACTGGCACAGAATCCAAATCTGTTGCATTGGCATTACTCACCGATCAATTGGAAGGATGGTACGCCCATTTGTTGGAACAAAACGTCACGATCAAGTATCCACTGAAGCAAAAGGCGGGAGGTCCACACGACGGATTTGTAGCGGTGGACCCGGAAGGGTACCTGTTGGAGTTTGAGACTTTTTTCCAGCATCCGGAAAACGAAGTGCTGATGCCCGAATTGGCAAGTCTTTCACCAAAACCCACCCATTTTGGAGAAAAATTGCAATTTTTGGGTTCTATTACTTGGCTTTATTACAAGGATATGCTTCCTGCTGAAAATTTTGTAGAGGAAAACTTAGGACTGACCAAAAGCGCCGACCAAGGCTGGGCAAAAGTCTATAAACTATCCCAAAACGGATACCTTGGACTGGTCGATGGACTCCGCGGAATGAATACGTATTCTCCTGAAAAATTGGTGGAATTGCACATAAATCTCGAAAACCCCGGTCCTTGGGAAAATTACCTAAAGGCCAATTCCGAAGATCAAAAAAGAGTACCAAAAAGCTTTCTGGATGTTGGAGGGTACCTGTTTAGATTTTAACTTTCAGCTGGATTTTGTTTGAATTCTTTTCAGCCGGACAAGCGTCAGGTATCATTAACTTTTAAACCTAATTTTTATGAAAAAAACCAGAAAAGAAATTGACGAACTCTCTTACCAAATTGTAGGTGCAGCGATTGAGGTACACAAGCATGTAGGCTCGGGCTTGCTAGAAAGTGTGTACCAAAGATGTTTGGAAATAGAGCTTGCTGAGCAGGGATTATTATTCAAGCAAGAACTTAAAATCCCGATTGAGTACAAAGGGCATCCCCTTAAAGCTCAATTTAAATGTGATTTTTTTGTAGAAGAGCTTATAGTGGTGGAGTTAAAGGCAGTTTCTGAGCTTCTTCCGATCCATGAAGCACAGGTAATTAACTATATGAATTTGTTGAAAATCCCCAAATGAATATTGCTCAATTTCAATGTGGCCAATCTATTTCACCATGGACAAAAAACGTTTGTGAGCAAGTACTATTACCCCCTTTGGTGAGATTTTTTTAAAACCACATAGTCACATAGGGGTACATAGTTTTTAGGGATGAATCTGTTTTCTATGCAACATCGTTGTAGAAGATTTTCATTAAAAAATCTCGATAGGAAAGGGTTGTTTAACTGAAAGACCAATAGATACTCTAAGTTTCAGGCCTCAGAAGCTGTAACTATAGTTTTACTATGTGGTTTTTAAAAAGAAGCTATTCTCATCTGTACTTTTTGAAGATCCTCCATGAAGCCGAAGTGATTAACTGCATAAATTGGTTGAAAATCCCCAAAGGAATATTGCTTAATTTCAAAGTGGCCAATCTATTTCACCACACAAAAAACGTTTTTGCATCAGCATTATTTCCCTTCTCGAGTAGGAAAACAACTCGTCAGGGTCTTTTTTGCTGATATAGGTGTTTATTTTTCCAACCTTGTTTTATTTTTAGGCAAAACCTAAACCCCATGGCAAACCCAATCTGGATTATGACCTCGGCGTTTGATCAGCTCAATCTGGATCAAACCATCCAAAAAGCATTAGAAATAGGCGTTCAAGGACTTGACTTGTGCGTTTTTCGAAAAGACGGAACCCGGGATGACTTTGTCGCCACCCATCTGGATTATGAAAACTTCGGGCCTGATCAAGCCAAATCACTAATCGAGCAGTTTAATGGAGCCAAACTCCGGCTTTCCATTGGCGCATTTGAAAATTTGATCGGAGGAGATCCTGTTCATCGGATCAAAAACCAAAATCACCTGCTTCGACTAATCCGAATGGCCTATCTGCTAGGTGGTGATGAAAATGACGTGAAAGTGGGCACTTTTGTGGGTTACAATCATGAACTGGGTAACCAAGAGGGCGGATTTGAAAAAAACCTACTCGAATACCAACGGATTTTCGGGCCAATCATCCGGTATGCAGCCGATCTGGGGGTGACTGTCTTGTATGAAAACTGCCCGATGGAGGGCTGGCGAAGTTCCGGATTCACGGGCACCTTCAACAATCTTACGGGAGTCCTTGCCGCCAGGAAAATCATGTATGAACTGGTTCCTGAAAAAAACCACGGAGAAATCTACGACCCATCTCATGACGTATGGCAGCATACTGACCCGGTGGAAGTGATCAAGCATACGGACATCTCCCGACTCAAACGGATACACGTCAAATCCACCCGCAATGTCTCTGATCCTTTCTGGGGAAATATGTATCCCCTTCAGCAAATCCGTACCGATTGGGCTGAAAAGTTGGGAATAACATCCAGCAAAAACCCCTGGGATCGCCACCACTACGAGGCGACCTTGCCGGGATTTGGATTGGGCGATTCGATGGATTGGAGGGCTTTTGTCAATTTATTAAAGGAAAAAGGATTTTCAGGCCCATTCGAAATCGAAAATGAAGCAGTCCTTTCCAAGCAGACCGGAAAAATAGGTGCCATAGTACAGGGTTGCAAGGCGGCAGTGCAGAATCTCGCTCCTCTGTTGTGGGAGCTCGGCGATGAAGGATGGACATACCCTTACCGTGAATATGTTCCATTGAAAGACCTCACCCGAGCCGATGTGCCAGTGGTTACCATGGATTCCCTGCTTTGATGAATCTAACAAGTCAAAAGTTTACATTCACAGCGTAAGAAAGTTTACGCTGTGAACGTAAATCTTTTATTTTTTTGAAAAAATACCTTACTTTTGAGTATCTAAATTACTCATACTATGCTATTTAAAGAGGAGTTAGCATCAGCAGTTAGTGGGCAAAGAAAGACGCTCTCAATAAAAAAAGAGCTAATCCCGAGAAAAGCTATGCTTGAATTCACTCCAAAAAGTTCCCATATTGAAGTAATTGCTGGGGTAAGAAGATGCGGAAAAAGTACCTTAATGAGGCAATTCATTGACCAAACAAGTGAAGAGTTTGCCTACCTAAATTTTGAGGATCCAAGGATTTTTGGTTTTGAGATCAGCGATTTTCCAAGATTAGATGAGGTTTTTGGTGAAAAAGTCACCACTTATTTTTTTGATGAAATCCAAAATGTCAGGGGTTGGGAGGTTTTCGTACGTCAGTTGCATGACAGGGGTAGCAAAGTTTTTATAACATGTTCAAATGCCTCGCTGCTTAGTAATGAATTAGGTACCAGGCTGACTGGTCGTCACCTTGTCCACGAGGTATTCCCCTTTTCTTATCCGGAATTTTTGAATTTTACCCAATCCGAAGACAACTCACAAAGCTTTCTAAACTACCTACTTAATGGAGGTTTCCCCGAATTTCTAAGGGACAGAAATCCTGAAATCCTCCAAAACTTGCTTAAAGATATCGTAATCAGGGACATTGCCATCCGATATGGAATCAAAAACACCAAAACCCTGATGGAAATCACACTCTACCTGATATCTAATTTGGGAAAACCCACAAGTTTCAATAGTCTAAAAAAAACCTTTGAAGTAGGGTCACCAAGTACTGTTTCCGACTATTTGAGCTGGTTAGAGGACGCTTATTTGTTGTTTTTTGTACCAAGATTTAGTTGGTCTGCAAAAAGTATCTCCAAAAATCCAAAAAAAGTCTATTGTATAGATACGGGCTTTGCAGGGGCTAATTCACTCAGCTTCACGAAAGACAGTGGAAGGCTTTTGGAAAATTTGGTATATATCCTTCTAAGAAAGAAAAAACTTGATATTTATTATTTTAGTGAAAAACGGGAATGTGATTTTGTAGTCTTTGAAAAAAAACAATGCAAGTGGCTTATACAGGTCACAGAACAATTAAATACAGATAACAAAACGCGTGAAATTGATGGTCTGATGGAGGCTTTAACTTTTTTTGGGAAAGACGAAGGATTTATTTTGACTTTGGATCAGCGGGATACACTGGTAATTGAAGGCAAAATGATCCGACTTTTACCAGTGAGAGAATTTGTCAAAAAATTTGCCTCTTGATCTACCGTAAAAAGCTGTAGAAAGAATCAAGCCCTCAAACTCTCCTCATACCCCTTGTCCACTGCCAACTTGGCTCCCATCGAAGCATTCACCGCCAACTCATCGCAGCGCTCATTTTCCGTATGGCCACTGTGACCTTTCACCCAAATAAACTTCGGTTTGTATTTTAGATGTAAGGGAATGTACCGTAACCAGAGATCTGGATTTTTTTTGTCCTTGAAGCCCTTTTTCTGCCAACTCCACAACCATCCTTTTTCCACAGCATCGACTACATACTTGCTGTCGGAATAAATCTGAACCGGGAATTCAGTCGTTTTGAGTTCCTGAAGGGCACTGATTACAGCAAGCAGTTCCATCCGGTTATTGGTGGTCAAGCGAAAACCCTCAGAAAGCTCCTTTCGATGCTGCCCAAATTTCAAGACCACTCCATAGCCTCCGGGACCGGGGTTTCCTTTTGCGGCGCCGTCGGTAAAAATGTTAATCATACCCAAAATAAGTAGAAATGTTTGGTAATTCAGACTAATTGATTAGACCACCGTAATGGGAAAAGCGTTTGTTTTGAAAATCTTTACGGCAATAGACAGCAGGATAATCCCAAAAATCCTCCTCAAAACATCTACACCAGTTTTTCCGAGTTTTCGCTCCAGCCAATTCGTGCTTTTCAAGACGATATAAACAAAAATCAAATTGATTAAAATGCCGATAGCAATATTGACCTGGTCAAATTCCGCTTTTAAAGTCAATATGGTCGTTAAAGTTCCCGCTCCTGCAATAAGCGGAAATGCAATTGGTACGATCGAGGCACTGGAAGTAGCCTCCGGATCGGGTTTAAAAAGCTCGATTCCCAAAATCATTTCTGCTCCCAAAGCAAAAATGATCAATGCACCTGCAATTGCGAAATCTTCCACCCCAATTCCGAAAAGACTTAAAATGGATTTTCCTACCAAAAGGAAAGCAATCATCAAGACCCCAGCGGCTAGGGTAGCCTTTTCAGACTGAATATGGCCGACCTTTTTTCTGAGATTAATGATAATCGGGATTGAACCGAGGATATCAATCACGGAAAAGAGAATAAGGGAAACGGAGAGAATCTGTTTTAGGTCAATCATGTGGCAAAGTTAAGCCGATTTTATGCGATTGACGGAGAATTCGGTTAATTGTTGAAAAGCCTCAAAGAATCCCCGAACCATCCTCCACCTCCTCCAAGGCTCTGGCAAGAAAATCATTAAATGGTTTCATTCGCCGAAATCCATCTTTAGCAAATAACAAAAAAGCTCCTGTTTCTACAGCTTTATCCGAGATGGGATGGGACACGGTAAAGCTCTTCAATTTGAGGTAATCGATATGTGGATGATTGGCTTCATAATCCCGGGGATTGGTTTTTAGCTTTTCCCCTTCAATGCCCAAAAACAATTTCTTGAATTCGGGATCATTTTCGATGCGTTCCAGTTCTGCGCCGCTGTAGTCGATTTCCTTTCTGATTTTCTTTAAGGTCTCTGCCTCAGGCATCCAAATTCCGCCGGCCAAAAATGAGTTGCCCGGTTGGATTTGAAGGTAATAACCAGGTCCTGGAGACTTTTTTCCCTTTGGAGAAAAATAGGCTCCAAAATTTATTTTATATGGTGACTTATTGGCCGAAAAGCGAATATCACGATTTTGTCTAAACACACAGTCTTTCGGTTTGAATGCAGCAAGTTCAGGCTCCAATTCTGAAAGATCCTTCAGTAAAACTTCCACATCTTCCAAAAAACGGCTTTTGGTCTCTGTGTACCACACTTTATTGGCATCCATCCAGTCTTTGTGGTTGTTGTTTGCGAGTGCAGAGAGAAAATCAAGATAGGGGCGCATATTTTTTGTGTAAGTACAGATTATTAGACGGTTCCAAAGAAAACCCAGGCTCAGGTAAAAGAGTTTTTACAGGTACAATTTTTTGCTGAGAATGTACTGTTCAACAGCTTCCGGTAGGAGATATTTAGCCGAGTATCCTGACTGAATGGCCTGACGGATGAAGGTGGCAGATATATCTAAAAGTGGGGCATCAATAAATTTAACCTCTGGGTAATCTTTCAATTTTGGCTCGCCTGGCCGGGGATAAACCAGCACCTGATAGTTTTCCAGAATGGCCCGGTAATTTTTCCATTTGTGAAAGTGACTCAAGTTATCCGAACCCATAAACAGGTAAAACTGATGCTGGGGATATTTATCACTCAGGAAGGCCAGTGTATCAATGGTGTAGCTGGGTTTGGGCATTCGAAATTCCACATCGCTAGCCCTGAAATGAAAATTATCATCCACAGCCAATTCCACCATCCGAAGTCGGTCATGTTCATGTGCCAGGGACTCCTGCTTTTTAAACGGATTTTGGGGACTGACCACAAACCAGACCTGGTCTAGAGCACATCGTTCAAAAATGGTCTGGGCAATGATCAAATGCCCGATATGAATTGGATTGAAGCTGCCAAAATATAAGCCAATTTTCATGGTTACTTCGCTAAAAAATCAGTCACCCGCTGCACGGTTTCGACAGAGGAGCGTTCGAAATCATTGTTTAAAATACTGACATCAAACTGCGGTTCAAAAGTCATTTCAAACTTGGCTTTGTAAATTCTTCGGGATAATGATTCCGGGGTTTCTGTACCCCTGTCATTTAGGCGGGCGGCAAGAACCTCCATGGAAGGGACTTTCACAAAAATGGCGAGTGCCCGGTCTCCAAAGTATTTTTTCAAGGCTAATCCACCTTTGACATCCACATCAAAAATTACTGCCTTCCCATTGTCCCAGATCCGTTGTACCTCTTCTTTTAGTGTACCATAAAAATTACCCTCATAGACTTCCTCCCATTCGACGAATGCGTCCTGATCAATTTTTTGCTTGAATTCTTCAATGCTCAAAAAGTAATAATCTCTTCCATGCACTTCATCTCTTCCTCTCTTGTCCCGAGTACAGGCGGAAATAGAAAACCCCAAATTGGGGACATGTTGAATCAAATATTTTACTAAAGAAGTTTTTCCTGAACCTGAAGGAGCGGAAAAAATTATGGCTTTGCCAGAAGGGTTGCTCATCGGACGTCTTGGATCATCTGACGGATCGAATCCGCCAATTTATCTGGTAAAGGTTGCTTCGTGCATTTGGTTTTCAGTACTTCCCTGATCACCTGTTCAAGGTGGAAATGATCAAAACAAGGTTGGCATTTATCCAGCTTTTGCTTTAACATCTCCTTTCCCTCCTCTCCAAGTTCCCCATCCAGGATGCTTTCGAGTAGCTGAAAACATTTGCTCACATCGCTGCACTGCAATTTTCGATCTCCGCTTGATGAATTTTCGTTTTCCATAAATAATTTTTTATTCTTCCTCCTCGTCGGTATTGTACCCCATGGATTGGGCGTAGCCTTTCAGTTTTTCCTTTAATAGATTCCTAGCACGGTGAAGCCTGGACCTTACTGTTCCAATAGGAATGTCGAGAATTTTGGCCATTTCCTCATAAGTAAACCCTTCCAAGTCTGCCAATATAATTACCGTCCGGAAATCCACAGCCAAGGCATTGAGCGCATTGGATATCTCATCACCAAGCATGTCCTTGACTGAATCTGCCCTTAGGTCAGTAGTGCTTTGATAATCAACGTCATCTGAATTATAAAAAGTTTCCACCTCCTGGTAATCTACTTTAGCAGGTTGTTTACTCTTTTTACGATACTCATTAATGAAGCTGTTTTTTAAGATCCTGAAAAGCCATGCTTTTGCATTGGTTCCCTGTTCAAAAGAATTAATAAAACGGAAAGCCTTCATGTAGGTATCCTGCACAAGATCTTTGGCATCGTCCTCATCAAAGGTGAGCCTAAACGCAAAATTGTACATGGAATCGATGTGAGGCATAAATTCCCCATCAAAGACAGCAGACTTTTCTTCTTGAGTATATTTCCTTCGCTGTACGTCAGACATAGACCCAAAAGTAAGCATTGGCTTAATTTATACCTAAATCAAACGCTTATTTCATCAGTCTTCTTCTAGTTTGGTGTTACTAACCCACTATTTTTGCAAAACTTTCCCATCTTGAATCAGGTTCATGTTTTTCTTCAATCTTCTTTCCCGACTACCTCTCGGCATTTTATATCTTATTTCTGATTTCCTCTATTTGTTGGTGAGGTATTTGATTCGCTACCGGAAAAAGGTCATAGAAGACAATCTGATACATGCTTTCCCAGAAAAAACAGAAAAGGAAATACGGGCCATACGGAATCTTTTTTACCGTAATTTTACAGACTCCATTGCAGAAATTATCAAATCCTTGACCATTTCGGAAAAAGAATTAGCCAAAAGATTTACAATTACCAATCAAGAATTGCTCGATAGAGAAGTCCAACAGGGGACAAGCGTCTTGCTGCTTGCGGGACACTTTTTCAACTGGGAATTGGGTCTGCAGCGTGCCGCTCTGCTGAGCAAGGTGCCATCAGAAGGGATATATCTGAAAATCAATAATCCCTTTTTCGACCGACTGATGTTTAAAATCCGAACCCGCTTTGGGAACACAATTACTGAAAAAAAAGAATTTAGAACTACGATGAACACCTTGGGAACTCAATACCGAGTCGTGCAGTTAGCCGCAGATCAAAGGCCGACCAATCGTTCCATCCGATACCTAAGGTCATTCTTAAACCGTCCTGCCTATTTCTTCGAAGGTGCAGAGCAAATTGCAAAAAGCATAGATCTCCCAGTATTTTTTGGCGAAATCACGAAAAAGGGAAGGGGGCGGTACCAGGCAACCTACGAGTTACTCTGCAGGGGACCCTATGAATCCCATCTTTCGCATAGCATAACCGATGCGTTTTGTAAAAGATTAGAAGAAAACATCCGTTTGCAGCCAGATTTGTATCTTTGGAGCCACAAGCGTTGGAAGATGTAGCCAAAAAGGAAACTGCAGGGATGATTTTTGGAAAAAAAAGAAAATTGAATTCAACCAGGTTACATCCTGCCTCTCTTGATCTCGTTCCGAAAAACACTGATATTTTTAACAAAGCTGGTTTTTGAAGAAAAATTTAATTGCTGAAAATCATTAGATTCAATTCTCTAGACTGAAAGTTTTGATACTTTGGTCTTGATATTTTAATCTTGATACTTGTGACTAGCTACTTGATACTGTCAAAATGGATTACTTAAAAGAACTCAATCCCCCGCAACGGGACGCCGTGGAGCAGACAGACGGCCCTGTGATGATCATCGCCGGTGCCGGTTCGGGCAAAACACGAGTGCTTACCTATAGAATCGCCCATTTAATTTATTCAAAAGGCACAGATCCCTTCAATATTTTGTCGCTGACCTTCACTAATAAGGCAGCTAGTGAAATGAAACATCGGATTGAAAAGCTGGTAGGTTTGGAGGCCCGAAATACCTGGATGGGTACATTCCACTCTATTTTCGCAAAAATCCTGCGTGTGGAGTCGGATAAAATCGGGTATCCTTCCAATTTTACCATTTACGATACAGACGACTCCAAGTCACTCATCCGTACCTTAGTAAAAGAATTGAGGCTTGATGACAAAATCTATAAACCAGGGGTTGTGCTTTCAAGGATTTCAGGGGCTAAAAACCGACTGATTTCCTGGCAGGCCTATCAAAATGATCCCTACGTAAAAGCGGATGATGAGGCAGCCCAAAAACCCAGAATGGGAGAAATCTATCAAAAATACCAGGAACGCCTGTTCAAAGCAGGAGCTATGGACTTTGATGACCTGCTTTTCAATACTAATGTCCTTTTTCGTGACCATTTGGATGTACTGAACAAATACCAACAACGTTTTAAATATGTCATGGTGGATGAGTTTCAGGACACGAATGTATCCCAATACCTAATCACAAAGAAGCTGGCGGCGGTTCACCAAAACATCTGTGTAGTTGGTGATGATGCCCAAAGTATTTATGCTTTTCGTGGTGCGGACATCCAGAATATCCTGAACTTTGAGAAAGATTACCCTGATCTTTTTGTGGTCAAGTTGGAGCAGAACTACCGGTCCACCCGAACCATAGTAGAAGCGGCGAATTCCATCATTGATAAAAATAAGGCGCAGTTGAAAAAACTGGTCTGGACTTCCAATCCGGACGGAGACCTAATTGAGTTGATCAAAGCCACCTCGGACAATGAGGAAGGAAGATTAGTGGCAACCACGATATTTGAGGAAAAAAACAACAAAAAGCTCAATAATAGTGACTTTGCCATCCTTTATCGGACCAACTCCCAGTCGAGGGCTATGGAAGAAGCCTTACGAAAGATGAACCTTACCTATAAAATAGTAGGAGGACTTTCGTTCTATCATAGAAAAGAGATTAAAGATCTGATGGCCTATCTTCGCTTTGCTGTTAATCCAATGGATGAAGAAGCCTTTAAGCGGGTTATCAACTATCCTAAGCGGGGAATCGGAGACACCTCGGTTGAAAAAATCTTAGTCTCGGCGTACGAACATGACATTCCGCTGTGGGACGTGGTACAAAATGCCCATAGCTTCCTTGGAGGTAAAGCGGGCAGTTCAGTCGATGATTTCTCCACTATGATCAAAGCATTTCAAATCGAAATTCAGCGAAAGGACGCTTTTGAAGTGGCTAGTACTGTGGCCAAACAAAGCGGGCTACTCCGGGAGCTTTATGAAGACAAAACCATTGAAGGTCTAAATCGCTACGAGAACGTTCAGGAATTGTTGAACGCGATAAAGGAGTATGTGGACAATCCCGAAAACGAGGATAAAAGTCTAGGCGCATTTCTCCAGGAAATTTCCCTACTGACTGATAATGATCAAGATAAGGATCAGACTGATGCCATTACGCTAATGACAATACATTCATCCAAAGGATTGGAGTTTAAGCAAGTATTTGTGGTGGGCATGGAGGAAGATCTTTTTCCTTCACAAATGATGATGCAAAACAGGGAGGACTTGGAGGAAGAGCGTAGGTTGTTTTATGTAGCTACAACCCGAGCGATGGAAAAGCTCTATTTGACTTATGCACTGACTCGGTATCGTTTTGGAAGGCTACTAAATTGTGAACCTAGCAGGTTTCTCGAAGAGGTAAATCCAAGTATGATCAAGGTCAACAAACGGATGTCGGCTCCAAGGGAAATGCCGGGAGCATTGCGAAGGGAAGGATTGCCCGGATCCCAAGGGTTTATCGGAATCAAAAAGCAACCAGAAACCAGACCTGCAACAACATTGAAGATTCATACGCCAAGTCCTGATTTCAAGCCAAGCAACACCAATAACCTACAGTCGGGTCAATTAGTAGAGCATCCAAAATTTGGTTTTGGCAAGGTTCAAAAAATTGAAACCGAAGGGCTTAACAAAAAAGCAACCATAGACTTTGAGCATTTTGGCGAAAAGACATTATTGCTTAGCTTTGCCAAGCTCAGAATTATAGATTAAACCCCTACCTCCCTGCCTTTTGGTTATTTTTTGTACCTTATGATAGGCAAAATCGGAGGGAATAATGGGCTAAAATAGTTAGAAAAACACTACTCACTTTGAAAGAATACGGTAAAAACATTCAACAGCTGGTAAACCATGTTGCCAGTATTGAAGACCGGGAAAAGCGCACGCAGAGTGCCTTCACCGTCATCGAAATAATCAAACAGCTCTTCCCTTCCATGAGGCAGGAGAATGATCAAAAACTTTGGGATGACATCTACATCATGTCAGACTTCAAGCTTGATGTGGATGCACCTTTTCCAATGCCTGAAAAAGAACTCCTTGGTAAAAAACCCCTTCCAATCGGTTATCCAAAAGGAGAGGTAAAGTTCAAACACTATGGACGAAACATTGAAAAACTTATCGAAAAGGCCATAGAAATTGAAAATGATGAAGAGCAAGAGAATGCCATCATTTACATCGGTCAATTGATGAGGAGTTTTCATTCCACCTGGAACAGGGACAATTTTGATGATGGCATTATTCTGGACGACATAAAAACTTTATCAAAAGGAAAATTGCATATTGACCTGGAAAAAGTGAGGGAAAATGCGCTCTTTGAATCAAATACCAGAAGGGACTTTAAAATTCCCCATATCGAGGAAGAGCAAGGACATAAGAAAAAGCACAACAACCACGGCAAAAAACACCGTAACGGGCACAAAAAACGCAGATAGTTTATGGCATCTTTCAAGGTAGAGGGTGGACACCGACTCAAAGGTGAAATTGTACCTCAAGGAGCGAAAAACGAAGCCCTCCAAATTCTTTGTGCAGTCTTGTTAACCTCAGAAACAGTTACTGTTCATAAAGTTCCCAATATCAGGGATGTCAACAAGCTGATTGAACTCCTTTCCGACATGGGGGTGAAAGTCCAAAAGCTTGGGCCTGAATCCTATAGTTTTCAGGCAATTGAGGTGAATCTTGACTACCTTGAAACTGCTG
The DNA here is from genome assembly GCA_964574365.1 of uncultured Limnohabitans sp. GTDB lineage: Bacteria > Bacteroidota > Bacteroidia > Cytophagales > Cyclobacteriaceae > Algoriphagus. Next base: position 32,819 of record CAZNND010000024.1, read on the forward strand.
ATTTTTTGAATAAAGCCTCGGCATTAAGAGGATCGGTAATGATTTTGGGTCCGCTCTTAGCTAGATTTGGGAAGGGCAAGCTCTCCAAACCAGGAGGAGATAAAATCGGACGGCGCCGGATGGATACTCATTTTTACGGCTTTCAAAAACTCGGCGCTAAATTCCATTACGATGCCAAAAATGAAATTTTCCATATTGATGGAAAACATCTGAAAGGCACCTACATGCTTCTTGATGAAGCTTCTGTCACTGGTACGGCAAACATTGTTATGGCGGCGGTGATGGCCGAGGGAAAAACCACCATTTACAACGCTGCTTGTGAACCCTATCTACAGCAGCTATGTGATATGCTTAACCGAATGGGGGCAAAAATTACTGGAGTGGGGTCGAATTTATTGACTATCGAAGGTGTACAAGAGCTTGGAGGGACTGAACACAACATGTTGCCGGACATGATCGAGATTGGTTCATTTATTGGGATGGCGGCTATGACCCAATCCGTGATTACTATCAAAGATTGCCAGATTCACAGATTGGGTATAATTCCGGAAACATTTAGAAGAATGGGAATTCATCTCGAGTTCAGGGGAGATGATATCCATATTTCTAGCCAGGAACACTACGAGATTGAAACCTTCATAGATGGATCTATATTGACCGTTGCTGATCAAATTTGGCCTGGGTTTACTCCTGATCTGCTGTCCATCATTTTGGTGACTGCTACGCAAGCGAAAGGAACTGTGTTGGTACATCAGAAAATGTTCGAATCACGCCTGTTTTTTGTGGATAAACTTATTGATATGGGTGCTCAAATCATCCTATGTGATCCCCATCGGGCCACGGTGATTGGCTTGGATAGAAAATATCCGCTTAGGGGAATTCGGATGACTTCTCCAGACATCAGAGCGGGTGTTGCTTTGCTGATTGCTGCTATGTCTGCCAACGGTACTTCCGTCATTGATAATATTGAGCAAATTGACAGAGGCTATCAAAACATAGACCTGCGCCTAAATGCCTTGGGGGCAAAAATTGAACGAATAAATTGACATTACGGGGAAAATCCAGTTGGCATTAGTTCCACTCTCTTCTACAGGTAACAGTGATCCAGGAAATTAAGGTAAAAAGGAACTTACCGGTAAATTTGAAACCGGATGATCTTAAACTTTTCCATGATTCCATGGAATGTACATTCCAGAGGCTGAGTCCCGTTTTGCTAAAAGACATCTGGATTTTAGATGATACCGTATTTTCAGTCGAAAAACTTCGCTTTTTCTCCTCACATACCCATATCGCCAAACTTGGATTTCTCCAATTTTCAAAACGGATTGCGTATTGTGCCCCTAAAAAATGGAGGAAGATTAATTCTGGCATTTGGGTAATTGATGAATGGAGTGGAAATTATTTTCATTGGATGACGGATTGTCTTCCCAGAATTTGGGAAGGCATAGAACTCACTCCCGACCGTCCGATTTTGCTTCCTGAATCCTACAAAAAATTAACTTACGTAGTCCAGTCGCTTGAGTTACTCCAGCTCAAGGTTGAGTTTTTCTCTCCCAATGAAAACCTTAAAGTTGCCAATTTGACCCTTACTTCCAGGACTTCCACCTTTCCCAACTTGAATGAGCCCTTGACAAGAAAAACCAGGGACTTCTTGTCTTTGAAGCCTGAAAGACACCCTTGGAGGGTCATTTATATCAGTCGAAAACTTGCCCTGAAACGAAAGGCCCATAATGAGCAAGAGGTAGAGGTTTTTCTTCAAAAAAAAGGAGTAGAAATCATTTATGCAGAAAATCTCAGTCTTTACGAACAAATTAAGTTGATGTCTGAAACTAGGGTATTGATTTGCCTACATGGAGCAGCCTTGACAAACATGCTTTTTTTGCCACCCACATCGAAAGTGGTGGAATTGCGAAATGTTGGGGACTCGATCACCCAATGTTTTTTTAACCTTGCCTCCGCACTGGGGGTTTCCTATTACTATACCTTGAATGCTGGAGACAGTAAAGATACCATCATGACTAATTTTACCATTGATTTGGATGGGTTGGACCAAGTGGTGGATTTGATCGGTTGAAGGATAGATTTGTATGGTTTTTTTCAGTCTAAACCAATTCTAATCCGATTCAAGAATCTCCTTTGTCCTTTTTATCAATTTTTTGGTAACTTCTTGGCCAATTTGATTAATACATTTTCAACCTATGACCAAGAAAAAACTCAGGAGCCAGGAATGGTACGGACGCACCGGAAAAGACGGGATTATCTATCGTTCCTGGATGAAAAATCAGGGATTGCCACATCATCTTTTTAATGGAGAGAAGCCTGTAATCGGTATATGCAATACCTGGTCCGAGCTCACCCCGTGCAATGCTCATTTTAGGGATTTGGCAGAGGCACTCAAAAGGGGGATTTGGGAAGCAGGCGGATTTCCGCTTGAATTCCCAGTAATGTCCCTTGGCGAGTGTTCCATCAAACCCACGGCAATGCTTTTCCGCAATTTGGCATCTATGGATGTGGAAGAAAGCATCCGTGCCAACCCAATGGACGGTGTGGTACTGATGTGCGGGTGTGACAAAACTACCCCATCTTTGGTCATGGGAGCTGCATCTGTAAACCTACCTACTTTGGTCCTTTCGGGAGGACCCATGCTGATTGGTAGATTCCGGGGGAAAAAAATCGGTACCTCAGACATTTGGAGATTTGCCGAAGACTATAAAGTGGGTAAGCTTACCCAGGAAGACATGATTGAAGTCGAATCTTCCATGTCCAGATCTGTAGGCCATTGTGCTCCTATGGGTACGGCATCTACCATGGCAGCGATGGTGGAGGCTCTGGGTTTGGCGCTGCCTGACAATGCCACCATCCCTGCAGCTGATTCTAGAAGGAAGGTCTTGGCGCACTTAGCGGGAATGCGGATTGTAGAAATGGTGAAGGAAGACCTGACCATGGACAAAATTCTCACCAGAAAAGCTTTCGAAAATTCCATCATGGTAAATGCAGCAATTGGGGGATCGACCAATTACATTCTGCACCTTACAGCAATTGCAAAGCGAATTGGAGTAGAGCTTGACCTTACAGATTTTGATCATTTTTCAGCGAAGATCCCGCTCATTGCCAACGTCCAACCCTCAGGCGAACATTGGGTGGAAGACCTGTTCTATGCGGGTGGAATGCCTGCGGTCATGAAGGAAATCCAAAAACACCTGCATACCGATGCGTTGACAGTCAATGGAAAAACGATCGGCGAAAATATTGCAAAAGCACAGTGCTGGGATCGAAACCTGATCGGAACCCTCGAAAATCCCATTAAGCCTGAATCGGGTATTGCCGTACTGAAAGGCAACCTTTGTCCAAATGGTGCAGTAATCAAACCCTCTGCAGCAACCCCTAGCCTGCTTACCCATACCGGCAGGGCAGTGGTTTTTGAAAACATTGACGACTATAAGGCCAAAGTGGATGACCCAAATTTGGACATTGATGAGACCTGTGTGATGGTCATGAAAAACGTGGGTCCAAAAGGCTATCCGGGGATGCCAGAAGTGGGCAACATGGGCCTTCCCAAAAAGTTACTTGAAAAAGGAGTCAAAGACATGGTCAGAATCTCTGATGGACGAATGAGCGGAACTGGTTTTGGTACCGTTGTTCTACACGTTTCTCCAGAATCTGCGATCGGTGGCCCGCTGGCATTTGTTCAGAATGGCGATTTGATCCAACTCGATGTGCCAAACAGAACCTTGAACCTCTTGATTTCAGAGAAAGAATTTGAGAGGAGAAAGCAGGATTTTGTGCCTACGGAATTGCCTTACGAAAGAGGGTATGTCAATTTGTTTTTGGATAAAGTAAATCAGGCACATGATGGAGTGGATTTTGACTTTCTTCAAGGGAGCTCCGGTTCGGAAGTAAAAAGGGATTCGCATTGATGTAAATTAGTAAACCATCCAGGTTTTATAAACCTGGATGGTTTTTGAAATTTTTAAAGCACCAACTATGCAGAAAGTTGCCATTGTTACTGGAGCGGGTCAAGGAATAGGACTTGCCATTGCCAGAAAATTGCTGGAAGAAGGATCGCATGTTATCCTAAATGACCTGGAAATGGGTCTAACAGAAGAGGTGGTAGCCAACCTGTCCAGAATCGGAAAATCTAGAGTGCTGGGTTGTTCGGGTGATTCTTCTTCCGAAGAGACCATTACAGAAATGATTGAGCTGGCTATGACTAATTTTGGGAGAGTTGATCAATTGGTGTGCAATGCAGGAATTACGCTCTTTGGGAATTTTCTCGACTATTCACGAAAAGACTTCATGGAAGTATGCCGGGTAAATCAGGCTGGTACTTTTTTTCTGACCCAAGCGGCAGCACGAATCATGAAAAACCAGATTTCCGGAGGAGCAATTCTGTTGACCTCCTCTGTTACAGCGCACCAGAGCCATGAAAATCTTGCCGCCTATGCCATGAGCAAAGCTGCGCTCGAAATGCTTGCCAAAAATCTGGTTCTGGAACTGGCTCCCTTTAAAATCCGGATCAATACGATCGCACCGGGAGCAACTCTCACCGAGCGCACTACCTCAGACCCGGATTATGCAGCTACCTGGTCCAGAATAACCCCGCTTGGCAGGCCCGCCGCCCCAGAAGACATTGCAGAGGCAGCGGCATTTCTAGTTTCTGATGGTGCTAGGCATATTACAGGACAATCACTTATTGTCGATGGCGGATGGACAGCAATCAGCCCTTCTCCCTATGCATGATGATTCCCAAGGTCAAGAGATAGCCTCCACCCCCTCCGTTCCCGCTCCTTGGGACTTAAAAGGGGAGGGAATCATGCTGATCTACCACTTCAAAAAGTCATGGGTGGAGAAACATGCCCAACTTCCCGATCAGCTAAAAGGAAAATTTAAGGGAGGTCTGGGATATGTGATGTTGGTGAATTACCTGGAATCACCTGTTGGACCTTACAAGGAATTGTTGATCATCCCCGGGAAATTTAATCCAAATAAGCTTCAAAGCATCACCAAAATTTACGTGGATTCGGATCCCAGTACGATCAATGGCCGGAAAAACTGGGGGATACCCAAAGAAACGCTTCCCTTCTCCTGGATCCGCGAAAAAGGGAGCGATAAGGTTTCCATTTCCAATGGATCAAAAGAAATTTTTTCCGCGGAAATTTCCCATCGAGGCGTATCTTTTCCAGTTTCCACAGCCCTGCTACCACTGCGACTCGAGCAAACCTGGGAAGGAACTGACTTTTTGACCAAACCCTTTGGAAAAGGATGGGGCAAACTAGCCAAACTAAATAAGCTGAGTCTTGACCCGGAGTTTTTTCCAGATATCCGTTCTGTCAAACCTTTGCTTGCAATCAAAATAAATCCATTCATTATCCATTTCCCAAAGCCAACCTATAGAAATGAAGGGATTTTCTAATGCTACAATCGTAATCACCGGGGCGGCGTCGGGAATTGGACTAGAATTAGTACGTCAACTTTATCCCCGGACCAAACGAATTCTTGCCGTGGATGTTTCGGCGGAGAAAATTGGAGCACTTCAAAGAGAATTTCCTGATTTGGATGGATTTTTACTTGCTGATTTAAGTGAAAAAGCTGGTAACCAACTTATCATGGATTGGGTTAATTCCAACTGGACAGACGTAAACTTTTGCTTTGCTAATGCCGGAAAGGCAGAATACCATCAATACACCAAGCAGAACTGGCAAGACATGGATCGTCTTTTTCAACTCAATGTATTTTCTCCCATTCAATTGGGTCTTGCCTTGAAAATGAACTTTCCAGATTCACCTTTTCGTCACGTAATTACTTGTTCGGCCATCGCCTATTGGGCTGTTCCGGGGTACAGCATTTACGGAGCCACCAAAGCGGCGCTCCTGCATTGGGCACGTGCGGTTTGGGCAGAAAAATCCGGGGATTGGCTCAGCTTGGTTTTTCCAATTGCAACCTCGACAGGATTTTTTGCAGCTGCAGGACCGGATATTCCAAAAGCTTTTCCCCTGCAAACTAGCCAAGAGGTAGCCAAAAAAATCCTTTCAGGTACCTTAAAAAATAAACGAATGATCTTTCCTTCGTTTCTGTTTCAAGTGATGCTGTTTCTCAACAACTTCCTGTTTGTGATATTGCCAGTTTACCAAAAACTAGAGTACTTTAAATTCAAAACATGGCTTTCGAAACAAAGCTAACAGCGAGCTGTTTTATCCTAAACCGCCTTTTCTTATGAAAATATCTATTCTCGGCCTGCTATCCATTCTGGTTTTAGCCGCTGCTTGCCAACAAAAACCCCAACTTCCTGATACACTTCCTTTTCAAGTAGCCAAAGCCTATGGGTTTGAAAATTTTGATCAAATCAAGTCGATAAGTTATACCTGGAATGTGCAGCGAGATTCGGTAAATGTAGTATCCAGAATCTGGAAATGGAATGTTAAAGATAGTACAGTTTTTTACTCAGGTGCCGATACATCCTTTACTTATAGTCTGGTTTCTGATTCACTCCCCAAGCAGGACGGAGTATTTATCAATGACAAATACTGGGCAATGATGCCCTTCCAATTGGCTTGGGATACGGGTTATACCTATGAGGTTAAAGAAAATGTAGCATCTCCATTGAAAGCAAGCAATTCAACCAAGCTTACTATTGTGTATAACTCTGGTGAACCAAAAACTCCCGGCTTGGGATACACTCCCGGAGATGCCTATGATTTGTATCTTGATGAGAACAAGATGATTTTGGAATGGACTTTCCGGAGAGGAAATGGACCAGAAGGACGAACGTGGACTTGGGAAAATGTGGAGCAATTTGGACCGATCAAACTTGCTAAGGACCACATGGGGCAAGATGGAAATAGGTTCATTTGGCTGAGTGATGTTACCGTAGAATAAGGGTAAACTCAAAAATTGATTGAAGGCCGTGGGTAAATACCCCTGGCTTTTTTTTACTTTTAAGCTACCTGAAAAAAGCCAAAATGAACCGAAGACAATTTATCCATACATCAAGCGCTCTGATCGGTGCCGGATTGGTGACCAATCCGCTTGACGCATTTTCTGCTCCTCTAAAAAAATCCTGGACAGTCGGTGAAATCCTGGACACCTTTATCGCTCAGGTTCCCAATGCTCCCTTTGCTCAAACGGTTGACACCATCAAAATAGGCTCCAGGGATACAGTGGTTACGGGTGTGGTAACCACCATGTTTACCACTTTGGCAATTATCAAAAAAGCAATTGAACTGAAGGTAAATCTCATTATTCCTCACGAACCCACGTTTTTCTCCGGGCAAGATGATACGGATTATCTCCAGAATGACCCCATATTCCGTGCAAAGTATGATCTGATGGAAAAAAATGGGATTACACTCTGGAGAAACCATGATTATGTCCATCGCATGCAGGATGACGGGGTACGGGTAGGCGTGGTGGGAGACTTGAGCTGGAATGCATACTATACGCCCGGAAGCCGTATTTTAAACATTCCCAAAACGAACCTTCGTGGCTTGATCGACCACATCAAAACCAAACTGGGAGTTCCAGCAATGAGATATGTTGGGGATTTGAACCAAACTTGTCAAAAAATCCTCTTGCTGCCCGGCGCTGTAGGAGGTCGTCTGCAGATCACCCAAATCATGGAACACCGGCCGGATGTGTTGGTTTGTGGGGAATCTAACGAGTGGGAAACGCCAGAGTATGTCAGGGCGGCCAATGAAATCGGGATCAAGCTCGCCATGATTGAAATTGGCCATTCTGCCAGCGAGGAAGGAGGTTCTGAGTTTGTAAAAAATTGGCTGAATCGACACATGCCGGGCCTTCCGGTGTACCATATACCATCTGGGAATTCTTTGCAGGTGATTTAGTAATTGAATTACAAGAAGCCCTCCGGATAAGAAAAATACCGGCCTCTCGAGCCGGTCTAGATAAATCAAGATTTCAAACTGTAGTTAGGTGCTTCCCTCGTGACGCTCACATCGTGCGGGTGTGATTCTTTTACTCCGGCAGTGGTGATTTTTACAAACTTGCCGTTTTTCTGAAGGTCTTCGATCGTTCGGGTGCCGCAATAGCCCATACCCGCCTGCAATCCTCCAACCAATTGGTACAATACTTCAGAAACCAATCCTTTGTAGGGTACACGTCCCACGATGCCTTCGGGAACCAACTTCTTGATGTTGTCCTCGGCATCCTGAAAATAGCGATCCTTAGATCCGGATTCCATGGCTTCCAAAGAACCCATGCCCCGGTACGATTTGAACTTTCTTCCCTCGAAAATGATCATTTCTCCAGGAGCCTCTTCTGTACCAGCGAGTAGCGAGCCGATCATGATTGAACTGCCACCTGCTGCAATCGCTTTGACAAGGTCACCCGAATACCGGATACCTCCGTCAGCGATAACTGGCACTCCACGACCTTTCAACGCTTCTGCACACTCAAACACCGCGGAAAGTTGAGGCACTCCTACGCCGGCAATAACCCGGGTGGTACAAATAGAACCAGGACCTACGCCAACTTTAACTGCATCAGCCCCAGCATCCGCAAGTGCAATAGCAGCCTCAGGCGTGGCAATATTTCCTACAATTACCTCTAAGTCAGGAAATGCCGCTTTGATTTTTTTACAGGTTTCTATGACTCCCTTGGAGTGTCCATGTGCCGTGTCAATCGAAACGACATCTACCCCGGCATGCTTTAGCGCTTCTACCCGCTCAACGATATCCGCCGTGACACCCACGGCAGCACCAACTCTCAATCTGCCAAACTCATCCTTGCAGGCATTCGGCTTATCTTTTCGCTTGAGAATATCCTTGTACGTGATCAGTCCAGTGAGCTTGTACTCATCGTCCACTATGGGAAGCTTTTCTATTTTGTATTCCTGAAGAATTTCTTCTGCTTGCTCTAATGAAATCCCCGATTTTGCCGTAATCAGGTTTTCACTGGTCATGATTTCCCTGATTAATCGGTTTGGATCCTTTATGAATCGAAGATCCCGGTTGGTGATTATGCCTTTAAGGACTTTATTATTGTCCACCACAGGAATACCGCCGATATGGAATTCGCGCATGATGGCCTCCGCATCCCTAACCTTGGAGTTGATGTCCAAGGTAATCGGATCAAGGATCATCCCTGCTTGAGAACGCTTTACCTTACGGACTTGAGCGGCCTGCTTGTCGATGGACATATTTTTATGGATGAAACCCAAACCGCCTTCGAGTGCTATGGCTATTGCCAATTCAGCTTCTGTGACTGTGTCCATCGCAGCGGACACCAAGGGGATATTTAATCGGATTTTTTTGGTAAGCCAGGTTGAAGTGTTGGTTTCCCGGGGAAGGACTTCAGAATAACCTGGAACGAGAAGCACATCATCGTAAGTGAGTGCTTCATATAGAAACTTCGAGGATTTTGGATTCATGGCAAATATCGGTGATAGGTAACCCTATTTGCCCGTCAAAGTTACACACAAAAACTTTTGCCATCCCAGAAAACAACAAAATAAATGCGGTTTTCTAGGAATAAATCTACTTGATTTGAAATAAGGTTTGGATTCTGAATTGGATTCTGGAAAATTCCACCTCCCCTTTTTAAAAGATGGAATTCTAAAATCATCTTTAATGGATATATGCTTCTTTGCCAGCAGAAAATAAACTCGATAAAATTTTGAACCACGAATGCCACGAAGGTCACTAAGTTTTTTGAAACTGTTCTTTCCTTGATTTTTTATCTTCCCTTTGACTCAAACTGGATTTGTTAAGCGTTATTCTAAGAAATCATGGTTTTAGGTCACGAAGGTGGAAAAGCTAAAGCTTTGATTTCGAGGGTTTACAATTCAAAATTGGAAGTTTGGGGGTGTATTGAATTTTCTATTCCCCTCATTACTTAATTCTCTTCTTATTGATCGATTTATAATGCTAAACTCAAACAAAATGAAATTTGGCTACTGGCAAGATTCCGTATATCCTTATTTCTTGATGAGCCTAGCGATATAAAAACCGTCAAAACCGCTTTCCTGAGCCAATACTTTTTTGTCTTCAATCAATTCAAACACTTTTCCAGCTTCACTTTCGAGGAATTTTTTCACTTGAAGCTCATTTTCAGAAGGCAAAATACTGCAGGTAGCGTAAACCATTTGCCCTCCTTTTTTTAGCATGGAAGGGTACGTCTGCAGGATTTCCTGCTGCGTTTGCTTCACTTTTTCGATGGACTCAAGGGAAAGCTTCCATTTGGTATCCGGATTCCTACGGAGCACTCCAAGTCCCGAACATGGCACATCCAGAAGTAATCGGTCGGCTGATTCTTTTAACCTCTTGATCGTTTTTGAACCTTCAATGACTTTAGGCTCAAAAATCGACACCCCGTTTCTTCTTGCACGAAGCTTTGCCTGCTGCAACTTCCATTCCTCAGTGTCCATGGAAATTATTTTTCCCTTGTTTTCCATAAGCGCCGCCAGATGCAAGGACTTTCCTCCTGCACCGGCACAAGCATCAATCACCCGCATCCCCGGCTCTACTGCTAAGGACGAGGCTACTAATTGGGAACTTGCATCCTGCACTTCAAAAAGTCCTTCTTTGAACGCCGGGTGGCGAAACACATTTTGACGTTCCTCCAAGACCAGTGCATCTGGATATCCTTTTGTGATATAGGTGTTTATACCATCATCGGCTAAACGGTTTTTGAGCCTTTCCCGTGTGGTCTTTAAGGTATTGACTCGGAGTACGACTTCTGCCTCTTCGTTGAGCGCGTGGATTTCGGACTCCCACTTTTCTCCCAGCTCCTCAGAACCCACTTTTTGCAGCCATTCGGGAATGGATTCAAGCAAGCCCGGATCATGGATTGCCTCGTACTTTGCTTTGATTTTTTCGGGATGAAGTCGTTCAAACTCCTCCCAATCTGGTAAAGCATTGCCCTGCATAATCCAATAGGTGCCAAACAAATCCCAGTAATTGGAAGAGGGGCTAAGATGTTTAATCAGTCTCCACCAGCGCACCATTTCGTAAGTTGTCTCTGCAATAAATGAGCGATCTTTTGCGCCCCACTTAGGATTGGACTTAAGCGTCCGCTCGATGACTTTATCAGCGTACTGACCTTCTTCAAAAATAGCTTGCAAAGCGGTATGAACTCCGCGGATGGTGTTGTTATGTAACTTCATGGAAAACTGATTCTACAGCAAAGGTAAGGGGAATATCCCGGAGCTTGGCTTTTTCAAAGAATTCTGTCAAAAAAGTAACTGGAAACGTACCTTTGTGCATGCCGCTATCCTACCTCGAACTTTCGCAAAAGCTGATCAAAGAACTGATGCCGATTTATCAGGAAACGGAGGCTGCTGCTTTGGTGGAATGGCTCTTGGAACATCATTTAGGATTGAGAAGAGTGGATATGCTTCATTTTTGGGAAGAAAAAGACCTTCCAGAAGCCTTGAAAAGTGATTTTGAACGACTGAAAACTGGCGAACCCATCCAATACATACTTGGCTATGGGCCGTTTTACGGCAGGGAATTCGAGGTAAACCAGGCTACCTTGATTCCCAGAAACGAAACGGAGGAGTTGGTACATCTAATTATCAAAGAGAATCCTGGAAAAGGAAAAAAGATTCTGGATATCGGTACCGGATCAGGATGTATTCCCGTGACGCTGGCTCTGGAAATGAAGGAAGCTAAGGTCTTTGGGCTGGATATTTCGGGAGATGCTTTGGAGGTGGCAGGTAGGAATGCCAAAAAACTTAAGGCATCCGTGGAATTCTTCCGCTGTGATATCCTGAAAGAAATTCCACAAGTGGAAAATCTCGATATTTTGGTTTCAAATCCTCCTTATGTTCCCCAAAAAGACCAAACTGAAATTCACCGAAATGTAGTGGATTTCGAACCACATGTGGCTCTATTTGTACCTGACGAAGATCCGTTGCTTTTTTATCGGTTGATTGGAGAAAAGGGCAGGATATTGTTGAAAAAGGGTGGGCGCCTATATTTTGAGATTTATGAAAAAACAGCGGTTGCAGTTAAGCAGCTTCTGGAAAACCTGGGGTATCAACAGGTCAAGATCCATATCGACCTGAATGGAAAGGAACGGATGGTTTCGGCTGTCTGGAATTGAAAAAAATCACTAAAGCGATACTAAATGAAAAATTCACTTGCTAATGACTTAGGATTGCTCCTGATACGACTGCTGTCAGGAGGAATGATGCTCACCCACGGCATACCAAAAATCGGTCGTCTCACCGGGGAAGGTCCAGTAAAATTCGCTGATCCTTTTGGATTAGGACTCGAAATCAGCCTTTCTATGGCCATTTTCGCCGAGGTGGTCTGTGCAGGCTTGGTGATGCTCGGATTCAAAACCCGTCTTGCCACCATTCCCCTGATGGTTACGATGCTGGTAGCGGCCTTCTATGCCCATTGGGCGGATCCATTCGCAAAAAAGGAATTACCGCTGCTCTTCTTTGCGGTATTTCTGAGCGTTCTGATTTCCGGACCAGGAAAATTTTCACTCGATCAGGCCAAAAAGGCATTCTGATTAATCCTACTTTGTCAGATTCAGATTACTTGTAAAAATCTTATGAGTTTATTGTTTGAACATAAGTTTGGAGAAAAAAGACATTATAAGTAAAGCTCCCGCTTAAATTTTTCCCACAGATTGGCACAGATGAAAATCACAGATTCGCACAGATTTTATTTGATTCCCTATCTGGAATATAATCGTTAGGAAAAGAACTGTGAAAATCTGTGTGCCATAAATGTGTGAAAATCCTTCTTTGGCGGAAAGTTTCTGTGGGGAACTTTGAAATGTCTCCCCAATTTGCAGTTTTGCCTTTTGAATTTTCAAATGTGACAAAGTATGATTTAAAAGTTAACTCTCTTTTAGAATATTGGGGCTGACTCGGTTGGCCCCTCCTCTTGAACGAATAGATATTCCTGAAATCTTGCCCCCTACGTTTGTCTTAGCCTGTAGAGTTAAATCAAAACTTGGGTCTGTTTTTTTAAAATCTACTAAATGCCTTCTTTGCACAACTAGTGAAAAGCACGAACCCCACTGAAAAATCAACTACCTATGGTGCGGGACAGGTAATTTTTGGAAAAAATATAGCTTGACAGCTTGTCATCGAAAAACAACGCCAATAGCTGATGAATACACGCCTTTTCCAAAAAAAAATTAGGTTCCTTTGGTTTTCCCTATTTTACTTCTTCCTCTCCCCTTCTCTACATGGCAAGCCAGACTCACTTTTATGGCTGGACGACTTGCCCATACAAGCTTTTTCCGAGGGAATCCGACCGGTAAAAGCCAAAGCAAACTATCAGGATTTGCCAATGAAAATCAATGGCCAGGCTTTTTCCAGAGGCATAGGATTGCAATCCGTCAGTGTTCTGACCTTTTTTCTGGAAAAAAAGGCTGAAAGATTTCAAGCCATAATCGGAGCAGACGATATGGGAAACCCGAATATTCCCATTACTTTTTTTGTGATGGGGGATGAAAAAATTCTTTTCCAGTCCCAGCCCATGAATCTGGGCGATGCCCCGATAGCGGTGAATGTGGACCTCAAGGGCATCACCCGCCTGGGACTGCTCGTAACCGATGAAGTCGGGGGAATCAACAACAAGCGAACCTACGGAAACTGGGCAGATGCCCGCCTGGTATGGAAAGGGGAAAATCCTCCCGGACATTTTCCCAACAACGGGAAAAAGTACATCCTCACACCGAAGGCGTCCAAAAAACCACTGATCAACTCACCAAAAGTGTATGGTGCGAGTCCGGATAAACCGATTCTTTTCAAAATCGCTGCCACAGGTGAGCGCCCTTTAAGCTATAAGGCCGATGGATTGCCACCAGGTCTTTCTTTGGATGCCGAAAAAGGAATTATTTCCGGAAGGGTCAAGGAAAGGGGAACATACCGCATCTCTTTGCTTGTGAGAAATACAAAAGGAGAAGCTAGCCAGCACCTTGATCTGATTATTGGGGACAAAATAGCCCTGACCTCACCGATGGGCTGGAACGGATGGAATTCCTGGCATGCTAACATTGACAGGGAAAAAGTTCTATCCTCCGCTAATGCCTTGGCAAGCAAAGGCCTGATCGATTACGGCTGGTCCTATGTCAATGTGGACGACACCTGGCAGGGTGTTCGGGGAGGCAAACTAAATGCCCTGCAGCCCAATGAAAAGTTCCCGGACATCAAGGGTATGGTTGATGCAATCCATGCCATGGGATTGAAGGCGGGAATCTATTCCACACCATACATTGCGACCTACGGAGGCTATCCTGGAGCATCGTCCAATTATGCAAAAGGTGGTGAAACGCACGAACAAATCACGGTAAACCGGAGAGCGTTTAATCATATTGGCCCTTACCGATTTGAAAAAGAGGATGCCTTGCAGCTCGCAGAATGGGGTTTTGATTTTTTAAAATACGATTGGCGTATTGATGTGGAATCTACCCGTCGCATGTCCGAGGCATTAAAATCCACTGACCGCGATATCCTATTGAGTCTCTCCAATTCAGCACCATTTGAAAAAGCGGAAGGATGGCAGCGCTATGCCCAGATGTATCGCACCGGCCCCGATATTCGGGATAGTTGGGGTAGTCTTTTTCTTACCGTATTTTCTCTGGACAAGTGGGCACCGTTTGCAGGACCTGGAACTTGGCCGGATGCAGACATGATGATTTTGGGAAACGTGGAGACAGGAGCCGAAATGCACCCCACCCGATTGACTCCTGATGAACAATACAGCCATGTAAGTCTATATGCCCTCCTATCGGCACCTATGCTGATCGGATGCCCCATTGAACAGCTGGATGATTTTACGCTTTCCCTGCTAACCAACCGGGAAGTCAATGCCATCCATCAAGATCCCCTGGGCAAATGGGCCGTAAAAGTCAATGAAATAGACGGCATACAAACCTGGGTAAAACCTTTGGAAGACGGCTCCCTAGCCCTAGGACTCTTCAATACCGGAAACTACGGAAAGACGCCCCAATCCTATGTGCGGTGGGGAAGTGAAAAACCAGTTTCCTTCCTGCTGGATTTCAGCGTACTGGGACTTACCCAAACCCAGGCCGTCAGGGACGTTTGGCAACAAAAAGACCTGGGTTCCTTCCAACAAAAAATCCGAATCACTATTCCTTACCACGGAGTGAAGTTGTTTCGAGTGAGGGAGATGGAATGACAGCTGGTTTAACCCTTACTAACCTTTGAGGTTTTCAAAACCTCGAAGGTTAGTAAGGGAATTACTGTTTTTGAATTCGATTCAAAAAAACCTAAGAAATTCAACAGGGTATTCCAACAGATGCCCTTCTAAATTCAAAAAGAGTAACTTATTTTGGGATTTATCAGCATTTTAGTTCTGTTTAAAGTAGTCTGCTCGAAGCTGTACCAAACCAAGCTCCTCATGCCTTGTCACCTCAACCAAGTCTTGGATTGTTTCGCCAGAATGGATGTGGAAGGACTGCGGGTGCTTCTACAGGAGCCTACCTATTAGGACCTACCAAAGAAATCTTATTTGGAGGGATTACAAGATTTTTTTGATCACTTAATTGACTTGGATGATCCTAAAAACTGATGGATTGCCTATTTCCCCTGTGCTCGGTGTAGTAGTGACTGCGATATTTTTCCCAACAGGCTTGGATTCAAGTTTCAGGGCTATCCCAGAGATCACTTCGATCTTCGTTTTATCCTAGAAAAAAATGAGGATGTCGTGGAATTGGTCAAGGATATTTTTCCTTGTTACCATATAATTACCAATAGATTAATTGATGAAATGGAATTAGGGGTTCAGGTTCATTTTTAGGTGGATGAGGACGATAAAGTGACTTTTACAAAAGGATGCCGATTACCTGATGAAGCTACATCAAGCCATGGAAGGATTCGGGGATTGGGAGAAAAAACAAGAGGACTAGGGATTTACCTTGGAAGAAATCAAAGCTTGGTTGATCGCCTATGAGTCCACGTATTTATCCATTGACCGAGCTTACCCCTTAGTGCGGATTCGCTGGAATTGGGGCAATTTCCTTGGATTTTACATCTATTTGGGGTTTTTGGTGCGCTTTTTAGAAGAGTTCAAGGTGGATCTTGCACCCTGTAAAGTAGTGGATATTTCCTAGATTGACCATAAAGAATTGATTGATTGGCTTCTCCAAATCGAACAGCGGATAGAGGAAGCTCTGTATTGGAGACTTCACGGTTCGGTTTTCCATCGGATGGAACAGGAATTTTACCAAGCCAAAATGAATTCCCCATTAGCGGAGGGTTCTACCTTGGAGGAGCAAGTCCTGCAGCCTGTTGAATCCTTCTTAAAGTGGTTTGCTTAGGGACGAAAAAAATGGGTGGATTACTATTTCGCCCTAGCACCGGCGGAGTACGATGAGTTTATGGAAGAGAACAGCAGCGAGGGAGAGGAGTTCCGAGTCAATAATTTGCTTTCATTTGGAGGTTCGGGAAAAATTCAGAAAGTAGGGGATTTTCATTCCTTTCCAATTGAGAAAGCCCCTAATCAGATTTTTTGGTGGAGAATTTTGAAAAATAAAGGAGGGAGAAATAGACCTCTATTTGGCAAAATCCAATTTCTTACGATAGGACTTCAAAAGCTTGGACAAAAGAAGACCTGTTCAACGATTGTACAGAGATTGTTTTTTTGGTTTAATTTGCCCAGGCCAAAGTTTGAATTGAATGTCATCCAACAAAAACGCCCTAATCCGCTATAAAATCCTTGATTCTTGTTTTAGAAATCCTGGCAAACGCTATTTCATTGGCGATCTCATCCAAGCATGTGAATCGATGTTGGCAGAAATCGATCCTGAAACAACTGGAATTTCCAGGAGACAGATTTTTAACGACATCGAATTTATGGAAAATGCAAAAGGATGGTCAATTGAGTTGGAAAGACACAAGGATGGGAAAAAGGTTTTCTACCGGTATAAGGATCCCGCTTTTTCAATCAATAACACTCCACTCAATCAGTTGGAAATCAGTGAACTCAAAGATGCTATGGATATCCTGATGCAGTTTAAGGGAATGGCTGATTTTGAATGGGTCAACGAGCTGGTTCCCAAAATAAGGCAGGGACTTAGCCTTAGAAGTCAGGAGAAAAAAATCATGGATTTTGAATCCAATAAAATTTTAAGAGATAAGAATCATCTTGAAATGATATATCTAGCTCTTAGGAAAAAGACCCCCTTGAAAATTAGCTACCAAGTGATGGAAGATAAGGCTGAAAACCAAATTATTATTCACCCCTACTTTTTTAAGCAAAATAATGGAAGTTGGTTTTTATTTGGGCTAAATACAGAAACAGGCAAGTCTAATTGGAAATTGGCCGTTGATCACATCCTCGAAGTTGAGTCATTGTCTATACCCTATATCGAAAATACGGCTATTGATTGGAATGATTATTATGAGGATAGTACGGTGGTCACCAAATCTTATTCGGGACAGCCTCAAAGTATTAAGCTTCATTTTTTTGGAAAGACTGGAAAAACTATTGAAAACAAACCATTGCACGATTCCCAAAGATCAAAATGGTTAAATGGACAAATCTTAGAGGTGGACTTAGAAGTTTTCCCTAACCATGAACTTGAGCGGTTGGTTCTGTCCTATGCGGAATCGGTCAAAGTAATCAAACCGGTATCTTTTAGGGTAAAGATTTTTGAAAGACTTAAAAAGAGCTTCGAACAGTACATTTGACCAAAAGCTTGGTGGTGTAACTGGAAAAGCGGCAGTGAGCTACAATTTTAGGTTTTAACAAGATCACTTAAGTATGACAGCTGGAGACCAGCATAGGAACCATTTTTGAGTGGAATGGATGATGAGGGCCATTCAAGTAAAATTTCTTGAAGAATTTTTCTTGCCGGCAAAGGAAAAAATTTAGTGAGGAATTTTAAAAAATTTCTGAAAATCGCTTTCACTTTCCACCATTCCATCTCTCAAGGTCAAACTAAACACCAATTACTTTCAATTTGCTAATTTTCCCTCACCGTGCTCAAATTCATCTTTTACCTGGTGGCGTATTCACTTGCCCTACTTGCTAAGCTTACCAAACTCACCTACAACCAAATCAATATCATTGTCTATTACATCCTGATCCCATTTTCTTGGTTGGCCCTAGCGGACACCATCTTGGATGTACCTTATTTCAAACTTGGCTTTGTCATTTTTCTCCTGGGATTTTTTGTTGGCTGCAGGAATTTTAAATTGTATTCAGATTGGCTGTTTTCCAAGTCGGTAGATTTTTTGAATTCCTTAAACCGATTTGGAGGCTCGTATATTAGTGTCTCGGTTTGGATCTGTGTTGCACTTCCGTTTTTGGTTTATGCAGTTCTGATTTATCTTGCTTTTTATTGATTCTTGTCTTTTCAACCACAGGATAATTAGTTTTTAAAGTCATTCCGTTTTATTAATACCCGCTTCTTTTTCAGCATAGCTTCAAATGCTACAATTTTTTCGGTTCGATTTTCAGCGTTCGATATAAGATATTACTAATTGAAAGTCTCCTAATCTTACTTTGGGACATTTGAAAATCGTACTCGATGTCGTTTTTGATTATTTCCCTTAACTCCGGAATTGCTTTATAAAAAAAGCCGGAAAAGCGTCTAAATTCATTGGAATCAGGCTTT
>CAZNND010000025.1:0-49552 GCA_964574365.1 uncultured Limnohabitans sp.
TCCCAGAGTTAATTCGGTGATAAATGACATACGTGCACCTAACCGGATACACATATATGAGAATGATTTTTCTCGCTGAGACGCACAAGGCGCAAAGAAAAATTAAAATTTTTCAGCCTATTGGCGGCCCATAAATCTAATCTTTGGGGAGTTAGCCGGCTTTCTATCAAAGAAATGTTTTAATCAGATCAGTACTTTAAATCAATTGTTTAGCAAAAAAGGAACTAGTATTTCAAAATTTCTAAAATCAATCCCTTTTTACTTGTTTAGCAACGATCAATCCTATTTCAGAATTTGCCAAAGTAAGATTTACCAAACCTGAAAAAAGGTTTTAACGAGATGACAGGATGCTCATCAAAGAGAGAAAGTGGTCTCAAAATTCAGGTAAATTTTGGATTAAGTCTCTCAAAATAATTTTTGTCTCTGATGTAATCCATTTCCGAAAACTCCTGATCTGAGAGGCCCAAAACTACACTTTCGGAGGTAAAAATAACCTCAACCCAATTCATTGGTGGAATGAAAATCCCCTCGGCTGGGGAATTCAACCAAAACAGATGTTCTACTCCATCCACACTCAAAACTTTTACTTGAACAGAACCTGAAACCGCTACAAGCACCTGTGATTCTTTCCAATGGGCATGATTTCCACGAGAAAATCCTTCTTCAACGCCTGTAATCCAAAAACAACGGTGAATTCCCATAGGAAAAATCGATTTGTCTTCCCAAAAATGAACCGCTCCCTTTTGACTTTTTATGCCTGAAATAGTAATCTTTACGGGATAATTGACTGAATAATTCTTGGCTTTTTTATCTAACTGCATGATATACTAGTAATGAAATGATTTTAATGGAAGAATACCCCCGAGGTAATTTTCTACTTTCACAGGCTGATTGAGTTGAAACTATGAATAAACCTTTGGATCAAGACACCTTCCTCACGCTAGATAAATCCAGTAAGGGTATGTACAAAGAAAAAGGTAGTAAATTTTTGTATTTTTCCTTCCCCGTGGAAAATGAAGAGGAAATTAAGGCAGAACTTCTGGCATTAAAAAAAGTGCATTATGACGCTACCCATCAGTGCTATGCATGGGTTTTAGGTCCAAAAGGGCTGAATTTCCGAGCCAATGACGATGGAGAACCGAACCATTCCGCAGGGGATCCAATTTTAGGCCAAATCCGATCAAATCAATTAACCAATGTCTTGATTGTAGTGGTCCGGTATTTTGGCGGAACCAAACTAGGCGTTAGTGGTTTGATCCAGGCCTATAAAACTTCGGCGGCATTGGCAATTGAAGAAAACAAAATCGTGGAGAAAAAGGTGATGCAAAAGCTTAGCATCGAATTCACCTATGAGCTAATGAATGAAGTAATGAAGATCGTAAAATCAGAGAACCTAGAAGTCCACCATCAGGAATTAGGGTTGAATTGTAGGTTTATTCTATCAA
This sequence comes from uncultured Limnohabitans sp., assembly GCA_964574365.1. Taxonomy (GTDB): domain Bacteria; phylum Bacteroidota; class Bacteroidia; order Cytophagales; family Cyclobacteriaceae; genus Algoriphagus. The sequence goes on from CAZNND010000025.1 coordinate 1,446, forward strand.
TTAGAGCACGTATTGTGGATAAGGTAAAAAATAAATTTCTTGAATTAGATACATTAAAAATTATTAGCGATTGAAAAGTTCATCAAGATATCCCTCCTCCTTCAACACCTGGAATACCTCCAAACAAGCCCAAGCATCGGTTGCCGCATAGCGAAGTTGCTTTTCTGTGAGTTTATCTGCATCCCAGTTCGACACCTGTTCACTTTTTGAAATTCTTATTTTCAAGACCATGCCACTGAGATTTCTTACCCCGACATTGTGAAAACCAACCTTTTTCAATTCATCATTCAAATCAAAAAAAGACTGGGGATGAAAAGAATCAGTCAATTTTCGCAAAGCCTTCAAATCATCGTGAACAGCGGCTCCAACTTTGACTAAATTTTCTTTTTCTAAAAGATTCCTCAAGATGGGTGGAAATCCAACCGACTTGAGCCTAAAAAGAAAGGCATGCTCAGAAGTGGAAAGCTGCAACAACGAGACCGGATTGATTTGTCCTTTACGAAAAGCAGGTTTGGTTTCTGTATCAAAGCCAATTAGCTTTTGGTCCTGCAAAAATTCTACCGCATCCTCCAACTGATCTTGGCGTTCAATCAAATAAATTTCACCTTCAAACTGACCTAAAGGCAAGTTGCTAATTTCTTCTTTGCTGATACTAAATGGAATCATATCAACTCTTGTTCTTCCTTGTCATAATAAGTAATACCGATTTTCAAATAGCCGTATAGAATAGTCATAAATGGGCTGATTATGTTAAAAAAACAATAGGGAGCATAAGTTAGGGTAGCAACTCCCAAAACTGAGGCCTGAGTAGCGCCACAGGTATTCCAAGGAACCAAAACTGAGGTGACCGTTGCAGAATCCTCCAAAGTTCTGCTAAGATTCTCTGGTTTCAGACCCTTCTTCCTGTAAATATCAGAATACATTCTTCCAGGAACCAAAATAGCAAGGTACTGATCGGAGGTGGTAATATTGAAAAACACACAGGTTGCGGCAGTAGTAGCAATCAAGGAACCAACCCTGTGCACTTTCTTAATTACGGCCTCCGCCATCACCTTCAACATACCGCTTTCCTCCATGATTCCACCAAAAACCATGGCACAAATGATCAACCAAATCGTGTCCAACATGCCTGCCATACCGCTTGTGACCAATAATTCATTGACGATTGCATTTTCTGTCACTATACTGATTTCCCCAAATAGAGCCATCATAACTGTTTTGAAACCCAGATAGGAATAACTTCCAGACTCGCCGGCTACCTCTTTAATGATTTCAGGTTGAAATAGTAAGGCGAAGACCCCTCCCAAAAGAGCTCCCATGAGCAAAGCTGGCAGAGCAGGCACACGTCTAACTATCATTACCAGAACAACTACGGGAACAATAAACAACCAGGGTGTAATGTTAAATTTTTCCGAAATAAGATTGGAAATGGTCAGAACATCTTCCACACTACCTGAGGTTTGGTAATTCAGTCCTATGATAACGAACAGAATAAGCGTAATCATTATGGAAGGAATCGTTGTTTTTGCCATATATCGGATGTGGGTAAACAAATCTGTTCCTGCCATTGCAGGCGCAAGATTTGTTGTATCGGATAGGGGTGACATTTTATCGCCAAAGTAAGCACCCGAGATTATTGCACCGGCAATGATTCCTTCATCAAATCCCAGGGCCTTTCCAATTCCCAAAAGTGCTACTCCAACAGTAGCCACCGTTGTCCAGCTACTACCTGTTGCAACGGATACTATTGCGCTGATAAAACATGCGGCAAACAAGAAAACAACAGGGCTCAACACCATCAACCCATAATAAATCATAGCGGGCACTATCCCACTCAATAGCCAGGTACCTGCCAAGCTTCCAATCAGGAAAAGAATCAAAATACTGCTCATGGCAGAACTGATGCTTTTGATAATGCCCTCTTGGAGCGTATCCCAGCTGTAACCCTGCTTGAATACGGCAATACATCCTGCAACGGTGGCAGACAGGATCAATACGATTTGGTTTGAACCTGACAAACCGTCTGTTCCAAAAATCTGAATATTAACAACTAATAGAATAATCAAAAAAATTAGTGGAATCAGGGCATCAACTACGCTCGGAGTTTTAGGCATTCCTTTCATTCAGCAGTGGGGATAATTAGGCTTGAATCTAAAGAAAAAAATCAATTACATTTCTGAAGCAAGGGTACAAACTTCTTTTCCGGCTTGCCAACTTAGTGCAACTCCCATACCACCCATTCGGACAGCCACCACAGTTTTTTTTCCAATTTGTTGAATTACAGGAGTTTTCTTTGGTCCAAATGCCATAATTCCAGTCCATTCCGATTCCCATTTCACTTCTTGATCTGGAAAAATTATCTTTTTTACCAAATCTTCCAAATAGGCCTTGATAGTAGGATTAACCCCAAAATCAAGCGTATTCTCTTTTTCAAAGTCCTTATTTCTTCCTCCTCCAATGAGTAGCCGACCATCAATTTGCCTGAAGTAAACATATCCCTCGTCCAGGTGAAACGCTCCTTTCCAAGGAATTTCAAATTGTAATGGCTTACTGATTAAAACCAAACCTCTTCCTGGTTGAATAGGGCTTTCCTCCCAAAGTTTTTTGGTAAACGCATTCGTACAAAGAATAATAGAAGCCGCTCGAAATTCGAATTTATTTTCTCCTCCAACTGACTTAACCCAAACAATTCCTTCATCTCTATCGATTTCCTCTACAGCTACCCCCGTAATAATCTTTACACCTAATTTGGAAGCATTCTGCCAGAGAGAATCAATATAACGGGCTGGATCAAGCTCCCCCTCAAACTTATTCTTGACGACTGCTTTTACTTGATTCGAGAACCCAAACTTGAGTGGATTTTTAACTTGGGAAAAAACATCTTTCTTGAAAATTTTTCTCAAAAATCGGTTGGTTTCTTCCAATTGATCAATCGCTTTCAATCCTTCTTGATCAAGAAGTTCATACCCATTGTGATGTTGATAATCCAATGCTTTATCTCCAAACTGCTTTCTGATCTCTTTAATGCCTCTGTATCTCCTTTCCACCAAATTGAAAACCTCATCAGGAGACATCGTCCAAAAATCGGCTAATATTTCCGTCAAGCTACCAAAACAAGCAAAGCCCGCATTTTTTGTACTTGCCCCAGTCGGAAAAAACCCCCTCTCGATAATTAATATGCTTGATTTTGGGTGTTCTTTCTTAAAATGAATAGCTGCAGATAAGCCCGTGAATCCTGAACCCACCACAATCAAATCATGGTTTAAAAAGTTTTTTTTCTCCCAATAGCTCAACATGGTTAGAGAAGGTTTAAATTTCAGTTCAAATCAATAATATTTGCCTAAATAGTATAATTAAACCCAAAAAACCATGAGAAAAATAGATCAATTATTGGAGGAGTACGGAGAGAGTCACCGAAATGAAACCAATAAGCTTATCCATTGGATTTGTGTCCCTGCAATTTTTTTTAGTGTAGTCGGGCTTGTATTTAGTATCCCCTCCGGAAAGTTAGGAGACATGCTTCCATTTTTGGGTGATTTTGCAAATTGGGCGACTTTAGTCCTTGTGCTTGTTTTGTTTTATTACCTCTCTCTTTCAACATCCCTGTCTTTGGGGATGCTTCTTTTTGCCGCTTTATGTCTAGCGTTGGCGAATTTTCTCCAAATCACCTTTCCGGGAAAATTAGCTTGGATTAGCATCGGCGTATTCACTATCGCCTGGATTTTTCAATTCTACGGACACAAGATTGAAGGAAAAAAACCTTCCTTTCTTAAAGACCTCCAATTTCTACTGATCGGTCCTGCATGGCTAATGCATTTTATATACAAAAAAATAGGATTAGGATATTAGTATAAAGGCCGGAATTCCGGCCTTTTTCAATTTGAATCCCCAAAAATCTCCCTCACCCTGTTTAGCGATTTCTGATTTGCTTCGGTGTTTAAATTGTAAAGAATTGAATTCTTCTCCTTTTTGGTAAGCCTCCAACTAAGCGATGCTTTCGGCATAACGGATTCAAAATTAGACTCACCCAACACACCAGATTTAATTTTTTCAGGCACGTATTCAAACTCGATCCGCTCAAGGGGAAATGGCATCAGTTCTACAAAGTAATTAATTAGCACCTCTTGTTGGATGGTTTGAATATTATCCCAATTGACATAGATATCTCGTAGCGGCGTAAACAGTTTTTCCAAAATTCTAGGTTGCTCAGTTGCCGGTAATTCCGGGGCTTTCTCGGAATCTCTTATCGTGATGAGCACCACCCCACCCGTATTTTCCGAAATCCAATCCTTAAAAACATGAATAAATCGCAGTGCATCCTGGATTCCAAAATTATCAGAAAGGCCAGTATCCATAGTTTTCATCACCGGATCTGAGGGTAGTTCAACCGTAGGAGAAATGAAGGGAAATGAGGCCCCCATTCGAAGAGCGCTCAAAAACCTAAGGTTGCCGGGATCATGATTGACAAAAAACCTACGAAAATCTACAGCTTGCTTTTTTTCAGCAGTTTCAAATTCCCCATTTACCGATCTTCCCAGGAAGGACATAGAATGAGGGGATATGACCAATTTTCTTCCATCATTGGTAATTAGCGCCGTAACTGGTAGGAGCGGAATTTTAGCCAATCTCTCAGGGTCTCGGTATTCATCTAAGGTTTTATCTAAAATACCTTTGGTATTTTTATTGAGTTGATTCTCAAATGCAAACCCCCTGTCTTTGAGATAAGATCTCCCTCGATAATCAAATTTTTGGTTTCGGATCAATTGATCATTCACCAATAATGAAAAAATTATCGGATTAAGGATATCGGAAGAAATCTGGTCTAAATACTTTAAATCCAGCGGATTAATAGTAGGGTCTGACTGAGAACGTAGAAGAATTTCTCTAAAAAAGGCTTGACCTAAAACTCCTCCTGATGCACCTGTATAGAGCGCAGAATGCCTGCTAACTTGTCCCCCTGAAATAGCATGTAGCTCCTGAAGAATCCGGAAAGTCCAAAGAGCTGCGCGTTGACCTCCACCACTTGCCGATACGATCAATAGTTTGGGCAAGATATCTGCAGAATTCTTTGATTTCCAATTCTCCAAGATCTCAAGAATGTTTTGTTTGTCTTTGTCGAGGGTGTCCGAATGTGACAAGGAATCAAGCCTTGCCAAAGTATAAGAAGCAGGAGAAATCGAGTAATCAATACCGAATGCTTCATGTGCTCTAGTGAAAGTCGAGGAATTGGAAAAGTAATTTGTCAATAGGAGTAGAAACAGGACAACAAAAGCCGCCCATTTTCCTAGCCAAAAGGACATTGCCCCGACAGCCATAAAGAGAATTGAAAGGAGCAATGTGGCACTCATTGCAGCGGGAAACTGTAATATTTCATTTTCCTTGAATATCCCAAGAAACAGAACAACAGCAATCAGGAAAACCTGGATGAAAAAAAGATTATAGTGCGTGTGGTTGAAGACCCGTAGCAAGATGGCAACTTCAATTCTTGGAATTTCAGGGCTTACTTCTTCAGATTGAAATCTAAGGTTCAGGTAGTTTTTAACAAGTTGATTATCTGAATTGGCATGTTTAACATTTTTGAGTATCCCTTTGCGTTTTGCTCTTGCAGTTCTGATTTTTTTCTGAATTGGCTTTGCTAACGAGAAAAATAAATTCTTATTCGTCAGACCGAAATACCCAAAAATCAGGATATAGGCCAAAACGCTACCAAATACAAATCCTAGGAAAAGTTTGCCTACTTCTAGATCTGTTGGCAGATCATTGTTCAGTTGGAAGGATATAAATTTCAGTGCATAAACTAAATAAAAAATTAGGGGGAGAATGGAATTGTTGATACAGAAATGTATAAATGGCCATTTGACAACAGCTAAGAACCTAAACCTTCCACCTTCCATGATGTAGGTGGTCATGTGAAATGCCATTGTAAAAACCGCAAAACCAATTCCCATCAAAAAAAAACTTATCCAAGACACCTGATGAAGGTATTCGGGATCTAAAAAGAGAAAAGGAATCCCAAGTAAAACGCCAAACTTTTCAAGAATAATCATTACTAAAACAACCCAGATAAGGACTAATGCCAGGTTCTTTCTCAGATGAAGTAAAAAAAGCTGAACGGGAAAACTGTAAATAAATCGTTCTTTCATAAGATTCAATGCGATTTTTAAAATAAGGCTTTTACTTTTTTTCTTCCAAACCTTTTTAAGTAACTGCTTAGCTAAGGGTAATACAAAAAATGCAAATTCAGGGAAATTCGAGCCTCTTTTAGAAAAATAATAGGTGTATCCGCTTAATTGCAGCTAAGGCTGTATTATTTTGGGCAGGATATGAATCAGAGAAAAGGTCTTTCTTTTAATTACTACTAAGTTCATTAGTTGGTAGAGTTTGAAGGTATCAGTCTATTGAATTAAATAAACAAGAACAGAAAAAAGGATTAACCACAAAGAAACATCACTCACATAGAAGGTCACATAGAAAAAATTCGGTAACGTTTCGAAAAGCTATTTTCATCTTAATGAATCTAAATTACATATAATCAAATAATTACCAAGAATATGGCTCCCCACTATGTTTTCTATTTGATTATGTGGTTTTTTATTCATTAACTTTTTGGTTAAACAAATTATTTGATCATCTTTTTTAAACACCTACTAAAACAGGTATATCCAAGGGTTTATTACCATTTTTAGACCTATCGGCTCCGAGTTGAAAAACTGGTAATTGGAATAGGATAACCTACCTTGGGTTTAAGGGAAATTCTGAGTAACAATACAGACTGGCAATTCCCGCTACTCACAAAAAAAATAAATGAACTTTCACCAGGTATAACCGAAGATCAGCTAGATTAGGGATTATAAATTATAAAGAATGAGAGTCTGGTTTTTATGTAAAGTCAAATATGCGAAAGAGACCGAAGAAGGTCTATTGAAAAGTATTTCCGAACAGTACCTGGTGGATGCGGTTTCCTTTACCGAAGCAGAGGCTATGCTATATGACCGCCTAGGTTCTCAAATCCGTGGTGATTTTCAGGTCACCGGAATAAGCAAAAGCAATATAGTTGATGTGTTTTTCTACGAGGATGCGGATACATGGTACAAATGCAAGATTACCTACTTGATTGCTGACGGCGATAATGGAAAGGAAAAAAAGGTTACCCAGTACATGATTGTCACTGCCGAGGACGTTAAGCAAGCTTTTGATAGAATACAGGAGAGTCTAAGTAACATGCTGGTAAGCTTTAGGGTACCTGATATCGTTGAAAGCCCGATTGTGGAGGTTTTCCCATATGAAAAGGATGAAGTGGCAGATCAGCTTCCTCCAGGAAATTTCAAACCAGTGAATCAGGAAGGATAAATTGAGGCCGCAGCTTTGGAATGCTGCGGCTTTTTTTATCCCAAATCAGCATTAGCCTGGTTTTCAATCACAAATAAAATCAAGTCATCGACTGACATACCTGCTCGCTCAGAAGCATCCTGAATATCCTCTCTGCTTACCTGAGCTGCAAAAGTTTTGTCTTTCAGACGCTTCTTCACTCCCTTGACTTCCATGCCAGTGTAGCCCTCAGGCCTCATTAGCGAGTACGCATGTACAAATCCGCTCAGCTCATCGAAAGCATAAAGCATTTTGTCCATCAAAGAAGCCGGCTCTACTCCAAAATATCTTGGGCCATGAGAAGCAATCGCTCGGAGAATGACAGGATCCACTGATCTTGACTCGAGTTCCTCGATGATTTTACGGCAGTGTTGATCTGGCCATTGATCCCAATCCGCATCGTGAAGAAGTCCTGCCTGAAACCATTTTTCTACCTCCAATTCCTCTAATTTCAAAAACTCGGCATACGACTTCATCAGATGTCCGACCTGTTTCATGTGAACCTTTAAGCGGTCATTTTTGACCCAATTATCCAAAATTTCGTTAGCCTGCTGACGGGAAAGGACGTTTCCTGAATTTTCGGGATCACCGAATTCCTGACGATTTAACTTTAATGAGACTTCTTGCATGGAGTTTTACATCAACTAAATGGTGGTAATTTAATTGTTCATCTAAGCGAATCCAACATCCACTCTTAATTTTTAAAACTCTCAATACCTTAAATTTCTTAACGGTGGAAACAAGTTAAGACTGAATTTTGCACCATTTAGGCAGTTAAGAAAATTAAGAAATCAAGATTACGACAAATTATCTAGTAAAACCTTGAAACCATTAGTGAATCGGGGCTTTGAACGATCCGGCCAAGTAAAAAAGTCCGGCTGTAAACCGGACTTTTGACTTTTTATAATTAGAAATTATTCAGAAGATCAATCCAACTTTACTTCGAAATAATAATCTGTACCATCTGGGAACATTCCCAAAACTACAATTTCCTGGCCGTTGGCGTCTTCAAGGAAATCGATCATATCTTGGGCAGTGGTGACTTTTTTACGTCCCGAATCAGAAATTACCGAAGTAATGATGAAGCCATTCCTCGCACCTGCTTTTCTCCATGCTTCATTAGAATTGGTCTTGATTACTGCCCCACCTGAAATCTTTAACTGATCTTTTATTGGCTGCTTTACATCCTCAAACTGGATTCCTTCAAAGGAATAGCTTTTAGGCACCTCCTTTTTAACAATATTAGTATCTCCGGAGAAGTTTTTCAGCGTAGCTGTAGTTTTGGAGGATTTCCCTTCGCGGATATATTCTACTTCAACTTTATCGCCGGGACGTTTTCTAGCAACCATTTCCTGAAGCATCGCCACGTTATTGACTATTTTCCCATCAATACTTGTGATGATGTCGCCTTCTTTAAGTCCTGCTTCCTTTCCAGCCGAATTATCATTCACTCCACCTACATAGACACCTTGTTCAACTGGGAATTTTTTATCCAGGTAATCCGCAAGTTCAGGGCTAACATTTTGAATTTGAACACCAAGCAGACCTCTCTGAACAGCACCATATTTCATCAGGTCGTCCATCACTTTTTTGACCAAGGTACTTGGTACTGCAAATGAGTAACCTGCAAATGTTCCCGTAGTGGAGGCTATTGCTGTATTGATTCCGATGAGTTCACCGGCTAGATTGACCAAAGCTCCACCTGAGTTACCTGGGTTCACTACGGCATCTGTTTGAAGGAAAGACTCAATCTGAAGGTTGTTCTCGACATCCCTAAGAATCCCGATATTTCTGGCCTTTGCGGAGATAATTCCTGCAGTAACGGTTGAATTGAGATCAAAAGGATTGCCTACTGCCAAAACCCATTCACCGATTTTAGTTTGGTCAGAATCGCCAAACCTTACAAAAGGAAGATTTGATGCTTCAATTTTCAACAGTGCCAAATCCGTAGTTGGATCTGTACCGATGACGGAAGCCTCATACCTCTTGTTGTTGTCCAGAGAAATATCAACGCGGGTAGCTCCTTCAATGACATGGTTATTGGTAACGATGTAGCCGTCGGAGGAAATAATAACGCCTGAACCAGAGCTCATTGGCATTTCTCTAGGGGCTCCTCCCTGTCCTCTATCACCTCTAGGATCGGGAATTCCGAAAAATTCCTGAATAGGGTCACGCTGGGAGCGAGGGGAATAAGCCACTTGGCTTTTGACATGAACCACTGCAGGAGTAACAATCTGGGCGGAGGCCACAAAGTTGATCCCATCAGGGATTGTAAAGTTTTTACCAGACAAGAGATTTACAAAACTCGTCTGTTGTTTTTCATCAAACGTACTGGCATTTTGAGGTTTAATCAAAAAACTAACACCTGCTAAGGCCACTACACCGCCAACCAAGGCGGCGAGAAGAATTCCAAGAAAGAACTGTCTTTTACTCATAGTTATGGTTTACTTAAGAAAGATTTATAGTGCAAATTTTCTACCCTTAAGACATCTTTTAAAAGGGAATAGATTCAAAAACATATTTAAATTAACAAGAATTAACCGGTTTTGGCTAAATCTTAAAGAATAACAAAAATAAGGCGAGCGGGTTTTCCCGCTCGCCTGTTATTTTACTTCTATTATTGCCTTGGCTAATTTTTTTTCTTTTTTTGGCAAAGTCAGACGAAGTATTCCATTTTCATAAGCGGCCTCAATTTCCTCTGTCAAAACATCCTCAGGTAGGAAGAAGGATCTGCTAAAGCTACCAAACTGAGTTTCCAGTGTATGAAAACTTCTTCCCTCCTTTTTCTCCTCCAATTTGCGCTCTCCCGAAATAGTCAGCTTGCCATCCAAGAGGTTAATCTTAAAGTCTTTCTTTGATACACCTGGTACGGCCAAGTGGATTTCATAGGATTTTTCATCTTCTGCGATGTCAACAGATGGTACAAATTGCTTGAGTGCAACACTCATGGAATCAGAAAAGAATCGGTCTAGCATTCCACTAAAGCTTGCTGGAAATTGTGAATCGAGTTGATTGTATTTTACAAGTTTCATGTTGTGTTGGTTTGGTTTACAACCAGATTCTGTAAATACTATACCATTTTAAAAATACAGACATTTTGACCTAATTTGAGAAATTGATTTAGAAAAAATAAGCCAAAATGGCTGAATTAATCCCGAAATTATCTGAATTACTGCTGAAAAGTTGACTTCTCTAGCATTAGAATGTCCAAAAAATCAGGAAGTTTTGTGGGGAAGGCAAAAAAAATCCCCCGGAATAAATTATCCGGGGGCCAATTTGCTAAAACATTCTATTGAATAGATTAGGCCTTTTTGACGTTGATGGCGTTGGGTCCTTTTTTACCATCTTTGATGTCGTAGGTAACTTTGTCGTTTTGGGCAACTTTGTCAACTAACCCGGTAGCGTGTACAAACACATCTCCCTGAGTTTCGTCATCAACGATAAATCCGAAACCTTTGGCTTCATTGTAAAATTTTACTGTTCCGGTAAACATAATGAATTGTGATAAATTGTAATTGAAAGTGGTCTAAATGTAAATATTTGATTAAAAAAAAACAAAATTATCGCTTACTTTCTGTTAAAATGAAGAAACTTATTTTGATTAGACACGCCAAATCAGCCTGGGATAATCCATGGTTGACAGATCATGATCGACCTTTGGGGCCTCGGGGTCTAAAAGACGCTCCAAAAATGGCTAAACGCTTAAAAAAAAGGAAGTTAAATCCTGAAATCATCTTATCTTCTACTGCATTAAGGGCTGTAGAAACCGCCAAGATCACAGCAAAAGAATTAAATTTTCCCATCGAAGAAATTTGTCTGGAAAAAAATCTGTACCATGCCTCTCCAAACACCATTTTGAAGTATATCCATCTACAAAAAGACTCCAAGAATGTTATGATAGTCGTGGGACATAATCCGGGTTTCAATGAATTAATCTCCTTTTTGGGGGGTAAGATCGAAAATTTACCTACCTCGGGACATTTTGCCTTTACATTAAAATCGGATCATTGGAATGACTTCAAACCTGAAAATGTGAACGTTTGGTTTGTGGACTATCCCAAAAAAAAGGCTTAAAAATTACGTACATCCTGCACCGTATCAGCAAAGAGATCAGGATGTTGGATCAGATGAAAAATTTTTTCAGCCACCTCTTCCGGAGTGCTCAGCAATCCTTCGGATTTATAGGTTGCAAAACGGTCTAGAGCAGGAAAATCACGTTCATCTGCATGCCTGATTTCGGATTGCATATCCGTATCCACGATGCCGGGCGCCAAGGAAAATACCCGAAAACCCTGTTTTCTCAATTCTTCATCGGCTACCCTGGAAAACATGGCCAAACCAGCCTTGCTGCTGCAATATTCTCCCCAGCCGGACAACGGTTTGCTAGCCGCTCCCGAACTGATGTTGCAGATAATTTTCTTTCCACCCTCCCTTTGATAAGCTTTGACAAAGGCATCTGTAAGGATCATAGGTGCCAGCAAATTCACGTTCATTACCCCTTTAATTCCCTTTGGATGAAGTTTGCCAACTGGCTTGACTTCCCCAATCCAGCCTGCATTATTGATCAAAAGGTACCGATCGAATTTGCCTTTGGGAAATATTCGCGGCAATCGGGTTTCCAGCGCCGCCAAATCGCTCAAATCCAGCTCCAATTGAGTCACTTCAGTCAAATTGATGTCCAAACTTGTCCTTGAAAGTGCAACAATTTTTATCCCGTCCAAAACAAGGAACTTATCCAATAAGGCTTTTCCAAGACCCTTGGTGTGGCCTGTTAGAATTAGAAGGGTTTTATAGTTCATCTTTTTGTTTTACTATTCTCGAAAAAATTTCACAAACCTGGTTAAAGACAAGCTTGGAAACTTCTCCTATTTTTTGATCAATAACGAGAGATTCTACCACAATAACTTTATGAACTCTGACTACCGAATTCAAAAGTAATCCCGAAGCTTCCTAGTCATCCATTACCCTATCAAATTCTGAAGTATAAATTTCGCTTGTAATTCTGCAAAGCAATAAATCTCCATCATCAAACTTTTGTAAAACCAAGGCAGGTCGCTTTTTAACCCCTTTTCCATCAGAAAAAGGAAACTTAACAAGAACAATATCTCCTGGAAAAAAAATCATGATCACAGGCTGTCATAAACCATGACCTGATCATCATAACCTGCAATAAATCGATTCAGCGTATATTCCTTTATTTTCTTCTCTTCTTCCTCCTCAAATAATAAAATCACCTTAACTTCCCTCCTGTCTTCATAAAGACGGAGAAGTTGCACCACTTCTTTATTTAAAAGTAGCTTTTGATCGGAAATTTTACTCTTGAATTCGATGGCCATCAGCTCTTTTAATTTTTAACCAATTAGATAGTTTAGGGCATATATAAACTCTTTTTAGCACTAAAAAACTTTTCCAAAGTAAATTCACAACCTAGAAAAAATTAAAAGCTGCCACAGTTCAATTTTTATACCAAGATGCTTGAAACCTCTGTAAACCAATTATAAAACCATTTACCAAACTGCTGTTTTTAATTTAAAATCTCACCTAATTAAAGAATATACTGGGACAAATCTCTGTTCTTAACCAGAGAACTTAAGCGCTCCTGAACCATATCCATGGTCACCATAATCTTGGAATTTGGCTCGATCAAATCGGGTACCTCAAAGAGAAAATCATTCAATAAATGACTCATCACGGTATGCAATCTTCTTGCACCGATATTTTCCACCTCTTGATTTATCAAAAAGGCCAATCTTGCAATCTCTTCAATGGCTTCGTCGGTGAAGGCAAGTGAAACTTCCTCCGCATAAAAAAGCGCCTGGTACTGTTTGGTCAAGGCATTTTTGGGTTCTTTCAGGATTCGGGTAAAATCCTCCTGGGTCAGACTCTGTAACTCTACCCTGATGGGAAAGCGGCCCTGAAGCTCTGGAATCAAATCAGAAGGCTTACTGACATGAAACGCCCCCGCGGCGATAAACAGAATATGGTCTGTGTTGATTACCCCGTATTTGGTATTTACACTTGAACCCTCCACAATGGGAAGTAGGTCACGTTGTACTCCTTCCCTACTCACGTCGGGACCGCCTCCGCCTTTTCCGGATTTGGAAGCGATTTTGTCAATTTCGTCGATAAAAATAATCCCATTATTTTCCGCTAACCGGATTGCCTCCTCCTTGACCTCGTCGAAATCGATCAATTTAGACATTTCTTCCTCTAACAAAACTTTCCGGGCCTCGGCGATGGTCAATTTACGCTTCTTGGTTTTCTTGGGCATCATTCCTGAGAGCATGTCTTGTAGCCCTGCCATACTGGCATCATCGATCATTCCGTTGCCTATCATCCCTATGCCCACCGGAGAAGCCGCTTTGACATTGATTTCGATTTTTCGTTCGTCCAGTTCTCCATTTCGAAGCTTTTCCCGGAACCGCTCGCGGGTTCGCTCATTCAGTTCGGTATCAGAAGCGGACTCGGACTCGAGATCAGAATCGATAGAAATTGCTCTTGTAAATCCTGCACTTTTCACAGGAGGAATCAAAATATCCAAAATCACTTCTTCAACGGCCTCAGCAGCCTTGACCTTCACTTGCTCCTTTTTCCCATCCCTGACCAGATGTACGCTTTGTTCCACCAAATCTCTAACCATACTTTCCACATCACGTCCCACATAGCCGACTTCTGTGAATTTTGATGCTTCTACCTTGGTGAAAGGAGCCTGAGCAATCTTAGCTAATCGACGTGCAATTTCCGTTTTGCCAACTCCGGTGCTCCCGATCATCAAAATATTGTTTGGAACAATATCCTTCTGAATATCAGTCTTTACCATCAATCGCCGAATCCTATTGCGAAGGGCAATAGCAACATTTCTTTTGGCATCTTTTTGACCGATAATATATTTATCCAACTCTTCGACAATTTGTCTGGGGGTGAGTGATTGGAGCTTATCCATATTTTTTAAGTTTAACTTTTGAAACCCTGAGGTTTGGTAGATAAAAAAGGCTTCCCTCTTTAGGAAGGAAGCCATTTGGAAAATATACTTCCTATTTATTCGGTTTTTTTGATTTCTTTCTCAAAAGTAAATTTCAGGGGTTGATCGACTTTGGACTTGGTCAAAGCAATTTCCAACACCTCATCAACTTTGTCCACAAAATGAAACTCGATTCCCTTGATATAATTCGCATCAATTTCCTCAATATCCCGCTTATTTTTCCTACATAAGATAATTTCTTTGATTCCTGCTCGCTTGGCCGCAAGGATTTTTTCCTTTATTCCTCCAACAGGCATCACTTTTCCAATCAAGCTGATTTCCCCAGTCATTGCCACCTTAGCCTTGACCTTTCTCTGAGTGTACACTGATGCCATGGCTGTGAGCATGGTGATACCTGCTGAGGGACCGTCCTTGGGAACAGCACCTGCCGGCACATGGATATGAAGGTCATATTGTTCAAAAACGCGGTGATCGATACCCAAGCGCTCAGCCTTTGATTTGAGGTAAGAAAGCGCTGTCATGGCAGACTCTTTCATCACCTCACCCAACTGACCGGAAAGCGTGAGTTTGCCCCTACCCCTGCTCAGACTTGATTCAATAAACAGAATTTCTCCTCCTACACTGGTCCAGGCCAGGCCTGTGACTACACCTGCCACACTATTGTCTTGATAGACCTCCTTGTCGAAAATTTCCGATCCCAGGATTTTCCTGACAGCATCAGGGGTGATTTTGTGATCATACTCTTCCTCCATGGCAATGGACTTGGCTATGTTTCGGATCACTTTGCCAATTGCCCGCTCCAGATTTCTGACGCCTGATTCACGGGTATAATCTTCAATAATTTTTTGCAGGGCTGATTTTTCGAAGGAAATTTCTTTTGATTTCAGCCCATGTTCTTTCCGTTGCTTTGGAACCAGATGGCGCTTGGCAATTTCCAGCTTCTCTTCTTGAGTGTAGCCAGTCACTTCAATAATTTCCATTCGGTCACGAAGGGCAGGCTGGATGCTATCCAAAGAATTGGCTGTTGCGATAAACAGCACCTTACTCAAATCATATTCTACTTCCAGGTAATTGTCCAGGAATGAACTGTTTTGCTCAGGGTCAAGGACCTCCAAAAATGCAGAAGACGGGTCTCCTCTGAAGTCGGAAGAAAGTTTATCAATCTCATCCAGCACAAACACAGGATTCGAGATCTTCACTTTCTTCATATTTTGGATGATCTTGCCCGGCATAGCACCAATGTAGGTTTTTCTGTGCCCGCGGATTTCGGCTTCATCATGAAGTCCACCCAGGGACATACGGATATATTTTCTACCCAATGCAGACGCAATCGATTTTCCAAGAGAAGTTTTTCCCACACCTGGAGGGCCATACAAACATAAAATTGGTCCTTTCAGGTCATTTTTGAGTTTGAGTACTGCGAGATATTCTATTATCCTGTCTTTTACTTTTTCCAGTCCAAAGTGATCCGAATCCAAAATCACCCTTGCATGCTTCAAATCAAAATTGTCTTGGGTGAATTCATTCCAAGGAAGCTCCACCAAAGTTTCAGCATAATTGAGGGCTATGGGGTATTCCGCCGCCGAAGGATTTAATCGAAGAATTTTATCAAGTTCCTTATCAAAATGTTTTTTCACTTCAGCGGGCCAGTTTTTCTTTTCAGCCTTTGCCCGAAGATCTTCCACTTCTTTTTCAGGCCCTTCCTCTCCCAATTCATTCTGCAGGACTTTCATCTGCTGCCGGAGGAAATAATCCCGTTGCTGCTGATCAATATCCGTATGAACCTTTTTTTGGATTTCTGATTTCAACTCCAGCATCTGGATGTCTTTCATCATAAATTCCAGAAGCAAGGTGGCTCGCTCCACGCCATCATTAATTTCTAGGAGTCGCTGCTTAGCTTCTACAGGCGCATTGATGTTGGAGGAGAGAAAATGCGTTAAAAACGGAGTGTTGTCGATATTATCTAGAGCAACCTGAGCTTCCCGAGGAATTTCTGGATTAAGATGCAAAATTTTCGTTGCAGCATCTTTCAGAGATTCCTCTAGGGCTCTTATCTTTTTGGAATTTTTTGGAAAATTTTCTTCCAAATAATCCACTTTCGCTATAAAATAGGGATCATCGGTGACCTGCTCACGAATTTTCAGTCGTTTCTTTCCCTGAATGATGATCGTAGTATTTCCATCTGGAAGTACGATCATTTTGATAATCTTCGCCAGTGTTCCTACCTGATAAATATCCTCCCAGGAAGGATCATCATGATTGGGGTTGATTTGTGCACAGACCCCGATTAGCTTATTCCCCTTTTGAGCCTTCTTCACCAATCTAATAGACCGCTGACGGCCCACGGTAATTGGGATTACGACCCCTGGAAAAAGAACTGTATTTCGGACAGAAAGAATTGGGATCTCTTCTGAGAACTCCTCTTTTCCTGCATCTTCCTCCCCCTCTTCGGTAATCAACTGGATCAAATCACCTTCACCGGGAAAATCGCCACCCATTAGGTTTTGGAATAAAGAATTTTCAAATTGGCTCATATAGACAGATTGACAGCGAGGCTGTCAGTATATAACAAATTAAGTGGGATCTTCTCTTTAAATAAAATCCAGACGAATGATTCAATAGGAGTGCCAAAAGAGAAAATAGCCAAATTGACAGCATTATTCGAAAATATGTTTTGGCAAAATCACCTTAAATTCGGTAAACTCTCCTTCTTTTGAATTTACGGACACTTTCCCTCCTAGCCTTTCAATCATTCGCTTTACAATCGAAAGTCCCAATCCACTTCCAGGTCTTCCAGCCACATTAGAAGCTCTTTTAAATGGGGTAAATAAACGATCCATGTCAATTTTCGGAATTCCGATGCCATAATCTTTGATTCTAATGTGGATTTCTTCTTCCATCGATACAACTTCAAATTCAATTGGTAAATTTTTATCCGAATACTTTATGGCATTGCCTACTAGATTGGTAAAAATATGGTGCAATAAACTCCTATCCGAATTTATTCGAACTCCTTCCTCGGGTACCATCAACAGAATATTTGCATCCGAATTAACAGCCTCCTTCACTTCCGAGATGATCGATTCTAGAAAAGACTCCAGATCTATGTCCTCCATTTTCAGTTCAAACTCCCCACTTTGGACACGTTCGTAAAGCAGCAAACCGTCTAACATATCCACCAACTTGACTATATTGGCCTTTGCATTATCAAGAATTGTTTTGAACCTGAATTGAAGTTCTTCCGGAGAAATTTTTGAATAGAGGAGTGAAATCAATTCTACTGAACTGGAAATATTGGAAAGGGGTGTCCGGATTTCATGTGAGGTCAAATGCAATAATTGTTCTCTGAGTTCCTTTAAACTTTTTTCCTTTTCAAAATTCTCACGCATTTGTTCCAACATCAGGGACTCATTTGTAATATCCAATAGGATCCCCTTCAGAAGAAACCCATTCTGCTTCATCGGGATTACTTTGGAAATCATTCGGATTACCTTTCTTTGTCCTTTGAGGTTTTTGATTTCAAATTCCTCCTTAAAGAACTCTTCCTTCCCGGAAAATTGCAGAATCAAAGAATTGAGTTTGAACTGTTGGTTGGTATCAATAAATTGGTTGACTGCAAAAACGGATGAGTCACTCTTGCCTAATTCAATACCTACCAAGTGAGAAATGGTTTCCGATATTTCAACTAATCTCACCTCTTGATTTTGGTCAACTTTTATCACGAATGTGCCTATTTCGGCAATCTGAAACGATTTTTCCAGAAGTACTCTTAGCTCTGTATTTTTTCTATTGAGATAAATGAGCCGAAAGAACAGAAAAATCAACAATGAAGCGATGGCTGCGACTAAAATAATAGCCTTTGAAATGGTTGAAATCCTAGAATTTAGCTTCTCATTTTCGATTTGAAATCCCCTGTATAGCGACAATTCCATTGAAAAGACTTCTGCCTGCTTTACCTTACGTCTATCGAGTTCCTTTTCAAACTCCTCTTTTAACCAAAAAACACGACTTGCTTTTTTAAAATCTTCTTGAGACTCATACAATTTGATTAGGTCCAAAAAAATAAGTCTGCTAAAAATTTCAGAGTAGAAAATGGATTCGTCGTGAATACTGGATTCCAACAGTTTGACCGCCTGATCTGTGTCTCCCTGTAACTTCAGTATTCTGCCTAAAAATAGAGAGGATTCAAAAAACACAACATAACTCTCTCTGCCAGGGTGAGAATCAAAATAATCTAGGGATTCCTGGAAGTAGGTTTTGGCTAGATCGTATTTTTTTTCCTTGTAGGCTATTTTACCTTTTAGGGTATGAATCACCCCAAAACCCGGAATATCCTCCACCCTCTCCTTAAGGCCTTCTGACTGGTTTAAATAATATTTTGAGGAATCGAGCTTGTTTAGTCCGCTATACACCATCGCAAGATTAAATGCAGAAACCCGAAGCCGGTCTTTTTGATCTATCCGTTTGAAAATGGAATAGGCATTTAGGTAATTGTCCAAGGCCCCAAGTGTGTCTCCGAGATCCAGAGATATTCCTCCATAGGACACTTCCAGGTCAGCAAGACCAGAATCATACTTTAAATCTTTATAAATAGATTTTGCCTTCTCCAGATACTCATGGGTTAAAACCAGATTTTTGCTGTACCAAGAAGAGATTGATAACAGTCTATAGCTATCCGCCAAGCCCTTTTGGTAATTAAGCTCCTCGGATTTGGCTAGGACTACCAAACCCAGCTCCAAAGTTTTTTGTGGCTCTAGACGGGAGAGATTTCTTGCCTGATTGACCAAGGAATCCAAATATTGAATTTCTTTCTTGCTAGGCTTATCCAAAAAGTTGGAAATAGTGTTTTGAGAAAAAAACACTGCCAAAAGACAAAAAAACAACCCGAAAAAGAGTAGAGAAATTGGTTTTCTGAGAAAAGAAAATCGCTGAAAATGCAAGTTCATTAAAGACAACACCTGTTTAATCCTTCCGAATCAAATCTGAAAATTTCAATTTTGAGAAACAGCATAACCATTTGGAAAAGAAATTTTGACAAAGAAAGGTAGCTGATTAAAACTCAAATTGACAGGCAATGTCAAAAAAAATCCCAAGAAATTAACTTTCTTGAGATCAAGATTTCAAAAATAGTTTCGAAATACGATAATCAAAGGTTATCATTTTTGATTCTTATCCCCCTGAAATCTTATTTAATTAGCATCGAGAAGTGAATCGAAAGGTAATTCAATAGATGTGGAGCCGGAAGAGTGCACGTTAGGTTGTATCCTTTTGGCTAGGATTATGAATCAGGGAAAATGGTCTTCCTTGTTAGTTCTACTTTGTTCATTAATGGGATAAGGTTGAATGAATTAGACTATTCCATTAAATGAACGAGAACAGAAAAAAGGATTAACCAAAATGGACACATCCCTCACATAGGAGCTCACCTAGAAAAAATTCGGTAACGTTCCGAAAAGCTATGTCTCATCTTAATGTAACTAATTGACATATAGTTTGCTAGATACCAAGAATATGGCTTCCTACTATGTTCTCTATGA
Organism: uncultured Limnohabitans sp.; assembly: GCA_964574365.1. GTDB lineage: Bacteria > Bacteroidota > Bacteroidia > Cytophagales > Cyclobacteriaceae > Algoriphagus. The sequence goes on from CAZNND010000025.1 coordinate 21,333, forward strand.
GTGTATGTGGTTTTTAATTATTTTTATAGTTGGAGAAATATGAATCTTTGATAATCTTTTATGAATATCCGCTTGTATGCAAGTAGCCAACTATAATTTGGTTTGTAAATTAAATAGTATGCATATACAGGTATTTACCAGTAGAAAATAAAGGCGATAAACTTTTGAACCACAAAGTGCACGAAGGACACAAAGTTTTTTGAAAATGGCCCTTCCTTGATTTTAATTTTTCCTTTGACTCAAACTGGATTTGTAAAGCGTTTTTTTTAAGAAATCATGGTTTAAGGTCACCTAGGGTGAAAACCTAAAGCTTTGAATTCTAGTGGATTACATTTCAAAACCGGAACATTGGGGGAACTTTTTTATCCCGCAGACCTGCTTGCAGCAGGCAAGTTTACGCAGAAAAAGACGCGGATTTACGCAGATGAAATAATGTTATATGGATATACGGAATCTTGCCAGTAGCCAAATTTCATTTTGTTTGAGTTTAGGGATATAAATCGATCAATGGGAAGAACCTAAACTAAACAAAGGGATGGGAAATTCAACGCATACCCAAACTTTCAATTTTGATTTGTACACCTTCGAAATCAAAGCTTTAGCTTTTCATCCTTTGTGGTTTAAAATTTTATCGGTTTTATTTCCTGCTGGCAAAATAACGTATATTCAAGTTATAGATTTATGGATCAAAACTCAAACAAAATTTAATTTGGCTATTTGTTTTAGCCAGACATTCATTTAAGGCCATGTTTCGCTAACTAATTGGCTCTAAAAATAAGAACGAAGAAGCTCCATATTTTTCATTTTCAAATGTTACGGAGCTTAGACTTCTCCACTTGTATGTAGGCGGATAATCATAAACGATAATACCCGTAATCACATTGACGATAATTCCTCCTAACATCAGGATCAGACGCTGCCAGGCCGATTTTGCCCGGAATTCCCCAGCCTGGGGTTTTGATGTTAAATTGAATAAAAAGAAGCTATCCCTTAAAATCTCACACCAATTTTACCGGTAAAAGAATTATAGGAATATACTGCTAGCCCTTGATTAGTTAGTTGCAAAAAGCCTGCTTTAGCGATTCGATCTGCTTGAATCTCTGTAAATAATGCCAGTCCACTAACCTTTATTGAATACCCAAGTTTTACCAAACCTCCGGGACGATTATCCATATTTATAAAAATTGGATCTTTAGGTCGAGTAGCTAAGTCATAGGGAGGACTCTCCTGCCTTAACTCAAATTGGGAAATCTCAGAAATCAACTCTTTTTGGTGTACAGTAAATTTAAATCCTAACCCTAGGTACAAGTCATGGTTATTTGACTTAATCAGACTGTAATTGACTAAGAAAGGAATATCTATAGCACGGATTTGTGCAACTTCCTCATACCGGTCCTGCTGTTTACCAGGAGGCAGATTTCTCATGCCTATACCCCAAAGTTGATCAAATTGTGTAAAAGCAAATCCGGTTTCGGTACGAAGCCTTGGCGTAAATTTTTGTGAAACAAAATTCACCAAAACTTCAATTCTAGCTCCAGCTGGTTGGGTTAAATATCGTACTTCATCCAAATTCGGTTGGATTTGAGAATACCCTATCGCAGCCGAGAAACCAACTTTTAGGGATTTTTGATCATTTCCATGGACCTGATAGGGAATACCCTTACACTCGTGATAGGCTATAAGCAGTTTCTCCAAGGCGGGATAAGAAAGGTTGGTTTCGTTGATTTGAGCATTAACTTCTTCCTTACAACCTCCCAATCCAAAATGCAGAACCCCCAGATACGTCTTCCTTTTGAGTTGCCGGCTTTCTGATGCGAAATCTGCCCTAGAATCCACTGTCAAAGGAATTGCTTCATACTTTACTAACAAATGAAAAATATTCCCATAGTAACCCAGTGAAACTTCCCCTTCAAAAGGTAACTGCATAAAAATCAATTCTTGACTTCCTCGAATCTTAGTGGAAATAAATTTTCTCCCATCCGGAAATACAAAACTTGAAATATCAGCTGGAGTGAAAGCTTTCTGACTTCCATCTTCCATTGCTATTAGTACTTTAAATTGACTAGTAGAAGGAGAACTGATCAATTCAATCGTTTTGCTTTGACCATTTTTCGTGATAATTACTTGCTTTTCAACTTGGGAAAATCCAAAATAATTGATGCACGGAACTAAAAGGGAGAATAAAATTATTTTTTTCAATATAAAATCAGAAACAAAAAAGAAAATTAATATTGATTGCTGGTATTTGAAATCCTGTCATTTTAACTATTTATTAACCCGTTAAAAATCAGGTTAAAAAAAAAGCCCGAATATCTCCGGGCTCAAGTCTTAATTTCATTTTGACTTAATTGAATAGCTTCAAAATATCATTTCCAATTGCAAAAACCATCAAAGCCAATAAAATTACCATTCCTACTTTTTGTGCATTTTCAAGGAATTTATCAGAAGGAGCCCTGCCGGAGACCATTTCATAAAGCAAAAACATGACATGTCCACCGTCCAATGCTGGAATAGGAAGTAAATTCATAAAAGCCAAAATCATCGAAATTAACCCCGTGATGCTCCAGAATTTTACCCAATCCCAAGAAGCTCCATAAATTTTGGCCATCCCGATGGGACCGCTGACATTTTTCGCTGACACTTCACCCGTAAACATTTTTCCCAATGCCTTGGCATTCACGATCACCACACCAAAAGCTCTTGATGTACCCTTGGAAACCGCCTCACCAAATCCATATTCCCTCCTGACCGGTTCAACCAAAGGGTTGATGGCAATTCCGATACGTGCCTCTTCTGTTACCGAAATAGTTAAGGTGTCTGTTGTGGACTGGTTTTGACGGACAACCTGAGCTTCTTTCCCTTTCAAGGGTTGAAGAGCTGCCTGCATCTGATCAAAAAACTGGATTTCCCGACCATTTACTGACAAAATCTTATCTCCTGCTTGGATGCCTGCTTTTTCTGCACCACTGCCCTTCTCTACTTCTCCAACCTCAAAGGGAAATCTCAAGGCCACAAATTTGCTGAAGGATTCTTCAGAATTAAAGGAATTGATAAATCCTCTGGGAATTTCGACTTTGACTTGCTCTCCGTTTCGATCCACGGTGTAATAGCCATTTTCGCTTAGCAACGCTGAACCACTGCTCAAATCGGTAATGCTTTGATAGGGCTGACCATTGATATCCAATACCTTGTCTCCTGTTTTTAAGCCTATCGCCTCTCCATATTCATAGGCTACAATGCCATTTTGCAGGATTTGATCACGGGAAAAATACGTCTCTCCATTTTTATAGACCAAGGCCACAAAAACGATAATACCTGTAATCACATTGACGATAATACCTCCCAACATCACGATCAGACGCTGCCAGGCCGGTTTTGCCCGGAATTCCCAAGGTTGTGGATCTGAGGCTAACTGGGCGGTATCCATGGACTCGTCCACCATACCCGATATTTTTACAAATCCCCCCAAAGGAATTGCCCCGATGGAGTATTCTGTCTCTCCCCACTGGAATCCCGCAATTTTTGGAGGGAATCCAATGGAGAATTTTTCAACACGCATGCCAAAGAGTTTGGCGGTAAGTAAGTGACCCAGCTCGTGAAGCCCAACTAGGATGGACAATCCCAGGAGCAGCTGCCCCACCATAATTAAAGTTTCCATGTATTCGTTTTACTTAATTAATTTTTCAGTTATCTCTCTTGCTCTTCGGTCTGTTTCAATGTAATCCTCCAGACTTGGATGCAATATAAATTCAGTTTGGCCTATCGTCTCTTCAATTAGATCTGACATTTGAAGGAATCCCACCTGGCGGTTCAGGAACGCAGTCACCGCAATTTCATTGGCGGCATTCAACACACAAGGCGCATTGCCTCCTTTAGCTAAAGCGTCAAAAGCCAGTTGAAGGTTCCGGAAAGTTTTCATATCCGGTTGTTCAAAAGTCAAATTGGGATACCTGGCAAAATTGAATCGCTCAAAATCACTTTTCAACCGATCCGGATAGCTTAGCGCAAATTGAATGGGGATACGCATATCAGGCAAACCAAGTTGTGCTTTGATGGAACCGTCCTCAAACTGCACCAGTGAATGGACGATGCTCTGAGGATGCACAACCACTTCAATTTGCTCAGTTTTTAGTCCAAAAAGCCACTTTGCTTCGATGACTTCCAAACCTTTATTCATCAGGGATGCCGAGTCGATCGTGATTTTGGCACCCATGTCCCAATTGGGGTGTTTGAGGGCTTGTTCTCTTGTAACTGTTTCCAGATACGCTCGGTCTTTTCCTCGGAAGGGACCTCCTGAGGCGGTAAGAATGATTTTTTCAATCGGGTTGTGGAACTCACCCACCAGACATTGAAAAATTGCCGAATGCTCAGAATCCACAGGATAAATATTCACCCGGTTTTCTTTTGCCAGGGCAGTGATGATTTCTCCCGCAACAACCAGTGTTTCTTTATTGGCAAGCGCAATCTGTTTTCCTGCCTTGATTGCTTGTACCGTCGGAATCAAACCTGAGTAGCCTACCAGCGCAGTCAGTACCACATCTATGGTATCCATTTCCACTACCTGGGCAATCGCTTTTTGCCCTGCAAAGACCTTGATGCCTTGAGGAATTAGGGCTTCTTTGACCTTGGAATAGCTGGCTTCGTTTCCGATTACCACCGCATTGGGTTTGAATTCCATGGCCTGAGCAATGAGCAAATCTACATTGTTTTGGGCGGTAAGCACCTCTACGGTAAATTGATCGGAATGCTGACGAATTACCTCTAGTGTCTGAGTACCGATGCTTCCCGTACTTCCCAAAATAGCTACGCGTTTGCTTTCTGTCATGAATCGAATTTTGATCAAACAAAAACCTTCCCTAATGAAGGAAGGTTTTATTATTCTGACAAAATTACCAATTGGACTGAATTTATGGGTACATCTCGTCAGATTTTCCGGGTTGGGATGATTTTTGATTTTAGAAAAGTGAATTTCTTAAAATTTGTGAATCCGGGTAGTGGAAAAACCCATCTTCCCGTTCGTTCTATAAAATGAAACTATGAACACATTGGTCAAGTCATTCGGAATCCCTTTTCTGGCCGGATTGGCCGGAGCGGCACTTTGGACGGGCATTTCAGCCAAGTCCCAGGAGGAAACAGGCAGTTTTGAGTCAAATCCTTCTTCCTATACCCGACAATTTGCAAGGGAATATATACCGAACCCGGTAAACACCGATCCTCCGATTTCTTTTGTGGAGGCTTCTCAAAACAGCACCGAGTCGGTAGTTTTTATCAAAAATTTCAGTGGTACCGATTATAGGCGATACAGCATGTTTGATTATTTCTTTGGAACAGGGCCAGCCCAGCAAGTAAGCACAGGTTCAGGAGTGATCATTTCCAAAGACGGCTACATCATCACCAACAACCACGTAATTGATCGGGCAGAAACAATCGAAGTGGTCCATCAAAAACGAACCTATCAAGCTAAATTGGTAGGAACAGACAAAAATACCGACATCGCAGTGCTCAAGATCGAGGCAGAAAATCTTCCCGAAATCAAAAGAGGTTCCAGCCGAACCCTGCAGATAGGGGAATGGGTTCTGGCCGTCGGAAATCCCTTCAACCTCACCTCCACAGTCACAGCCGGAATCGTCTCTGCGAAGGAACGCCAAATCAACATCCTTGGAGGAGATTTTCCATTGGAAAGCTTTATCCAAACAGACGCACCCATCAACCCGGGCAATTCCGGAGGCGCTTTGGTCAACGTAAAAGGAGAACTTGTGGGAATCAACACAGCAATTCTTTCACGAACAGGCTCTTACACCGGATATGGATTCGCTGTGCCGGTGGATGTTGCTATTAAAATCGCCAATGATTTGATCAAATATGGAGAAGTGCAGAAGGCGATCCCAGGAGTAGATGTGGTGGAAGTTACTCCCGAACTAGCAGAAGAAATGAACTTGAAAACGCTTGACGGTGTCATTGTCACATATACCCTTAGAAATGGCGCTGCAGAAAATGCGGGATTGCAGAAAAATGATGTCATCACCCGAATAGGAGATTGGAAGATTACTGGAAAAGGCAGCTTTGAAGAAGCACTTTCCTACTATTACCCGGGCGACAAACTCACTATTGAATACCAGCGCGGAAAAGACCTGAAATCAGCTACGCTTACCTTGCAGAATCTAGAAGGAGGAACGGGAATCATGAAACGGGAATATTTTTCTTCCGCATTGATAGGAGCTAGACTTGAAGCGGTCAATACAATTGAAAAAGACCGCCTGAAAATCCCTTATGGGGTAAAAATAAGTTCCTTGACCCGAGGCTACCTCCGGGATTTGGGATTTAGAGACGGATTTATCATTACACACGTAAATGAAATGCCAGCCAAAGACCCGAAAGTACTTGGGAAATACCTGGAAGAATTTAGCGGAAGGCTCAAGCTGGAGGGGGTAGCACCTAATGGGCAGCCGTTTTTGCAAAGTTATAATGTGAGGTAAGGTAAAAAGTCGGCTGGATACATATCAACCGAATTTCTTTAACTTAACACATAAAGAATTTTCATGAAAACACTACCCCAATCCTGTGAGCAGTGCCTAGGGATTTACTCCCAAGCGTTGGAGGAGTTAGAACTCTTTGCCCAGCGAGCCAAAAAGCTAAAAACTTCCAAGGCAGAGCGTGAACTGATCATCAATTTTGAGATCACACACGAGCTTGCGCTAAAGTTGCTGGGAAAGTACTTCGAAAAAATGGGGAAAGGGCCCTTCTCCGGAAGTAGGGATCTGACTGTAGAAGCATTTCATGCTGACTTGATCGATGATGGAAAAGCTTGGCTGGACATGGTCATAGACCGGATCAAATACAATCCGGTCTATGACATTGATACGCAACAGGATTTTGTGGAACGAGTTCAAAAAGTCTATATCCCGCTCCTGGAGAAGTTTGAGGATATTATGTCCAAAAAGCTGGATGGATAAAAAGAAAAAGGGATGCTTTGAATACGGTAGAATTTTTGGTTTTATACTAGTTTATTCCTTACAAATTCCCTGAAGTTGGATGGAGTCACTACTTGAAATGTGGGATTGTATTCATCTTTGAAGATATTTGGTAGATAAGCTTTCCTTCCGGGATTCCATTTGAATTCATAAGCATGAATCCCTCCATCATATTCTTCCAAATAATCGATTTCCTGCTGTGTTTTTGACCTCCAAAAATACCGATTATACTTTTTTCTACTGTATTCCATCAACTTCATCCTCTCAGCCAACAGGAAATTTTCCCACAAAGCTCCTATATCATTTCTTAATGCAATTGGCTGAAGGTTTCTTATCAGGGCATTTCTTACCCCATTATCATAGAAGTAAATCTTTTTGTTAATTTTTATTTCTGAACGAAGATTCCCGCTGAAAGTACCCAGACGATAAATCACAAATGCCTGTTCCAACAGGTCGATGTAAGAAATTACCGTTTTTGTATCCACCTGAAGTGTTCTCGAAAGTTCATTGTAAGATACCTCACTTCCTACTTGAAACGCCAAAAGCTGCAGCAGGCGATGGATAACATCTGGTTTTTTCAAAATCCCAAGAGATAAAACATCCTTGTAGAGATAACTTTCTACCAACTCATACAAAAGCTCTTCCTGATATTTTGGATTTTTGACGATTTCAGGGTAGAACCCATAGACTAATCGATTGGGTAAATCCTGCTCGGCAGTCAAGTATCCCACCACATTTTCATATTCTTCCCAACTCAATGGGTAGAGATAGAAAGAAAGTTTACGTCCGGTCAAAGGCTCTTGGGCAAAACCAGAAAGCTCAAAAGAAGATGAGCCACTCATGATCAATTTGACATGTTTCATTTGATCATGGATAATCTTTGCTGTCAGTCCGATATTAGGTATTCGCTGAGCTTCATCAATGAACACATAGGTATGTGCACCAATTAAAGATTGAAGTTGCATCGTATTCGGAGTATCCATAAGCGCTCTCACAGTGGGATCATCCCCATTCAGGAAAAGTTGATTTTTCCCCTGAAGAAGATCGTTAATCAGTGTGGTCTTTCCTACTTGTCTTGGACCCAATACCAGAATTACCTTGTCACGATCAAAAGATTCTGTGATTTTTTGAACCAGAGTTCGAGAGAAATTCATATCGGAAAACTTAGGGTTGAAAATTAATTCCACAAATTTATTAACTATTATGGAATAAAATCCATGAATTACATATATTTCATGGAACAAAATCCACAAAAAGCATGCATTTTATGGAATATCACTCCCCGATTTTTCCCGCAGATCCTCGCAGAAAAATTCGCAGATAACCGCAGAAGTAATTTGATACTGAGACTGAGCCTACTGATTAACTTCCCAATTTCCTTACCTCACCAAAAATCCAGACGGTCCGCGTCCCACTTCCAGCGTTCTGACCACAGATCCGTCTTTTTTGTAAACAGTTACATCGCCGTTGCCCTGGAATCCTTTGGCATTGGCTAGGTAAAGTTCCTGCCGATCCTTGTCGTAGCCAATACCATAAAATCCCGACCCAGTCTTCCAATTCGGTATCAACACAGCCGCATAAAGGGAAACCACGGAAACTCCGTCCTCATACTTCGGCCAGCCCGAACTGGTCAATACATACATCCGATCGTCCTCTCCAAAAGCAATTCGGCCTGTTGCCATAGGGATAGCAAATTCCCTTATCGACTTAATGCTCCAATTATCCCTGTTGATTGAATGGAAATAGATTTTTTGGTCATCAAATGAATATACCCACAGCTCTCCTCGCTGCTCAAAAAACTGAACGGGGGATCCGGTTACGTCCACGGTTTTGATCACGGATTCCAAATCTGCGTCAATAACCTCAATTTTACCCTCTTCCGAACCCGAGACTGCCAAAAAATTCCCAAAGGCATACAGATCCTCTGGTTTTCTGGAAACAGCAATCTTCTTTTTTACCAACCCTCCATCCAAACCTTGCACCACGGCCACGTAAGAAGTTGGGGTGTTGTAATTTGCATCATAAGGGCCGTAATCCGAGATAAATATTTTTCCCCTCGCAGTGGCCAATGACCTTGGTTGATCCAATTCTCCCAACACCGAGCCAATAAATTTAAAATCTGAAGGTTTTACAATCTCTACTTTACCGGTGTTGGCTACAAGAAAAAATCGGTCTTCTTCGAAGACCATATCCTCCAACAATCCGGCAAAAGGACGCTGATTTTCCGATTCAAAGATATTTTTGGTCAAAGTCCCCTTGGCAGGATCAAAGTGAAAAACTTCCCCGTCATTGGTTCCGAAAGCACCTTCATTCATCAGGAGTACTCCGGTGTCATATTTCCCAAGCGGAAGTTCGCCTGTATCGTTGTCACAGGAAAACAACACCATTGCTACTACCAGGACATGAAAATAATTTTTAAGTACCTTATTCATAATACTATAGATATAGAGACTTGATAGGATCGACCGGGCATGGCGCGCAGGTAAAGCACCTGATAGTCCCGATCAAGGAGATTGAGCACCTGAAAGCTGATCGGAAATTGGATTTTTTCCCATTGTATTTGAGGAAGTTCAAATCCGATATTCCAAAGTTGGTAGCCTTCCAGCATGCGGGAGTTGCCGGTACCGATGGATCGCTGCCCAACATAAAAGCTAGAAAGACTGAGCGAAAACTTGTTCCTTTCCACCTCGAGCCCCCCATTTGCCTGATGTTTTGGGGTATAGGGCAGTTGTTGGGGAAAATTCCTGTCTGAGGTGAGGTCCAGGGCTTGAGAAAATGTATAGCTTCCGCAAAAAGTCCAGTTCCACTGCCCAATTTTTAAATTCCCTTTACCCTGGTATTCCAGCCCTTGATTCCTGACTTCCCTGATATTTTGAGGACTCCAAATGGAACCTTGAGGCAACCAAATGATCCAATTGTCCACAGTCATCCTGTAGTACGTAAGGCTTTGTTCTAAAGAAAAATCTGCTTTTCTGATCCAATGAAGGCCAATTTCTCCGTTCAGACTTTTTTCGGGAAGCAAATCCGGATTCCCTCCGGGATTCCAAAACCGGTCATTGAGGGTGGGCACTTTAAATCCTCTTCCTGCCGAGGACTTAAGCAGGAATTGGTCTTGACCATTTTCCCAAACCAAAAAATCCAAGCCCAAACCGGGGAGAAAAGGTTCTAACCGACCTGGAAAACTCAACTGACGCAGGTTTGCAGAGAATGAAAGTCTATCATTGGTCTTCCACTTTGCACTTTGATATAGCTCGATACGCTGATCGCTGGCTGAATAGGTGCTTAAATCTCCTTTGGCAAAGGTTCCACGGGCACCAATTTTAAAAGTCCATTTTTCGATTTTTTGATAATCCCAATCGGTAGCCAAGAGGAATTGACGGGTTCGGTTTTCAGTTCCGTTGAAGATAAGTTGGTCGGCAACCCATCCTGCTTTTACATTCCAAATGGAAGCCGCACCAAAGTGGAAATAGTCCAACACCATCCTCCAATTCCGATCTTGCTGAACATCCCGAGTAGCCGAACCCATCACCGGTTGAATTTTCCTATCTGCGTAATTACCCCAAATGGAGGATTTCAGCTGACTTTTATCTGAAAAGGACCAAGCCAAATCCTGAACCCAGCCCAATTGTTTTGTTTGGGCATTTTCGGCTCTCAGCTCCGGCGTTCCCGGTTTGGAGAGATCCCGAAATGGAAAATCATTACCTGCAAATTGATGGTAAAGCTTGGTTTGGGTGCTGAAACTTTTTCCAGAAAACTCAGTCGAGATTGATGTATTCTTTAATCCAAAACTACCGATTGAATGGCTAAGCTGTCCTTTGAATCCTTGCCCAAACTTCGTCTGAGTGCCCAAATGCACACTACCACCAATGGCTTCATTCCCGAAAAGGGCTCCCGAGCTTCCAAAATGAATTTCTGCCTGATCAATAGCTTGAATCGGAAGAATACTTAGGTCGCTTTGCCCCAAGGAAATACTATTGATAAGCAGCCCGTTCCAAAAAACAGCCGTGTGACCTGCAGAGGTGCCTCGAAATGAAGGAGATGCAAGCATTCCGGCGCCGTATTGCCGTATGAAGACAGGAGATTTTTCCTGAAGTAAATCACCCAAAGAACGAGAAGCATAGGCCTCAAACTCCTTTTTTTCAAAGGAAATCATCTTTTGCCCTTGAGCAAAGCGATCCAAGGGAGGGGCAAAAACCTCCACTCCCGCCAAAGTTACCGTGTCTTGTACAGCAAGCGAGCCCCACAGAGAAACCACCAAATAAAGCAAGTTCATGTCCGATCGAATAGGTTAATTCGATTCGGCCTTGAAAGAAATTAAGAAAGAAATGAAAGTTAACTCACCCAAAATCAATTGGCTGAGAAATTGACACGTCCTTTTAGCTTTTCCTCCGAAAGCACAGAATCAGCTGATCAAGGCAGGTCTCCTGGCTTGTCTGACTTTTGCTTGCCTTCTCTTCCGCAGAGCAGAAAATGGCGTAGTGGTGCAAAAGTTTTTTCCAGATTGACATCGGGACAGACTTACAGTTGCGGGGACAGCTCCGGTATCGCACCGGATTCCCTTTTAATCCCAAGTGACGATCCCGATAGCTATCGGGACGGTTTGGAAACCAAAATCAAATCAAATTAACCTGTTTTTAACCAGAAGACAAGTTTACGGAAATGAAAATTTTTGGAAGGATGTTAAAATCACCTTTACCTTGGTAGAAAATTATACAGTTCGGAATTGATGAATACATTCATTTCTACATCCTCTAACCATTATTTTTCAGTGCGTTACCTTATTCTTTTGGGATGGATGATCATGCTTTTTTCCTGTGAAAACAAAACCCTTTCCCCTTTGGAAAAAACTTCAGTTCCACTTGAGTTTGCCAAAGGCTTTCAACTTTTTCGAGGGGAAAATTTCTGGGAAATACAGGTAAGCCAAGGCTATATCGGTGCTGAAAAAACTTACCGATACCTGATTTTAGAGGAAGGAGCTTCCATTGAAAAAACAGGCTTTGATGCGGTAGTCCAACTCCCGATTAATAAAGTAATCTTGACTTCCACCACACAGGTTCCTCACCTCGACATGTTGGGAGCAACTAACAAATTGATCGGTTTCCCGCAAACGGACTTGATCTCCTCCACCCTAACTTGGGCGAGAATCGATGCTGGTAAGGTCACGGATTTGGGTAGCGGACCTTCTGCCAATCCGGAACTGGTCATTGACCTTCAGCCGGATTGGATCATGATTTCGACCTTGGGAGAGGATCTAAGGTACTTGGAACTCTTCAATCAAGCTTCTATTCCCGCATTGATCAACGGTGAGTATGTAGAACAAAACCCCCTTGGACGGGCCGAATGGCTCAAGTTTACCGGGGTTTTACTTGGAAAGTATGAAGAAGCTGAAGCTGAATTTAAGAAAATCAAGGATGCTTACCAGGAAGCTGAAAAATTAGCTCGGGAAATCCCCTTGGGGAACCGCCCTAGAGTAATCAGCGGAGTAATGTATCAGGACATTTGGTATGCACCCGGAGCAGAGAGCTGGGGAGCACAGCTCCTTCAACAGGCCGGGGGAGACTATGTGTTTTCAGATCAAGCAGGTACGGGGAGTCTTCAACTTAGTTATGAATTTGTGCTGGATCGGGCAGCGGAGGCGGAGGTTTGGATCGGTTCGGCAGATTTTCCAGATGTGGAAAGTATGGGAAGTGGCGAACCTCGATACCAGAATTTCAACGCGTGGAAAAACAGTCAAATCTACACCTACACCGCAAGAAAAGGAGCTACAGGAGGTTTGGAGTATTTCGAACTCGGCTACGTACGTCCGGATTTGATTTTGAAAGACCTGATTAAAATCCTCCATCCGGAACTACTACCCGAGTATGAGTTGTATTTTTATCAGAAATTGGATTGAAAATTGGAAGATTGAAAGATTGAGGGATTGAGGGATTGGAGGAAAGTAAGATTTAGTCCCCTCGGAAAAGAACTTATAAAGGTGAGAAAACCTCATTCCAATCAAATTTGAATAAGGGAGTTCACCAATTCATTACTTATCGGATTGGGCCCAATATTCCAAATAAGGGGTTTTAAATAGCTAGGATCCCTTAAAAAAATCTTCATTACTATATTCGATCGGGTATACTTTTCATTTTTTTTGAAAAAACATACCCAATCGGGTATATTTTCAATTAAAGGCTTACATTTATACCAGAAAGGGTATAAAAATGACAAATTTCTCAGTTTTCTTAAAGGAAAAACGAAAGTCGGTAGGACTTACTCAGGAGGAACTTGCCGCAAAGGCAGGGGTTGGGTTGCGATTTGTACGTGATCTTGAGCAGGGTAAAGCAACTCTTCGCCTCGATAAAGTAAATCAAGTACTGATTTTGTTTGGCAAGCAGGTGGGTGTGGTTGATCTAGACTCATAAGGATATGACTAGGAAAGCATTAGTTTATTATCAAGACCATCTTGCGGGATATTTGACAGAGACGGATGAAGGCTACATGTTTATCTATCGAGAAGCTTATTTTCAATCCAAAGATGCGATGCCGATAAGTTTCACTTTTCCACTTCAAAGCCACCCTTTTAAAATCAAAACCCTTTTCCCGTTTTTCGATGGATTGATACCCGAAGGATGGTTATTAAATGTGGGTCAAAAATATTGGAAGCTGAATGGAAAGGACCGTTTTGAGTTACTGCTGAACCTATGCAGAGATACAATAGGAGCTGTAAGCATTTTGCCTGAGGAGGGGGCTATGGATGCCTAATTGTTTATTCTGCTATAAAAAAGTCCAAGGAGAAATTCCTTACCATTCAAGCTGTTGCAAAAAATTTTTCGGGACAAAAAATCTACCTAAACTGAATCTTGATAAAACCATTTTGAATGAGCTTGCGGTCAAAACAGCCAACCAAAGAATCGCAGTTACGGGAGTACAGCCCAAGTTATCTGTGGATCTTATTAAGGATCTTGGCTCGGAAAGATTGACGCTTGTCGGTCTTTGGGGTCAATACATTTTGAAACCTCAGCATGAGGAATTTCCTCACTTGCCTGAAACAGAAGATCTGACTATGCACCTAGCGGAATTATTCAAAATAAAGACCAGTCAACATGCACTGATTCCTAGCAGCGAAGGCAAATTAGCCTATATCACCAAGCGGTTTGACAGGGAAAAAGGCAAAAAAATACATGTAGAAGACTTTTGCCAGATTTCAGGATTCCTGACTGAACAGAAATACAAAAGTTCCTATGAAAAAGCTGGAAAATTGGTTTCAACCTATTGCACAAACAAAGGATTGGACACGCTGAATTTCTTTGAATTGGTGCTTTTTTGCTATTTGACAGGCAATAATGACATGCATTTAAAAAATTTCACCCTGATCCATCATCCAGACAGAACTGTTTCACTCTCGCCTGCCTATGACCTTCTCAATGTGAATCTGGTGTTTCCTGATGATCTTGATGAAACCGCACTTACGCTAAACGGTAAAAAAAGAAAACTTACCAAAACGGACTTTGATAAGTTTGCCTCAAGTTTGAATTTGCCAGAAAAAGCAATTTCAAATAGCTACTTAAAGTTTATCAATGCCGAAGAGAAGGTAGAAAAAGTAATTCAAGCATCCTTTCTCACCGAAGCTATGAAATCAAGATATCTGGAAATCTGGAACCAAAAAACCAGTAAATTATTGAATGCATAGCATTTCCCGTGCTCTGTGTCCGAAAAGTGGTCTATCCGGGCAGATACCACATCCAATTCATATAAATCATACATGAACCTCCGCCCCTACCTCTTTCCTATCACATTCCTCCTACTCGGATTGAGCTTTTTGCTTAATCTGAGCTTGGGTTCGGTATGGATACCCTTCGGGGATATCGTCAGCGGAATGGTATCAGGAAACTGGGAAAAGAACTCCTGGGAGCAAATTATCCTCAATTATCGTCTCCCAAAGGCTCTGGTAGCCATTTTTGCTGGAATAGGACTTAGCCTAAGCGGCCTACAGATGCAGACATTTTTCAGAAATCCGCTGGCTGGCCCCTTTGTCTTGGGAATCAGTTCAGGTGCTGGACTAGGCGTTGCGATTTTGATGCTAACCGGAACTACCTTGGGTTTTGCGGTTAATGGCATCAACTCTTGGGCAGTGGCCTCGGCAGGTATTTTGGGAGGAGGATTGGTACTTTCCGGGGTGAGCTTAGTGGCTTGGAGAGTCAAAGACAGCATGACCTTATTGATTGTCGGATTGATGTTTGGCAGTGCGGTATCTGCAGTGGTTTCGGTCCTGTCCTTTTTCTCGGGAGCGGAACCACTTAAACTATATACCGTTTGGTCCATGGGCAGCCTGGGATCGTTGGGCTGGACTCAGGTATCGATTTTGGGAATCCTGATCGGCTTGGGCAGCCTGCCCGTTTTCCTTTCCATCAAGTCCTACAACGCCCTGCTTTTAGGAGAAAACTATGCACGAAGCATGGGGATCAGAACAGAAAAAATGCGTTGGACAATGATCCTAAGCACAGGAATTTTGGCTGGAGGAATTACGGCATTTTGTGGGCCAATTGCGTTTTTGGGTATTGCCGTGCCCCATTTGGCACGAATGGTCTGGAAAAGTTCCGACCATCGGGTGCTGTTTCCAGGTTCAGCCTTGATCGGTGCAATTTTGCTTTTGTTATGTGATGCCGTAGGTCAATTGCCGGGATTGGCTAGCACTTTACCGATAAACGCCGTCACCTCCCTGATAGGGGCACCGATTGTGATTACGTTGATTTTGAGGAAAAACTTCAGCAAAGAATTTTGAGGATGAAAGAAGTTACCAAAAAAATCGCTTTAGCCGGGAAGGACCTATCGCTGGGCTACGCAGGAAAGAAAGATAAAAAGGAAATACTTGCCGCTCTGGATTTTTCGCTTTACTCCGGCGAACTCACCTGTCTGCTAGGGCCTAACGGAGTAGGAAAATCGACCCTGATCAAAGCTATATTAAGTCAAATAAAGCCTTGGAAAGGCAGCATCCAACTCGAAAACCAATCCATTTCTGATTTTTCTGTCAAAGAATTAGCCAAAAAAATAGCTGTTGTACTTACCGACCCAGTTTTTCCAGGAAATATGACTGTCGGACAACTTGTGGCCTTGGGAAGAACACCCTACACCAGATGGTCGGGAAAGTTGAATGATACTGATCGAGAAGTGGTGGAAAAGGCCCTTTTCGATACCAAAATCACCTACTTACGAGACGAGCGGCTGAGTGAAATCAGCGATGGGCAACGGCAAAAGGCGATGATTGCCAGAGCTTTGGCTCAGGACGGACAAGTCATGATTCTGGACGAACCCACTGCACATTTGGACCTGGTCAATAGGTTTGAAGTCATGAGTTTGTTGGGAGAAATTGCTCATGCCCAGCAAAAAGCAATTTTGGTCGTAACCCATGATTTGGATATTGCCATCGAGACAGCTGATCGGTTCTGGTTGCTAAATTGTGGCATGCCTCTGATTTCCGGCAAGCCTGAGGATTTGATTCTTTCCGGTCAGATCAATCAATTGCTACCGGGTGATAAGTATCGGTTTAGCCTCAGTCGAGGAAAGATAGCCGTTGCAGTGGAAGAGTTAAACTATGAAATTTCCGGTCCACAAGAGGTGGTTTTTTGGGTAAAAAAAGCTATGGCCAAAGCAGGGATTCAGAAATTGAATGCCGATGTATCAGTTACAGCCAATCCATTTTTGATTCGGTATCAAGGAAAAGTTTTTGAAAAATTGGAAGAATTTTTGAATCATTTGGCTAAATTTTAATTATGGATATACTGAATCTTGCCAGTAGCCAAATTTCATTTTGTTTGTGTTTCAGGTTATAAATCGATCAATAAGGAAAGCATAAAGTGATGAGCCGGATGGAAAATTCAAAACACGTCCAAACTTGTAATTTTGAATTTTAAGCATTAGAAATCAAAGCTTTAGCTTTTCCAAGTTGTGTACTAAACCTATGTTTTTTTTAGAAAAACGATTAAATAACCTGATTTGAGTAAAAAATGGAAAAAGTCGAAAAAAGAACAATTCGAAAAAACTTTGTGTCCTTCGTTTCCTTCGCTGTTCAAAATTTTATCGAGTTTATTTTCTACTGGCAAAAAAGCGTATATGCATAATTTTAAAAAAACGGAGAAATAAAAGAACCTGCCCTTTATTTTCTACTAAACCAATAAAAAAGCTGATCCAAATTGAATCAGCTTTTTACCCATAAACACTAAACCCTTATTATTCGAACAAATCAAACTTCAACCCAAAATTGAATCGCGCATTATAGTACTCCATTTGCATCGTTCGGGATTGAATTCCCTGATAATACCTAAGTGGTTGATTGGTTAAATTATTCCCTTCCATGAATAACCTCCACTTTGGAGTAATGGCGTAGGACGCATTGACATCCAGAAAAGTTTGCTTATCGTAGAATCTGTCTTCAAAATTTTCCCCTCCCAATTCATCCAGGTAATCCGAGGCATAATTGAGGGAAACTCGTACCACGAGCTTCTTATTCTCATAGGATAGCGAGGCGTTGAACATGTTTTTGGCTGTTCCTGGAAGCACGAGATCATCTTCCTCTCGACCTTCAATTCCCGTGGTTGAAGACTGCGTGTAGGTGTAGTTCAGATAGACCCCGAAATTCTTGAAAAGTTGTCTTTGGAAGGATGTTTCAAATCCATAAACTGAGGCAGTACCACCATTTTCAGGTCTGGAATATTGTAGGTTAGTTCCAAATTGAGGATCTGAAAAACCCTGTGTAGTGATGGTGTACACGAAATTATCAATATCCTTGTAAAATCCACCGAAAGACAATAAACCAACATTTTCAAAGTACCGTTCTGCCATCAAATCAAAGTTCATTGCAGTTGCTGCTTTTAGATTTGGATTTCCTCTTTCCAGTTCCTCATCTTCTGGGCTGAAAAATGCGTAAGGAACCAAATCGTAGTAGTTTGGTCTTGCGATGGTATTGGTCCAGGCAAATCTTACAATGCTATTAGGATTTACATCGTATTTTAGGTGTAAACCAGGCATTACATTCGTGTAAACCTGATCGCCTTTCGCTACTGAAAATTCTTCGGCATCCACATCATAAATATTCCCGGTGTAGTCGATTGAGGTATTTTCCAATCTTAATCCCGCAATAGCAGAGAACTTTTCAGAAAACTGGTGATCTGCCATTAGGTATGCTCCAGTAATAGACTCTTTTGCTACAAAATTTCCCGGAATATATTCTTCTAAAACGTCCGTTTCTTCGAATAAAGATCCATTTTTTATATTAAGTCCACCAAGAAACTCGGGCGTGACGAACGTACCTGCAGCATATTGTGAACCTGCCAAAAAATTAGCTTCAGAGTAGTTTTTATTACTTACATCACCAAGTGTAGCTCCAAAAGCATCTTCATCAAGTGGTTCATATTCGAAGAAATTGTTTGCCCTCTCTTTATTTTTCCCTCTGTACCTAAGGCCAAATTTGAGAATACCTTTTTCAGAATATGGCAATTTGAAATCCATTTTGGCATTTAAATCCTGGTCAAATGTGTAACTGTATTGTTCCTGTAACACATTGAAGCCGATACCCAAATTATCTGCCTGATTGCTAAGAATGGCGAGTGGCTTTTCAGGATTGGAAATATCCACGGTGACATTTCTGTTGGACTGTCTGTATGCAATATAGCGTTCATTAGGCCTTTCTTCAGAGGCTTTTGCATAGGTCACACTCCAATCCATTTTTAGTTTATTGAACAGATGGCTACCCCCAAGGGTCGTGTTGTACACGCGCTGATCCTCCAATCTTGCTGCCTTGATTCGGTCATTGTCCAAACCACCTTTGGTCTGAAATTCAACCCGACCTTTTAACGCGTAGACACCGGGTGAAGATTGTGTAAATGTGCCCGCATCAAACCCACGATCCAATTGACTCACCCGCATTCTAAATCGGTTTTCCCAATCATCCCGATGGTTGTACATTCCCGAAAGGAACAGGGTATGATTTTTGGAAATCTCATAATCCAACGCAAGGGAAGCAGATCTTCTGACTCGCTGGACCCTATATTCCCTAATATCAAATTCCTCTAGTGCTACGCCATTTTTAGACTCATACCAAACTGCTTCCACATTGTCAGAACCAAAATTATGGTTATTGTAAGAACCGGAAAATACAATACCAAGTTTACCCTGAGCAACTCGGTTGCCAATGACCAATCCTCCAGTCCAAATTGGTTTATTGGAAAGCAAATTGATTCCAGATGCAGCAGTTCCAGAAACTCTAAAAGCATTTGGAGCTTGCCTAGTGACTAGATTTACTGAACCTCCAATCGCATCAGCATCCATGTTTGGAAGCACAGCTTTATTGACTTCAATAGTTTGGATCATATCAGAGGGAATTAAGTCCATCTGAATATTTCGGTTGTCTCCTTCTGCAGATGGAAGTCGTTCGCCATTTAAGGTCACAGAATTCAGCTGAGGAGCCATACCTCTGATAATGATATTTCTCGCCTCGCCCTGATCATTTTGCATCGTGATGCCAGGAATTCGCTTAAGTGCATCACCAATGTTTGCATCAGGGAATCGACCGATTTGATCAGCGGAAACAATATTTGTAATATTTGCATTATTTTTTTGCTGATTCAGGGCACGGGCCTGTCCTTTTAGTCTATCGCCAAATACAATAAATTCTGCCCCATCAAGCGCAGTTTCGTTCAGTTTAAATGTAATTAAAGTGGTTTGTCCTTGTAAAACAGTTGCTGTCTGGGTTAAGACCTCGTAACCCAAATAGCTCACCTCCACCTCATAAGTTCCAGGCTCTAGATTAATGAAGGTAAATTCTCCGTTTTGGTTGGTTACCGAACCCTTTGTAGTTCCTTGGATCATCACATTGGCACCCGGAAGTGAAAGATTCTGTGAATCTTTTACCTTTCCTTTCAACGACCCCTGAGCGAAAACTCCCGCACTGAAGAGAGTCATCGACAGGAGAATGCCTAATACAAGTAATTGTTTTTGCATATAGATTAGTTTTAGTTGCTTTTTGATTTTTGGATTATCACCGCCAGATCCTCCCAGCGGTAGATTTGAAAGGTTTTGTCGTCCGACATGGCTATGAATAGACCTTTTGGAAAATCAGCACCAAGCGCCTTACTAGTCACTTCAGATCCGTCACTTTCTTTGGTGCTTGCATGGATTTTTGTGATTAACCCATGTTGATGAGGATTTCCTTTGGCACCTTCTCTCGGGAATACATGAAAAAGTCCAGCCTGTTGATCAGAGATCAATATATAACCTGTGGTTGCGTCTATTTTATAGATAGAAATCCCCTCATGATCCTCCGTAAAACCTTCCGTAGCAAATAGGGCCAATTCTTCATTTCCCATTTCAGGTTCGGCATAGTATTTCCTCACTCCCACACCTTCATCCGAATAATAAACATACCCTAACTCCGCATCCACAGCGATTGCCTCGATTTCACTTTTACCTGAATATTGACCGAATTTCCGAATCAAATCCAAGCGGATAAGGCCATTTTCCCCAATCACTTCATACTGCCAAAGATAGGTTCCATCAGTAGGACCATTTTTTCGTCCTGCGACAATATACATTCGCCCCGATTTAGGGCTTTTGTACGTTGCCACTCCCATAAGATCGCGAAAATCAGGCCCTTGCTCTCCCTTAAAAATCTCTATTCCACCCGGATTGATTTCCTCCATGTCCGGAAGGGAAAAAAAGCGAAGTTTTGAAGTCAATCGCTCACCTGTGACCGCAAAATCTGTGGTGTATTTTCCAAGAGAAAGTCCATAATTGATATCTACATTATTTGGTCGCTGTATGTCTTTTCTTACCAGCGAGTCAATTACTTTTCCTTGAAGGTTATAGACATACAATGCACCCAAAGAGTCTTTGTCCGTTCCTACAATAAGGCTTTGCTCAGGATTTGCCGAATTGATCCAAATGGCGGGATCATCGGTATCGTGAAGAACTGGATCTGTTATGTAAACCGGTTTAACTATCGAGAGTGAATCCACATTTACAGAAGAAACTTCTGAATTCGGCTCTGAACAGGCGAAATAGCCGAAAAACGAAATAGAAAGGAGAAAAACGATTGATTTCCTTAACATGCCACGTTCACTAAGATGTTTGTGGTGCAAGATTAGATCAGAAAATATTGGAAGCCTTAATGCTGATCGTTATCTTTTCTTGAATTTATATGAAGGCTTAGGTTAACAAAAAAATTCCAAGGGAGAAGTTTATAACTCTATATCATTCTGTTTTATAGATAGTTATAAAATATTAAGAACACTTAACAAAAAACTATTTTTCAAATAAATTCTATTTATTCGAGCAGGTCCGAAACCTAAATTCAGTAGCTAATCCAGATCAAAAGTTTAGAAATTGGTCTTTTACTGAAATAGCGTAAAATAAATCAGATGATAAATCTCCCAACCACCATCTGAGAAAAGGATTTTCATCCAAATCCATTTACCGGCAACGGAAAAATAAAAACCCATTTATACCCTTCTGTTGGAAAAAAGTTGTATGCAATCTCTTTTACCTTTGATCTCAAACGCATAACTTCTATTTTGTAATCCATTTGATTTTCAAAAGAAATCAAGCTCAATAACCCCAAAAACCTATGAAAAAATCTCTGTTAGTCCTGGCTGCAATTAGCCTGTTGACTTTTTCCTGCGATACCACCAAACCCCAACTTACCCAGGAACAGTACGATTCGCTTACCAATGAGCAAAAGCGCTCGGTAGAGTTTGCGCTGGACGGTATTGAAGTGCTGGACGATCGGCTTCAACTGACACTTTTTGCCTCCGAACCCATGCTGATGAACCCCACCAACATGGACATTGACGACCGGGGCCGAGTGTGGATTACCGAAGCCTATAATTACCGCATCCAACTCAATCCCAAAAATCCTACTAAGGCTGAAGGAGATCGCATTCTAATTTTGGAAGACACCGACGGAGATGGCAAAGCCGATTCATCCAAAGTTTTTTACCAAGGGACAGATATCAATGCCGCACTTGGCATTGCGGTTTTGGGTAATAAAGTATTTGTCTCGGTGAGTCCGAATGTCTTTGTCTTCACCGACGAAAACGGGGACGATATCCCAGACAACAAGGAAGTCCTCTTCACTGGCGTGGGAGGCGTACAGCATGACCACGGCATGCATGCCTTCACCTTTGGTCCGGATGGCAAGCTCTATTTCAACTATGGAAATGAAGGAAAAGGGCTTCGTCATGCCGACGGAAGTCCCATTTTGGATCCCCTGGGAAGACCGGTCAGTTCGGAGACCGCTCCGTATCAGGAAGGGATGGTTTTCCGCTGCGATCCCGATGGAAGCAATCCCGAAATCTTGGCTTGGAATTTCAGAAACAACTATGAAGTCGCTGTGGATAGTTATGGACGCATGTGGCAAAGTGACAACGACGACGACGGCAACCGCTCCACCCGAATCAACTTTGTGATGGACTATGGGAATTATGGATTCAAGGATGAGAAGACCAAGGCTGACTGGAGAACCCGACGCGTAAATATGGAAGACTCCGTTTGGAGACAGCACTGGCACCTAAACGATCCCGGGGTAGTTCCCAACCTGGTTCAAAACTATGCGGGTTCGCCGACTGGAATACTTGTTTATGAAGGTAAACTTCTTCCCAAGGAATACCAAAACCAAGTCATCCATGCCGATGCCGGACCCAATGTGATCCGCATGTATCCTGTGCAGACTTCAGGAGCCGGATTTACCGGGGAGGTGAGACCTATTTTGGATGGTAACAAGCGGGACAACTGGTTCCGTCCATCCGATGTGACCGTGGCGCCTGACGGGTCAATTTTCATTTCGGATTGGTATGATCCGGGTGTAGGCGGACATGCGGTTGGCGATTTGGAAAAAGGCCGCGTTTATCGTCTGGCTCCAAAAAAAACAAAATACACCGTCGAGGCCCCGGATTATTCTTCGGTGGAATCCTTGATCGAACTTTTACAAAATCCCAATCGGGCGATCCATTTCAAGGTGTTTATGGCTTTGAAGGAAAAAGGAACTGAGGCAACAGAAGCTTTGGAAAAGCTGTATGAATCTGAAGATAGCCGAATGAAAGCCCGTGCGTTTTGGTTGCTAACTAAGTTGCCCAACGGAAATGAGTACATCCAAAAAGCAGCTACAGATGCAGATGAAAACATCCGGGTAGCAGCTGTACGGGCATCACGCATCAACGGGATGAAAGACAACGGCTTCCTACTTGGACTTGCTGCCGACCCTTCCGATCAGGTAAGAAGAGAAGTGGCTGTAGCTATCCGATATGAAGATGCCTCTGAGGTGTGGATGAAACTGGCAGAAGGATATCGCAGTGGAGACCGATGGTACCTGGAGGCTCTGGGTATTGCGGCAGAATTCCACTGGGACCGCTATTTGCCTGCCTATCTGGCGAAAGTGGGACAAGGCTGGAGCAATTCGGCTGAGGCCAAAGACCTGATTTGGAGGTCGAGATCGGCAGAGACCCCGGCCATGTTGGAGGAATTGATTTTAGCAGAAAATAGTCCGACCGACCACCGCTACTACCGGGCCTTGGATTTCCAAACGACTGATCTGAAAAACCAAACGCTTAAAAACCTGCTCACCAAAGGACAAAATGAAGATCAGGTCGTCATTCTGAGGCAAGCAGCCTTTGATGTCAAAAACCCTGACAGCCAGTTGTTGAATTTGGCAAAAGCAAAGGCAGGAGAGATTAGTGATGACCGTGACTTCCTCGAGATTATCCGTAAGTACCAACTGAAGGAACAAAAAGACCGATTGTTAAGCCTTGCCTATCAGGAAAAAGACAACCGAATGGCGAGTTCGGCAGCCAATACCTTTGCCCAACTGTATGGATTGGGAGAAATAGAAAAGGCTATGAAAAATGCCGATCCGAATAAAGCACTTACCGCAATCCGCAAATTCGGCGTAGTGGACAGCAAGGAAATGGCAGCCCTGCTAAGCAAAATTTGGGGTAATTCCTCCATTTCTGCAGACCTAAGAACCGCAGCCATGGAGGAAATGAAGGGATTCAATTCTGAGGCTGCACTTTGGGAGATTGCCAAAGCGGATAAGATTCCCGCAGAGTTATTGCCCATTGCCCAGAAGATCCTGATGTCCACCTGGAATTCCAATATCCGGCAACTCGCCACAGAAAAATACGGAAACAGCCAAAGTACCAGTTACGACATTCCCAAGTTATTGGCAGCGAAGGGCACTGTAGAGAAAGGGAAAAAATTGGCATCCGGATACTGTTTAACCTGTCACAAAATCGGAAATGAGGGAGTTGACTTTGGTCCGGGGTTATCCCAGATTGGCGGCAAACTCAGCAAAGAAGGGTTGATAAGAGCAATTATCCGTCCTTCCGAAGGCATGGGCTTTGGCTATGAAACCCAACTGGTAAAATTCAAGGACGGCAAAGAAATCCGCTGCATTGTGAACTCCAAGACTGAAAACGACCTGATCGTGAAGCTCGTCGGCAGTGGGGAGCAGACCATCTACAAGCTGGCAGACGTCACCTCCGTCACCCAGCTCAACGAGTCCCTGATGCCGGCTTTTCCGCTGAGTGAGGAGGAATTGGTGGATTTGGTGAGTTATTTGGAGGGGTTGAGGTGAGGGGATTAGGCAAAGAAAATAGTTGGGTGAGGTTGAAAACTTTACTCAGTACAAGATTGAAAAATAGCCTATTAAAGACTCAAGATTAGGAAAATCCAATTACAAATTGGAATTGATAATAGGGTGAAGTTACAAACTTCACCCAACTCATTCCTGAACTTCAAGGAGGCAAGGTAGAACCTACACCTAGCGGGGGAAGAAAACGATTTATCTCGGTAAAAACACAGGTATAATTCCTGCCTTGTGAAGTAGTAAAGTGATAGAGTCCGTCTTTAAAAGTAATACTATACGGGCCTAGCAATTCGGATATCGTTTTTCTTGACGTACTCTTCGACCGTTCCGTCCTCTACCGCCTTTCGCAACTCCTCCTCTTGCTTGACCAAAGCCTTGACAGCTCTAGCAGCATTGGAATCTTTCGCTATGGAAATCTTGATAGTCATACACAAATGTATTAGAAAGATTACTAATATCTTAATATTTTGATAGTTACATCTGAGAAACTGTTTGAAAATGATTAAAGTTTCATCTTTTTTCAATTTGATTCTATTCGTCAGAGGTTACTTCTTTAGGCAGGTTGCAGGCCCTAATCTTTCATAAGGAATATTAGCCCACTGAAGAAAAAAAATGACCCGTCCTGGTGCGCTGTTCTCTTGGAAGCGTGACGGGTACTGTTGCCACAAACATAGAAGATTTAATTATGAATTGGAAATTATGATTACAATTTTGATACAATCTAATAAAATCAGTCCAACAAACTGGTTTTCAATAAGGTACCCCCTAATCTAGATACTACTCATCACCTTTGAAGTTCAGTTCAAGGCCGGAGCGATCCCGACAGCTTTATAGGAGCAATTCCACTCTTCTATCCTAACCCTTCCGATAGCTATCGGGATGCAATGGGTCTTTTCCTACCATTATCCCAGCGCCTCCAAAAACTTTAATCACTGAGGCAGAAAGATTGTTGCGACAGTGTCGTAAGAATTAAATCAACGAAAAAAATAGGTGTTAGAGTTTTATAGTATAAATTGCTCTTTTCTTCTCAAAAGTTCAACCCCTATCGGGGTTGTTGTCTACTTATCATTTACATTTTTCCCTAGGTTTCACCTAGGGCTATTCAGAAGTTTGATCCTTTCAGGATCTTATCTAATAAAAATTGAATTCTTGTTATGACCCCGATAGGGGTCAAACTTTTCAATAACCGCGGGTGAAACCCATGGAAAAACCGAATAATGTGGAAACCCACGACCCCGTAGGGTGTCGAACTCTTTCAAACCAAAAAACTTTCCTGCCTCACAGAAAAATTCCCCCATCTAGATGTAATTTCTACATAGTGTTTTGTGGTGAAAAAGGCAGGTTTTCACCGTAAATACTGCGGTGGCAAAATCCATAAATAAAATCTAGGTTCATAATTTTCCAACCCAACATAATCCCCTATCCACAGTTTTCAGGACAAAAAATCAGATCAACTCAATTTTACCATGCCCAAACGAACTTCAATCAATGACGTCAGCCGACTAGAAGATCTCAATGAATTTGATCGATTGGTCAAAGACAAACGGAATGAAAAACGGGCCGATGCCAAGAAAAACCGCCGAAACCGACATTACATCAACCTGCTTATCCGGCATCAGCTTAATCACTGGAACCTGGATGAAGAAAGTGAAGGAAAAGATGGATCAGCATATTGAACCCTTTTTGCATATGAATTGATACGGTTCATTCCTAAGAATTACTCAAAATCCCCAAAAAAACCTAAATCCAAGTCATGGAAAAGGTTTTAAAAATCACAACCTTAAAGGAAAAAACCTCAGACTTTGCCTATTGTTCCACCAAAAGTCCTATCGATGGACTGGAAGCAATTGAAGTTCTCAGACAGCAGTATTTTAGCCTTACTCAAGCTATTCAGCCAAGACTAAAAAGGGTTTGTAGCATTATAAAACAATCATAAATTAGAATATCTATTTTGTGGAAGGCATTCACCCAAAGTCACTTTTGAAGTGGTTCTTCTAAAACAAGAAGTGTTTTTTGCTTTTTAGATAAAGCATTTTGTGTTTTTGTTTTTTGAAAAAACTATCCTTTGGAATACTTAATCGAAAAGTCCGCACGAAAATCCAAACAGGTCCAGAGTAAAAAGAAACGCTATCTCGTCGAGCAGATTGACTGGCAACAGCGGTTGATCCTCCTACTTGGATATCGAGGAGCTGGCAAAACGACAATTTTGCTTCAGAAACTTATTTCTTCCTCCAAACATGGCATTTACATGAGCTTGGATGATTTTTATTTTGAAACCCACCGATTGGTGGAGACGGTAGCAACACTTTATGGAATGGGTTATCGCTTGTATTTATTGGACGAGGTGCATCGGTACGAATGGTGGTCAAAAGATCTAAAACAGGTGTATGATGACTATGACGAAATCCAAGTAGTAGCTACAAGTTCGTCCATTTTGGATATCAGCCAAGGAAATGCGGACCTTTCGCGACGAGCATCAGTCTATCACTTGCACGGATTGTCCTTTCGGGAGTATCTGAATCTCAAAAACAAATCTAGCGATAAAAAGCCTCCCTTTACAAGAAATACTAGCCAACCATCAAGTGATCGCTCCTGACCTGCTTGATAAAGTTGACTTTGAATCAGACTTTCAAGACTACCTCAAATCTGGCTATTTCCCCTTTTTCTTGGAAGAAAAAACAACCTATTTTCAAAATCTCCAAGAAACTATTCACTTGGTCATAGACTCGGACATTACTCCCTTCGAACAGTTACAGCATACCACTACCAAAATTTTAAAAAAACTCCTTTTCGTACTCAGTGAATCAGTGCCTTTCACACCCAACATCAAGAAGTTGGCTGAAAAGCTGGAAACGCCGAGAAACACGGTACTCAGACTTCTGGATATTTTAGAAAAAGCACAGATTTTACTTTTGCTGAGATCCTCCACTGCTGGTATCAGCTACTTGCAGAAACCTGAAAAAATCTACCTGCAAAACCCCAACTTCATTCATCTTTTTTCACCAACCATGGCCAATATGGGCAATATCCGAGAAACTTTCTTCTTTAATCAGGTGAGTGCCGTCCATCAAGTGACCTCCTCCAAGTTTGGAGATTTCATGGTGGACGATTCCTTAACATTTGAGGTGGGCGGACCTTCCAAAACCACCGAGCAAATCAAAGAAATTCCAAATTCCTATCTGGCTTTGGACATAGAAGGAGGCAATGGCAAAAGAATCCCACTGTGGCTATTTGGAATGCTCTATTGAGGTGCCCTCCAATGAGGTACAGGCTGACTTTTCGAAGGATTAGCCTCCGGGAAATTCTTTTCTCAAACAAAGGCAAGCTAAACTTAACGCCCAAAAATCCAGAACAAACCCTGCTGAAAAGTAATGTTTGGGATCCGAATTTACCAATCTCTTCATGACGGGTACAGGGAAATCGCTTTTAAAACTTACTATTTTTCCGTCCGACTGAAAAAACAAACCAGTTTCATGTAGTAAACCACGAGAAAATTAAGAGCTACTCTACTGTTAAATCGAATAAATTGGGATTTCTCCAAAAAAGACTCAGCCATAATTCTTAATTTTCTCAATGACCGTAATGGTTATAACCCACAAGTCTTCAAAAGGAAGGTTCTCGATCCCTTCGTTCCA
>CAZNND010000026.1:0-20437 GCA_964574365.1 uncultured Limnohabitans sp.
CTGGTTTTTTTTCAGTCGGACGGAAAAATGGTAAGTTTTAAAAGCGATTTCCCTGGGTTCAGCTACTCTTTCAGCTATTTCATAGGCTGCCTAGCCGTTTAATAATCATTTCGCTAAGATTAATTATGAAAATCTAAGACGAATAATTTAAGTACAAACTCCAGTCAAACCAAAGGTCTGTTTATCAAAGTTTTTGATTGTCTGACTTTGGGGGCTGAACACTACGCTTCTTTTTTGGTTTGAAAATCAAGTGGGAAATGAATGGTGGTTTAGGTTTGATCTGTAGATTTATTCTTTGAAAAAATCTGGATTGCTTTCTTTTATCCATGACAGAAAATCTTTTGTCAAAAAGACCACCGATTGAATAATCCTAACCCTAAAAAAGGTATGACAAAACTGTTAATCAACGGAAAAGAGCACGAGGTAAATGCCGAAAACGGCGTTCCCTTGCTATGGGTAATACGGGAACAATGCGGTTTGACAGGCACCAAATTTGGTTGCGGAATCGCACAGTGCGGTGCCTGTACAGTTCATCTGGATGGTCAGCCGGTTCGCTCCTGCATCACACCAGCAATCACCGCGGAAGGAAAAAATATCACCACCATTGAAGGAATAGCTTCGGATAAAAACACCCTCCACGTTGTACAACAAGCCTGGATTGCAGAGCAAACGCCCCAGTGTGGGTATTGTCAATCCGGTCAGATCATGTCGGCGGTTGCTCTTTTGAATGAAAATCCGAATCCAACGGACGAGCAGATCGATGCAGCCATGTCTGGAAATATCTGTCGCTGCGGGATGTATGGACGAATTAGAGCCGCCATCAAACGAGCCTCAGCCTCACTTCAATCTTCTACTTTATAATCAAGTTGGCTATGAAAAAATGGACTAGACGCGCATTTATTGGGGCTGGAGTAGTAGCAGGCGGCACCCTGGTGCTGGGCATAGTGATCCGCCCGGGAAACCGTGCATCAAAAGTTAGTGGCTTGATTGCTAAGGGTGGAGAAACGGTCATGAATGTCTGGCTAAAAATTGCTCCGGACAACACGGTAACAGCCATTATTCCTCATGCTGAAATGGGACAAGGCGTGCATACGACCTTGGCGATGATGCTCGCAGACGAGATGGAGGCTGATTGGTCAAAAGTCAAATTCGAGGAAGCCCCAGTTGAAAAAGAATATGCAAATTATGCGTTGGCCAAAGGCTTTATTGTTGGAAATGGCGATTTTCCAAAATTTTTGGATGAGACCATTGATGGTGTATTTCTCACGGCCGTGAAATCAATGAATTTTCAGATCACTGGAGGCAGTGCTTCGGTAAGATTTACAGGCAAGGAAGCCATGCGCATCGCCGGGGCAGCCGCTAAGTCCATGTTGCTTCAGGCGGCGGCTGAGACTTGGAAAGTACCGGTGGAAGAACTTATCGCCCAAAATAGTATCATCAAACATCCAAGCACCAACCAAAGTATCACTTTTGGGGAGTTAGCTCCAGCCGCAGCCAAGGTCAAAATGCCTTCCTCTCCCAAGCTGAAGTCACCAGAAGAATTTACCCTCATGGGTACTTCCCAGCCAAGATTGGACTTACCGGCTAAGGTGACCGGGGAGGCTGTTTTTGGATTGGATGTGCAGGTACCGGGGATGAAATATGCTATACTAAAAGCGGCACCTGTATTCGGTAGCAAAGTGAAATATGTGGATAACTCGGCTTTATCAGGTCAGTCAGGGGTAATTAAAGTTGTCAACATTGGCACTGCAGTAGCAGTCATTGCCGATGGATATTGGCAGGCAAAAACAGCCCTCGAAGTCTTGCCCATAACATTTGAACCAACGGAAAATGACGGACTGAATCAGGACGAAATCATCTCCCGATACCGCAAGGCCATGGATGTCGATTTCACCGAAGGCAATCTTGAAACGCACTTCAAAAGTGGAGATGCGCAAAAAGCGCTTCAGGAAGCAAAAGTTCGAATAGAAGCCGATTATCAATTACCGTTTTTGGCTCATGCCACCATGGAGCCTATGAATTGTACGGCTTGGGTGCATGAGGGAAAATGTGAGTTGTGGTGCGGCAGCCAAAACCCCCTAGGGGTCAAAGCCGCCGCCGCCGAATTGCTTGAGTTGGATTTTGATCAGGTAATCGTTCATAATCAGCTTTTGGGAGGCGGATTTGGTAGACGTTCCGAAACGGATGTGATCAAACAGGCGATTTTGATTGCCAAAGAAGTTGATTTTCCGGTAAAGTTAATCTGGTCCAGAGAGGAGGATACGCAACATGACTTTTACCGTGAAGCAACACTCAGCCGGTTAAAGGCCGGCTTGGATGAATCCGGGAATCCCATCGCCTATTCCCACCAATTTATATTCAAAAATCATCCTGCAGAGGCAGCAGATATTCCCTATTCGGTACCCAATCAGTTGATCCAATATTCCAATCCATCATCTACTGTTCCTTGGGGGAATTGGCGGAGTGTGGCCCACTCCACCCACGGTTTTTTGACAGAATCTTTTATGGATGAAATGGCCCATGCGGCAAAGCAGGATCCTTTGGCATACCGAAAAAATCTGATCAAGGATAAAACCAGGCTTCAGGCAGTTCTGGACCTAGCCTATGAAAAGTCAAACTGGGGTTCCCCTCTTCCATCAAATTGGGGCAGAGGAATTGCAATTGGGCAATCTTTTGGATCAGTAGTGGCCGAAGTCGCCGAAGTGGAAGTCGGTCTGGATGGAAAAGTAAAAGTACACAGGGTGGTTTGTGTGGCAGATCCGGGATTCGCGATTCACCCGGACGGTTTCAAAGCCCAGATGGAAAGCGGAATTATTTATGGTTTGGCTGCTGCGATGACAGGAGAAATTACCATCAAAAATGGGGCGGTAGAACAGGGGAATTTTCAAGATTATCCGGTGACCCGAATGAATGAGGCACCGAAAATCGAAACCTATATCATCAATTCCGGTAATCCTCCGGGAGGTGCGGGAGAACCTAGCACGCCTTTCATCGCACCTGCTGTGACTAATGCCATCTTTGCAGCTACCGGAATTCGAATCAGACAGTTGCCGATTTCCAAAGCTGATCTGAGACAATCGATCAGAAATTCAGGGTAAGAAATTTTTCAACCAGTGAAACAAAAAGTTAGTGGTCGGTGTCCTCACCGACCACTTTAGAATTATCAATTCTTCCCATTCTTAAAACTTTTATCCGGATATGCAGGAGGTGCAGGAACCGGCCTAGGATCAGCTTTGATCAACTCCTTTAAGTGCTCAATCGCTGCGTCAAGCTGGGCATCTTTACCCTCAAACGTAGCTTTCGGTAGATTGATCACCTCGATATCCGGGATAAATCCAACTCCCTCAATCAGCCATTCGGTATTTCCACCTTCGCCGTCGTTGGTGGCCTCACCAACGACACCATACACCCCATTCATCGGTGCTCGCGCTACTCCATTATCAGTCAAGGTATTCACCCCGGAAAGCCAAACTTCACCACCCCAAGTTCGTGCACCTATCGCTTTACCCATGCCAAGTCTTCGGAAACCTTCTGCAAATGCCTCCCCATCAGAAGCGGTAAACTCATCCACCAACAAGACCAAATGGCCTCTGTAGGCATAGGGCATATTGGTATAAGGCTCGCCCGTGCGGCCCTTCCAATAGAAAAAAACCTCACGCATCAGCTTCTCCAGAATAAAGGAATCGATGTTTCCTCCACGATTGTGCCTCACGTCGATGACAAGACCTTTTCTCTTAAATTGGGGATAAAAATCCCGATACCATTGCCCAATATCGGGGGCTGTCATAGCTCGAAGGTGGACGTAGCCGATGTCGCCCCCTGATTTTTCTTCAGCCATCAAACGGCGGGTGTATTCCCATTCGTTGTAGCGAAGATTAGATTCCGCGGCCGAGGTCATCGGAACAATAATGCGGTCGCCTTTATCTACACCTGCACTGCTGAACACTTTGATTCGAACCTGCTTGTTAGCTTTATCTCGAAGCAAATACAGTAAATCCGGAGCATCCATGACCGATACTCCGTCAATGTGCGTGATTACATCTCCTAGGGAAATGTTCAAGTCCGGATGAGAAAGAGGCGACATCTCATTCGGATAGTCCGGATCACTCTGGAAAATATAGTCGATGGTGTAACCTTTCAGTTTTTCATTTTTGGAAAATCGAGCGCCCAGCATTCCAAACGGAATCTGATCTTCCCCATTTCGAAGATCTCCTCCACCCACAGACGTATGCAGGACGCTGAGTTCACCGATCAGTTCTCCCATTACATCAGAAAGCTCCCGACGGGTAGTGACCCGTTCCACCAGTGGGAGGTACTTTTTATACATCGCATCCCAATCCACACCATGCATGTTTCGGTCGTAGAAGTAATCCCGCTCCATTCTCCAGGCATCGGTGTAGATTTGCCTCCAGTCCTCTCGTGGATCAACGGAAAACTTCCACCCATTCAGGTTCAGTTGATTCTTGGAAAGGTCTGAGACAGGGGTGGTGCTCAATTCGACAACATAATGATTGGATCCCTGCCTGAGGACGGCAAACTTGTTATTCAGCGAAGTGACAAAGCTATTGATCTTGTCGGCAAAGACTTTTTGCTCGGCCTTTTCATCAATAGGGGTCATCATCAGTGCCGGATTATCCTGATTGGATGCACCACCTCCGTAGTACACTTCCATTCCAGGCCCAACCCGATGGTAGTACAGCGCCTTGTCTGTCACTACCAGATTTTTATAATTTCCCGCAGGGATCGGTACCTCACGCACCCGCTCCATTAATCCAACTTCGTCGATGGATACAGTCACCAAACCCTCCGATTTTTTCTCTTCTATGGGCTTCAGTTCATTTTTCATTTGAAAAGGCGAAATCAAGCCCTTTTTCAGTCCAACCTGATAGATTTTGATCTGCTTTTCCCAGAAAGGTTCTGGCTGACGAGTGCCCCAGGGCGACCCAATACGAGATTCAAAATTTCGGTCGGACAAAAAGTAAATCCACTTCCCGTCAGGACTCCATTGCGGATTCATGCTATTTGTACGATAGGAGGTCAGGGGAATTCGCTTTCCTGATTCGGGGTTAAAAATGAATAGCTGCATGAACGTATTGGAAGCGGCCTGTCCATATGCCAACCACTTGCTGTCTGGAGACCATGCCATCGCACCACTGAGATCCTCGTCGGAGGCATTTGCTTTTACCTTTTTTCCAGAGATCAAATCCTGAATCCAAAGGGCATTATTCAGATCGTAATAAGCCAGTTTTTTTCCGTCAGGAGAGGGTAAAAGACCAAATCTCAGGGTAGTACCATCTCCGGTTAACTTTTTTCCCTGATCCAAACCCAGACCGGAATAGCGGTAGATTTCAAACTCCCCACTTTCATCCGAGAAGGTTAGTATTTCCTTTCCGTCAGGAGAAAATACCGCATCACGATACCGAACACCATCTTTCTGACTGAGTCGAAGCGATCTTCCTTGTTTGGAAGGAAAAACAAACACCCTTCCCCGAGCGGTCAAGGCTACTTTTTCTCCATCGTTTGTCACGGAGATGTTGCTTACATAGCTGGCCGGATTGTCAATCCAATATTCCCGCAGTTGATCAAAATCCGAAGTCAGGCTAATGCCCAATTTTCGCTCCTGGCCAGAGGATAAATTTTGCACATACAGATCTGCGCCAGATCGGTACACCAGGTTATTTTCGTGAAGAGCCAATTCTCTTACATCAAAGCTAGACTGCCTGGAGTGCTGCTTTAGATCTGATCCGCTTTCGGTCATGGACCAAACATTTTGGATTCCATCCCGGGAAGACAGGAAGTACAACCTACCCTTATGGTAAACCGGATGATGATCTTCTCCTTTGTAATCTTGAGTTAATTTTACAGCCTCAGCTTGTCCGGAAGTGAATTTCCAAAGCTGACGGGCAGTGCCGCCCTCATATCGTTTGGTTACATTGTTGTGAAAAGTTGGCCGCACGAAATAGTAGGTGTCCCCGTTGGAGTTAAAACTTCCCTCTGCAGCCATTTCCAAAGGAATTAAGGTTTTCTTTCCATTTTCAATATTGATCACGACCGTATTCAGTCTTGGCAAGGTCGAATACTGATTGGTGACATAGGCGACTTCATTGGCTGATTTCCAATCCGTCGGGATTGAAGCCGCCGGCTCAAAGGTCAATCTTCGAGGCAGACCACCGGTAATTGGAATGATATAAACCTCTGTGGGGCCCTCGTAGGTGGCCGCATAAGCGACCCATTTTCCATCCGGGGAGATTTTCGGGGAGCTTTCCTCACCGGCATGCGTAGTGAGGCGAATGGCCTCTCCTCCGCTCAGGGAGATTTTCCACAAATCCCCTTCCGATACAAAAACTATCGTATTTTCAAAAACATCAGGATGCATGAAATAGCCAGGCATATGCTCCTGAGAATAGCCTATAGAAAGCCCTCCAAATAAGGCAATTGCTGATATGATCCATTTTGGTAGTGCCATAGGAATTAACTGTTTACCGTTTAAAATTCAATCGAGGTGTCAAAATAAAAAGAAACTTCGGATTAGGATTAATTCAGCTATTTATACAATTTGAGACAATAGAAATCACCACGTAAATCCATCAAACCCATGAAAAATAACCGACGTAATTTTTTACAAAAAATCGGCATAGGAACAGCCGGTCTTGCGGCAGCACCTTTTACAGGCAATGCAGTTCCCAGCACATCACCAAAAGTAGAAGCAGACGAAGAACAGTACCTAAAAATAGGTGACGATATCGCTGTCGCAGATACGAGCTTTGGCAGAATTCGTGGCTACCAGATGAATGGTGTTTATACCTTTCTTGGAGTGCCTTATGGGGCCGATGCAGGAGGCAAAAATCGATTTATGCCTCCCCAAAAGCCAGGAAAATGGGAAGGAATCAAGGATACCATTTGGTGGGGAAATACTGCTCCCCAGGTTATGGAACGCCGCTATGCAAACGTTCATGCATCCTTTGCCGACCATTGGAATTACGATGACGTATCGGAAGACTGTTTAAAACTAAACATCTGGACTAATGCACTGGCTGACGGGAAAAAGCGGCCTGTACTGGTTTGGCTACATGGTGGTGGATTCACCAACGGTAACGGAATTGAGCAGGACGGTTACCATGGGGAAAATTTTGCTAAAAATGGAGACGTGGTTTTTGTTTCCATCAACCACCGGTTGGGACCTATCGGGTTCACAGACCTTTCAGGTGTAGGTGGAGAAAAATACGCAGCCTCGGGAAATGTGAGTCAGTTGGACATTATTGCCTCCCTACACTGGGTGAGGGACAACATCGCCAACTTTGGCGGGGATCCGGGCAATGTGACCATTATGGGGCAATCCGGAGGTGGAGCCAAAGTTACCTGTACCATGTCCATGCCAGCAGCAAAAGGCATTGTGCACAAGGGAGTGGCGCTTAGCGGTAGTATGCTTCGAGCCAACGACCAGAAATACGCCCAAAAGTTAGGGCAGTACGTATTGGAAGCGGCTGGATTGACACCTTCAGAGGTGGATAAGCTACAGAATATTCCTTGGCGAGAGTACATTGATGTCGCCAATAAGGCGCTCGATCGCATGCGAAAGGAAAATCCTCAACCCGGATTCCGCGGTGGATTTGGCCCCGTGGCCGATGGGGTACATGTGCCCAAGGGTGAATTTTTCAGTAATCCTGCAGACCATACA
The DNA here is from genome assembly GCA_964574365.1 of uncultured Limnohabitans sp. GTDB lineage: Bacteria > Bacteroidota > Bacteroidia > Cytophagales > Cyclobacteriaceae > Algoriphagus. The sequence goes on from CAZNND010000026.1 coordinate 7,679, forward strand.
TCGGAGATGCCGTTGATGATTTGTACGACTTTCCACGAGTGGGGTGCCACCCGCACCAACCCCAAGCTGGAAGCAGCAGGAGAAGCAGAGGCAATTGAGGCATTGAAGTCTCGATTTGGGGATAAATCGGCGGAAGTCTATACCGCCTATGCGGCAAATTTCCCAGGTAAAAAACCAGCTGAAATCATGACCCTTGCAGCTTCAAACCGTCAAAATGCAGTCGCCTGTGGTAATGCCAAATCCAAACAAAAAGCCCCGGTGTACATGGCCTGGTTTGGCTGGGAACCCAACCTGTATAACGGAAGAATGAGGGCTTTCCACTGCATAGACATTTGTTTTTGGTATGACAATACGGACCGAATGTACACGCATACCGGAGGGGGCAAGCGACCAAGATTGCTTTCTGAAAAAATGTCGGGTTCACTTTTGGCATTTATGAAAACGGGAAATCCCAATACTGGGGCTATGCCCAACTGGCCGAAATTCTCCGCTGAAAAAGGGGAAACTATGATCCTCAATGACATTTGTGAAGTTAAAAATGATCCAGATAGAGAAGCTAGAAAAGCGCTTCCACAAACCTGATTTTATCTTCCATAATCTTAAAGACTTGGATTTATCAGAAAGATTCCCCTTTTTGAAGTCCAAGTCTTTTTGGTTATGAGAAAAAAATCCAATGTTTTGATTTTACTAATGGGTTCCCTGATCGGTGCGTTGGGGTATTGGACAGCGGACTTTTCCAATGATCGGGCACTCTTTGAATCAGTATATTTCATAAAAGCTCCCGGAGCATTTCTGGCAGTCTTGATTGCTTGGGTTTTCAGAAAAAAACAGCCTGCATGGAATGCGCTTTTGGTAACTTTTGGAGTTCTGCTAGGCATGCTCTCCAGAATCGTGGTAGATATTTTAGGTGATCCCACTTCCCATACTCTTTTTCCATTCGAATTACTGATTGGACTGGTTATTGTCCTTCCAGTATGTTTTTTAGGTGCCTATCTCATTCATGCGGTATTCTACCTTGCGGGTAGAAGTTAATTTTCAACTGCCTTCCGAGCAAAGTTTGTACCTTTGCCCCAGTTATTTATCATCCTAATTTGTACTTGCCATTATGACCGACTTTAGAAATTATAAGGTTCCTTATGAACCTGCTTCAGAATTTTCCAAGTCAGTAGCCTATTTCTCTATGGAATTTGCCATCCATCAGCCCTTGAAAATTTACAGCGGCGGGCTTGGTTTTCTTTCCGGTTCGCACTTGCGGAGTGCCTACGAACTGAAGCAAAATTTGATTGGAGTAGGAATCCTTTGGAAATACGGTTATTACGATCAGTCCAGAAATCAGGATCAAACCCTGAAGCCGGAATGGTATGAGAAAAATTACAGTTTTCTTGAAGATACAGGTATAAAATTCACCGTTCCGGTTCATAGTCAGCCGGTTTGGGTGAAGGCTTGGTATTTGCCCCCTGATACCTTCAAAAGTGCACCGCTTTTCCTCTTAAGCACAGATTTGCCTGAAAATGATTACCTCAGTCAGACCATTACCCACAAGCTTTATGACTCAGACACTGCGGCAAAAATTGCGCAGATGATCATTTTGGGTATTGGAGGGGCTAAGTTGATTGATGAACTGAATTTCAATCCTGAAGTGTACCATCTGAATGAAGCCCATGGAGTGAGCAGTGCATTTTTTCTCATGAAGAAATTCGGGAATAAAGAGGAGGTTAAGAAAAGACTCGTATTCACCACCCATACTCCAGAAGAGGCAGGCAACGAAAAGCACGATTTTTTCCTATGTGACAAAATGAGCTATTTCTATGGCCATAGCATCGAAGAAGTTAAAGAAATAACAGGAATTGAAGGCACACTATTCAACCATAGTCTTGCGGCATTACGGTTTGCCCATGCCGCTAACGGGGTAAGTAAACTCCACGGTGAGGTAAGTCGAAAAATGTGGGGCTCTTATCCCGATATTCCTGAAATCAAGTCCATCACCAATGCCCAGAATTGGAAATATTGGTCAGACAAGCAGCTATACCGATTCATGGAAGAAGCCGACAACGAGGGTTTTGATGACAGAAAACGGTATCTGAAAAAGCGCGCTTTTGATATTGTAGCGGATCAAACCGGAAAAATATTTGATCCGGATGTGCTCACCATTGTCTGGGCAAGAAGATTTGCTTCTTACAAAAGACCGGATCTGATAACCCATGATTTGGAAAAGTTTAATGCCTTGGTAAACAATTCACAATTACCTGTACAAATTATCTGGGCAGGAAAACCCTACCCGATGGATTATGGTGCCATCTCTGTCTTCAACAACCTGGTTCACCTGAGCAAAAAATATAAGAATGTGGCCGTATGTGTAGGTTATGAACTTGCACTAAGCAAAAGACTAAAGCAGGCTTCGGACGTTTGGTTGAACAACCCGAGAGTTCCAAGAGAAGCTTCCGGAACTTCCGGTATGACTGCTTCAATGAACGGCTCGGTTAACTTTAGCACAGATGACGGGTGGATCTGTGAATTTGCCCGTCATGGTGAAAATTGCTTTATCGTCCCGCAGGCGGATTATCACCACTTAAGTATCCCGGACCAGGATGAGCACGATCTGAACCATTTGTACGAAATTTTGACTGAAGAAATCCTGCCCCTGTATTACAGCAACAAGCGAAAATGGAGGGATATTGTCCAGGCCGGCATGCACGACGTACGCTATGAATTTGAAAGTAATCGAATGGCGAGGGAATACTATGAGTTGATGTATTCCTAAAAGTCGGAGTAGAAAAGTTTTTAAAGGGGCGTTGAAAACAATGCCCCTTTTTATTTATTGGAAATTAGTAGTTGGAGGAAAGTATAAAATGGAAGTACATAGCAGGCATTTACGAAATTAAATCAGGAAAAATGAACAAAAAAATTTCGAAATGTGAACAAGTCTTGGAAACCCTATTAAATTCGGAAAACGAGTGGCCGATCAGGATTTCTATTGAAACCAACCCTGTATTTTTTAAATAATTAGAAGAAGAATTTATAGGATTAGATTTTTTTATACCATCAGGTATAATACTAAACAGTATAATGAAAAACTCCCCGTTTATTTGATGTAGAAAAAATGATCCTAACCCCAAAACACCAATTTCCTGTTTGCAGTAAATTCCAATGGCGAAATTGGATAGAAGAAAAAATTAGAACCCGAATGATCAAAACCTTTGCTCCCCCCAAAAAAGCTTTTGCTGGTTCAATAGGATTGAATAAAATTTTCTGCCTAACTTTCTTTTTTTGGTTCTTGTATTTCAATTCACTTAGTCAGGAAAAAAAGGTCCTTTTTATCATCCTAGATGGTATTCCTGCCTCAGAATTGGAGCGAGTCCAAACCCCCAATTTAGATGAAATTGCTAAAATAGGCGGTTATGCCAGAGCATTCACGGGAGGAAAAAAAGATGGATATTCTCAAACACCCACCATTTCTGCCGTAGGCTATAATTCGTTACTTACCGGTACCTGGGCCAATAAGCATAAGGTTTTGGGAAATGGGATCGAAGCACCGAATTACCATTACTGGACCATTTTTCGATTCTTGAAAGAGGCCCGCGCAGATGCCCAAACAGCCATTTTTTCCACTTGGGAAGACAATCGAACCAAGCTACTCGGGGAAAATTTACCTCAAACCAATTACCTGAAGCTGGATAAATCGTTGGATGGCTTGGAGTTGGATACCTTGACCTACCCCCATGATGAAGGCCATCACTATATCCGGACTATCGATGAAAAAGTGGCGCAAGAAGCGTCAGACTATTTGCAGAAGAATGGATCTGATTTGACTTGGGTGTATTTGCAGTTTACCGACGACATGGGGCATCGCTATGGGAAAAGTCCCGAACTAGATGAAGCCATCCGATTGGCAGATGCCCAGGTTGGGAAAATCTGGGAGTCGGTGAAAATGCGCCAGGAAAAATATCGAGAAGACTGGCTAATTTGGGTGACCACAGATCATGGCCGAAAGGAACCCGAAGGCAAGGATCACGGAGGTCAATCCAATGCCGAGCGGGAAATATGGATGGTGACCAATGCCAAAAAGCTGAATGATCGGTTTTTTTCTGGAAATGCCGCAATGGTGGATATTCTACCATCCTTTCTCCGATTTTTCAATCTGGTGGTTCTTGAAAAAAGGGAAAAGGAACTAGACGGCGTTCCCTTGATTGATCCAATTTCGATTTATGACGCAGATCTTACCGGGAAAGGAAGAAAACAGACTCTTACCTGGAAGACGATGGATAAGTCAGGCAAAGTTCGGATTTCCTGGAGTCCCACCGACCACTTTTCCGAGGGAGGAATGGATGAATATTTCCCATTAGATGAGGTGGAATCCGGTAGGGATTCCTACGAACTACCTCACCGAATTGCCAAAAAGAAATTTTTTAAAGTCTTGATTGAAGGAGAACTCAATTCGCTGAATGTGTGGAAGGATTCCAGAAAATAAAAAATCCCGCCGAAACGGGATCTTGAGCATTATTTCATAAGCAATTACATGCCCCCTTTTCGGTTGGGAGATCTTTGAGCAGGCCATTCCGCAGGTTCACCTGTTCTTGGATTGACCGGGATTCTTTTCACTTTGGAAACCATTTCAGCTTCCTCACATGCCATATACACCAAAATCGCAGTCAGAATCACATTATTTCGCACATCATCAAAGACAATTTTGTCATAAGTGTCCAAGTTGGTATGCCAGGTATAGTTGAAGTAGTTCCAGGGAGACGCGCTGAGGTTAAATGCCGGTACTCCCGCTGCGATAAAGGAGACGTGGTCTGTTCCTCCTGAACCAGGATTACCCGGAAATTCTGTTTTGATCTCCTGAGAGATGTTTCTTGGCACTTTGCTCAGCCAACGTCCAAGGTATTCATAGCTGTCCACAAATCCCTGACCTGAGATGTTGGCAATTCGTCCGGTACCATTGTCCTGATTGAAAAGCGCCTGTATCTTGCCCATCATTTCCGGATGATCTTCCACAAATGCCCGGGAACCATTCAATCCTTGCTCTTCTGAACCCCAGTGACCTACCAGGATGGTTCGCTTTGGATTGGGATACACCTGCTTCAGAACACGCATCACCTCCATCATCAGGATGGTTCCTGTTCCGTTGTCCGTAGCTCCTGTTCCACCATCCCAGGAGTCAAAGTGGGCGGAAAGCATCACGTATTCATCGGGCTTCTGGCTTCCTTTGATTTCAGCAATCGTATTTAATGTAGGTTGAACCCCAGTTTCTTTGGATTGCGCATTAAGGTGAATTTGTGGTTTCTTTCCACTTTTTGCCAATCGGAACAGGAGATTGTAATCTTCCAGGGATAGATCCACTGTAGGAACCTTTTTAGTTGAAGCGGAGAAAATCTTGTTTGCTCCGAATCCATTGGACCAATAGGAGGTGATGATTCCCAAAGCGCCTGCATTTTCTAAGGCTATGGGAAGCTGGGTTCTGTTTTTTCCGGTAGCCTGTAGTCTTTTGGTCCAAGCTTCAGTCAGTTTGGTGCGTTCAGCACGGATTTTTTCTATCGACTCCTTGGTGCCGTGCTCATCCCAATTGTAATCGGGACGACCGGTATTCTGAGGTGCAGAAATCATCACATATTTGCCCTTTGCGGAAGGGAGCCATTTTTGAAAGGCGATGGAATCTGTAAATTCCGGAAGGATGATTACTTCTCCTTTGGCACCGCCCTGAGGAGAAGCAGGACTCCAGGCGAGTTGGGTACCTGCAAGGGATTTGGTCCAGGGTGCAACCATGTCAATGTGGGTGATGCCTCGTTCCCATCCTCTCCATTCGCCCCATTTTTCATTTCGGGCAGGAATACCCCAGGAGGTGTAGGTGGAAACTGCGAGGTCATGGGCTTTTTGCATTTGGGGAGAACCGACCAATCGAGGTCCTACTCCGTCCATGATTTCATGAGCCAGCACTTCCAGTTTGGAATTTTCGGTGGCTTCTTTAATTATGGCATCAATGACCTGATTTTGCGCCTGTACGTGGACAGAAATCAAAAGCAATAGTCCGAAGCCAAAGCGATACATTCTTTTCATTCGAGTATTGTTTGGAAGCTAAAAATAGAACAACTGACCTGAATTACACCAATCGGGCAGGGATAAAAATCGAATCAGAGGGTTCTCACCACCTGACAGGGATTTCCAAATGCCAACACATCATCCGGAAGATCCTTGGTAACCACCGAACCGGCACCGATAGTCACATTATTTCCTATGGTGACACCTGGAAAAATCACCGTATTTCCTCCAATCCACACGTTATCTCCAATAATTACAGGTTTGGTGAGTGTGTGGTAGCGGGTGGAACCCCCATCTTGGTAAATCCGATCGGAAGCCTTGAGCGGATGGGTGGCCGTGTAAATCTGCACGTAAGGAGCGATCAGTCCATTTTTACCTATGCGGATTTTGTTGTCATCCAAAAACATGCAGTTGGTATTGATAAAGGTATTTTCCCCGATTTCTATGTTTACCCCATAATCACAAAAAAAGGGAGCCTCAATCCAGACACCATTTCCCAATTTTCCTAAAAGTTGGTTCAGGAGATCATTCCTTTGCTCCAAATTCCGACTATCGCAGGTAGTGTATGCCAAAATCAGCCCCCTTGCGCGGTGGTATAGCTCAAGGAGTTCGGGGTCACGGGAATCATACGCCTCTCCGTCCAACATTTTTTGGAAGTTGGATTTCATTTTTTCAGCTGATCCTGCCGATCTCTTGGGATACTCAAATCGATTTGGAGGTTAGGTTTGCCTTTTAGTCGAAGGAGGGATTTGTGAAGTTGTGCCTTTTGCTTTTCTTCTTCATTTGCTGAGTTATGATTCTTCATAATCTGCCTAGTAGGGTTATATTTAATTCAAAATAAAACAATTCATCCTTCATTTTGAAATTCATAAACCCAATTTAGTAAACTGTTTTACTGCCACAAATCTCCTATTGCTAAACGGGTTTTTTGAGCATTTGTCTACATCGCTGCAAGGTGAATCCTCAAATCAGCAGGATGCCTACGTTGATCCAAATCCATTTACCGGAATGATTTTTATCAGGAAACGCCCAATTTGACTCCTTTCCATAAATTTCCCTTGGCATTTCTGAAGCTTTTGGATTTACTTTAACATCGGTTCAAATCCCATGCATACCATGAACACCCAAATTGACCTTATTACTTTTTTTCAGGAAATTTTAGCCAGTCGTGCAGAGCTAAAAGCACTGGAATGGCTCAACACGCAAACTGAAAAAATCAGTGCCGATCCTGCTCCTACCAAGCTTTTTCTTGCTTTTTCGCAATCTTCCCGCTTTTTTAAGAAAGACAAGCTTCACCTCTCAGTGGCAGAGAAAAATCAGGCCTCAACATTAGTTTCAGGATTTGATCCTGGGCTTTGGGATATGCTTCAAACGGCCAGAACCTACTTACTCCTTAAATTTTCTCCCGGAAAAGAGGCTTGGTTGAAAGCCGTCAACCAACTTTTCGAAACTGGAGATATGCACGAGCAACAGGCCTTGTTCGCAGCATTGCCCGTGATGCCTTATCCAGAGGACTTATTGACCCGCGCCATTGACGGCTGCCGTACCAACATGACCCTGATCTTTGATGCCATCGCATTAAACAATCCGTATCCTCCGGTCCATTTCCCTGAAGCCAACTGGAATCAACTGGTACTGAAGTCCATCTTCATGCAGCGACCTATTTATCGAATTCAGCGTTTGGATGAAAGGCGAAATCAGGCCTTGGCAGCAATCGCCTCAGACTTTGCGCACGAGCGTTGGGCTGCGGGTCGGCCCGTAATGCCCGAATTATGGCGATTGGTGGTGCCATTTTTAAATGAGTATTTGCTCGAAGATTTGAAAAAGGTGGTCTTTTCCGAAGACCAACCTGAGGCCGAAGCCGGAGTGTTGGCAGCCTACCAATCTGACTATGCTCCAGCAAAAGATCTCCTGAAATCCTTTCCAGAACTTGTTTCGGCTATCGAATACGGTGAAATCTCCTGGGAAAAAATCGGCCAGGATTTTCAGGATAAAAAAGCTTAATCAAGCGAAATTCCCTTAATTTTAAACAACTATTCCCAGTAGCTATGATCAAGGAAATGTATATAGACCCCCATATTCACCTCGTCTCCCGAACCACTGACGATTACGAGGCCATGCGAAAAGCCGGAATCGTCGCCACCATCGAACCAGCATTTTGGCTAGGGCAGCCTCGTACCGAAGTAGGGTCTTTCAAAGATTATTTTTCTACCCTGGTAGGCTGGGAACGCTTTCGCGCCGGCCAATTTGGAATTGTCCACTACTGTACGATGGGGCTAAATTCCAAAGAGGCCAACAATGTGGCTTTGGCCGAACAGGTGATGGAATTACTACCCCTCTATGCCGGCAAAGAAGGCGTGGTGGCCATCGGAGAAATCGGTTACGATGACCAAACGGAGGCAGAAGACCGCTTCTACCGCCTACAATTGGAATTGGCGAAGGATGTCAATCTACCTGTACTTATCCACACCCCACACCGAGATAAAAAGAAAGGCACGACTCGCTCCATGGATGTAGCCGAGGAACACGGGATGGATCCGGGATGGGTAATCGTCGATCACAACAATGAGGAAACAGTCAAAGAAGTCCTGAATCGTGGATTTTGGGCGGCGTTTACCATTTATCCACATACTAAAATGGGTTCGGAGCGAATGGTGGAAATCGTGAAGCAGTACGGTCCCGAGCGGATCATTGTCAATTCCGCTGCAGATTGGGGTATTTCAGATCCGATCGCCGTGCCAAAAACAGCCGCCTTGATGCGGAAAATGGGAATTCCTGAAGAGCATGTCCGGCTGACCACCTACCAAAACGCACTGACTGTATTCGGTCTAAGTGGACAAATGCACGAAGACGATTGGTTGAAGGCTCCACCGATCGATCAGACCAAAAAATTGGGAGGAAATTCCGTACTTCGCGGAGGTCAGGTGCCACGCGTAGAAGGTCCTGCCGATCGGGTAGAAAATTAATTTATGCGCAATTCCAAGATTTTTGCCTATCTCCAGCTGACCCGCCCAGCCAATGTAATTACAGCGATTGCAGATATCTGGGCGGGTTTTGCTATTGCCGGAGCCTGGGATTACATGGGTATCAATTGGATGTATGGCGACCAGCAATTTTGGTGGAATTTGCTTTGGCTATCCCTGAGCACCATCGGACTGTATGCCGGTGGGGTTGCTTTCAATGATGTCGCCGATGCGGAGTTGGATGCCGTTGAGCGGCCGGAACGACCAATTCCCAGCGGAAGAGCATCTAAACGCAGTGCCTTTCTGATGTCTGCGTTGCTCCTGCTTTTTGGGATAGTTTGCGCATTTCAGGTGAATCAAGGCGCTGGATTTTTATCCATTGCCGTTGGGGCTTGTGCAGTGTTGTATGATTATTGGGGAAAACATCAGCGGATTTTTGGTCCTATCAATATGGGACTTTGTAGATCCGGAAATTTGCTTTTAGGTGTCAGTGTCGCTCCCGAAGTATTGGAAAAAATCTGGCCAATCGGAATTTTACCTTTGATTTATGTAGCGGCTATTACCATGATCAGTCGGGGTGAGGTGCATGGGAAAAATCGCAAGGCGCTTTTTGTCGGAGGCGGAATGTATGCAAGCATTTTCGTGGCCATTTTTGTTTTGGCGTATCTGGAAAGTCCGGGATACCTGCAAGTCCTTCCTTTTTTAGCTTTGCTCGGCTACATGATTTTCCCTCCCTTGGCAAAGGCCATTCGAACTCAAGAACCCAAATTCATTGGAAAATCCGTGAAAGTGGCAGTGATTTCACTCATTATTGTCAATGCATCCTTGGCCTCGGCCTTCTCCGGGTGGCCCATTGGAATCATCGTTTTGCTCCTTCTTCCCATTTCTCTTTGGATGGCTAAAAAATTTGCCGTAACCTAATGACAGTTTAAACCATTTTCTTTCACATCTTTCGTAAAAGTAATTCCGAATAACATATTACCGCATCCCATGAATACGATTCTCGAACAGTCCTTTTCGGTTCCTTTCCACTACCCCGTAGCATTTACCGAGAATCTATTTGATCCCCAGAATCAAATCCTCGCCGACGTGCTTCGGGGCGAGCGAAAACCTAAAGTGCTCTTCGTTATTGATAGCGGTGTGGTTGATACCCATCCCAACCTGATCGAACAGGTGAAAAGCTATGCTTCAGCACATTCTGAGATCTTTACCTTGGCTGCCGAACCCATGATCGCCACTGGCGGAGAAGCCTGCAAAAATAACGAATCTGAATACCAAAAAATCGTCGAAGCCACGAATCTCTACGGCATCGATAGACATTCCTACATCGCTGCGATTGGTGGAGGCGCGGTCTTGGATATGGTCGGATTTGCAGCGGCCATTTCCCATCGGGGCATTCGCCTGATTCGGATCCCGACCACAGTGTTGTCACAAAATGACTCCGCGGTCGGAGTAAAAAACAGTGTCAACGCCTTCGGCAAAAAAAATTACCTCGGCACGTTTGTCCCTCCCGTGGCGGTATTGAACGATTTCAACTTCCTAAAAACACTTGATGATCGGGACTGGAGAGCAGGAATCTCTGAAGCGATCAAGGTGGCACTGATCAAGGATTTAAGCTTTTTCGAATGGTTGGAAAACGCAGGAGAAGCCCTTGCGCACAGAGAGATGGAACCTATGAAAGTGCACATCATCCGCTCGGCACAAATGCACATGGACCATATCGCCGGAAAGGATCCTTTTGAGTTTGGAAGTTCCAGACCCTTGGATTTTGGGCACTGGGCGGCACATAAGCTGGAAAAACTGAGTGATTTCCGCATCCGTCACGGAGAGGCAGTAGCCATTGGAATTGCCTTGGATTCGGCGTATTCTTACTTGCAGGGAAGAATCTCCGAGTCTGATTTTAATCGGATTATTCAATTGATGCATACACTCGGCTTTGAGCTTTTTGCTCCTGAACTTCAGGGTGAAAATCTAATACAAGGGTTGAAAGAATTCCAAGAACACTTAGGAGGTCAATTGACCATCATGCTACTGGAAAAATTGGGCAAAGGTGTAGAAGTGCATGAAATGGATCACGACCTGATCTATAAATCTGTGGATATCCTACGTGCCCTAGAGAAAAAGGCCATAGCAATCGATTCCTGAATTTTTTTTATCTGCCTATGAATATCCATGACTTTCAGCTCAGCTATTGCAGTAATATCCATCCCGGAGAAACTTGGGAGGCTACTTTTCAAAATCTCAAAATTTATATACCTGAGGTCAGAAATCGACTGAAGCATTCAGGGCCTTTTGGGATTGGACTTCGGCTTTCCCATGAAGCTTCCTTGCTCCTCGAGCGGCCTGAGGAAATGCAAAAGTTTCAGAACTGGCTCAAAAAATCCAATGCCTATGTGTTTACGCTGAATTGCTTTCCCTATGGAGGTTTTCACCGGACTAAGGTGAAAGAAAATGTCCACACCCCCGATTGGACCACTTCGGAAAGAAAAGAATACACCATTCGAAGCTTCAAAATTTTATCTCAACTCCTTCCCGAAGGAATGGAAGGGGGAATTTCTACGTCACCGCTTTCTTATCGGCATTGGTTTGCTTCGGAAAAAGCCAAAAATGAAGCTATCGAGAAGTCCACACTACACCTGATCGAGGTGGTGGAGGAATTGGTAAACATTCACCGGGAAACGGGAAAGTTACTTCATCTGGATATTGAACCCGAGCCAGATGGAATCCTGGAAAATTCCGATGAACTCATCAGCTATTTCCAAAATTGGCTGATTCCAAGGGGAAAGGATTTATTAACAGAGAAATTAAAAATTTCTTCAGATGATGCAGAGAGGTTAATCAAAACCCATATTCAAGCTTGCTATGATGTATGTCATTTTGCGATCGTCTATGAAAATCCTGCGGATACTTTTCAGAAACTGTCAGCTGTGGGAATAAAAATCGGTAAGATTCAGATTTCGGCTGCACTGAAAGTGCTGATTCCGGATTCTGCGAATGAACGATTTAGCCTGGGCAAGCGCCTGGAAGAATTTGCTGAATCGACTTACCTGCATCAGGTGGTAGCACAGAAAAAAGATGGACGCTTTGCTTCGTATCCCGACTTGCCTCAAGCGATTGAGCATTTGGGGAAAACCAAGGATCTCGAGTGGAGAATCCACTTCCATGTTCCGGTCTTTTTGGAGAATTATGGCTCATTTCATTCCACCCAATCCGATATTTCCCTGGTCTTGCAGCACCTTCAGGGCCATCCGAATTTGACCAAGCATTTGGAAGTGGAAACCTACACTTGGGAAGTGTTGCCAAACGATACCCATTTGACTTTGGGAGAATCCATTGCTAGGGAGCTGAGTTGGGTGATCGGGGAAATGTCACCTCGACAAGCTCGGTGACCTAAGTATTTACGATTTTTGATTTAAGATTTACGAGAGGCAGAGTAGTTTGAAGCTTTTTCCCAGACTTTTACCTTTTTGAGAATAAGGCTTGAAGTTGAATTTGATGTCGTAAATCGTAATTCTGAATTCGTAATTGAGCGGGTGATTATGGAGATAAAAATAGGCTGAAGATTTACGATTTTTGATCTATGAATTACGAGGGGCAGAGTAGTTTTAGGCTTTTTCTGAAATTTTAACCTTTTAAAACCAGGATTGAAGTTCAATTTGACGTCGTAAATCGTAATTCTGAATTCGTAATTGAGCGGGTGATAAAGGAGATAAAAAAGGAGTAAAGATTTACGGTTTTTGATTTACGATTTACGAGGGGC
>CAZNND010000026.1:20537-48137 GCA_964574365.1 uncultured Limnohabitans sp.
ATGGAGATAAAAAAGGAGTAAAGATTTACGGTTTTTGATTTACGATTTACGAGGGACAGAGTAGTTTTAGGCTTTTTCTGAAATTTTAATCTTTTAAAACCAGTATTGAAGTTCAATTTGACGTCGTAAATCGTACATCTGAATTCGTAATTTGGTTGATTTAAAATAAACCTATGAAAAAGACCGTCGTCCTAGATATCGTGGCCTTGTCTCCCCGGGTAATCGGTGAGCATACGCCTTTTTTGAAAAACTGGATCGCTTCCAAAAAGCAGGCCGTGATCGAACCTGTACTTCCTGCGGTGACTTGCTCGGCTCAATCAGTCTATCTAACCGGAAAATGGCCGACTGAAAACGGCATTGTAGGCAATGGTTGGTACTTCCAAGATGAGTGCGAAGTCAAGTTTTGGCGTCAGTCCAACAAGCTCGTACAGGCAGAAAAAGTCTGGGAAGTCCTGCGGAAAGAGAATCCCGATTTCACGGTGGCCAATATGTTTTGGTGGTACAACATGTACTCCTCCGCTGACTATGCCGTGACTCCGCGCCCGCTCTATCCCGCCGATGGACGCAAGTTGCCCGATTGCCATTCCCAGCCGATGGAACTCCGTGACCGACTGCAGGCGGAGTTGGGACAGTTTCCGCTGTTCACCTTTTGGGGACCAAACACTACGATCGAATCCAGCAAATGGATCGCTGAGGCAGCCAAGAAGGTGGAGGAATGGTACAACCCCACGCTCAACCTGATCTACATTCCCCATCTAGACTACAACTTACAGAAATATGGCATTGACTTTTCTAAGATTGCCAAAGACCTCCGGGAAGTGGACGACTTGGCAAAAGACCTGATTACCTTCTTTGAAAATCGGGGTGCGGAGGTACTGCTAATTTCTGAATATGGGATCACGAGTGTGAGTAGGCCGGTGCATCTCAACCGGATTTTCCGGGAAAAAGGCTGGATTCAGGTGAAAAATGAGTTGGGTCGGGAAACGCTTGACGCCGGCACCTCGGCTGTTTTTGCGGTAGCAGATCACCAGGTCGCCCATATCCATGTCAACGACAACTCCAAATTGGCTGAGGTCAAAGCCTTGCTGGAAAAGATTCCGGGTGTGGAAAAAGTACTCGATGCCCAAGGCAAAAAAGACTACCATATCGACCATGCCCGGTCGGGAGATTTGGTCGTGATCGCTGATGCAGATTCATGGTTTACCTACTACTTCTGGCTGGACGATGCCAAAGCGCCTGACTATGCCCGCTGTGTGGATATCCACCGCAAGCCGGGTTACGATCCGGTGGAATTGGTGCTGGATCCTGCCATCAAGGTTCCGATTCTGAAAATCGGCTCCAAAGTCCTGAAGAAAAAGCTTGGTTTCCGCTACCTGATGGATGTGATACCTTTGGATGCGACGTTGGTGAAGGGTGCCCATGGACGGATTCCAGAGTCAGACTTGGACAAGCCGCTTTTGGTGGGGGATTCTAGCATTATCCACACCGACCGAATCCAACCCACTGTAGTCTTTGACCTGATCATCAAGGCGGTGAATCGTTAAGATTCCCAAAAACCAAAAACAATTCTTCGATCTTAGTTTATTGTTGCTTTCTTAGTAGAAAAAATTTTTTCTATTAGAAAGCTTTTTTTGTTTCTTTTTGCACCTTTGATTTTTTCATGTGGTTGCAATTCTTCCGAAAAAGCCGAGTCGGGTAATGTCTTAGACAATCTGACTCTCTCCGTCGATACGGTGGTCATGGATTCGGGAGATCAGGTGGTCAATCTACAGTTTGGACCTTCCCTTTTTGGAATTTCCCCAGACCAAAAGCGATATTATTTTATGAATCGAAACTCGGGTGAGTTGGCTGTCTTCGATTTGGAAGAGAAAAAACTGATCAAAAAGATTCTGTTTGAAAAAGAGGGGCCTAATGCTATCCCAAATTTTGTGTATAGTTTCCAGTTGCTAAACGAAAACCGCTTATTGATTCTTGACCCCAGGAATTTCGGAGTCTATGACTCTTCTGGTCTGAAAGTAAGCCAAATTCCTTTTGGGAAAGATAAATTTTCGGAGTTGACCGATGAAGAAGCATATAGCCTAGTAAGCGGATTTCAGGCAGACGATCGGAGGCAATGGTATGTTTCACTCCCTAATGACCCTCAACTGGCGCAGGTTCGTTTGGCCGTATGGAAAAATGCTGCATCACAAGCGAGGTTGATTGCACTTCCGGATTTTGGGTTTTTAACAAAGTTTACCCTGGTATTTCGAAAAGGGAACTCTTACAGCGCCGCCGGTTTTGCCAGCCTTAATTTGAAAATGCAAGAAAACCAAGTGATTGCCTATTCTTCCGGGACGAGCAGCGTTTACACCTATGACTTGGAAAGTGACTCCCTCCAACTCAAAACATACAAGCCAAAGTTGGTTCACACACAGGCAGCGGTTCCTGATGTGAGTGAATTTTCAACCAAAGAGTCCTTTGACGAAGCGATTAAAACAGCTCAGGCTCAAGTTTTCTTCGGGGATTTGTTGTGGAACCAAGACCATGGAATTTACTTCCGATTTGCTTCGATTACTAAGCTAAATTCCAATCTAGAGCTTCCGTCCAAAAGTGAAGTTTTTTTGCTAGCCTTTGACGAGGAAATGAATTTGATCGGAGAATCCAAGGTCGATCAACTTCCTTCCCAGCCAGAATGGGCATTTTTCAAAGACGGCAAACTCTGGTCCTATGTCAATGTGGAGGATGAATTAGGCTTTGCGGTGATGGATTTTACCTTTTGATTCATTCAAGCACAATGCCTAAGTCATCTACTTCTTCGCAAGGAAAACGAGGAGTTTGGGAAAAAATACATGAGAAATTAAACTACCAAGGCTACCTTTTTCAATTTTTCACTCATTCCCAAATTAATCCAACCTCGGGAGGCTGAGCTTGTATTTCATAGCAATGAGGCGGATGGAAATGATCACACTCATCGAAATCAGCAGGTTGTAATTTCGATCCAGCCCCAAATAGTCCATTAAAAGATAAATCACCGCTCCAGCAAGGCAGGCGGATGCATAGATTTCTTTTCGGAAAAGAATAGGAATTTCATTGGTCAGCGTATCCCGGATTACTCCGCCCATCACTGCGGTAAACATCCCCATAATAGCGGCAATCTCAGGCCTTACCCCCAGGCTTAGCGCTTTTTCAACACCCAAAACGGTGAAAAAACCGATTCCGATGGTGTCAAACAGAAAGAACGTTTTCCGAAGCCTGCTTAGAAAATCAGGGAAAATAAAGGCTGCCAAAATCCCCAGCAGAATTGCATACAAAAAATGGATATCCCCAATCCAGACCAAAGGATAGCTGTCCAATAAAATATCCCGGAGCGTTCCTCCACCGATCGCCGTAATAAATCCCGTAAAGCCGGCACCAAACAAATCATGTTCTTTTTCCCTGATGGCCAAAGCACCAGAAATGGCGAAGACAAAAGTACCAATGAGTTCGAGGGCGTATTGGAGAGTCATAGATAGAGGCTAGAAGCTAGAGAAAAGAGGCAAGACAAAGGTATCAAGTATCTAGAAGCAAGTATCAAGAAACTAGAGGCAAGAGACTAGAGACTAGAGACAAGAAAAAGGTATCTAGTATCAAGAGGCAAGAAACAAATGAAGCACTCCTTTATCATTTGAAATTTGATCATTGATCATTGATCATTGAGTTTGATCATTGATCATTGAGTTTAATCATTGAGTTTGACAATTGATCATTGATCATTGAGTTTGACAATTGATCATTGAGTTTGACAATTGGTCATTGAACCCGTTTTTCAATCAGAAACACTCCCATTTCCCGTTGACCTGGGATTAGGACGGTTTTTAGGGGTTCCAAAAATTGGAATCCAATAGTCTCCAATTTATCCACATACGCTGGCAGGAACAAAAACCGTTCTGAACCGTCCGGAAGCAGGTATTTTCCATTTCCCAGCTCTTGGCTTTGCTCCAAAATTCCTCCAAAAGCTGTCGTCATCCGAAACCAGAAAACACCTCCCGGTTTCAGCACTCGGTGGATTTCATAAATCATTTGCCAGAAGTTATCCACATTTTCTGCAAAGTGAAATACTGCCGAGCAGATGACCGCATTGAAGGCTTCGGTGTGAAAGGGGATTGCTTCCAGGCAACCGACCTGAAACCGAAGGGCATCAAACTCCGGATTCAAACTCTTAGCCAAATACCGACAGTATTGAATAGCCAGCTCATTCGGATCGATACCGAAAATCGGGTAGTCCTTTTGGATAAAGTAAACCGCATTTCTTCCCTCCCCACATCCTGCATCCAAGATTTTCATTTCCTTGGAAAATCTGCCTTTTAGGATTTGATCCAAAAGGTATATGTCCACATTGCCTAAAAGTCGATTCAGCTCATTGATTTCCATATTCCAGCTGATCCAGTGCCTGCTTCGCTTTCATTCGACCAATTTCAATCATTTCCGCCGAGCGGTGAAATTCCAAGGTACCAGCCTGTTTTCTTGAAATCTTGATTTTTACATCCACCGGATACTTTTCCAAAAGCAATTCGCAAAAGCGATCTTGAAGCAGGTCGAAAGAACGAGTGACCAGGTCCAGAGAAGTGTAAGTGGTTTTAGATTCTGATTTCTTTTCCTCGGGAAAAAACTGCCGCATTTTAGACTGATAGTCTTTCAGCCAACTGGGCAAGGAAATGAATTGCTTTCCGGATTCGTCTTTTTTGGGGGGAGCGATAAATTCGCTTTCCAATCCATTGACATCGACAACCACCACCAGCGTATTGACAGGATCTGATAAAAGGGAAATGGGTACCGGATTCAGTACTCCTCCGTCGATAAACTGGTTTCTGTCAATTTTGGCAGGTAAAAATACCGAGGGAATACTTCCTGAAGCCCGCATAGCCCGATACAAACTTCCTTTTTTGAAAATGTATTCTTTCCCGGAGCTTACCTCAACGGCATTGCAGGAAAATGGCAGCAGCAGCTCCTCGATAGGACGATCCGGCACCACTTTTTTCAAGGCATTGTACACTTTTTCTCCTTTGATGAATCCCCGGCTGGAAAAGGTAAAATCCATCAGGGAAAACACATCCACTCGGTCCAAATTACAGATCCATTCCTTGAATTCAGGGAGCTTCCCGGAAGAATACATCCCTCCGACAAGAGCCCCGGCTGAACAGCCGGCGACCTCCCCAATCTCATAGCCCCGCTTTTCCAATTCTTCAATCACTCCCACATGCGCCAAACCCCTCGCTCCACCGCTACTCAATACCAATGAAACTTTTTTCTTTTTTGACATATATTTAGGGTTTAAAAATTACCTGAGTCCTTCAAAAAAATTATTTACGAAACTAATCAATATGGGTGACATTAAACCTTTTCACATGGCTTTTCCTATTCGGGACATCGAGGAAACACGCTCATTCTATGGCGAACTGTTGGGTTGTGAAATCGGCCGTAGCACGGAGCGCTGGATCGATTTCAACTTTTTCGGACATCAGCTTTCAGCACACATCAAACCGGAAGAATTGGGATCCAAAGCACTCACCACGGTGGACAACAAACAAGTTCCCTTGCGACATTTTGGAGCTATCCTCGAATGGGAAGAGTTTTACACCTTGGCAGATCGGCTTAGAACCAATGGAATCGAATTTGTCATTGAACCTTACGTAAGGTTCGCCGGTGAGGTTGGTGAACAAGCCACCATGTTTTTCTTTGACCCTTGTGGGAATGCACTAGAATTCAAAGCATTTAAGGATAAGTCTCAGATTTTCGCCAAATAAAAAGCAGTGAATCAGCTAAACCTTGACCGGCGAATTGGAGCGACTGTGAAGGTCGGGAGTAAAAGTCACCTATTATTCAGTGGAACCTCTTATTTAGGAATAGGCGAAAGTGCCGATTATCAGGCTGTTTTGATTGAATGCATCCGACGTTATGGTTCCAATCATGGATTGAGTCGTATTAACAATGTTCGATTGAAGGTTTATGAACAGTTTGAGCGGTTTTTTGCGAAAAAAGCCAAGGCCGAGGATGCTGCTCTTTTCAGTTCGGGATACTTGTCTGGGATAGTAGCCAGTCAGTTTCTGTATCCCCTCTCCAATGTATGCTGGGCAGCTCCTGATACCCACCCGGCCATTCTTCCTCCGACTTTAACACCTGATTCTAAATTGAATTTTAACCAATGGAAAAATCAGTGTCTGGAACAGGCCGAACAGTTGACTTCCCGAAAAATTTTAATTCTCGGAAATGCAGTAGATCCACTTCGTGCCGAGGTTCATGACTATGCGTGGGTAGGAGAGCTGGCCAAAAAACATGAGGTCACGCTCTTGATCGATGACAGTCATGCCTTCGGGGTATTGGGCGAAAGTTTTTTCGGAACCTATTCGCAAAACCTATTTCCCAATGTCAATCTATTGGTATCAGGTTCTTTGGGCAAAGGATTGGCGATGCCTGCAGGGATTATTCTTGGAAAAACAGAACTTATCGAGCAAATCAAAGCGCAGGCTATTTTTGCAGGCGCTTCTCCTCCTTCACCGGCAAATCTTAAGGCCTTTCTCGAAACTCAGTCTATCTACAAGATCCGAAGTAAGCTAATCAAGGAATTTTCCATCATTTTCAATTACGAAATCCATGACTTATCCACAGTTTCAGGCTCGGCAAAATTTCCGGTTTTTATACTACATGACCCAACTTGGTCAGATAAATTGGAAAAAATGGGGTTTATTACCTCTTCCTTTTCGTATCCTACCCCAAATAGCCCACGGATCAGTCGAATAGTATTGTCAGGCTTTCACTCCCTTTGGAACTTGATGTGCTTAAGTGAAGCACTGCATCACCTCTCCAGTAAATCATGAAAAAGCTAGTTTACATCCTCGCCCTTTGTTTTTCCATACTTGCCTGCCAGACCAAAGAACCGGTTCTTTTTCAGGAGGGCTTGGAAGACTACCCGACATTAAAAAAGGTACTTGCTGACACTTCTAAGTTTCAGGTGCAAATCCTTTACACCCAAATAGACCGAAACGAACACGGGAATCCGCTTTTCACGGATTATTCTTTTAACCTGAACGACACCCACTATTTCTATCCTGCTTCCACGGTGAAGTTGCCGATTGCCCTGCTCGCTCTGGAATGGCTCGAGGAACAATCAATTGAGGGATTAAACTTAAAAACTACCATGCTTACCGATTCGGTAAGGCCTTCACAACTAGCTGCCTTTAGAGACTCAACTTCTCAAGACGGCCTTCCAAGTATTGGGCATTACATCAAGAAAATACTGTTGGTGTCTGACAATGATGCGTCCAATCGACTGTATGAGTTGGTGGGCATGGATTACATCAATCAAAAGCTACAAGAAAAAGGCTTGTTGAATACCGTCATCACCCAGCGGCTAAGCTTCCCAATTTCAGCAGAGGAAAACCGGCACTTCAATCCAATTAGATTTGAGGATAACTCTGGAAAAACACTTCTGGAACTTCCTGCCAGGCATTCTGACAGTGCCTATGTGGTTCCCAGAAGTCCAAAAATTGGTAAAGCTTTTTACCGAAATGATTCCCTGATTCCCGGAGGAATGGATTTTTCCTACAAAAACAAGTTTGCGCTTTCAGATTTTCATGGAGTGGTCAAGCGGATTGTTTTCCCGGAAGCTTTTGTGGGCATTGAGCGGTTTAACCTGAATGAGGAACACCTGGATTTTGTATTGAAATACATGAGTATGTTACCTCGGGAAAGCGATTATCCTAAGTACGATTCCACCGAGTACTACGACAGCTATTCCAAATTTTTCAAGTTTGGAGCCGATAAAAATCCCATCCCTTCCCGGTTCAGGATCTTCAACAAGACCGGTTGGTCCTATGGCTTTCTGATTGACGGGACGTATTTTGTGGATTTTGAATCGGGTGTGGAATTTTTTGTTTCCGCAGTAGTCTATGTCAACGAGGATCAAATTCTCAATGATGACAAGTATGAGACCGAGGAAATCGGCTTGCCTTTTTTTGCAGAATTAGGGGACTATTTGTATCAAAAAGAATTCAAGCGAAAGAAGCAGATTCCGGCGGATTTGGGTCGGTTTAGGTTATCCTATTGAGGTCTATAAATTCTAATTTTCCATAATCTGGAGAGTAGTTATATAGGTATTAAGTCTGACATGAATGAATAAATCATGAATGGGAGGAATTATTAATTGCAAATTGCCATTGGAACGGTTCCCCCTTTTAAAAGGGGGCTTAGGGGGATTTTTTGTCCAAAAAGCCAAGGAAGCCTTCCAACATGCCGGTGAACAAATTGCCTATCATTTTCCTGATATCAGGAAAACGATCATAATGCCAAAAGGAGCTGAAATAGAAATCGATGATATCCTTTTGACACGGTATGCTTGTTACCTGGTTGACCAAAATGGGGATAGTCGAAAGGAGGAAATCGCCTTTACCCAAAATTACTCTGGTGTTCAAACACGAAGAATTGAGGGACAATTTGTATTAAAAGGAAGTAAAACGAAAAAAAGCAGATTCCGGCGGATTTGAGTAAATTTAGGTTGTTCAACTGAAGCTGGATTTATATCCAATTTTTCAAACGTAACTTTTATAACTATAAAATCTGAAGAAATTAAAAAACTGTTTTCCCAATTTGAAGCCGCTGCTGCTGAATTGGAAGGAGTGGAGTGCTAGAGTGGCCGCGAGTTGCAGAAACTGTTGGGCTATAGCAAATGGGAAAACTTTGAAAAGGTAATCCAAAAAGCCAAGGAAGCCTGCCAACATGCAGGTGAGGAAATATCATACCATTTTCCTGACCTCAGGAAAATGGTCAAAATCGGTTCTGGAGCGGAAAAAGAAATCGATGACATCCTTTTGACCCGATATGCCTGTTACCTGATTGCCCAAAATGGAGATAGTCGAAAGGAAGAAATCGCCTTTGCCCAAAATTACTTTGCTGTTCAAACACGTAGAGCAGAGTTGGTCGAACAGCGCTTATTGGCCTATGAGCGGGTAAAAGCGCGTGAAAAACTGAGCAAAACCGAAAAACAACTCTCCGGGATTTTGTATGAAAGAGGCGTGGACAGTCAGGGTTTTGCCCTGATTCGTAGCAAAGGCGACCAAGCGCTTTTCCGCCTATCCACACAATAGCTGAAAAAGAAAAGTTAGGAGTACCCGAAAGCCGCCCGCTCGCTGATTTATTACCTACGATTAGTATCAAGGCCAAAGATTTAGCAACTGAGATGACCGGACTAAATGTACAAACTAAGGATTTGCATGGTCAAAACACGATCGAAAAGGAACACATTGACAACAACCCGGCGGTAAGAGACATGCTTACCCAACGGGGGATTGTTCCGGAAAATTTGCCTCCCGCTGAAGACGTTAAGCAAATGAAGAAAAATCTGGCAGGAGATTAAAAAAGCATATTGAAAGGGGGTAAAAAGAAGGAATAGCTTCTTAGACTGAACTGAAAATTGTATATAATTTACCTAAAAAATAGGGATGAAAAATTTTAAAATCTATTTGAAAGCAAAAACCACCTGGATTTTTATCTTGAGCTATTCGGTTGGACACTTTCTTTTTGTCCAAGCCAATGTTTACCCAACCCTGAGATTTGATTTTTCAGTTGCATGGCAAGCCAAGACTTGGTTTGAGCTTCTTTTCATAAACTCATTCCTCTTGGTGACCCAATACTTCTGGTTTTGGAAGCCCAATCGAAAATTAAACTCATGAATTGGAGTAGATAAAGGTAGTCAAGTCGCCAAATTTAATTTTACTCAAACCTAGCTAATCCCATTTACTCAGAAAACAAGTTCTTCAAGGCATTTTTCAACTCTGGAAACTCAAATTCAAAACCAGCTTTTTGAATCTTCTGGCTGGAAACCCGATTACCTCCCAATACCATAGCCGACATTTCTCCCAAAACCAATTTCAGGGCAAATGCCGGTACCCCGATTCCCACATACGGTTTTCTTTTTGCGATAGCAGCTTCCTTAGTCAGCTGCTGATTGGTTGCCGGACTGGGACCCACGGCATTGAAGGACCCTTGGAGGGTGGTTTTTTCCAAAGCAAACACAAACATTCGGGCCAAATCCTCGATGTGTATCCAGCTCATCCACTGATCCCCTGAACCCAATGGCGCTGCAAGGGGTGGTTTGAGCATTTCCCCCAAGGCTCCTCCTTCGGCATCCAATACGATTCCAATTCGGAGCAAGACAGTCCTTACCTGTAGAGATTCCATTTTTTTTACCTCGTTTTCCCAGGCAATTACTACCTCAGCCAAAAAATCATTCCCGGCAGGACTATTTTCATCTACCAAAGCAGTACCCGTATTGAACCCATAATAACCTACTGCAGAGGCAGAAATAAAGGTACTTGGCTTATTATCTGCTTTTTCAATAGCAGAGAAAAGAACTTGTGTACTCTGGGCTCGGGATTCCAGTATCAGTTTTTTCCGCTCAAGTGTCCATCTTTTTTCAGCCACTCCGGCTCCGGCCAGATGAATCACTGCATCGGCCCACTCCATGGCTTCTGAATCGATTTCCCCTTTTTCCACATTCCAAAGAAAGGTTTTTCTGCCTTGAGGACTCCGGCTAAGCCAGGCTACCTCATACCCTTTCTTTTCCAGCAGAGTGGTAATCCGCTGTCCGACCAATCCTGAACCTCCTGTAATGAGAATATTCTGCATACACAATTTTTATTGTTACTTAACCCAAAATTCTGTCTTTGGTTAACCCGTTCGGTTTTATCACAACTGAACGGTCACTTGGATGATCGTTTGCTTTTAGATTTTTATTTCCTTTCCTTGGACTCCGTCCATTCTTTTTGCCAACTTAAAGCTTCAAATTTTGATTCCCTTGGTAAGATATCTTTTGATTTGGTTCGGTTTAGGCGCCTTGGTGGGCATTTTAGCCGGTTCTTCTTCTGCTTTATTTTTGGCTTTACTTGCTTGGGCTACCGATTTTAGAGATACACACCTGTGGCTTTTGGCAGTTTTACCTTTAGCCGGATTCGGAATCGGCTATGTCTATCACCACTATGGTGCCAAAGCTGTCAAAGGCAACAATCTTCTGCTCGAGGAATTGTACCAAAACCAGCAACCCATTCCTTTACGAATGGCTCCTTTGGTCTTTTTGGGGACAATTTTCACCCATCTTTTTGGGGGTTCGGCTGGTCGTGAAGGAACGGCCGTGCAAATGGGAGGATCACTTGCCGACCAATTGACCAAGTGGCTATCTCTCGATGCTGAGCAAAGAAGGATCATTATCATCTGCGGGGTAGCAGGGGGTTTTGCTTCCGTATTTGGGACGCCCCTGGCAGGTGCTGTCTTCTCTCTAGAATGGATGCTCAATCGAAAATTTCGACTAAAATCTATTTTCCCTGCCTTTTGGGCGGCTTTTGTGGCCCATTGGGTATGCGAATTGGGTTGGGGGATAGGACATACGTATTATACCATACCTGATATTGCCCCTTACACCCTGTTAAATCTCCTTTGGATTATTCCAGCAGGGATAGCCTTTGGTTTGGTAGCTCGGCTATTTGCAGAGACAGGACATTTTATAAGCGGTGTTTTCCAAAAAACTATTGCTTATCCACCATTAAGACCGGTGATTGGTGGGATTTTGGTTGCAGTAATCGTCTATTTTACTGGCGCATATACCTATATCGGTTTGGGAATACCGAGGATCTTGGAGGCTTTTGAGACTCCTTTACCTTGGTATGATTTTTTGGCAAAAACAGGATTGACGGGATTAACTCTGGGTTCGGGATTCAAAGGGGGAGAGGTGACTCCGCTTTTTTTCACAGGGGCAACCTTGGGCAATGCACTATCCGCTTGGATTCCCTTGCCTTTGGCCTTGCTGGCTGGATGTGGATTTGTGGGGGTATTTTCCGGAGCGACGAATACTCCCTTAGCTTGTACCCTTATGGGGATGGAACTTTTTGGCTATGAAGCCGGGATTTATTTAGGGATTGCCTGTTTGATAGCTTTTATTTTTAGCGGGAGGGGAAGTATTTATTCTGCACAGCAGATTGGATGGAAAAAAATCCTCCCCTAATCCACTGAATTTCCGCACTTACGGCAAAAAGAATCACTTTCCTCTATTCGCTCAAAACCACAATGGGTACAGGTTCTTAGCTTTTCAAAATGCTCTGGCTTTTTCCTTCGGGCCATTTCCGAACTGACAATCCCAGTTGGCACGGCAATGATCGCATATCCGAGAAGCATGATCAGCGAAGCCATAAACTGCCCCAAGGGTGTGGAGGGGGTAATGTCGCCAAATCCCACCGTAGTCAGGGTTACGATAGCCCAATACATACTCACTGGAATACTGGTAAATCCACTTTCCGGACCTTCAATCACAAACATCATTGTCCCGGTAATCAGCACTAACGTAAGCACGGTGAAAAGAAAAATCTGAATTTTTGCCGCACTTGCCTTGATCGATTCCCTTAAAAACTCTGCCTCTGCCAAATATCTTCCCAACTTCAGAATCCGAATCACCCGCAACAGCCTCAGCGCACGAATCACGGAAAGCAGCTGGGTATTGGCGATAAAAAAACTCAAATAAACAGGAAGAATCGCCAGGAGATCAATTATGCCATAGAAGCTCGTCACATACTTCAGCGTTTTGCTGGTTAGCCAAACCCGCAACAAGTATTCAATGGTGAATAAAAAAGTAAAAGCAAGTTCAAGGAAATAAAAAAGTCTCCCATAATCCTCCTTGAGCTGTTGCACAGAATCGAGTATTGCCACAGTTATGGAAGCAAGAATTATCCACAACAAAGCAATATCAAAGGTTTTCGAAGCCCGATCATTGGAATCAAAAACCACGTGGGCGAGGTTTTTTTTACTTAGCCGCATATTCAAAATTAAAAAAAGTAAACCTACTAATCTAAATAATACACTCGTTTCACCCGGGTGCTGATATTCGTCAACAATTCATAAGGAATAGTGCCAATTCGATCAGCAAGTTCCTTTAGTGAAATTTGCTCCCCGTAAATGATAGCTTCATCACCCGCTTGAATTTCTTCAAAATCACTCACATCCACCATGACCATATCCATACAAACATTTCCGATGACAGGTGCTTTTTTACCCTGAATCAACACATAGCCTTTGCCCTGGGAAAATCTCCGGTCATAGCCATCCGCATATCCAATAGCGAGGGTGGCAATTTTGCCTCCATTTGGTAAAATTCCTTTCCTGGAATAGCCCACAGTAGCCCCTGCAGGTAGCTCTTTGACCTGTGAAATGGTTGTTTTTAGGGTGCTAACTGGCTTAAGGGATGCATCGTGCTTTCCCGTCACTTCCACTCCGTAAAGACCAATGCCCAATCGAACCATGTCCATTTGATAGTCAGGATACCGTACGATTCCAGCCGAATTCAAGGCATGAATCAGGGGCTTGTAGTTCAAAAGAGCCTCAATCTTGGTTTTCATAGCCATAAACTGATCAAGCTGCCGAATGGAAAACTCATGATGAACTTCTTCATCAGCGCCTACCAAATGAGTGTAGAGGCTCGCAATCTTCAGTTCGGGAAATTCATGAATCAGCTTTTTCAATTTATCCAGATGTTTTTCCTCAAAGCCCAGCCGGTGCATGCCTGTGTCTAAATCCAGATGAATAGACAGCTGAATTCCCTGATTTCTGGCATATTGACCTATCTTTTTGAAAAATTCTGGGCTGAATACCACAGGTTCAAGCTGGTATTCACGAAGCAAATCAAACGATTCCTCCACCGGATTCAGCACCATAATTGGCAGGCGAATTCCCTGCTTCCTCAAAGCCACGCCTTCGTCTGAAAATGCTACGGCTAGGTAATCCGCACCCATCGTTTGGAGGTGGTTGGCGATTTCCGCCGCACCTCCACCATAAGCAAATGCTTTAACCATGACCATGACTTTGGTGCCCGGTTTGATTTGTTTTTTGTAAAAATTAAAATTGTGCGTTAATGAATTCAAATTGATTTCCAGCGTAGTACCGTGAATTCGCTGCTGAAGTCGGTTGACGATTTTTTCAAAGGCAAAGGAACGGGCACCAGTGATGAGAATAAGATCATTTTGAAAACTCTCCCGATCCAGGTTCTGGAGAAGCTCCTCTGTAGAAGCAAAGGCTTGTGTTTTGCTGGGAAAAAGCATTTCCAGCCTTTTGATCTCAGTACCCACAATAAATAGCCGGTCAATTCCATACGATTCGATCAATTCACCTACCTGAGAATAGATTTTTTCGGGAAGGCCTTGCTGAAGCAGATCGGAAATAATCAGGATTTTAGATCGCTTGGGTCGCTGCTGACTGAGAAATTCCAAAGCTACCTTTAGTCCTGCGAGGTCATTGTTGTAGGTATCATCAATGATCAGGGAATCGTTGACTCCGGGCTTGAGCGTCAATCGCATGTCCACCGGTTTCAGATGATCAAGTCCATCCTGAATGGCCGATAGATCTTCTCCCAAAGTCAAGGAGGCTACAATCACGTGGGTGACGTTTTCCAATGAAGCCAAATCGGTAAAAGGAACGTGGAAGGTCAGCGTGCTCAAGTCATTTTTCAGGAGGAGTATCCTTGTTTTCCCTTCTTGGCTTTTGTAGGAAACGGTGAAATCAGCACCGGGATTTTTTGACCAGGAAATCCTTCTGTCAGGAGCTATTACACGTTCGATTTCATGGCTAAGAAATTCCTGATTCTTACAGAATATCAAGAGCTTGGCTTCTTGAAAGAGCTTAAGTTTTTCCCTGATTTTTTCTTGAATTCCTGAAAATCCTTCTTGATGTGCCGAGCCGATATTGGTAAAAATCCCTAAATCGGGTTGAATCATTTTTGCCAAGGTATCCATATCACCAGGTTTGGAAACCCCTGCTTCCAGGATAGCCAACTGATGGTAAGCCTGAATACCAAAAATTGATAAAGGCACGCCTACTTGAGAATTATAGCTTTTGGGGCTTTTGGCTACCGTGAAGCGCTGACCGAGCACCTGTCCCAGCCATTCTTTGATGATGGTTTTTCCGTTGCTACCCGTGATTCCCACGACTGGCTTGGAGTAGCTTTTTCGCTGAAATTCGGCGATTTGCTGTAAGGCAAGTCGGGTGTCGTTTACCTGGATAAATAAGCCCTCATCAAGCCATTCATCTGGCAAATAGGTGTTTTCATGGACTAGAAAAACCCTAAGCCCTTCCCCAAGTAAACTTGGGATAAATTGTGCGCCATCTGCCTTTGCTCCTTTGAGGGCTACAAAGAGTGTTTGCTCCGGATGGATAATTTGCCTGGAATCAATGCTGATTTGAGTGAGCAGGTTGTCATGAACTTTCCCTTTGGATTTCCCATCTGTAAGCTGTTGAATATGAGCCGGCGAAAGTGGCAAAAGCATGATTTAAACTTCGATTTTTTTCTTGAAAAACACCTGACGAATCCATCTAGGGAGGAATATGGCTCCCAAGATGAGGTAAGGGTAGTACGAAAGCAACCTCCAAATGATGCTGGTAACGAAGGTATATTGCCCCAAAAACTGAGAGAAAAACTGCCCATAGAAAAACTCTGCGGTGCCACTGCTTCCCGGAGTGGGAGAAATCATCATCACTATCCACATGATTACTTGACGGGCAAAAACGATCACATGGTCCAACAAGTCCAATGGGACAAATGCGGAAATCAAGGCATTGAGCATCAGGTAGCGGGATGACCAAATAAAAATGGTCGCTCCAATTATTGGGAGCCAATACTTAATTTTTTTTCCCGAAAGCTCACGGGAAGCTTCAATGATCTGATTGCCATATTCTTGGGCATCATGTTTCCATTTGCGAAGAAATTTAATCGAAAAGATCTTGATCAATATCCATTTGAATACTCTGGGCCGATAAAAAAGGGCTGCCGCCATCACCAAACTGTACGCCGCATAAAGGGTGTAACTAATCCAAAAAATAGCCTGAAGACTGTTTCCCAGTTGTGATTCCAAAAGCTTGTTGTCAGGAAAAATATTTCCCTTTGCAAAGTAGAGGATAATCGGGGCTCCGATTACGAAAAAAAGATTGTCCAAAATAGCAGTCACCATCACATAGGCGATCGCCTTTCCCATTTTAATTCCTTCTTTGTTGAGGATAAACATGGCCACCGCTGTACCGCCCACTACAGAGGGGGTTACAGCCGAAGCAAATTCCCAAATGATAATGACATAAAGGGAACGAGTCCAAGTTAGTTGGCGACCGGTGATCTCCCTAATCCGATAGATATAGCCAAAATCCCTAAAAAAAATAACCAAAATAGCCAATAAAATATACCAAGGGGCTACATCGACAACCACCTTGAGATTGTCCGAAGTTAAATTGGGATCCAAGTAAAACATGGCAAAAACGATCGCCAAGCCGATGATCACCGGAACCCAGACCTTATTGGGATTAAGCGTTTGAAAGATTTTTTTGTTATCCAACTTCATGATTAGGCGGCAATTGGCTCGATTTTTTCTACCCAAAAATTATTGTATCCCTCACCGATGACAATAGTCACGAGGGAAAGCTGCAAAAGCTCGAGAATAGCCAGAAAGGTATATATAACAAATATTTTGTCCGGTTTGTACTCAATAAACTCTGTAAAGGGTACCGGTATTTTAAAACTGATTTTTTCCAAAACAAATTCTTTTTGTTGCTCAATGGAATAGGGAAATTGAATCACCGTATGCTTGGCTTCCTCTGATCTAACTGCAAAACGAGCCATGCATTTTTGAAAAACTTTCAACAGTTTGTATAAATCCACATGTTGGAGTTCTGCCTCTACGTCATCCAACTTACTTAATTCCAGCAATTCCTTAGCAAGGTTGCCCCTCTTTTCCTTTGCCATACGATCTGCTTCCATTGTGGACAACTCTTCCAACACGGACTTGTACTTTTTGTATTCCAAAAGATTTCTGACCAAATCTTCGCGGGGATCAATCTCTTCCCCCGCTTCGTTTAGCTCTGGTCTTGGTAGCAGCATTTTGGATTTGATTTTCATTAGCGTCGCCGCAAAGAGAATAAATTCACTGGCAACCTCGATTTCTATTTTCTCTAAATGGTGTACGTAATCCAAGAAGTCATTGGTAATCTTCGAGATCGGAATGTCATAAATATCCAATTCATCCCTTTCGATAAAGAAAAGCATCAGGTCGAATGGCCCCTCAAAAAGGGGTAATTTGATCTCAAAACTCACAGGATATTTGATTAATTGGGTTAATTTTGTCGCTTGCTAGCCAAAGATATTCAAATAAGAGCAGATTCAAGGAGAAGTGACATTTATTGGGAGTATGCCTCAAGTATTTATTCTTCGCTGAAAACAAACTTTCGTGTATAAAGTTATCCTTCCCTAATCACAACCCTTTTTAATATGTTGATTACACCAGGCCCCTTACTTTCCAATATCCAGACACCAGAGGATTTGAAAAAATTCCCCAAGGATAAATTGGTTCAGATCTGTGATGAATTGCGTCAGTTTATTGTGGATAATGTCTCTGTTTATGGGGGTCATTTTGGAGCGAGTTTAGGTGTGGTTGAACTGACAGTGGCCCTTCACTATGTGCTGAATACCCCAAAAGACCAGCTCGTATGGGATGTAGGTCATCAGGCCTATGGCCATAAAATCCTGACGGGAAGGAGGGATAATTTTCACACCAACCGGGTATATGGAGGTCTTTCCGGTTTTCCAAAAAGAAAAGAAAGCAAGTACGATACCTTTGGTGTAGGACATTCAAGCACCTCGATTTCCGCAGCATTGGGTATGGCTATGGCCTCTAAATACAAAGGCACCAACCTACAGCACGTCGCTGTGATCGGTGATGGATCCATGACCGGTGGGATGGCTTTTGAAGCGATGAACCATGCGGGGGTGAGCGGCACCAATTTGCTTATCATTCTCAATGACAATTGCATGTCTATTGACCCCAATGTAGGGGCACTAAAAGATTACCTTACCGATATTACTACCTCGCATACCTACAATAAAGTAAAAGATGAGGTTTGGAATATTTTGGGAAAATTGAGCAAGTTTGGCAGTAGCGCTCAGGAAATCATATCTAAAGTTGAAGGAGCTATAAAGTCAGCAGTACTTAAGCGAAGCAACCTCTTTGAATCACTTAATCTAAGATATTTTGGTCCGGTAGATGGTCATGATGTGGATCATTTGGTCGAAATCCTCAAGGATATGAGAGATATTCCGGGGCCAAAAATCCTACATTGTGTGACCGTTAAAGGAAAAGGATACGGCCCTGCCGAAAGTGGAAACAAAACCACCTGGCACGCCCCCGGAACTTTTGATAAAGTCACCGGTGAAATCTTCAAAAAAGTTCCTGCCACACCTCAGGCGCCAAAATATCAGGATGTATTTGGTCATACCTTGGTAGAACTTGCCGAAAAAGATTCACGAATTATGGGAGTTACCCCTGCAATGCCTTCAGGTTCTTCCATGAACATCATGATGAAGGCCATGCCTGACCGGGCTTTTGATGTGGGAATCGCTGAGCAGCATGCGGTAACTTTTTCCGCAGGTATGGCTACTCAGGGTTTAGTGCCTTTTTGTAATATATATTCTTCTTTCATGCAGAGGGCTTATGATCAGGTGGTTCATGATGTTTGCTTACAAAATTTGCCCGTTGTTTTTTGCCTGGATCGTGCCGGATTCGCCGGTGCTGACGGCCCAACCCACCATGGGGCTTATGACATTGCCTACTTCAGATGCGTACCAAACCTAGTCGTTGCGTCGCCGATGAATGAAGAAGAGCTTCGAAATCTCATGTACACCGGATCGCTCCATGGCGGACCTTTCTCAATTCGATATCCTAGAGGAAATGGAGTTATGCCAGAATGGCGGACTCCGCTAAGAGAAATTCCGGTAGGTCAAGGACGCATAATCCGAGAAGGTGAATATGTTGCCATCTTAACGCTTGGGCACATGGGTAACTATGCGGTTGAGGCTTGTGAAAAATTAGCAAAGGAGGGATTGAATCCTGCCCATTATGACATGCGATTTGTCAAGCCTTTGGATGGGGATTTGCTGCATGAGGTGTTTTCCAAGTTTAAAAAAGTCGTCACTGTAGAAGATGGCTGTCTGATGGGGGGCTTTGGTTCGGCAGTGATTGAATGGATGATTGATCATGGCTATCAGGCGCAAGTGAAGCGTTTGGGCATTCCTGATACGATTATCGAGCATGGAGAACAAATCGAATTGCACCGTGAGTGTGGATTTGATCCGGAAGGAATTGCAGCAACTGTAAAAAGTCTGACGGAGCACATCCTCATTTCTTAAAATCACTTTCTTAAATGATTCATTTTTTTGAAAAAGGCTCAGGGCAGCCTTTGGTTTTGCTTCATGGGTTCTGCGAAAGCGGTCGCATGTGGAATACCTTCGCAGAGCAGCTTTCTTTTCATTTTCGTGTGCTTTGTCCTGACTTACCTGGATTTGGAGATTCTCCCATCTTTGGAGACCAGATCACTTTGGAAGATGTCGCCATGCAACTGGAAGAATGGATGGAAGAAACCCACATCAACAATCCAATAGTGATTGGGCATTCCCTTGGGGGCTATGTGGCTCTGGCCCTATTGGAATTGATGGGAAGTCGGATCAAAGCAGTGGGGCTATTTCATTCCACGGCCTTTTCGGATGATGAGGATAAAAAGGGGATGAGGAACCGAACGATTACTTTTTTGAAAAAACACGGGGCGGAAAAATTCGTGACATCCTTTGTGCCTCCACTTTTTCCGGAAAACAGAAGAGAAGACTTAGCAAGTGAAATTCAGGCTGCAATTGATGATGCCAAAAGATCCAGTTTGGATGGCTTGATCGCTTTTGCCGGTGCCATGCGGGACCGCAAAGATCGGGTGGAGGTGTTGAGAAATTTTGCAGGACCAAAACTCATGATTGCAGGCGTTGAAGACACCGCGGTCAAAATCGAAGCTAGTCGCGCCCAAAAAGAGGTCTTTTCCTGTTATTTCGAATTGGAAGGGGTGGGCCACATGGGGATGATCGAAGACGCGGAGAAGACCCTAGAAGTGCTTAGGGAGTTTTGTTTGGGTTCGATTGATGGTGCCTAGGTTCAGGTAAAAATTTTTTTCTGAGAGAAAAGTGTTTAAAAAGACCAATGTTGCAAAGAAGCCTTTTAAGACCAATTAAACCCCTTAAATTTTAATTGATGCCAAGCCTTGAATAATAAAAGTCCCATCAAATTGAATCGTTAAATTCCAAAATCCGCGCATATCAGCGTCTTTTTCTGCGTAAAACTTGCCTGACGGAAGTCAGGTCTGCGGGAAACCATTTTTTGTCTCTATTTTCAAGTTCATACGTTGAACTACTCATTTTATTCGAATTCCCTGCTCTGAGATTTTCTGGTAAAGTCTGATAATCGGTCTAGTTGTATTCCACAGCACTTTGCTGTAAATCAAAGGAGCAATTACATTTCCCGTTTTTAATTCCAACTCATAAAAATCATCCATAATGGATTTTTCAGTTTCTTTACTTACCTCTTCTTGATCTAAAAGGACTAATACATCCCAATCTGAATCCGAATTGGAAGTTTCTGATGCCCTCGAACCAAAAAGAAAAACTTCAGCATCAGGCAATTTTTCTGCCACAAAATTCGTAAGCGCTTCAAAAACAGCAGTTTGAGTCATAATCAGATATATCCTTTTTTACTAATTTTTTCCAGGATTTTGATTCTGCCGTAAATTTTAAAGTTTACGTCGAATTGGAATGTTTATGGAAAAAGAAATATACGCTGAGCTGAAAATAAATGCTCTTCTTACCTAATTTTCCCTGAATACAAATCACCTATGGGGAAGATCAACTCGTAATCGTTCCAAATCACATTCCCATCTTTTAATTCAAATTCGCCAAAATTTTTCGGATCAAGATATTTTCGGATCTCCGGATGGGAAGCTGCTTCCAGAAATTTCTTGAAATCCACTCGGTTTGTTTTACCGTCACTGAATTTTAATTCCAAAACATAATCCACAAGTTGAACTGCTTGAGTTACCTCAATGATGGGATTGTCAGCTTGATTCGATTCAATTTGGAATTTCATTTCAATCTTGTATTTATTTTTACTAACTCAAAGTTCTTGTGATCTACGAAATAATCCACCCACTTTTCAACGATTTTCAATCCAACACCTTCCCCAAAACCCCCATCAGCTCCTCCAAATACTTTTGGTCGGTTTCGTCAAAATCAGCAAGTCGGTCACTGTCCACATCGAGCACCATCACTACGTCCTCCCCCTTGAAAACGGGCACCACAATCTCCGACTTGGAAGCCAAACTGCAGGCGATATGACCCGGAAAAGCTTCCACATCAGGCACCAACTGCGTTTTTCTTTCCTTCCAGGCAGTACCGCAAACTCCCTTTCCAAAATTAATCCGGGTACAAGCAATCGGTCCCTGAAACGGTCCGAGCACCAACTGCTCATTTTTTACCAAATAAAATCCCACCCAAAAGAAGCCAAATGCCTCCCGAAGTGCCGCAGCCACATTGGCCAAGTTTGCGTAAAGGTCAGTTTCTCCAGAGATTAAGGCTTCGATTTGAGGGATAAGCGCCTCGTAGGTTTCCGCTTTAGAGGCATTTTGAGGGAGAAATAAAGTTTCAGCCATGGTAATAGATGTCAAGTCGGTCTATGCCGATGGAAAGCGTTTCTGATGGGTTTTGGTTCAAGGTTGGGGCAGAAATTCCAATTTCGAAAGCTATCGGAGCGGTAAATACCCGAGCCTCGTCCCAAAGTCCGGTTTCAATAAATTGGTGGAGCACTTGGCTTCCTCCTTCCACAATCAGGCTTTGGATTTTTCGGGAATGAAGTTCTTGCAAAACAGCTTGAGGAGTGATTTGGGAAACCTTTATCCACTCTAGGTTTTTCTTGGATAGGTTTTGAATAGTATTGAAGACGAGGGTTGGAATTTTTCCGTCAAAAAGATTCAAATCCATGAGGAGATTAAGTTTGGAATCCTGCACTACCCGAACCGGATTTTTTCCTACCCAATCCCGCACATCCAACTGGGGATTATCGTAGGCTGCGGTATTTTTCCCGACCAAAATCGCATCCTCCTCGGCCCTCCACTTATGGACCAACTGACGGCTTTGAGAACCACTGATCCATTTCGAGTCGAAATTTTCCCGCGCCACAAAGCCATCCTGAGTCTGAGCCCATTTAAGGATGACATAGGGTCTTTGCCTTTCAATCTGGGTGAAAAAGCGCCGGTTCTGCCAACGGGCTTCTTTTTCCAACATTCCCGTTTCCACTTCGATGCCCGCATTTTTCAGGATTTCAATCCCTTTGCCACCGACCAGTGGATTGGAATCTGTCGCAGCAATTACCACCTTTTTGACTTTTTTCTCCACCAGAAGATTAGCGCAAGGGGGTGTTTTACCCCAATGGGCGCAAGGTTCGAGGGTGACATACACTGTAACTTCGGGAAGTAAATCCGGATTTTCCACAGCCTGAATGGCATGAACTTCGGCATGGGGACCACCATATTCCCGATGCCAGCCTTCTCCGATTATTCTTTCTCCATGCACGATCACACAGCCGACCATCGGATTGGGGCTTACGTAGCCTCGACCCCATTCGGCTAGTTCCAAAGCCCGGCGCATATAGCGAAAATGATTCATCGTTTGCTAAGGGTGATTCTGTCGAGGGTAGTTCGCTGATCGCCTTTTACTTCCACGTTGAAAAGCGTGTCCGAAACGTAGCGGCTGTCTTTTGGATCCACGAAGAGTGTATAAACTCCCGGCTTTAGGCGGAACAAATATGACCCACTGCTATTCGTATGGGTGCTGATCGAATCTTTTCCTGAAATGGCAAAAATGGCGGGATTCAATTCCGTGGGAAAAACACTACCTGACATCTCGCTCCTTCCGATTCCGGAATAGGCAAGGATGGACGGATTAAATGACAGGGTAAGAGGAGAGGTTTGGGTCACTTGAATCGATTTTTCCAGATCCACATCCACCACCAAATCGTAAGAAATTCCTGCATCCAAGTCAACTTTCAGATCTTGGGTGTAGTCTGTTTTTCCGGATGGCAAGGTAAGCTCGTAGCGCTTATCACCCTGAAAAAGAGCGTGTGAACTTCCCAACTTGAGTGTAATTGCGGTGATTTGCCCAACCTGGAGTTCTTTCCTGGAAACAGTTAGTGCAGTGCCATTTACCAAACGGGAGAGGTTGATCGTCTTTTTTGCCGGTTCGTAGGGCAACCAGATGGTTTGTGTTTCGCCTTGCCTTCCACTTTGGACAAAATCAAGTTCCACCCCTTGGATTTCCACCACAACCGAATCCCACCGTGCCGGCGCATCCACGAGCAGGACATTGACCAAAGCCTTGGGTGTATTGTCCAACCCTTCGCAAGCTGATCCTAAAACCAGGGTTGAACAGAAAATAAACTGTAGCGTAAATCGATTCACGGCTTAAATTTAAACCAAAACCAACACAAGCCTGCGAAAACCTAAGCTCAAATCACTTATCTTTTTTGATATCAAGGAGTAGTTACAAACTACTCCTAGTCCTGCTCGATGCATTATTCAGCTTTCCAACCATTCGTCTGCTGGGTGTGGTTTGTAAAACATCCTAATATAATTACCAATATGATAGAAAGATAGACCCCGAAGGGGTCAAACCTCTGAATAGCCCTCGGTGAAGTTGAGCCTGCGAAACGAAACCAGGGGTGATAATGATGTTTTAAATTTGGTTTTTACAACCCTGAAAGGGTTGAACTTAGTATTAATAGGCTTTTCCACTCCCGATATCAGCTGTTCGACCATTCCTCAGCTGGGTGTAGTTTGTAAAACACCCCAATATCTTTCCCATCCAGATAGAAAGGAGTTTTACAAACTACTCCTAGGCTTCTGCTCGAAGCATTATTCCGCCGTGCGAGTATACAACAACAAGGTATGTCTTTCAGCCATAGCCAGCTCCGAAGGAGCGTTTTGTAACAGCCCCAGGTTTACATTAAGAAAACCTTGCCAAAATGATGAAAGACCCTGTAGAGCCTGTCTTGATGAGGGAATCGGAATCGGGATAGAGTAAAGCTTTCAATAAATAATTCGACCCCTTTGGGGTCGTCGTGATGGTGCAAACATTCGTCATTCTATAAACATGTGACCCTCCCGATACTTGTCCGCCGAAGGTGGAATTGAAAACTCATCGGGACTGGCGCTTTTGGATCGGGTAAAATGTCAATTATGCATTTATCGCTTCGCCAATTCTAAATGGATGATGGGATATTAACCCTGATCCCGAAGGGATCTCATGTTTATAGAAGAAAATTCTTGCCATGACCGGTATCGACCCTGAAAGGGTCGTACATTTTCTTAATCAATCTATCCATTCGAATAGGTATTCATCTTTAAAGTCAATTTCAAATTTTTTTAAAAACTCTAAATACACCTCTTTGAACGACTTCTTTAGATGATGTTCTTTTTGCTTTTGGATGTAATTGATGACGGAATCCAAACTTGAATGGGAATAAGAGAAAGCACCGTATCCGTCCTGCCATCTAAATTTGGTTTTCATGAAGGCTTTTTTGTTAATCCATTCATTCGACGATTTTTTGGTTTCCCTAACCAAGTCCGATAGACAACAACTCGGTTTCATTCCGATCAAAAGATGGATGTGATCCGGCATGCCGTTTATTGTTATTAATTTCTGTCCTTTGTGCGTGATGATTCCGGTGAGGTATTTGAATAATTCCTCTTCCCAAGTTGGTGAAATCATTGAGTTTCTGCCCTTAACGGCATATACCACTTGGATATAGATTTGTGAAAAAGTTCCTGCCATTGCATTTATGATTTAGGTTAAAGAATAAAATAGAACGTTGTAATTTGTTCATAAAAGAATGAACCGATCTCGAAAAATCTAATTTAGGTTTTAATTTTTTCTTATGCTAACTAATTATTCGACCCCTTTGGGGTCGTTGGATTGTGCTTTAATTCTTTTTTCTATAAACATGCGACCCATTCTGGGTCGGAGGGCGCGCTAAAATCACCTGAACCATAAACATGTGACCCTCCCGATACCTGCCCGCCGAAAAGCATCATCCCTCAACCATAATTTCAAAATTCAACTCAACATTCTTCCATAAAAACCCACAAGAAGTCTCCAAGGCTTAGTATTTTTGGGTATGATGAAATGGGAACGACTGCTTGCTTCGGGACGGTTTGGGGAAGGCCTCAAATCCACCACACCGGATACTGTCCGAAGTGAGTTTGAAATAGACTATGACCGGATCATTTTTTCCGCCCCCTTTCGCAACCTCCAGGACAAAACCCAGGTTTTTCCGCTACCCGAACAGGCTTTTGTGCA
The DNA here is from genome assembly GCA_964574365.1 of uncultured Limnohabitans sp. Taxonomy (GTDB): domain Bacteria; phylum Bacteroidota; class Bacteroidia; order Cytophagales; family Cyclobacteriaceae; genus Algoriphagus. The sequence goes on from CAZNND010000026.1 coordinate 45,781, forward strand.
TACCCGACTGACACATAGTCTCGAGGTTTCCAGTGTGGGAAGGTCTTTGGGAAAATCCGCCGGGGAATTTATTCTCGAAAAATACCCTCACCTCCAAACGCTTGGAATTACCTCATCAGGTATTGGTTCGATCGTGGCTGCCGCAGCCCTAACCCATGACATCGGAAATCCCCCTTTTGGCCATGCAGGCGAGGAGGCCATATCGGATTTTTTCAGGCTCCATTCCTCAGGAAAAGTTTGGGAAAAACATGTCCGTATTGATCAATGGGGCGATCTGATCAATTTTGAGGGAAATGCACAGGGCTTCCGGATGTTGGTTTCTAAGCAGTTTGGGCTCAAACTGAGCTATGCCACCCTGGCGGCATTTACCAAATATCCCCGACCCAGCATGATAGTGCAGCGGGATATTGCCCGCAAAAGCCAGAAAAAATACGGCTTTTTCATCAGTCAGTTACTGGATTTTGAGCAAATGGCCGAGGTTTTGGGAATCGAGAAAATCAGTTCAGACTGCTGGGTGAGGCATCCCTTGGCGTTCTTGGTGGAGGCGGCTGATGACATTTGTTATAGCATCATTGACCTGGAAGACGGCTGCACGATGGGCTTGGTCAGCTTTGAGGAAACACTCAAGCTACTCAAACCCATTTTAGGAGACAAGTTTGACAAAGACAAACTGAAGGATCGGAGCCAAAGCCAGAATTTGGGTGTGTTGCGGGCACTGACTATTGGACAATTGATCCGGGAGGCAGTTGGGGTTTTAGTGAAGTACGAAGAAAACATGCGGAAAGGGAATTTTGACAAAGCCCTGACCGAGATGATTCCCTCAGCGAAGGCTCTGGCGGAAATTTCAGCAGTTTCTACCCAAAAGATTTACCGTTCCAAATTGGTTCTAGAAAAGGAGGCTGCTGGATTTCAGGTATTGGAGGGCTTGCTATCCGTTTTTTCCCAGGCCCTGTACCATCAGTTTTATGCGCCCGAACTCTTCTCCGGACAGGACAAAAGCATCCTAAGACTTCTCCCCGAAGATTTTCCCCTCAAGGGCTGGGGCGCCGAAGTCAACCCTTATCCCCTGCTTCGGTCTTTAGTGGATTTTATTTCGGGAATGACGGATAAATATGCGCTGAACCTGTATCGAAGGGTGAAGGGGATTTCGTTTCCGGGGGTTTAGTTTTTTTCTCGCAAAGATGCTAAGTCCCAAAGAAAAAAATCTTTTGCGTCTCCTGACTTCCGCGCGGGGACACCCAAAATGAAATAATGGATGTTTTTTTCAAAACAATAAGTCCAATCAAATCGGGATTCAGACCCCGTTAGGGGTCGAACTTTTCAATAACCATGGGTTGTTGGGTGAGCTTGCGAACCCCAACCCATGGTAAAAGCGAAAAACAAAGTTTTGGTTTTCACGACCCCTAAGCGGGTCGAACAAGTTCTGTTTTATTGGATTCCATGTCCCAAAAGTTCAACCCTTTCAGGGTTGTCTATACCATTTATCCTTCTTATTTACCCCCGGTTTCGGCTCGCAGGCTTACCTCACCGGGGGGCTATTCAAAAGTTCGACCAATACCGTGGTCATACAGTTGGACAACTTATTAACCCCAAATCAAGACCCTTTTAGGAGTCAAATATTTCCTGTCTTCCAATCTGGGAGACCCAAAATCAAAAAATTAATTTTATATATTATTGTTTATCAGATTGTTATGAAAAAAACTCGAAGAGACTGCGGAAGTCAGGAAAAAATCCATTGCGTCTTATGAGGCATTGCTAGAGATTCAATCCATGACCAGCTTCGGGAGAAGCAGGGAAGCAATGAGTAAACGTCCAAGAGGTCTGTGAGGACGCAGACCTCGGCGGAAGGGTATTCTGGCTAAGGTGCTAGGTCGCAAAGAATAAAATCTCCTTTGCGTGTTATGAGGCTTTGGGAGAGATTTATAACTTCACCAACTTCTGAATCGAGCAAGTAACAAACTCATTTCATTGAGCCTTTCTGAATCGTGGCAAAACACATGTAGCTTCTGGATAAGCAGTATTCTATCCCTTCTTTTCCTATTATTTAGAGACCATTTAGCCTTTGAACGAAAAGGCGTAATCATCTAAATCACCTATTTTTTCTTCCTCCCCACGTCAATATTCCCTAACACGTGTGATACATCAACCCGAATAGTACTCACCTGTGAAGCTAGGAGAAAACATTAACCCAACTTGCCAATTCTAGACGTTTTTGTATTGACAATATGAATATCCGCCTACGTACAAGTAGGCAAATAATATTCTGTCAACTTGTGTCAAAGGCTTTCTGGTCTGGTTTTTAGGCGTTTACTTGGCTTAAACAAATAAAAAAGCCATGAACATTCTGCAATTCAATG